>CAYJMF010000097.1:0-7334 GCA_964370855.1 uncultured Planctomycetota bacterium | reverse complement strand
GGACACCCGCGGGGGCGGGGGCCCCCGGGGGGTGGGGCCCCGGGGGCGCGCGGCGGCGCCCGTCGTCGTCGAGGTGTCTCGGGAGGAGCTGGCGCGCGGCCTTCCCCTCCCCGGCTCCTCCTACTCGTAGGCGAGCCGCCCCGGCTTCTCCTCGACCCAGTCGCCGGAGGAGGAACCGGCCTCCATCCCGCACCGGACCGCGAGGCGGAGCGCGCCGGCGGCCGCGGCGGCGAGGTCGAGCTTCTTCGCGGCCACCCTGAGGGAGCCCGTCGCCGCGTCGAGGACCAGGGTCGTCTTCGCCGTGGTCCCGCGGGGGCTCTTCCACGTCCACACCCCCTTGCGGACCTTCCAGCCCGGCGTGTGCGGGGCGATGTCGAGAACCCAGGCGTCCTTCCCCGCGCCGAGGGTGACGCGCAGCCCCTCCGCTGCGGGGTCGAGGACGGCCCCCGTCCCGAGGGTGAGGAGCGCCTCCAGCCGGAGCGAGTCCTTGCGGGACTTCGGCCCATCGATGCGCCGCCCGCCGAGGAGGGAAACCTCGAGGGTGGCGGGGGTGCGCGCCTCGCCGGAGTTCGCGAAGGGCGAGGGGCCGGAGACTCCCACGGCGCGCACGGCGTAGTAGAGGGTGCGGTCCGGTTCCGCCGAGGAGTCCGTCGTCGCGGTGGTGCCCGCGGGGAGGGTCTGGAGGAAGGCGAAGGGGCCGCCGTCCACGCTGCGGTAGACCTCGTAGGTGATCTCCCTGTCGCTGCGATCCTCCCAGGCCAGGGCGACGGACCGGGGGTCGAGGACCAGGGCGGAGACGGCTCCCGGGGGAAGGGGCACGGGGACCATGGGGGTGGTGAGGGTCACCGGCAGGGTCCAGGAGGAGAGGTCGCCGTCCAGGGAGAGGCGCAGGCGGTAGGAGTAGTTCGTCGACGGGGCGACGGAGCCGTCGACGAGGTCGACGGCCCCCGCGGGGAGGTCGGCGAAGAGGCTCCAGGAGCCGGTCCCGATGCGGCGTTCCATGCGGAAGGTGGAGCGCCCCGCGGTGGGGTCGTCCCAGGAGAGGGAGACGGAGTCGTGGACGACGGCGGTGGCGCGGAAGCGCTCCGGCGCCGGCGGCGCGACGAGGGGGGCTGCGAAGAGGCCGTCCATGGTGCCGCCGGGGGCGGACTGGAAGGGGACGCGCAGGGGGAAGTCGGCGGAGTCCGTCCTGCCGCCGACCCGGGGGGCGCCGGTCCCGTCGAGGGACAGGGCGAGGAGGGCGTCGTCTCCGGAGCCGCCGAAGTACGAGGAGTAGAGGAGGCCGCCGCCTGCGGAGTGGATGCGGGCCACGAACCCGTCGGTCCCGCCGGCCGGCGAAGGCTGGCCCGCGGCGTGGAGGGGGAAGTCGGGGGAGTCCGTGGTGCCGGCGACGAGGAGGTTGCCGTTCCCGTCCACGGAGAGGGCCGCGGCCCCGTCGTCCCCCGTCCCTCCGAGGAGGGAGCAGAAGTCGAGGGAGCTCGCCTGGTACCCCGTCACCGCGACGAAGGCGTCGGCGCCCCCCGCGGGGAAGGGGGTCAGCCCGCCGGTGTTGGGGAAGTCGGGGGAGGAGGTGCGGCCGGCCAGGACGTAGATGCCCGTGGAGCGGACGGCGATGCAGGCGGCCTCGTCGTCCCCCTCGCCGCCGAGGCAGGTGGAGGAGCGGAGCGTGCCGTCGATCTCGTTGAGGACGAGGAGGAAGGCGTCGAGCCCCCCTCCGTTCCCGGGCTGCCACTCGCCGAGCGCGGGGAAGTCCTCGGAGTCGGTCCGGCCCGCGATGGCCACCGCCCCGGACGCGTCGAGGGCGAGGGCGAGGGCCGCGTCCCTGCCGGTCCCGCCGAGGTAGGTGGCATGCAGCAGGGTGGCCCCGTCGGAGGAGACGCGGGCCGCGAAGGCGTCCTCGCCGCCCGCGGGGGCCGCGAGGATGGCGTCGGGGGTCGTGGCGAAGTCCACGGAGTCCGTGGTGCCGGCCACCCACGGGTTCCCGCCCCCGTCCAGGGCGATGGCCTGGATGCGATCCGTTCCCGAGCCGCCGAGGTAGGTGGAGGAGAGGAGGACGGCGCCGTCGGCGGAGAGCCGGGCGAGGAAGCCGGTCTCGTCGCCGCCGTTCTCCGTCTGGAGGGGGCCGGCGAGGGGGAAGTCCGTGGAGGCGGTGGAGCCCGCCACCCAGACCGATCCGTCGGGGGCGGCGGCGACGGCGAGGGCCCCGTCGTCCGCGGTTCCGCCGAGGAACGTGGACCAGAGGAGCGTCCTGCCGTCGGAGGCCACCTTCGCCACGAAGGCGTCGCTGCCGCCGGCGAGGGCGCCCTGCAGGGGGGAGGCGAGGGGGAAGTCGGAGGAGGAGGTGGTGCCGACGACGTAGAGGGCGCCGTCGGGGCCCGCGGCGACGGCGGTCACCGCGTCCGTGGAGGAGCCGCCGAGGAAGGAGGAGAAGGGCCCTGCGGGATTCCCCCCGCCGGCGTCGGCGCCGAGGACGGTGCCCGGCAGGGCGGCGAGAACGGCGAGGACGGCGGCGCGGCGGGGGAGGAGTCCCATGGTGCTCTCCGATCCGGTGCGTGGCCCCCTCTTCCGCTTTCCGAGGGAGGAGAACGCAAGGACCGTACCAAGGGAGTCGAGGCGGGGGGCCCCGTCACCGTGTAAAGGGACCCGGCCCGGTGTAAAGGCGGAGCGAAGAGGCGGGGACGTTCTCAAGTTATAAAGTAACTCCCCGGGTCGACCTCGCGACCTCCGGGAAGGGGGAGCGGAGTTACTTTATAACTTGAGAACGTCCCCGACTCTCCCCCCTCTCCCCCGACTACAGCTGGCTGCCGCTCTTGCCGATGAGGGAGCGGAACTGGGCGAGGTCCTTCACGAGCCCCACGAGGGCGGCGCGGTCCTCCTCCTTGATGGCGGAGTAATCGAGGTGGAAGGATGCCTCCTCGGGGAGTTCGGGGTTGTCCCCCTTGGCGACCTTCGTCAGCAGGCCTCCCAGCTCGAAGTAGTAGGCCTTCATGGCGAAGGGCTGGCGGAACTTCACCCTGAGGCGGGTGCCCGGGTGGAGGGCCGAGTCGAAGTTCTCCGAAGAGATGGGGACCATGTACTTGGGGCCCGGGGGGGGGACCAGCCAGCGGAACTGGAGGCTGTTGTCGGAGAGGTTCGTGATGCGGCCGACCTGGGGCTTGTCGCCGTAGAGGTTCTTCCCCTCCTCGTCCACGACGCTGAACATGATGGCGTTGGCGATGGTGAGCTTGTCGTCGGTCTCCCCCTCGTGGGTGAGCTTGGCCTTCTTGCCCCCGCCGGGCTTGAGGAAGGACAGCACCCCGTCCTCGTCGGTCTCGTAGATGTTGAAGACCTCCTGGAGGCCGAGGGTGAGCAGCGTCTTGCGGATGAACTTCGAGGGCTGGACGAGGACGAGGTCGCCGCCGAGCTCCTGGGCCCGCTTCTTCACCTTGAGGAGGTAGCCGAGTGCGCTGGAGTTGATGAACGTGAGGAGGTGGAGGTTGAAGACGAGGCTGCTCTCCCCCCCCTCGCAGAGGGCGTCGATCTTCTGCGAGTAGGTCGGGAGGTTGAAGGCGTCGAACTCCCCGACGAACTTCAGGATGGTCACGTCCTGCACGCGATTCCGTTCGACCTTCATGGTGTCCTGCCTCCCTGACCGTTCATCCGCGGCATGGAAAAGGCCGCGGCCCCGCCCCGCCCTGCGACGGCGACAGGACTCCCTTTCTACCGCAGGGGACTCCGTCGGCTCCAGCAGAAACCCGATCCGGCCGTACACCCCCCCGCGTCCGCGGAGCATGGAGATCCAACGACGTCGTTCCCTGCTTCGCCTGCTCCTCGCCCCGGGGATGCACTCCGCCGCCGCCGCCCGGCTCCTCCGGGTCCACGGCGGCGACCCGGACCGGGTCCTTGCCTCCCCCCGGGAGGTCCTCGCCTCCGTGAACGGGGTCGGCCCGGCCCTCGCCTCGGCCCTGGCGGAGGCCCCGGGGACCCCCGTGGAGGCCGACCGGGAGGCGGCCCGTTGCGGGGACCTCGGGATCGACCTGCTCGGTCCCGGGGACCCGGGGTACCCGGTCCCTCTGACCCACACCTTCGACCCGCCGCCGCTCCTCTGGGTGCGGGGGGCCTGGCGGGAGGAGGACGCCGCCGGGGTCTCCATCGTGGGCTCCCGCAGGGCGACCCCCTACGGCGTGGTCCAGGCGGGGCGCCTCTCCCGCGGGGCCGCGGAGGGGGGGCTCTCCGTGGCCAGCGGCCTCGCCCGGGGGGTGGACACGGCGGCCCACCGCGGGGCCCTCGAGGTGGCGGGGGGGCGGACCGTGGCCGTCCTCGGGAGCGGCCACGCCCGCCCCTATCCGCCGGAGAACCGCCGCCTCCTCGAGGAGATCGCGCTCCGCGGGGCGGTCCTGTCGGAGTTCCCCCTCGACACGGCGCCCCTGGCCCACAACTTCCCCCGGCGCAACCGCATCCTCGCGGCCCTCACGCTGGGGACCCTGGTGGTGGAGGCCTCGGAGCGGTCCGGCTCCCTCATCACCGCCTACCTCGCCCTGGAGGCGGGGCGGGAGGTCATGGCGGTGCCGGGCCGTGTCGACGCCCCCAACAGCCGCGGCGTCCACCGGCTCCTCCGGGAGGGGGCGGCCCTCGTGGAGGACGCCGGGGACGTGCTCGAGGCGCTCGGCATGGAGCGGGAACCCCCTCCGGCGGCGAGGCCCGGGGAGGGGAAGCCCGACGGTATGGCGGAACGCATCCTTGCCCTTCTCGAGGGGAGCGAGCCCCTCGACGCCGACCAGGTCGCCGCCGCGGCGGGGCTCCCGGCGCCGGAGGTGCGGGGGGCGCTGGTGGAGCTGGAGATGGAGGGGAGGGTGAGGGTGTTCCCGGGAGGGAGGTATTCGAGGGGATCCTGAGACCGGGGAGCGTGGCGGAATCCTTTGCCTGGATTCGTTCCGCGCCTCCGGCGCGGTGGCGCCCGTTTCGGGAGGGTCCGGTCCGGAACGGATCGGACCGGACCCTCTCGAAACGGGCGCGTTGGGCGTCAACGGCCAGGGCAGGGGGGAGGAGAGGCGGAGGCCAGGAGTTCCGAACGGTCTTCCTTTTTCAAGGGGGGAGGGCAGGCGGCGGGAGGGAGGAGGAGGGAGGCGGCGGGGCCGGACCTTCCTGAGGATCCAGAGCGGCGGGTGCGGGATCGGGGCCCGGATTCCCGGGGGACGGCGTTCACCGTTCGTGCTTTGACGGAACCGGAACTCCGCTGGGGTGCCCGCCGTCCCCCAGGATCCAGTTCCCCGAATCCCGGAGATTCCCCCGAGGCGCCGAATTGCATCTCTCCTCCCCTCCCTCCCCTCCCTTCCTCCCTCCCTCCCTCCCTCCCTCCCTCCCTCCCCGCTGGCGCCCCCACCAATCCACGGTAGGATCGCTCCCGGGTCGGCTCCTCTCGGGGGAGGGCCGCGGAAGGAGTCGCCATGGCACTCCCGGGATTCCGCCGCATCGCTCCACTCCTCCTCGCCGCGGTCTTCGGCGGGCCCCTCCTCCTCCCCGCGGCGGGGGGGGGGGCCGCCCCCGATTCCCGCACCCGGGTCGACGCCCTCAGGACCGCCCTCGAGGCGGCCGCCGACGCGGCGCCGGACGTGAAGACCCGAAAGGCGTTCCTCGCCGCGCGGGAGATCCTCGTCGCCCCGGGCTCCGGCCTCGAGTCCGAGACGACGGCCCTCGGGAAGGCCTCCCGCATCCTCGAGAAGAAGGCCCCCGGGCGGACCGACCTCCTCCTCGAGGTGCGGCTCGCCCTCGGCGGATGCGTCGACGACGCGGAGTGGGAGTACGGGTCCCTCGACGCGCGCATCGCCGAGCTCGACGCGAAGGCGGAGCCGCGCCTGCGGGACCTCGTGGAGTCCCGCATCGATCTTGCGCGCTCCCTCGACCCCTCCCGCCCCTCCCGCGCGTTCAAGGCGCTGCGGCCCGCCCTGAAGGCCCTCCGGGAGATCCGCTTCGCCTCCTACCCGAACTACGGCGGCGCCCTGCGGGTCGTCTCCTTCGATCCCCCCACGGGGAACATCGTGGGCCTCAACCAGCCCCTCTCGGTGCGCTTCAGCGGCGCCCTCCTCCCCTCCAGCGTCCGGCCCGACACCTTCCAGGTCCGCATCGGGCCCAACTTCCAGGTCCAGGCCCAGGGCTCCCTCGTCGTCACGGGGAACACCGTCCGCTTCCATCCCCGCCTCCCCTCCAACCTCGACGGCTCCGGGGGCGCCTTCCCGCCGGGCACGAAGATCCGCGTGACGACGGTGGGCTTCCCCTCGACGAACCACATCTCCTCCCGCGGCGGGGGGACCCTCGACCGCACCCTGACGGCGGAGGTCACGACGGCCTCCCCCGGGGGGACGCTGTACGACTACCTCCTCTTCACCGACGCCCCCCCGCCGCGCCTCAGGGAGACCTTCCCCGCGGACGTCCTCCCGGCGGCCCCCTACGACGGGTTCGGCGGGGCCCTCGGCGTCGAGACCACCGTGGAGCCGGTGCTCCGCCTCGCCCGCGTGCCGCTGGACCCGACGACCCTCCCCGGTCGGGTGCACCTCTTCGTCGCGAACCTCCGCGGGACCCCGGTCCTCCGGGAGGTGTCGGGCACGCCCGTCCTCGACCAGGACCACGCCGAGGTGCTCCTCTCCTTCCGCCCCTCCGTCGAGCTGGCCGACGACTCCGTCTACTTCCTGCGCCTGGACGCCGGCATCACCGACCTCTCGGGGCAGTTCGAGATGGAGGCCCACGCCGGCCGGACCGCGCTCTCGTCGGCGGCGGCGGAGGAGCTCCAGGCGGGGGGAGGGCCCCTCTCGGACTTCGCCCTCGCCCACCCCTGGGCCGTGGACCCGCGCACCTTCCTCGTGTTCTCGACGGGGGACGAACCGCCCGTGGACCGGCTCCTGGTGCTCCGCTTCGACGGCACGGACCCCGCGGCGGACGGCGGCGACGGATCCGATCCGGCGGGGACCTCGGCCTCCTTCGACGCCGCCGTCCCCGGGGCCGTGGCCGCGACCGTGGCCGCGGCCGGGGGGGACGGCCACCTGGGGGACTTCGAGCCCGCCGTGGACACGATCCTCGACACCTCCTCCCCCCAGGCCGAGGCCGGCGTCTTCCAGTTTCGCCGCATCGTGATCCCCGCCGGGGTGACGGTCACCCTGAAGGGGCCCCTCCCGGCGGTCCTCAGGGCCTCCCGGGGCGCGGCCATCGACGGGACGCTGCGGGCCGCGGGGGGGCCGGGGGCGGGGGGGGGGGCCCACGACAGCAACACCAACCAACCCCCCCACGCCCGCGGCCCCCCCCGGCGCCGCGGGGGGGGGGGGGGGGGGGGCCGCCCCCGCCGGGGGGGGGGCGGGGGCGGG
>CAYJMF010000096.1:0-18271 GCA_964370855.1 uncultured Planctomycetota bacterium | reverse complement strand
CCCGATGCTCCCCGTCGGGAGCCGCGCGCCGGTAGGCGCGCAACGCCAGGGAGAACCCACACGATCCAGAGGCGCCCCGCCCTCCCCTACAGGTCGTAGTACAGGTAGAACTCGTAGGGATGGGGCCGGATCCGCATGGCGTCCACTTCCTTCGTCCGCTTGTACTGGATCCAGGTGTCGATGAGGTCCTTGCTGAAGACGTCCCCCTTGAGGAGGAAGTCGTGGTCCTTCTCCAGGGCGTCCAGGGCCTCCTCGAGGGTCCCCGAGGCGCGCGGGACCTTCGCCAGCTCCTCCGGCGGGAGATCGTAGATGTCCTTGTCGAGGGGCTCCCCCGGGTCGATCTTGTTGGTGATGCCGTCCAGCGCCGCCATGCAGAGGGCGGAGAAGGCGAGGTAGGGGTTGCAGGACGGGTCGGGGAACCGGATCTCGAAGCGCTTCTGCTTCGGGGAGGTGCCGAGCATCGGGATGCGGATGGAGGCGCTGCGGTTGCGGCTCGAGTAGGCGAGGTTGATGGGCGCCTCGTAGCCCGGCACCAGGCGCTTGTAGGAGTTGGTGGTCGGGTTCGTGAGGGCGTTGAGGGCGCGGGCGTGCTTGAGGACCCCGCCGATGGCGAAGAGGGCCATCTCGCTCATGCCGCCGTAGCCGTCACCGGCGAACAGCGGCTTCCCCTCCTTCCAGAGGGAGAGGTGGCAGTGCATGCCCGTCCCGTTGTCCCCGAAGAGGGGCTTCGGCATGAAGGTGACGGTCTTGCCGTGGCGGAGGGCGACGTTCTTGAGGACGTACTTGTAGGTGAGGACCTTGTCGGCCATGCGGGTCAGGGAGTCGAAGCGCATGTCGATCTCGCACTGGCCGGCGGTGGCGACCTCGTGGTGCTGGCACTCCATGGAGATGCCGATCTCCTCCAGCGTCAGCAGCATCTCGGAGCGGATGTCCTGGAGCTTGTCCGTCGGGGGGACCGGGAAGTACCCCTCCTTGTGGCGGATCTTGTAGCCGAGGTTCGGGCCCTCGTCGCGGCCCGTGTTCCACGCGGCCTCCTCGGAGTCGAGGAAGTAGTAGCCGCTGCGGGCGGTCTGGTCGTAACGGACGTCGTCGAAGATGAAGAACTCCACCTCGGGGCCGATGTAGGCCGTGTCGGCGAGGCCCGTGGACTTCACGTAGGCCTCGCAGCGCTGCGCGATGTTGCGGGGCGCGCGGGGGTAGTCCTCGTGGGTGACGGGGTCCTTCACGCTGCAGACGAGCACCATCGTCGGGTGCACCATGAAGGGATCGAGGAAGGCGGAGGCCGGGTCGGGGATGACCAGCATGTCCGACTCGTGGATGCTCTTCCACCCGCGGATGGAGGAGCCGTCGAAGCCGAGCCCCTCCTCGAAGGTCGCCTCGGAGACGCAGTGGGCGGGCACCGAGAAGTGCTGCCACACGCCGACGAGATCGCAGAAGCGGAGGTCCACCATCCTGACCCCGCGCTCCTTGATGAGTCCCAGCACCTGCTTCGCGTTCATTGGAGCCCCTCCCCTCTCGCGCCGCTCTTGCGCCGCCCGTTCCCGTGCGGCGCTCCCTTCGAAACCGCCCTGATCAGATGGCCTCCGGCCCGCGCTCGCCCGTCCGGACCCGGATGACGTCCTTCAGCTCCTGCACGTAGATGCGCCCGCCGCCGCCCTTCTCGCCCCCGCAGGCCGACCGGATGGCCTCCAGAGTCGGCCGGACGAAGTTCTCGTTGACCGCGATCTCGAGGCGCACCCGCGGGCGGGCCTCGAAGGGGGCGCCGCCGGCCGGTGCCCCCCCTCCCTCCGGAACGGTGCGCTCCAGCACGGACACGTCGGAGACCGTGAGCCGGAAGACCTCCACCCGGCTCAGGGCCTCCTTCACGTCCCCCAGGCGCTCCGGCGCCACCACCGCCTCGATCATCTTCATGGTCGCGGAGGGGGGGGAGGGAGGCAGTCGCGGGATCCGATGCTCACGGACCCGCATTCTACGGAGGGCGGGGACAAAATTCCGATCCCTGTGGATAGCCCGTCCCCGGGCCGTCCTATTCTTCCCCCGATCCCATGACCACCGCCGCCACCCCCGGCCCGGCCCCCGCCGTCCCCGGGAGGAGGCACAGGGGAAGGAAGAAGCCCCCCGGGGGCCCCCCTCCCCGCCGCCCGGCGGCCCCCTCCCTCCGCTGGGGGACCGTCTGCATCCTCCCGCCGGGAGAGGGGGCCCGCAGGACCCCCTACCGGCAGTGGCTCCGGCGGGTCTCCACGGCCCTCGTCCGGGCCCAGAAGGAGATCCGTGTCCTCAGGGCGCTGCACTGGCCGGACCACGTGGCGGAGCGGTTCTTCGCGGAGGGGGCCCGGGAGCTCCCCCGGGTGGACTACGAACCCCTTCCCTACGCCCCCCGCGCCAAGGAGGCGGAACTGGAGGCCGTCGCCGGCCTCCTCCACCCCCGGGACCCCCTGCAGGAGATCCTCCGGGACACGGCGCTCCAGTACGCCGACGTCGTGCGGATGCTGGCCTCCCGGGCCACCCCCCGGTTCCACGCCCTCTCCCGGAAGCTCTACGGCCACCCCCTCGAGCCCTTCGCGGGGCAGACCACCACGAGCCTCGACCTCGCCCGCCACCTCGACCGGCTCGTCGGCACCGGGAGCGGGGAGGGAGCCCCCCTCCCCCTCCACGACGCCCGGGTGTACACCGCCGAGGAGGCCGCCGCCCTTCTCCAGAAGCGCCTCACCCGGGCCTTCCCCGGCGCCGCGGTCCGGGTGGAGGTGTCGAGCCGGCTCACGGCGGACGCCGCCGCCGGCTCCTCCCGCATCCGCATCAAGAAGGGGAGGCTCTTCGGGCGGGACACCGTCGCCTACCTCCTCCACCACGAGGGGTACGTCCACATCGCCACCACCCTCAACGGCCGGCGCCAGCCCTGGATGTCGATCCTCGGCAAGGCCTCCCCGCGGGCCGTGCGGGTGAACGAGGGCCTCGCCGTCTTCGGGGAGTGGGCCTCCCACACCCTCACCCTGGCCCGGGTCCGGCGGCTCGTGGACCGGGTGCTCGCCATCCGCATGGCCGAGGAGGGGGCCGACTTCCTGGAGGTCTACCGCGCCTTCCTCGACCGGGGGGAGGAGCCCGGAGCCGCCTTCGACGTCGCCCGGCGGGTCTTCCGCGGCGGCGTGCTGGAGGGGGGGGCCCCCTTCACCAAGGACGCCTCCTACCTCGGGGACTTCCTCCGCATCTTCAACTTCACCCGGGTCGCCGCCAGCCGGCGGCGCATGGACCTCCTCGACCTCCTCTTCCTCGGCAAGGTGACCCTCCGGGACATCCCCGTCCTCAGCCGCCACCTCCACTCCGGGGAGCTGAAGCCCGCCCGCTTCCTGCCCCCCTGGGTGCGGGACAAGAACTGGCTCACGGCCCACATGGCCATCTCCTCCTTCCTCAACGTCATCCACCTCCCCGGCGTGGATTCCTACTACGAGGAGCTCTTCGCCCGCTGCGCCCCCCCGCCTCCCCCCGGGAAGAGGGGGGCGGGAACCAGAAAGGAGATCCGGGATGGAACATCCGACTCCGTCTCAACTTTTTATCACTGAAGGAGTTGTGTCCGATGCGCAGGGGTTGGCCCTGGATCAGGCCGGGTCTCCGGGGACAGTGCTAGAGTTCCCGGCGTGGGGGCGTGGAACGGTCGAACCGCCCCCGGGCCGGCATCCGACCAGGAGGTGAAGTGTGAGAATCGCCCGTTTCGCCGCGGCCGCCGCCGTCCTCGCCCTCGGTCTCGGGGTCGCCCTCGCCGCGACCCGCATGGACAAGGAGGACCTCGCCGCCGCCGAGCTCTCCCCGAGCCCCGACGCCTACGGCCGCCTGACGGCCAAGTACTACCCGGCCCACGGGAAGGCCGAGGAGCGTTCCTGGCTCCGGCTCCAGGCCTGGAAGCTGGAGAAGAAGGCCGACTACCGGATGTTCGTGGACGACCCCACCGTGGACGGCGAGGACTTCCAGCCCTTCGGCGACGCCATCACGACCCGCGGAAAGGGGAACATCAACTCCCGGGTGGACACGAAGAAGGGCGGCGCCCTGCCCTTCGGCAAGACCCTGGACGAGCTCGGCGGGGCCTCCTTCCAGCTCCGCGACTCCGAGGATGCCGTGGTCCTGGTGGGACTCCTCCCCACCCTTCCGCCCCTGCCCGACGACTCCGGCATGTAGTTTCAGCGCCGGAGAGTGCCCACGGGCCGGGAGGTCTCCGACCTCCCGGCCCGTTCTTCACAGCAGCCCCTCGACCTCCCGCAGGTCCCCCACCCGGCGGAAGCCCTCCGGGGCCCGCCGGACGCCCTCCCGGTCGATGAGGACCGCCCCGATGCCGCAGCCCGCGGCCCCCTCCAGGTCGTCCCCCACGGAATCCCCGACGTGGAGGACCTCGCCTGGCCCGACGCCCATGACCTCGAGGGCGTGGCGGAAGATGCCCGGGTGGGGCTTGCGCCAGCCGATCTCCGAGGAGACGACGACCTCGTCGAACCAGCGGCGGAGGTCCCCGTCCTCGAGGATGGCGTGGAGGCGGGAGTCCCAGTTGGAGACGACGGCCAGCCGCAGCCCCCGGGCACGGAACCGCTCCAGGGCCGGCACGACGTCGTCGTAGGGCCGCCAGACGGCGGAGGAGCCGAAGTCCCGGTAGAGGTCCTCGAACCACGCCTCGAAGTCGATGCCGTCCATGGCGGGGAGCGCCTCCATGACGCCGCGGGCGTGGCGGCGCCAGGACTCCCGCTCGAGGGCGTCGGAGGTGCGCATCCCCTCCTCGCCGGCGGCGCGGTGCTCCGCGGCCATGGCGTGGAAGGCGGCCCCGGCGGCGCCGTCGAAGTCCGCGGGGGGGATCTCCCGGCCGAACCGGCGGGTGACCCCGGTGTACACCCCCCCGAGGGAGGGGTGGGCCCGGAGAAGGGTGAGACCGGCGTCGAGGAAGAGGGCTTTCATGGGTTACCGTGGTGGGAGAGAATCCGGCCCGGGAGCCTGCCGGCGAAGAAAGGGACGGGGGCGCGATGGCGGAATCCCGATCGCTCTTGGTGGTGGCCGACGACGGCGGGGTGGACGCCCGCCGCGACCATGGAATCCTCGACGTCCTCGACGGGGGCCTCGTCCGCAACGTGGCCGTCCTCGCCAACGGCTCCCACGCCGAGTCCCTCGCCGCGGGGCTGCGGGCCTTCCCCGGGGTCTCCGTGGTCCTCCACCTCAACCTCACCGAGGGGGCCCCCCTCGCCGGGCCCGCCCCCTCCCTCACGGGGCCCGACGGGGAGTTCCTGGGGGACAAGCGCTCCTTCTGGGATCGGGCCCACGGCGGAGGGGTCGATCCCGCCGACGTGGCCCGGGAGGCGGCGGCCCAGGTGGCGCGCCTGCGGGAGTGGGGGCTCGACCCCGTCGGCCTCAACGGGCACAACCACGTCCACGTCCTGCCCGGGGTCCGGGAGGGGGTCGCGCGCCTCCTGGCCTCGGACCGGGCCCTGCGCTGGATCCGCATCCCCGCGGAGCCGGAGCCTCCCCCGGACGCCCCCGGGGGCCCCGTGGAGGAGCCCTCCATGCCCCACGACCCCGGGGACCTCGACGAGACGGGGAAGCGGATGGTCCGCTTCGGGCATCGCGCCCTGGGCTCCCTCCGGGCCCTCTCGCTCCGGACGGTGCTTCGGCTGCCCGAGGGGGTCCGCTTCCCCGACGCCTTCCTCGGCTTCGCCTTCGCCAACACCGGCTCCGCGGCGGTGCTGGAGGCGGGCCTCCGGACGGTGGCCGGGCGCGTGGTGGAGCTGATGGTCCATCGGGGGCGCTCCTGCGCGGACTCCCCGCTCCCCTTCTCCCGGGACCGGGCCGGGGTGGCGGGGGGGGGGGTCCTCCTGTCGGAGGACTTCCGCCGCTCCGTCGCCGCGGCGGGCTTCGAGGCCGCTTCCTTCGGGTCCCTGGCTACGTCTTGAAGGTGTAGTGGACCGTCTGGAGGCCCTCGCGGAGCTTCCGGACCTCGGCGGAGATGTCCCTCTCCTTCTTCAGGCAGGCCGCCACGAGTTCGGCCATGGCGTCCATGGTCCCTTCCGTGGCGCCGAAGCGGGTCATCTCCTGCACGCCGAAGCGGATGCCGCGGGGGTCCTTGGCGGTCTTGGGGTCGTCCCCGGGGAGCGTGTTCATGTTGGAGACGACGTTCTGCTCGCAGAGGCGGCGCGAGCAGGGCCCGCCGCCGCCGAAGGGGGAGGCGTCCACGGCGACCTGGTGGGAGTGGGTGTAGCCGAACTCCTCGCCGATGCAGGGGACGCCGCGCTTCACGAGGGAGCGGGCGAAGGCGCGGGCGTTGGCCACGACGTCCTTCGCGTACCGGGCGCCGAACTCCTTCACCTCGAGGGTCGCCACGAGCATCGGGGGGAGGGTGAAGAGGTGGTGGTTGCTGGTGGCGCCGGGGAAGACGCCGCGGTCCACCTTCTTCCAGAGGGCGTCGTCGGGGGTGTTGGAGACGATGACGCCGCGCTGGGGGCCGAAGTAGGTCTTGTGGGTGGAGCCCATCATGAGGTCGGCGCCCTCGCGGAGGGGGTCCTGGAAGAGGCCGCCGGCGATGAGGCCGAGCACGTGGGCGCCGTCGAAGAGGATGAGGGTGCCGGTCTCGGTGCAGACGTCGCGGAGCTCCTTCACGGGCTCCGGGTGGAGGAAGAGGGAGCGTCCGAGGAGGAGGACGGAGGGCCGCTCCTTGAGGACGAGGTCCCGGGTCTTCGCCACGTCGGTGCGGATGCCGTCGGGGGCCAGCGGGATGCGCTTGATGGTCCCCGCCACCTTGCCCAGCGCGCCGAAGCGCTGGTGGCTGACGTGGCCCCCGGCGGGGACGCCGTGGGCGAGCACCGTGGTCCCCTTCTCGATGACCGTGTGGAAGACGGCGTCGTTGGCCACGGTCCCGGACACGGGGCGGACGTCGGCCCGGGTCGAGCGGAAGACCGCCTTCACCTCGGCCTCGAGGCGGGACTCGATCTCGTCGATGTACCGGGTCCCCTCGTAGTAGCGGGCGCCGGGGTGGCCCTCGGCGTACCGCGCGATGAAGTCGGAGCAGAGGGCGCGGAGCGCCAGCGGCGAGAGCACGTTCTCGCTGGCGATCATGTTGAGGCAGTGGGAGCGCCACTCCTCCTGGCGCTGGATGGCGTCGAAGACCTGCTGCACGGGTGCGGGGAGGGCGGTGGGGTTCATCCCGACATCGTAGCCACCCCCCGGAACGCCCCGAGACGATTCCGGGTAGGGGGGGTGACGACGACAACGACAGAACGGTGTCAGACACCTGTTGGCTGCGGCGGCGCGGGATTCAGGCCCCGCGGGAGTCTCCGCCGCCGCAGCCAACAGGTGTCTGACACCGTTCTGTCGTTGTCGTCCGCCGCGCCGCCAGCAGGAGCCCGCCCCCCACGACGAGGGCCCCGATGGCCGTCGGCACGCCGAAGTACCAGAGGGTCTGCGCCTGGAAGGGGTGGTCGCCGGCGGCCTTGAGGTAGAGGGAGGAGCCGGGATCCTCCGCGGGGCTCACGATCTTCTCCGCGGGGACGAACAGGAGCCGCTCCACCCCCCGGGGTGTGCCGTAGATGGCGGGCACCCCCTCCTTGCCGCCCCCGTCGATCTCCCACATGGCGCGGTAGGTCTCGACGACGTCGTCGGCGTGGGCCTCCACGACGAGGAGCTCCCGCCCCGCCGCCCGGTCCACGAGCCATGCCCCGGGCAGGGCGAGGAGCCCCACCGCGACGGCGCCGAGGCCGAGGGTCCTGAGGAGGGTCTTCACGGTCGTTCTCCCTCTCCCCGGCTACTTCTTCGGTTCCGCGGTGGTGGCGAGGAGGTCGAGCTTGATGTCCCAGATCGGGCTCACCTTGGCGGCGGAGACGTCGGGGACCTCGATGCCGAAGTCCTTGAGGGTCACCTGGAACTCGGTCTTCACCTTCACCCAGGAGCCCTTGCCGAGCTTCTTCCCGAGCTCGTCGGGGATGCGCTGGACCGTCGCCTCGCCCTTGAGGGCGTTGGACTTCCCCTTGATGGTGAGGGTCCCTTCGTAGGCCCATGTCTCCTTCATGGCCTTCTCGTCGAGGACCTTGACCCGCTTGAGGGAGGTGGCCTTGAAGACGATGTCCGGGTGCTTCTCCGCGTCGAGCCAGTCCTCCCCCATCATGTGGCCGTCCCGCGCCTCGAGGCCGGTGGAGAGGGACTTCACGGGCACCGTGAGCTCCGTGACGGCCTTGCCGCCCTCGAAGTCGAAGGTGGCGGTGCCGGAGATCCTGTGGGTGATCCCGTGGATGGTCTCCACGGTGGTCTCCGACTCGAAGAGCACGTTGGTGCGCTGCTCCGTGACGCCGAAGTGGTAGAGGGTCCCCTTCACCTCGTCGGCGGCGGCCTTCGCCTCCCCGGCCTTCGCGTCCCCCTCCTTCTCCTGGGCGAAGGCGGCGGGCAGGCAGCGCCCCGCGAGGCAGGGGGCTCCGATGAGCAGGGCCAGGGCGGGCAGCAGGGCGAGGCGGGCGGTGCGGGTCGTCATGGGAACCTCCTGTGGTGCGTTCGGGAACCCGTCCCAATGATAGACGGGTGACCAGGGGATCCCCTGAAACCCGGTTTCGATACGTGGAATTCCCGGATTCCCCCGCAGGATGGGGCGATGGACCAGCGCACCGCCCGGGCCGGGGGCCGCACCCCGGACCACGACCACCCCCCCCCCTCCCCCATGGTGCGGGAGCGGATGCGGGCCGGCTTCGTCTCCCTCGGCGCGGGGATCCTGCTCCTCTGCGTGAAGTTCTACGCCTGGTACCTGACCTCCTCGGCGGCGGTCTACTCCGACGCCATGGAGTCCATCGTGAACGTCGTGGCGGCCCTCTTCGCCCTCGGCGCCATCGCCTTCGCCGCCCGCCCCGCCGACGCCAACCACCCCTACGGGCACGGGAAGATGGAGTTCTTCACGGCGGTCTTCGAGGGGGGCCTCGTCGCCTTCGCCGCGGTGATGATCCTCTACGAGGGGATCCACGCCCTCCTCCACGGGGTCGAGATCCGGGAGCTGAGCACGGGGCTCCTCCTGATCCTCGGCGCCGGCGCCGGCAACGCCGTCCTCGGCTGGTACCTCGTGCGCGCGGGGAGGCGGACCCATTCGCCGGCGCTGGTGGCCGACGGGAAGCACGTCCTTTCGGACTTCTGGACCAGCGCCGGGGTGGTGGTCGGCCTCCTCCTCGTGAAGGCCACCGGCGTCCTCTGGATCGATCCCGTGGTGGCCATCCTCGTGGGAGCGCTGCTGTGCTACGCCGGGGTCCGGCTCGTGCGCCAGGCTGCCGGCGGGCTCCTCGACGAGGAGGACCCGGAGCTCCTCGAGGAGCTGGCCTCGCTCTTCGCGCGGATGCCGACGGGGGGGGCCATCGAGATCCACGAGACCCGCGCCATCCGGAGCGGCTCCTTCGCCCACGTGGACGCCCACGTGGTGGTGCCGGAGTACTGGACCGTGGAGCAGGGCCACGACGCCGCCGAGGCCATGGAGCGCTGGGTGCTGGCGAACTGGAAGCGGGACGGGGAGATCTTCTTCCACCTCGACCCCTGCCGGCGGACCTACTGCCGGCGCTGCCCGCTGGAGGGCTGCGCCGTGCGGGCCGCCCCCTTCGAGGCGCGGCCCCCGGTGACGCGGGAGTCCATCGTCGGCCCCCCCTACGCGCCGGGCGGCGGGCGGGAGGAGAAGGAGGCGGCGAAGGCCGGTTGACGGGGGGAGCGGGGTCCGCCTACCATCCCCCGCATGAACTCCCCCGGAATCGCCCCCGTCCTCGTCGCGGCGCTCTCCCTCCTCCTGCCCCGCGCCGCCCCCGCTCCCCCCGCCGCGGCCGGCGCCGCCGCGACGGTCCTCACGGACACGGTGAAGACCGAGCACTTCGACCTCCACGTCCGCCCCGGCTCCCGGGCCGCCGCCTCCGTGGAGCGCACCGGGGCCGCGGCGGAGCGGGACCTCGACCGGATTACCGGGACGCTGAAGGTGAGGAACGACGCGCGCTACCGGCTCTTCCTCTACGACGACGTGGAGGAGCTGGCGCGCATCACCGGCACCGCGGGGACCGGGGGCTTCTCCTGGAACGACCAGTGCCACCTCCCCTACGACAACGACCAGACCCGGCTCCACGAGCTGGTGCACGTGGTGGCCCTGCGATTCCCGAAGGCCGGGGAGGAGCCCCGCAACCTCTTCTTCGCCGAGGGGCTCGCCAACGCGGTGCTGGAGCACGTGCACGGGGTGCCGGTGGACGCCGTGGCGGCCTTCCTCCGGAAGCGGAAGGAGCTGCCGCCGCTCGCGGCGATGACCGGGGCGCCGGACTTCTACGCGTGGCTCCGGGAGCGGCCCGGCTTCGACGCCTACGACGTCGCGGGCTCCTTCCTCCTCCACCTCCTCCGCGAGCACGGGGCGGAGAAGGTGCGGAAGTACTACGCGGGGATGGGGGCGAAGAAGGCCTTCGGCGCCGACGAGTCCGTGCTGGAGAAGTCCTGGCACGGGGCCCTGGACAGGTTCGTCCTGCGGCCCGAGGTCGAGACGCTGCTGCGCCAGCGGGCCGGGGAGAAGGTGGAGTTCCCGCGCTGGGAACCGGACTACGGGACGGTGGTCGGGAAGGAGACGGAGTGGAGGAGCGTCCTCGCCTCCCCCCTGCACGCGGGGGAGGAGGGGACGTGGACCCTGAAGGACGGCGCCGTCACCGGCTCCGGCGGCGGCGGGGAGTGGCGCGTCTGCGGCTTCGGGGACGCGCTCCTCGCCGACGGCGCGGTGCGTGCGAAGGTCGATCTCTCCGGCGGCTGCGGGGCGCTGCAGGTCCGCTTCGGGGAGGGCTGCCAGGGGATGGTCGTCGGGAACGGCTCCTTCGTCTGGTCGAAGGCCGCGGCCACGGCCTCGAACCCCGCCGTCACCCTCGCGGGGCGGAAGGAGGTGGAACTCCTGCTTCTCCGCCACGGCGGGACGGCGGAACTCTGGGTGGACGGGAAGCAGGTGGTGACGGGACCCTGCGGGACGGAGCCCTCCCTCCCGGGGATCGGGTTCGTCAACGGGAGGGTGGTGGTGAGGGAGATCAGGGTGAGGGCGGGGAAGTAGGAGGGCCGGAGGGAGGGAGGACTTCCCAGACCTTCCCATCGTCGGGCACCTTCCCCGAACGCAGGTACTCCTGCCAGGACGGAAGGCGGAACCTGTCCCTCGCCCGACGCCAACTCCAGGCCATGTACAGGCCGAACACCACCCCCCCCGTCGCCGGGAAGCCGAACGCGGGGACCGGGGAGGGGCTACCGGTGACATTGCCGAAGGCGTGGAGGAGAGTGCCGAACACGACCGCGAACGCAAACCCACCGAGGATCGCAAGCCACCCGAACCCGATGAAGTGGGGCGGAGGGACATCGATGTTCATCGCCCATAGGAGTCGCCAGAGAAGGGGGGCCGTGGTCCATCGGCTCACGCCATGGGCCTCCAGTTCCCTCTGGATGCTCTCCCGTCCTTCCGCCGGCGTCATGGGGTGCTCCTCCCCGAGACCGGTCCCCTCTTCACGGACTTCCGGCGCGCGGTCTTCCGCTTCGGTTTCGACTTCGCCTTCCCCTTCCCCGCCTTCCTCCTCTGC
Source organism: uncultured Planctomycetota bacterium (assembly GCA_964370855.1). Taxonomy (GTDB): domain Bacteria; phylum Planctomycetota; class JAJSAM01; order JAJSAM01; family JAKLKS01; genus JAKLKS01. The sequence continues at coordinate 6,719 of CAYJMF010000096.1, read as the reverse complement.
GCCGCCGGTCGCGGGGTGAGGGCCGCCTCCCGCGCCCACTCCACGAGGAGGGGGCCGTCCTCGAGCACGTCCTCGGGGACCGACCAGTAGCTCTTCTCCCCCTCGGGCCCCCCGAAAGGGACGGGCAGGCCCCCCATCTCGCGGTACTTCGTCCGGGTCCGCTCGTCGGTGCGGAACCAGGCGCGGCCGTCGAAGACCATGCCGAAGAACTCCCCCTCGAGGTAGAGCCCGTGGCCGCCGAACATGCGGCGGCCCGCCACGTCCCCGAGGGGGGCGAGCTGGTCCATCACGAACTCGTAGAGGGAGTCACCGGGCACGGTGGCCGATCCTACGGGAGGCGCGCGCCCCCGCGCTAGGGTGGGGCCATGGGACACGGCCACCACCACCCGCCCTCCACGGACCCCCTCGACGCCGAGGTCTGCGTCTGCTTCCACGTGCGGCGGCGCAAGATCGAGGCCTTCTGCCGGAGGGAGAAGCCGAAGGTGATCTCGCTCGTGAGCCAGTGCCTCTCCGCGGGCACCGGGTGCGGCTGGTGCATCCCCTTCCTGAAGGCCATCCACCGTGAGGTCCTCGAGGGCGGCCCCCGCTTCGAGATGCCGGCGCCGGAGGAGTACCTCGAGAACCGCAAGGCCTTCCACCGGGAGAAGGGGGTCCGCGGGCGGGAGGAGTCGAAGGGCTGAATCGCGACCCTGAAATCTCGGAGTGGGACTCCGGGATTTCAGGGTACGCCGCCGTCCCTCCTCAGCCCCCCAGCCCCATGGCGCGGAGCGCCAGATCGCGGATTCCCGCCTGTTCGAAGGAGGCCGCTCCCAGCGCCGCGTCGCTCCCGATGACCAGCGGCCCCGCCCCCGGCGCCGCGGGCAGGAGGCCGTGGGAGCCCTTCACCAGGGAGGCGTCCAGAGGGATCACGTCGAGAAGGTTGCGGAATCCGAGCTTTCTCGCCGCGATCTTGCCGGCGATGCGCGCCTTCAGCGCCGGCTTCGCCGGGTCGAGGAACAGCTCCACCGGGTCGTAGCCGGGCTTGCGGTGGATGTCCACGGTGCGGGCGTAGTCCGGCGCCGCCCCGTCGTCGAGCCAGTAGTAGTAGGTGAACCAGCGGTCCGGGGCGGAGAGCAGCACGAGATCCCCCGCGCGGCGGTGGGCGAGCCCCGCATCGGCACGGGATTTTCCCTCCAGGACGGCCCCCACCCCGGGCAGTCCCGACAGGACCTCCCGCGCCGCCGCCCGCGCACCGTCGTCGGCGGCGTGGACGTGGGCGACCTGGTGGTCCGAGACCGCGAAGGCCCGCGACGCCCCCGGGTCGAGGTGCTCCCCCGACGCGTTGGCGTGCACCTCGAGGAGCCCCGCCTCCCGCAGCGCCCGGTTCGGGTGCACCGCCCCGGAGACCGGCGCGATGCCGTACTCGCTCACCACGAGCACCGCCCGCCCCTGCTCCAGCGCGAGATCGACCAGGGGCGCCGCCACCCGGTCCACGGCGGCGACCTCCGCGGGGATGGAGGGGTGATCGGGCCCGAGCCGCTGCAGCGGGTAGTCGAGGTGGGGAAGGTAGACCAGCGCGAGATCCGGCCGCTCCTCCCGCATCACCCGCTCCGCCGCCGCCCCGATCCAGGCCGTCGAGGAGAGATCCGCCGCCGGCCCCCAGAACCGGAAGAGCGGGAACCCGCCCAGGGCGGCGACGAGCCGGTGGCGGAGGTCCGCGGGGCGGGTGTAGACGTCGGGCAGTTTCCTCCCGTCGGCCGGGTAGACGGGCCGCGGGGTCACTGTCCAGTCCGCGGACCCGCCCATGGCATGCCACCAGAAGAGGTTCGCCGCCGTGAGCCCGGGATGGCGGCGCCGCGCCTCGGTCCAGAGCCGGTCCTTCTGCACGAGCCGATCCGACTGCCGCCAGAAGAGGATCTCGCCGAGGTCGCGGAACCACCAGCCGTTGCCGACGATGCCGTGCTCCGAGGGGAGGGTTCCCGTGAGCATCGTCGCCTGGGCGGTGCAGGTCACCGCCGGGAGCGCTGGGACGACGGGGGCCGCGAAGCCGGACTTCGCGAGGGCGGAGAGCCGGGGGGCGTGGCGGAGGAGGTCCGGGGTGAGACCGACGACGTTCAGGAGGAGGAGCGGGCGCACGGCGCCATCTTCGGTCCGCGGGGGCGGGGGCGGGCGGGATTCCCCGTGGAGCGCGCAATCCTCCCGGGGATGGAACTGCGTGTAGGATGCCCCCATGCCCCCCGCCTTCTCCTCCGCCTCCGCCGCCGGCTCCGATCTCGACGCGCTCCTCGATGAGGTCTCCGTCCGCGCCCTCGACGCGCTGGGCCCCGGAGGCCCGCCGGACCTCGCGGTGCTCTTCGCCACGCCGGACTTCGGCCCCGCCTCGGCGGGGGCCGGTCCCCGCGTCCACGGGCGAACCGGGGCGCGGCGGCTCCTCGGCTGTTCCGGGGTCGGCGTCATCGGCGCGGAGGCCGAGCGGGAGGGGGGGCGCGCCGCGGCCCTCCTCCTCGCGCGCCTCCCGGGGACCGAGGTGACCCCCTTCCACATTCGCCAGGACGACCTCCTCGGCTTCGACGGGCCCGATGCGGTGCGCCGCGGCATCGGCGTCCCCGGCGAGGGCGACCCCTCCTTCCTCCTCCTCCCCGACCCCTTCTCCATCGACGGCGACGGCCTCCTCGAGGCCATGAACGACGCCTTCCCCGGCCGCCCCGTCATGGGCGGCGTCGCCAGCGGCGCGAACGCGCCGGGGGGCCACGCCCTCTGGCTCGACGGGGCCGTCCACCGGGAGGGGGCCGTGGGATGCGCGCTCCGCGGCGGCGAGGTCGGCCTCCGCCCCGTCGTCTCCCAGGGGTGCCGGCCCGTGGGGAAGCGCTACGTCGTGACGAAGGGGGAGGGCCAGCGCATCCAGACGCTGGCCGGGAGGCCCGCCGCCGACGTCCTCCGGGAGACCGTGGCCGCCCTCCCCGAGGGGGACCGCGCGCTGGCGCGCACGAGCCTCCACCTCGGCCGCGTCGCCCACGAGGCGCGCAGCGAGTTCCACCGCGGGGACTTCCTCATCCGCAACCTCGTGGCCCTGGTCCCCGGGGACGGCTCCCTCGTCGTGGGGGACGTCGCCCGGGTGGGGCAGACAGTGCAGTTCCAGCTCCGCGACGCCGCCACGGCGGCGGAGGACCTCGCCGAGCTCCTCGAGCTCGAGTCCTCGGCGTCGGTCCCCGCGGCGGGCCTGCTGTTCGACTGCGGCGGCCGCGGCTCCCGCCTCTTCGGGGAGCCGGACCACGACCTCGGCCTCCTCCGGCGGAGGTTCGGGGACCTCCCCCTCGCGGGGTTCTTCTGCAACGGGGAGATCGGGCCCGTCGGCCCGCGCAACTTCCTCCACGGGTTCACGGCCTCCCTCGCGCTCTTCGCGCCGCGGCGCTGAGTTCCGCGCCGGGCATTCCGCCGCGACGGGTATCCTCGGGCCCCGTGAGCGGCCCCAGCGTCGACATCGATCGGGATTCCCCGCCCCCCGCGGGCGCGTCCGCGGGTGCCCTCCCGGCCCCCGTGCGCGACGTGCGCACCTTCATGGACATGGTGAAGTTCTCCCACACCGTGTTCGCCCTCCCCTTCGCCGCCGTGGGGCTGCTGCTGCCGCTGCGGGGGGTTCCGCCCACGGAGATCCTCCTCTGGGTCCTCGTCGCCATGGTCGGGGCCCGCACCGCGGCCATGAGCTTCAACCGCCTCGCCGACCACCGCTACGACGCCTTCAACCCCCGCACCGCGGGGCGCGCGCTGCCCGCGGGCATGCTCTCCCGCCGCGGCGTGCTCCTGGCCGTGGTCCTCTCCTCCGGGCTGTTCGGGTACGCCTGCTGGAAACTCAACCACCTCTGCTTCGTGCTCGCCGTGCCCACGCTCGTGGTGATCTTCGGGTACTCCCTGCTGAAGCGAATCACCAGCCTCTCCCACTTCGGCCTCGGCATCGCCCTCGGCATCGCCCCCCTCGGCGGCTACCTCGCCGTCCAGGGGGCGTTCGACCCGTCCTTCTCCCAGGCGCTCCTCCTCGGGGCCGCGGTCCTGCTCTGGGTCGCGGGCTTCGACATCATCTACGCCTGCCAGGACCTCGAGGTGGACCGCTCCCTCGGCCTCCACTCCCTGCCTGCGAGACTCGGGATCGACTGGGCCCTGCGCATCTCCCGCCTCCTCCACGTCCTGACCGTGGTGCTCCTGCTCCTGTTCGGGTGGCACGCCGAGTTCGGGGCCTTCTACTTCTGCACCGTCGTCATCGTCGCCGTGCTCCTCGTCGTGGAGCACCGTCTCGTCTCCCCCGACGACCTCGATCGCGTCAACATGGCCTTCTTCCACGTGAACGCGGCCATCTCCGTCCTCGTGCTGGCCGGGGTGGCGGCGGACCTCCTCCTCCCCGACGCCCTGGCGGGCCTGGTGCGGGAGGGGATCGTCCCCGCGGGGGCCGGGCCCGATCCCTTCATCATCGTGGGGCTCATGCTCTTCGTCGGGTACCTGCTCGGGGAAGTGGGCGCCCGCATCCACGTCCCGAGGATCACGGGGTACCTCGCCGCCGGCGTTCTTCTGGGGCCCGCGGGCATCGGCCTGCTCCTCCAGGGCGGGGAAGGCGCCTCCCTCCCCGACTTCCTGCGGCCCGGGGAGGTGATGGCCGAGATCGCGCTCGGGCTCATCGTCTTCACCGTGGGGCTCCAGGTGGACCTCTGGGCCCTCATCGAGCATCCGCGCCCGGCGCTGCTGGCGGCGGCGGAGTCCCTCCTGGCGGGGGCGGCCGTGACGGGGGGCCTCGTCCTCATCGGCTGGGATCTCGGCCTCGCCGCCGTCCTGGGGGGCGTGGCCATGTCCTCCTCCCCCGCCGTCGTCATCCTCGTGCGCCGGGAGCTCGGCGCCGACGGTCCCATGGTCCGCCGCATCCTCGCCACCGTCGGGCTCAACAACCTCCTCTCCTTCACCACCGTCGCCGTCCTCGTGCCCTTCATGGCCGCGGGCCTCGGGCAGTCCCCGGAGATCCACTGGAGCCGCGTCTCCTTCGTCCTCCTCGGATCCCTCGGCGTGGGGATCCTCCTCGGGGCGGTCCTCGGGTGGCTCGAGGCGGCCGTGGCGCGGGACCTCGGCATCTTCCTCCTGCGCGGGGGCATCGTGCTGGCGGGGCTCGGCCTCGCCGGCCAGCTCGGGCTGTCCCCCCTGATGCTGCTCCTCTGCACGGGGGTCTCGGCGGAGTGCTTCGCCCGCTGGAAGAGGCGGGAGCTCATCGTGGACTTCGGACGCGTCGAGGTCGCCTTCTTCATCGTGCTCTTCGTGGTGAGCGGGACCCACCTCCACTTCTCCGACCTCCTCGCGACGGGGGCTGCGGGCCTCGTCCTCGTCCTCGGGCGGCTGGCGGGAAAGGCCGCCGGGGTGTTCGCCGCCGGCGGCGCCGCAGGGCTCCCCGACGGGCGCTCCCGGGCCGCCGTCACCCTCTGCCTCGTCCCCATGGCGGGGATGGCCCTCGGCCTCTCAGGGTGGCTCCGCGCCTCCTTCCCCGACGAGCCCCGGGTGACGTCCCTCGTGACCCTCGTGCTCGCCTCGGTGGCGGTCTTCGAGACCATCGGCCCCCCCCTCACGCGGTGGGGGCTCCTCCTCACGGGGGAGGTCCCGAAGGGCGCGAAGGTGGACCACTGATCCTTCCCCCGGGGACCCTCCCCGGGGACACTGGGGGGATGAACGACACCGCTCCTTCCCGCGCCGCGCTCCTCCTCCTCCTCCTCGCCGGGTGCGCCTCCACGCCGGCGCCGGAGCCCCCCCCCGTGCAGGGGGCGAACGTCGAAGCCGAGGTGCGGGCCGTGCGGATCCCGGAATCGATCATCGTGGACGGCCGCGATTCCGAGGAGGCGTGGGGCCGCGCCCCGGTGACGGTGGTGCCCATCGAGGGGGTCGCCGGCCCCGCCTCCTGCCGGGTCCGGGCTGCGGTCCACCGGGGGACCCTGTTCCTCCTCGTGCAGTGGGAGGACGCCACCGAGGACCGGGCCCACAAGCCATGGATCGCCGGCGCCGGCGGCGCCTTCGCCGCGGGGCCGGAGCGGGAGGACGTCCTCTCCGTGGCCCTCGCCCTCGAGGGCCCCTTCACCGCGAACATGCTCTCCCCCGTGGAGGCGGCCTGGGACGTCTGGCACTGGAAGGCGGGGCGGACCGATCCCGCCGGCCACGCCATGGATCGCACCCACCGCATGACCCTGAAGGACCCCGGCGGAAAGAGCTACTCCCGGACCCTCCCCGACGGGACGACGGTCTTCATCACCCGCCCCGAGGACGCCGGCGGGAGCGCGACGGAGGAGCTCCCGGCGCCCGCCGCGGGGGCGCCCTCCCCCTCGCCCCGCTACCGGGCGACCGCGCCCACGGGGAGCGCCGGGGACGTCCTCGCCCGGGGCACCTGGAACGCCGGGACCTGGACCGTGGAGATGGCCCGGGCGCTGAGAACGGGGAACGCGGACGACCGGGACCTCGCATCCGCCAGCGGGATCGACGTCCCCATCGCCATCGCCGTCCTCGACAGGGCGGAGAACGAGGATCACGCCGTCTCGGGGATGGTGCTTCTGCGGCTGCCGTCGTGGGAGAGGCCGTACTTCGATCCCTGGGAGTACCCGGTACGGCCGGGGACGACGGAGCGCTGACGGATTCCGCCGGGGATCCCGCCCCGGCCTTGGGGGGCGGGCGCGCGGCGGGGCCCGGGGCGGGGGGGGCGGGCGGCGCCGGAGGGGCGCCCCGGC
>CAYJMF010000095.1:0-18687 GCA_964370855.1 uncultured Planctomycetota bacterium | reverse complement strand
CTCGCCGACTCCCCCCCTCCCCCCGACCCCGCCCCCTTCCTCATCCGCAACGTCCGCCTCCTCCTCCCCGACGGCACCGAACTCCCCGACGCCATCGTCGTCATCCGCAACGGCCGCATCGAAGCCGCCGGCCCCGCCGCCTCCGTCTCCCCGCCGGCGGGGCTCACCGTCGTGGACGGGGCCGGGGGGGTGCTCGCCCCGGGCCTCGTCCTCCCCGCCACCCGGATGACGCTCCCCCCGGAAGTCGGCGCCCGGGACCGCCCCGTCCCCACGGAGAGCGTGGGCGATGCCCTCCCCCCCTTCCACCCGCTCCACCGCATCGCCGCCGCCGCCGGGGTCTCGGTGCTCGGACTCCTCCCCGGACCCGGAGCGCCCGGAGGCGAGGGCCTCGCCGTGCGCCCCGCGGAGGCGGGAACCGACGCGTTCCGCGTCGAGGGGGCGCGGTTCCTCCGCGTGGACGTGGATCCCACCTCGGGCTGGGCGCGCAACCTCTCCGCCGCCTTCGACCGGGCGAAGAAGGAGGTCGAGGCCGAGGACAGGCACGGGAAGGAGATGGACGAGTTCCGCGCCGCCTCGGCGGAGTTCGAGGCGAGGAAGGCGGCGGCGGAGGAGAAGTTCAAAACCGACACGGCGGAGTTCGAGAAGGCGAAGGCCGCCGCCGAGAAGGAGGGGAAGCCGGTCCCCGCCGCGCCCGCGAAGGGGGACCCGGGGAAGCCCCCCGCGGAGCCGAAGAAGCCCCCCCTCGACGAGCGCACCCGCATCCTCCGCGACGCCCTGCGGAGGACCGTGTCCACGGTGGTGGTCTGCGGATCCGCCGGCGACGCCGACCGCGCCCTCGACGCGCTGGAGCCCTGGCGCCTGCGCCTCGTCTTCCGGGTCTCGGGGGACGCCTGGAGGGCCGCGGCCCGCATCGCCGGCGCCGGGGCCTCCATCGTCCTGGAGCCCCGCCTCGCCACGGCGCCGGGGAGCGCCGATCTCGTGAACCCCGCCGCCGTCTTCGCCGCCGAGGGCTGCCCCGTCGCCTTCGCCCTCGACGAGGAGGGGCGCCAGGGGCTGTCCATGATCCGCCTCCAGGCGGGGCTCCTCGTGAAGGCCGGCCTCCCGAGGGCCGCGGCGATGCGGGCCCTCTCCGCCGAGGGGGCGCGGATCCTCGGCATCGAGAAGGAGACGGGCTCCGTGGCGGCGGGCCTCTCGGCGGACCTCGTGCTCCACGACGGGGACCCCCTGGAGGCGGGCACGCGCATCGTCGCCGCCTGGGTGCGGGGGCGGCCGGTCCCCCTGGCCGCGGCGGCGGACCCCGCGGCGGAGGGGAGGGAGCGCCCGTGAGGATCCCCGCCCTTCCGGCCCTCCTCCTCGCCGCCGCCCTCGCCGCCGGCCCCGCACCGGCCCGCGCCGAGGGGGAGGCCTCGGGCGGCGCCCCCGCGGGGCCCCGCGTCCTCCCCGGGGACGGCGTGACGGCGCTGGTGGGCGGCGACGTCTGGACCATCTCCGGCCCCGTCGTCCGCCGCGGCACGGTGCTGATCCGGGACGGGAGGATCGAGCGGGTCGGGGCCGACCTCCCCGTCCCCGAGGGGGCGCGCATCGTCCGCACCGACGGCAAGCGGGTCCTCCCCGGCTTCATCGGGGTGGACGCCGAGCCCGTGGGGATCTCCGGCGGCCACCCCCGCCCGGGGAGCACCTTCGCCGCCGCCCTCGATCCCTACTCCCGCGGCCTCGAGCTCGCCCTCGGCTCGGGTGTGACGGCGCTCTACGCGACCTCCACCTCCCAGAGGGGTTTCCTCGTGACCCAGACGGCGGTCCTCAGGCCCGCGACGGGGGAGCCGTCCCTCATGGTCCTGAAGGAGCCCGCGGCGGTCTGGGTCAACTGGGCCCGGGGGACCGCCGCGGAGCGGCTCGGCTTCGAGGAGCAGTTGCGCCGCGGCCGGAAGTACCTCGGGGAGGAGGAGGAGGCGCGCCGGGCGAAGAAGGAGCCGCCGAAGCCGCCCGTGGGCCCCGAGATCCTCGCCGCACTCAAGGGGGAGATCCCGGTCCGCGTGCCGGCGGCGTGGCGCGGGGAGATCCGGGAGGCACTGGCGCTGGCGAGGGACCACGGGCTCCGGCTCGTCCTCGAGGACTGCCTCGAGGCCTGGGTCCTCCCCGAGGAGATCGCCCGCGCCGGGGCCACCGCCGTCGTGACCCCCCGCAACCGCTGGCGGGAGGAGGGGCGCGAGGAGGATCACGGCGGCTCGCTGGCCGTCGCCGCCATCCTGGAGAAGGCGGGGGTGCGGTTCTGCCTGCAGCCCGTGGGCGGGTTCACGCAACCCGGGGGCGGCTTCCGCCTCGGCGGCCTCTCGGGGCGGGACCTCACGGACTACCCCGTGGAGGGGGCCTTCGCGGTGCGCGGCGGGGCCGGCGAGGCGGCGGTGCTCCGCGCCATGACGCTGGGCGCCGCCGAAGCCCTCGGCGTGGCCGACCGCATCGGCTCCATCGAGGCCGGCAAGGACGCCGACCTCATCGTGATGGACGGCGACCCGCTCCACTACCGCAGCGTCGTGGACATGGCCTTCATCGGCGGGAAGCTCCTCTACGAGCGTTCGAAGTCCTCCTTCTTCTCCGGACTGCAGGGACGGTAGGGGTGGCGGAGGCGGAAGGCGCGCGGCGGCTCCGCTCCCTCCTCGCCGCCTGGTTCCGGCGGAACGGACGCGACCTCCCCTGGCGCTCCGAGCCGCGGGACCCCTGGGCGGTGCTCGTCTCCGAGGTGATGCTGCAGCAGACCCGGGTGGAGGTGGTGGTCCCGCGCTACGAGGCCTTCCTCCGGCGCTGGCCGACGGCGGCGGCCATGGCGGCCTCCCCCGTGGACGACGTGGTGGCGGCCTGGAGCGGACTCGGCTACTACGGGCGGGCGCGGAGGCTCCACGCCGCGGCGACGGCCATCGTGGAGCGCCACGGCGGGGCGTTCCCACGGGACGAGGCGTCGCTCCGCGCGCTCCCCGGGGTCGGGCCCTATACGGCCGGCGCCGTGGGAACGCTTTCCCTCGGGCTTTCCCTCCCCCTGGTGGACGGGAACGTGGCGCGGGTGCTGGCGAGGCTCTTCGCGGTGCGCGGGGACGTGAAGACTGGTGAAGCGGCCGCGCGCATCCGCGCCCTCGCGGCGGAACTCGTCCCGGACCGGAACGCGGGCGCCTGGAACGAGGGGCTCATGGAGCTCGGGGCGCTGGTCTGCGTGCCCGGCCGCCCCCGCTGCCTCCTCTGCCCCCTCGCCGGGGAGTGCGCGGGGCGGAAGGCCGGCCTCGCCGCGGTCCTGCCGGAGGGCGCCCCCCGGAAACGGTCCCGGGCGGTGCGCGTGGCCGCGGCCCTCGTCCGGGACGGGAAGGGGCGCACGCTCCTCCTCCGCCGCCCCGACGGGGGGCTCCTCGCGGGGACCTACGAGCTCCCCTCGGCGGAGGTGGGGGAGGGGGCGGACCCCGTGGCCTCCCTCTGCGAGAGCCTCCACGTGCGGTTCGGCGGGCGCTGGGAGGTGGGGGCGCTCCGGGCCCGGGTGCGCCACTCCATCCTCGACCGGCGCATCTCCCTGGAGGCCTACGAGGCGCGGCCCGCGGGGCGGCTGCGGCGGCCGGAGGATTCGGTGTACGCCTCGACGGAGGACCTCGCGGACCTGCCCCTCTCCTCCCTCGTGACGAAGACGCTGCGGAACGCCGGGGGGCGCTGACCCCGCCGGTCCCGTTTCCTGCGGCGCGGGCGGAGTGGCATGCTGTGGCGCGGAGGGACCCTTGCTCGAAGAGCTGGAAGAACGCCTTCGCGACGCCCGGGAGCGGATGACGCTCCTCGAGAAGCTCCGCCGGGACCTCGACCGGGTCGCGGCGCAGCGGGCGGCGGCGCAGGCGCGCATCCACCGCTACCGCTCCGACCTCGCCGGGGAGGAGGGGGATGAGGGGGAGGCGGGGAAGGAGGGGAAGAAGGGGCTCGGGAGCGCGCTGGCCGACCTCCTCCGGTTCGGGAAAGGGAAGCCGGCGGCCTCGGAGCCGGCCCGGAGGCGCCTCCACCTCGAGGCGGAGGAGGCCGCCCTCGCGGCCCTCGACCGGGACCGGGAGCCGCTCCTCGAGCGGCTCCGGAGGCTCGGCGATCCCGAGGGGGACCACCGCGCGGCCCTTGAGGAGAAGGGCCGCCTCGTCGCCGGCGCCGGCGGGGAGCGGGCCGAGGCGATCCTCGCCATCGCCGCGGAAGAGGGGCGCGTCGCGGCGGTGGTGAAGGAGGTCGAGGAGGCGCGGGCGGCGGGGCGCATCGCCTCCCGGGAGCTCGGCGCCGTGGAGCGGGCCCTCGGCCGGGCGTCGGAGCGGCTCCCCCTCGACGTCATCGGCGGCGGCGTGGTCTCCTCCGCCCTCCGCCGGCCGGCGCTGGAGCTGGCGCGGAAGCACGCGGGCCTCGCCGAGGAGGCGCTCCGCCGGTTCCACGCGGAGGTCGAGGACCTCGCCTCCGAGGGGGTGCCGTCCCCCGGGGGCGGGAGCGGAGGGGAGTTCACCCACCGGCTCCTCGACGCCTTCGCCGAGGACGTCCGGGCGGGGGCCGGCTTCCGCCGCTCCCTGGAGCGGGTCGCCGCGGCCCACCGGGCCGTGGAGGGGACCCTCTCCCTCCTCGAGGCGAAGGCGGGGAACCTGGCGGAGATCCGGGCGGGGCTGCATCGGAGGCGGGGGGAACTGCTCGGGTAGGGGGGGATGCGGGAATCCCCGGACTTGACGGGGAATACCGATCCCCGGGGCCGAGCAGTGGTACTTTCCTGACGGCTGTCGGGTGCGTCCCTGCATGGTGGCGGGGGCGACGCGGCCGGGGATCAACGAAGGGGGGAATCCCATGGGAATCCGTGTTCCGGGTCTCGTCGTGGTCGCGCTCTCGGCGCTCTCGGTGAGCGCCTTCGCCGGGGACGAGGCGGTGCTCGTCGGCTTCAAGACCGGCGCCGACGTCAAGGTCGTGGAGAAGCACGGCGGCAAGGCCGACGCCGTCCTCGGGAAGATCAAGGTCGTGGCGGCCCGGGTCCCGGCCTCGAAGATCGCCGACCTCCGGTCCGACCCCGACGTGGCCTACGTCGAGGAGGACGGCATCGTCGAGAACTGCGACGACGCCGGCTCCAACGGCAAGGGCGGCGGCGCCAAGCCCGCACCCAGCCAGCCGGCCCAGACGACGCCCTGGGGGATCACCCGGGTCGGCGCCCCGGTCAGCGGCAATGCCGGGACCGGGATCAAGGTCGCCGTCATCGACACGGGCATCGATCTCGACCACCCGGACCTCGCCGCCAACGTGCAGAGCGGCGCCACCTTCGTCGGCTCCTCCGCGGAGGACGACAACGGCCACGGCACCCACGTGGCGGGGACCATCGGGGCCCTCGACAACTCCATCGGGGTGGTCGGTGTCGCGCCGGAGGTCTCCCTCTATCCGGTGAAGGTCCTCGACCGCCGCGGCTCCGGGACGTGGAGCGCGGTGGCGGGGGGCATCACCTGGGCGGGGGACAACGGGATGGCCGTGGCCAACATGAGCCTCGGGGGCTCCTCCAGCTCGAGCGCGCTGGAGGCCGCCTGCACCTACGCCGAGGGCCAGGGGGTCCTCCTGGTCGCGGCTTCCGGAAACAGCGGGGACGGGAACACGTCCACGACGGAGCTCTCCTATCCGGCCGCCTACTCGTCCGTGGTTGCCGTCGGGGCCACGAGCTCGACGGACTCCCTCGCTTCGTTCTCCAACACCGGGAGCTTCGTGGAGTTGAGCGGGCCGGGGGTGTCGGTGAACTCGACGTACAAGGGGGACGTGTACAAGACGCTGAACGGGACGTCCATGGCCTCGCCCCATGCGGCCGGGGTCGCGGCGCTCCTCTGGAAGGGGCTGACGGCCCCGACGCTCTCCGATGTCCGCACGGCCCTGCAGAACCGGGCCGAGGACCGGGGGGCCACGGGGAGGGACTCGGGGTACGGGTTCGGCATCGTCCACTACTAGAATCGGGAACGGGTTTTGGCGGGGGCGCCCCTGGACGGGGCGCCCCCGTTCGATTCGGGGGATTGCCGGTCCGGGAAGTCCGCCTCTTCCCGCCGCACGAAGTGCGGGCGGACTTCCGCCTCGACTTGGAGAAAGGCCGCCCTCGTGATCCCACCGTTCCCACGCTCGGTCACCGGTGGCCTATTCGGAGTACCTGGCGGCTGCTGCACTGTTACAACATGTTCAGAATAAATGGGTTATGGATTTGGTTGGCAATGGCTTCACACTTTGCTTCACTTTTTACTTCACATTATCCTGCCGCGTCCGTAAGATATGGGCAGACGAGAGAGTCACTGTCGCCCCGAGGAAAGGGGCGACGGGATTGCTGCTCATTGCAGGAGGCGGACCTTGAAGAGCGTTGACAACCCGCTGACCGAAGCCCGGCCGCCTGAGGTCCCCCTGAGCGCTGCCCCCCTCATCCGGGTCCTGGTTCAGATTCGTTTCCCGGTAGTCGCGTCGGTGGACAAGCAGGAATTCATCGGACCCTTCCAGGAGGCCATCCGGAAGGAGTACGGAATCCTCCGACGCGAACAGAGCGTCGGGTTCGTGCTCGGGTCCGCTGGTCCGATTCCTGCTCCACAGTCGACTATCTGGCGCTTCAAGAACGAGACTGGGACTTGGCGCGCGTCTCTTGCCCCGGACTTCGTCGCTCTGGAGACCACCAAGTACGAGAGCCAGGCGGAGTTGATCAGTCGCCTGAAGGAACTTCTCCTCGCAACCCAGGAACACATCCGGCCAAGCGTCGTGGACAGGATTGGCGTTCGGTACATCGACCAGATCCGGGACGCGAACGCGAAGGACATGAGAAGGCTGATCCGCCCGGAGGTTGCCGGAGTGCTGAATGCGGCGTGGGCGTCGGATGCAGTGCAGGTGCTGTCCGAGAACCTGTTTGAAGTCCCCCCGGGGACGAGCCGAATACTCGCTCGATGGGGCATGATTCCTCCCCAAGCGACGATTGACCCAGCGGTGATGGAACCGGTCGACCAGAGATCCTGGATCCTGGACCTCGACATGTTCGATGCGCGATCGCAGCCGTTTGAAGCGGAAAGTCTGACAGCGGTTGCCGAGTCGTTCGCGGCACGGCTCTACACGGTTTTTCGGTGGGCTGTTACCGAGGAGTTCCTTTGCAGGTTCGGAGGGCAGCCGAAGTGACCACCCAGACGGAACTCGTGAGGAACGCCGGCACCACCAGCGGCGGAGGAGTCCGGGCCGGTGCGCTCTGCGTGGCGTTGATGGGAGGCTTGATGACGCAGAACTCATCAAGCCAGGCGTCCGCCGCGACGTGGGAGGGCTGTCGGCTGGCGCCCTCCTATTCGACCAGCAACTCGGACGCAGGCGGATGCCTGAAGGTGTCGGAGGGGGTCCCGATTGCTTCGATGGATCCTGTCATGGATGGGACGCGGAGGACGGTCTCCGAAATCAGGCGCCTGTCCGGTCTCACCTGGGACCAGATGGCCCGGCTCTTTGGCGTGTCCCGCCGAACGGCCCATTTCTGGGCCATCGGGAAGTCATTGACCGCGGCCAACGAAGAGCGGATTGGGCGACTGCTCGGGACCCTGCTGCGAATCGACCGCGGTAGCGCATCGAAGAACCGGGCGGCACTGATGGCACCCGGAGCGGACGGGGTGATCCCATTCGACCTTCTGATCGATGGGAGACTCGCTGATGCCGAGTCGGTCCTGGGTACCGGGCGGGGATTTCCGCGTGCCCCTGCGATGCCCCTTTCCAGGCGAGCCCGGATGTCGAGAAGGCCCCCGTCGCCGATTGACTTGCTCGGGGGGGATGACCTTCCTGTTCCCGTCGAGCACGGGCCCGTGTTGCCCGCCAAGCGAGCGAAGCGGGTGCCGTAGCAGTGGCAGGGAGCCCTCCACCGTCCGGTGATCCGCCGCCGCCGGCACCTCCGACTGCGGTTGCGGCAGGAAACGCAGGACCGCGATCTCGCACGACGGGATGGAGGCAGGGGGACTGTTGCATCGGCACTGCGCTGTTCCGATGGCAGGTAGCGGACAGCAGGTCCTGCTCCGTGATCGGGGCCCCCGCCGTGCGGGAGGGCTCGGACAGTCTCGAGCGCGAAGTCCAGGGATGGGTCGTGATCACGCACAGTTGTGACATCGCGGACCGAGGGGAAGGCCCGGGGTACATTCAGGTGGCACCTCTGGTCGCAATGTCTGACGATGCGAGTTTGCGCATTGTCGAGAAGCGGAGGACCCCGCGTTTGGCGTATGTCCCTGGGGTGGCGCACCTGCGACTGGTCGGTGACCTGACGCGTGTCCAGACTGTGGACCGCGACCTCATGGATGGGTGGGAACGGGTGCCGGGCTGCCGAAGTGATGAGGAGAGACGGGACCTTGCTGAGGCCCTCCGAAGGAAGTTCGGGCGTCTGGCGGCGCCTGACGAGTTCACGCCGTTCGTGGCGAGACTCAGGGATCGCCTGAAGGGGAAGTGCGGGAAGGACACGCAGGACAAGGGTGGAAAGTCGACGGGTGAAGGGCGCTGTATCGAGCTCCTCGATGAGATCAGGGTAAGGGCCGCGCCGGAGTGGGAGGCACCGCGGGTCGACATCCAGTTCTGGTTCATCCGTCCGAAGGAGACGCCCGACGTGTCAGAGGAGGAATGGGATGCCAGCGAGGCGACCTGGAGAAGTCTCCTACCCGCGAATGAGAGGTTTCGAGTCACGGAGCTGCGCGTCTTGACGAAGGCGGAGCTGGACGCGGAGGAATGGGACGAATCCGATCGCTTGGACCTGGCGCACATCTCTCCTGTCGGGGGGTGATGCGGGAGTCGCGAGGCGACGTTGCACTCCCGCGCTGTACCGCGTGTCGGGCGCCAGGAGGGCCAATCCGTGAGGCCCTTCCCGCTGGAGGACCACGAAATGCACGACTCCCTCGAGCCGGTCAGGGACCCTCATCGCTCCGGAAGCCCCTCCAGCAGTTCCGCCGCCCGCTTCGCCACCCGCTCGTCGGGGTCCGCCGTCCCCGCCGCCAGGGCCTCGCGGACGCCGGCGAGCGGCCCCCACGAGGCGAGGGTCTCCAGCGACGTGAACCGGACGTTCCACGCCGCGTCGCCGGTGGCGGCCCGGCAGAGGACCGCCGTCGCGGCGGAGGAAGCCGGCAGCCGGCGAAGAAGCCGCGCCGCCAGATCCCGGGCCGCGCCGTCCCCGTCCCAGCCGAGGATCCCCCCGAGGAGCACCCGCGCCTCCTCCTCCGCCCCGGGACCCCCGCGCCCCGCGGACCGGGCGGCGACGGTCATGGCGAAGGAGCGCACCGAGAAGGGGTGCCCGGGCGCCGCGAGCGCCGAGAGCGCCTCCCGCTCCCCGGCCGTAAGGGCAATGCGCTCGAAGTCGTCCTCCACCCGGAACCGGAGCCCCCCGTACTCCTCCGCCCCCGCGCGGGCGAGGATCCCCGCCACGATGGCCGACCGCTCCCCGGCCTCCGCCGTCGCCCCGGCCCGCCCCGCCAGCGCCTCCCCGACCACCTCGAGCACCTCGTCCGCCGTCTCCGCCCCGAGGGCCCCGAGGAACGCCTCCCGGACGTCCCCCTCCCCGACGGAGTGGCGGAGCGCCGCCGCCGCCGCCCCCCGCACCTCGACCTCCCCGGCCCCGAGGAACGGCGCCATGGCCGCGCGGAGGGCGGGATCCCCGAGCGCGCGCCGCACCGTGATCCCGAGCCCCCCCGGCCCCTCCGCCCCGAAGGGCCGGTCCCCGAGCCCGAACACCTCGTCGTCCTCCTCCGGCTCCCGCGTCCCCCCGAGGGCGAAGAGCGCGCAGCGCACCGTCGCCGCGTCCCCGGGGAACCGCCGCAGGAGTTCGAGGAGCGCCTCATCGTTGCGCGCCCCCCCGAAGGTCCCGAGGACGAGGGCGAGGGCCCGGCGGAGATCGGGGTCCGTGGCGGGGTCGAGGAGGAGGGTTGCGGCCTCCTCGAAGGCCGCGGGGTCGAGCCGCAGGCGGCGCCGCAGGGCGGCGGCGGCGGCGCGGACGCGGGGCGCCTCCCCCGAGAGGAGCGCTGCTCCGAGGGCGTGGATGGGGTGGTTCGGGGGAGGCGCATAGGGCGGGGCCGGGGACGGGGACAGGGGTGCGCCGGGGACCGGCTTCGTCCCTCGAGGCGTTGCCCCGGCGGGGGATCCAGGTGAGGCGGCCACGGGCCCCTCCGCGGGAGAAGGGGCCCCGCGGGGCGGCCCGAGGAGGAGCCATGCAATCGCAATTCCCGCGAGGAGGAGGAGCAGCAGGAGCAGGACCCGGCGGGCGCCCACTCCCTCAGTCCCCGAAGCTCATCCCCAGCTCCCTCGCCGTGAGGACGGCGTCGCTGTCGAGGGGGACGGTCCGCATGCGGCCCGACACCTCGCCCAGGGGGACGAGGTCCACGTTGGGGGGGTTGAGGGCCACCATCACGTCGGCGTGGCCCGCCGCCAGCGCCCGCACGGCGGCGGCGCCGAAGCGCAGCGAGAGGAGACGGTCGAAGGAGGTCGGGCGGCCCCCGCGGAGCAGGTGGCCGAGGACGACGCAGCGGCTCTCGTGGCCCGTGAGCTCCTGGAGTGCCGCGGAGACCTTCTCGCCGACGCCGCCGAGCCGCTCCGCCCGGCCGACCTCGCGGGCCCGCACCGTGACCGCCCCGTCCAGGGGCTTCGCCCCCTCGGCGACGACCACGATGGCGAAGCCGCCCCCGCCGTGGAACCGCTCCGCCACCCGCTCCGCCACCTTGCGGATGTCGTAGGGGATCTCCGGGATGAGCACCGCGTCGGCGCTCCCCGCGACGGCGCAGTTGAGCGCGATCCAGCCCGCGTACCGCCCCATGACCTCCACCACCATGACGCGCCCGTGGGCCTCGGCGGTGCTGTGGAGGCGGTCCACGCAGTCCGTCGCGAAGGAGACCGCCGTGTCGAAGCCGAAGGTGATGACCGTCCGGTCGAGATCGTTGTCGATGGTCTTCGGCACGCCGACGACGCGGAGCCCCTTCTCCGCCAGCCGGTGGGCGATGGCCAGCGACCCGTCCCCGCCGACGGAGATGAGGGCGTCGATGCCCTCGCGGTGGAACGCCTCCACGAGGAGATCCCCCCGGTCCTCCTCGACCCAGGTCCCGTCGGCCTGCTTCACGGGGAACTGGAAGGGGTTGCCCTTGTTGGTGGAGCCGATGATGGTCCCGCCGAGGTGGGTGATCCCCTTCACGGCGTCGCGGTTGAGGTGGACGAGCCCGCCCCACGGGTAGTTCCCGGGGTGGAGGAGCCCGTTGTACCCGTCCCGGATCCCCACGACCTCCCAGCCGTGCTCGAGGGCCGCCAGGGTCGCGGCGCGGATGACGGCGTTGAGCCCCGGCGCGTCGCCGCCGCCGGTGCTGAGGGCGATGCGCCGGATGGC
Organism: uncultured Planctomycetota bacterium; assembly: GCA_964370855.1. Taxonomy (GTDB): domain Bacteria; phylum Planctomycetota; class JAJSAM01; order JAJSAM01; family JAKLKS01; genus JAKLKS01. The sequence continues at coordinate 7,340 of CAYJMF010000095.1, read as the reverse complement.
GGGGGCCGGGGCCTTCTTCGAGGGGGCGCTCTTTCGGGGCATCGGCCCAGTATCCCGCACCGCCGCCCGCGGAAGCGAATCCGGCGGGAGGGCGATGCCCGTCACGGGGCCCCGTCACGGATCCCCGGCAGGACCGGGGACCTCCTCCCCCTCCGCCGCCGCCCTCCCGGCGGTAGAGTGGCGGGGAGCCCAGCACCGGAGGCCCGCCCTTGGTGCCCGAGATCCACATCGACGCCCTGCTCCCCCAGGAGATGGCGACCCGCGCCGAGTACATCGGCGTGCGCAAGGCCGAGACGCCCCCCCTCAAGGTCTTCGCGCTGGCGGTGCTGGCCGGCGCCTTCATCGCGCTCGGCGCCGTCTTCGCCACCACCGTCTCCACGGGCTCCCTCCAGTTCCGCGGCCCCGCCGGGGAGGCGTGGACGGCCCCGCTCCCCTTCGGCATCCAGCGGGTCCTCGCGGGGTCGGCCTTCTGCCTCGGCCTCGTCCTCGTCGTGGTGGGGGGGGCGGAGCTCTTCACTGGCAACAACCTCATCGTCATGGCCTGGGCGAGCCGGAAGGTGACCACGGCGGCCCTGCTGCGGAACTGGGGCCTCGTCTACGCGGGGAACCTCGTCGGCTCCATCGGCACGGCGTTCCTCGTGTTCGCGGGCGGCCAGCACGGGATGGCGGGAGGGGCCGTGGGGGCGGCGGCGCTGGACATCGCGAGGGCCAAGACCGGCCTCGGCTTCGGGCAGGCCGTCGCCCTCGGGATCCTCTGCAACGCGCTGGTCTGCCTCGCCGTCTGGATGGTCTACAGCGCCCGCAGCACCGTGGACAAGATCGCCGCCGTCCTCTTCCCCATCGCCGCCTTCGTGGCGTCGGGCTTCGAGCACTGCGTCGCCAACATGTACTTCATCCCCTACGCCATCCTCGTCCGCGAGCGGGCGGAGCCGGCCTTCTGGGAGGCCGCGCGCCGGGATCCCGCGGCGTACGCGTCCGTGGACTGGGCGGGGTTCCTCGGGAACCTCCTGCCCGTGACGCTGGGGAACGTCGTCGGGGGCGCCGTCCTCGTGGCGGCGGTCTACTGGGCCGTCTTCCTGAGGAAGGGGCCGGAGGAGAAGGCATGAAGGCCTACGTGCTGGTGACGGTGCGGGCGGGGATGGCGAAGGAGGCGGCGCGAAACCTGCGGCGGCTCCCGGGAGTCGTCTCGGCGAGCCTCACCTTCGGGCCCTACGACGTGGTCGCCGTCATCGAGGCCGGGGACGTGAAGCGCCTCGGGGACCTCGTGAACGAGGGGATCCAACCCATCCCCGGGGTGGAGGACACGCTCACCTGCCTCGCCACCGAGGAGTAGGCGCGGTCAGTCGCCCCCCTCCCTCGTCTCGAAGCGGGTCCCCCCGTCGAGGCGGGGGGCGCGGAGCAGCATCCCCGTGAACCAGGAGGCCGCCTGGGTTCCCGCGAAGGCCACGAGGAGCATCGCGTTGACGTCCGCGGGGGGCGGGAGGAGGGGGCGATCGAAAAGCGGCCCCTCCTGCGCGCGGAAGGCGTGCCACCAGAGGAGGCCGAAGGGGAGGGAGAGGAGCCGCATGAGCCGCGGGATCTCCCGCTCGTAGACGAGGTTCCGGAAGGAGAAGCCGGGGCCGTCCCCCCGGGGGCCCGGCCCCCGCCAGGGGAGGAGCCGGGGCGTGCGGGCGGCGTAGGAGGCCCACTCCTCCCCGTGGACCGCGGCGAGGTCCGCCTCCTCCTCGTCCATGGCGGCGTGGTAGGCGAAGTGTGCCACGAGGAGATACACCGGCACCGCCCACCAGGCGCCGGCGAAGAGGAGGAGGCCCGTCTCCAGGAGGATGTTGGCCGCGTAGAAGGGGTGGCGCATCCAGCGGTAGGGCCCCTCGCGGGCGACCCGGGCCCGGCGGACGAGGTACCCCTTGGAGAGGAGGTGGAGGAGGCCGCCGGCGGCGACCATCGCGAGGGGCACCTCGAGGCGCGGCCAGGGGGCGCCGCCGGCGGCGAAGCAGGTGGCGATGGCGGCGCGGCGCAGCCAGCCGCGGAGCTTCGAGGGCCAGCGGCGGGGCGGGGCGGGCGGGAGGGGGGAGGGGTCGTCCACGGGGAGGGGACATGATAGCCCCGCCCTACCCCGCAGGCAGGTCCTTGACGCAGCGGAACCCGACGAAGCCGTAGCGGGAGTCGGGCTGGCTCCGCCTCCGCTTGGTGACGCGGAGGCGGCCCCCGGGATCGTTCCACGCGCCCCCCCGCAGCACGCGGCTCGTCCCCTCGAGGGCCCCGATGGGGTCCCTCCCCGGGGACGTCCGGTAGTAGTCCGCCGCGTACCAGTCCCCGACCCACTCCCAGGCGTTGCCCACCATGTCGAGGCAGCCGAAGGGGCTCATGCCCGCGGGGAAGGAGCCCACCGTGGCCGGTCCCCCCTCGCCGGGATCCTGGTGGCGGGGGAGGGCGCCCGTCGGGGGCTCGTTCCCCCAGGGGAACTCGCGGCCGTCGGTGCCGCGGGCGGCCTTCTCCCACTGCGCCTCCGTGGGCAGGTACTTCCCCGCCCACTCGGCGTAGGCCACGGCCTCGGCCCAGGTGACGTTCACGACGGGGTGGCGATCGTTGGCCCCCGGGGGCTGGTCCGGCATCGCCCGCTTCGCCGCCTCGCAGAACCGCCGGTACTGCCAGACCGTGACCTCGTGGCGGTCCACGAGGAAGGGGGAGAGGTGGATCTCCCGCGCGGGCCCCTCGTCGGGGCCGCCGCCGTCGCTCCCGCGGAGGAAGGGGCCCCCGGGGACGAGGGCCATCTCGGCGCCGTCCTTCACGCACCAGGTGCGGCCCCGGGCGCGGAGGAAGCCCGGGGGAAGGGTCGGCTCCGGGCCCTCCACCGCGGGGGGCAGGGGGAGGCCGCGCACCGCCGGCTCCATGGGGAGGTCGGGCTGGATCAGCGAGGGCCGTCCGGCGGGGGCCTTCGCCCCGGCGCCGGCCTCGCCGCGGAGCACGCGGGCCACGGTGCGGGCGTCCCCGTAGCGCTCCGCGGGATCGCGGGCCATGAGGCAGCGGGCCGCGGCGGCGTACTCCGGGGAGATCCCGGGGCGCGCCTCGCGGGGGTCGGGGACGCGGCCGCCGGGGCGGGACTTCTGGAGCGCGATCTCGGCGAATGTCCCGAGGAAGGGGGGCTCGCCGACGGCCATCTCGAAGAGCACGCAGCCGAGGGAGTAGAGGTCGGAGCGGGGATCCGGGGGGCGGCGGTCGATGACCTCCGGGGGCATGTAGGACGGGGTGCCGGCGCAGCCCGCCATGGTGGATGCGGAGGAGGACTCGGCCTGCACCCTCGCGATGCCGAAGTCGGCGATGCGGGGGAAGCCGTCGGCTGCCATCAGCACGTTGGCGGGCTTGACGTCGCGGTGGAGGACCTTCCGGTCGTGGGCGAAGGCGAGGGCGTCGGCCACGGCGGCCCCGAGGCGGCGGCACTCCGGCTCGGGGAGCCCCGCGTCACGGCGGAGGAGCGAGAGGAGGGAGCCGCCGGGGGCGTACTCCATCACGAGGAGCGCGTTCCCCTCGTGGCGCTCGAAGCCGTAGAGCTGGAGGATGCCGGGGCAGCCGCGCAGGCGCGCCGAGAGGCGGGCCTCGCGGGAGAGGGCGGCCATGGCCCCCTCGTCGGCGGCGACCTCCGCGGGGAGGACCTTGATGGCCACCTCCACGTCGAGCTCGGAGTCTTCGCAGAGGTAGACGCGGCCCATGCCCCCGCGGCCGAGGAAGCGCAGGACGCGGTACCGCTCCGGGAGGGGGGGCGGCGGTCCCCCCGAGGCGTCGGGGAAGGGGACCGGCGCGGCGGGGGAGCCGGCGCACCGCGAGCAGGACGCGGCCCCGTCGGGCATGGAACGCAGGCAGTGGGGGCAGGGGGTGGGCATCTCCGGGGGATCAGGCTATCCCGGCGGGAGGCGGGAAGCCATAGGGGAGAGGAGGGGGATACCGTACCCGACCCAATTCATCGGGGTTGTGCGATGGGCTCTCCCTGCCGACTTGCGTCTGACACCGAACGGCGAGGGCAACCCCGATGAATCGGGTCGGGTACCGTATACCCCTCCCTCACCGCAGCGGGAGCGTCGTCTCCCCCCCCGGCCCGCTCTCCGCAATGCGCACCCTCCCCGCCGCCCCGCTCCCGTCCCCGGCCCTCGCCTCCACGCCGTACTCCCCGGGAGGGAGCCGGAGGAGGACGTTCAGGAGATCCTGCTTCCGCATCTTCCCGCCGGGGAGCGTTTCGATCACCTGCCAGGCGTACTCCTCGTGGACCACGCGGCCGTCGCCGTCCTTCACGGTCACCCGGAGGTCCTTCGGCAGCCCCGCCCCGCCGGGGGCGGGGAAGAAGACCCGGTGGTGGCGGGCCGGGGAGAGGAGGACATCGACCTCCCCGTCGCCGCCGGCGGGGACGGTGACCGTCGCCCAGGCGACGCTGGCCCCCGGGGCCGCCTCGTGGATCGACAACCGGTAGACCCCCGGCCGGACGGGGCCGAGGACGGCGCGCCCCTCCTCGATGCCGTAGACCCGCCTCCGTTCCAGCCCGCCCTCGTCGGAGGAGAGAAGCACGTCGAGGGCCGTCGGGAGCGGGCCCGCGGCCTTCCGGAGGAGAAGGCGAATTCTCCCCGAGGCCTCGAACCGGAGCGCGCCGAGGTCCAGCGTCCGCCCGCTCTCCAGGGTCCGCGTGCCGAGGGGGAGGACGTCCTGGTCGGGAACGCGGACGTCCAGCGCGTAGTCCCCCGGCGGCAGGGGGCCGATGCGGAAGGAGCCGTCGGCGGGGAGGACGGAGAGGCACCTGCCCCCGGTGGGGTCGGAGGCGGGGTAGATCCAGACCTGGGCCGCCGCGAGGGGACGGCCCGCCGGGTCGAGGACCGAGCCGACGAGGAAGGCGGAGGGGAGGGAACTCCCGGGCACCGTGACGACGAGGGGCTCCCCGCCGGCGACGAAGCCGCTCCGCTCCACGGAGGGGAAGTCCGCCTCCTGCGCGGCGGCGGGGGAGATGAAGCGCACGCGGAGCGGGCGGTCGGGGCAGGCGGCGACGGAGAAGTTGCCCTCCGCATCGGTGCGGGTCTGAACCTGGAACCAGGTGTCGAGGTGCTCCCCCTGCTCCATGGGAACGACGTACACGCTCCAGCGCTCCCGCGGTCTCCCCTCCTCGTCCACCACGCGGCCCCGGAGGACGAACCCGGGATCGAGTCGCGGATCCCAGCGGGCCTCCCGTCCCTCCTCGATGACCTGGGTGGCCGTCGCCTTGCCCCAGTCCCCCCCATCCACGACGAAGGCATACTCACCCGGCGCGAGGTCCGGGATCCGGAAGGAGCCGTCGGCGGCGGTGACGACGCGGGGGGAGAGGAGGGATTCGACCCCCTCCCTCCCCTGCATCCCCACGAGGACGTTCCCCGCCGGGGTCCCGGCGGCGGTCGTCACCACGCCGGCGAGGGAGCCGGGCAGGCCCATCCGGATCTCCAGCCCCGCCGCCCCACCCCCGGGCACCTCGATCGCACCCGTGGCGGGCGCCCAACCGTCGGCCAACGCGATCCACGGTATGCGGCACGCCTCCACGCCCTCGGCGCGGAATCTCCCCTCGGCGTCGGTGAGGAACACCTCGCCGGAGATGCGCATCCCCTCGGACCCCTTCTCGCCGAGGATCATCGACCAGGCATGAGGCGGCCCCACCCGGACGAGGGCCCCGGCGAGGGGGCGGCCCGCCGAGTCGAGGACGCGGCCGATGACCGAGCCCCCGGGCCCGCGGAGGCGGAGCCGGACCTCCACCTCCGCCCCCTCTCCGGCGGCGACCATCGTCGCTGCGGAGGGGGAGTGGCCGGGGGCGCGGGCCCCGATCTCCCGGGGGGACTCGAGTCCGCGGAGGAGGAACCGTCCGTCCGGTCCTGAGGTCGTCGGGACGGTGCCGGCGCGGAGGGGGCCGTGGCCCATGGCCCAGATCGACGCCCCCGCCACGGGGGCGCCGTCGGCATCCACGACGATCCCGTTCACTGTGACACCGAGAGGGAGGACGACGTCCGCGGCGGCGACCGTGCCCGCCGTGATCTCCGCCCTGTGGTTCGAACTCGTGCGATCGGATCCCAGGTACCAGGTCCCCGGCGCGAGGACGTCGACGCGGGCCGTACCGTCCTCCCCGGTGCGGACGGTCCGCAGGGCGTCATGGGACCGGACGCCCGCGGGCTGGAGGAGGAACCCGATCTCCGCCGCGGGGGTCCCGTCGCTCCAGGTCGCGCGGAGGAGGAGCGAGCCGGTGGCTGGGAGGGGAGGGATCGCGCCCGGCGGGGGAGCGGTCGGTGAATCCGTTCCGGTCTCCGCCCCCTTCTCCTCCCGCGGCGTGGACGCGATCGGGAGCGGGGACGCCTCCACGCGGGAGTCCCGACTCCCGGGCCCCGCGATCTCCCCGCCTCCCCTCCTCCACCCGTACAACCCCCCGAGGAGCACCAGCGCGAGGACGGCGGCGACACCCAGGGTCTTCTTGGCCACGAGCGCACCTCCGAGGAGAAGGACCGAGGCCGCCGCGGCCTGCCCGGGGGCGGCCAGGCGGGCGGCCTCGAGGACGCGGGAGCGGACCTCCCCGAGGCCCCGTCCCGGCCGCGCGTCAAAGTATCCAAACATGATACACCCGAGGGCGGCGCGCAGTTTCCCCGCGGCGCGGGAGAGGAGCGACCGCACCGTGCCCGGGGGGACCCCGCGGGCGTGGGCGATGGCGGCGGGCTCGACCCCGTAGCGCCACCGCAGGATCGCCACCTCGCGGTAGGGCTCCGGGAGCGCCTCGAGGGCCTCCCGCACGCGGGCGGCCTCCTCGGCCCGGGCCGCCTCCGTGGGAGGGTCGGAGGCGAGGATCCGGGGCTCGAGGCGCAGGGGATCGGGGAGGCGGGTCGCCCGGTGGCGGACGTGGTGGATCTTGTGCTTGAGGATGCCGACCAGCCAGGGCATCACCTCGCGGACCGGTTCCGGCCGCCGCGCCGCCTCGAGGGCCGCCATGTAGGTGTCCTGGAGCGCGTCCTCCGCCGAGGCCGGGTCGGGGGCCAGGGAGAGGGCGAGCCGGAAGAGCCCAGGGGCGGTGGCGTCGTAGACGTCGGCGAAGGCCGCCGGGTCCCCGGTCCTCCGGTAGAGATCGAGGAGGGCCGCGAGATCGGAGCGGGCGGGCGGAGCGGAGGTCGCCATCACCCCATTGTCCGGGAAGGGGGGGTGGGCGTTGCACGGCGGACGCCGTTGTTTCTGCTCCCCGGATGGGGAGGAGGGCCGTTTGCGAGGGCATCACCTCCCGCCCGGGCGGTTCCGCGGCGCCTGCGGCGCCGCGGTTGCGCCCGTTTCGAGAGGGTCCGGTCCGAAACGGATCGGACCGGACC
>CAYJMF010000094.1:0-18828 GCA_964370855.1 uncultured Planctomycetota bacterium | reverse complement strand
AACGATCCCCTTCCTTGCATTCCTGCACCCGAAGAAGGCGAAGACCCCCGGCCTCCGCCCGAAGAGCACCCCCACGTCCTCCCCCCCCATGCTCGGCTCGGCGGCCACGACGTTGCGCCGCCCCACGACCTCCGCCGCCGCCTCCCGGCAGAGCTCCGCCATGCCGGGGTCGTTCACCGTGGGCGGAAGCTGGAACTCGTGGTCCACCTCGGCCCGCGCGCCGAAGGCGCGGGCCGTGGACTCCGCGAGGACCTTCATCTCCCGGGCGATGCGCCGGCGCGTCTTCTCCCGGTAGGTGCGCACCGTCCCCTCGAGCTCCGCCGTCGAGGGGATGATGTTGAAGGCGGTCCCCGCGGAGAGCCGCCCCACGGTGAGCACCGCGGAATCCCGCGGGTCGGTCCTCCGGGAGACGAGCGTCTGGAGGGCCGTCACGAGGTGGGCGGCGACGACGACGGGGTCGCGTGCGTCGTGGGGATAGGCGGCGTGGCCGCCGGTCCCGTGGATGCGGATCCGGAACCGGTCCACGGCGGCCATGCAGGGGCCGTCGATGACGGCCACCTTTCCCGCGGGGAGGTTCACCCAGAGGTGGAGCCCCGCCGCGGCGTCGGGCTCCGGGGAGCGGAGCGCCCCCGCCCGCACCATGGCCCGGGCCCCGTCGGCCCCCTCCTCGCCGGGCTGGAAGCAGAGCCGCACCCGCCCCCGCGCCGGCGGCTTCGCGGCCAGCCGCTCCGCGGCGCCGAGGAGGATGGCGGTGTGGCCGTCGTGGCCGCAGGCGTGCATGACGCCGGGGTTCACGCTGCCGTAGGGGCGGCCGGCAATCTCCTGCAGGGGGAGCGCGTCGGTGTCGGCGCGGAGCAGCAGCGTCCTCCCGGGCGCGGCGCCGACGACGTCGGCCAGGACGCCGGTGCCGGCGAGGCGGCGGGGCCGGAGGCCGAAGGAGCGGAGGTGGCCCTCCACGACCTTCGCGGTCCGGTGCTCCGCCATGGAGAGCTCCGGGTGGCGGTGGAGGTCGCGGCGGACGGCGACGAGGTCGAGGGCGCGTCCCCTGCGCACCACCCGTTCCCCTAGTTGGAGAAGTTCCGCCCGCCGCTCCGGCGGCGGCGGGTCACGGCGCTGCCGGCGTCCACGAGGGAGATGGCCTCCCGCAGGTGGTCCACCTGGGCGAGCCCCTCCTCGGCGAGGATGCGCAGGAACACCTTCACGGAGCGGTCGTCGAAGTTCCGCGACGCCTCGTGGAAGAACCGGTGGGCCTCCTGCTCCGTGCGGATGGCGGTCCGCAGCGCCCCCTTGAGGTCGTCGGCGGAGAGGATCTGCGGCTTCCGGGAGAGGGCCGCGAAGACGAACTCCGGCTCCGCGGCGCCCCGGGCCCCCTCGGGCCGGCCGAAGAGCTCGCGGCGGTGCTTGAGGAGGATCTTGCGGTGGTCCCACTCCTCCTGCGCCAGCCGCCGGAAGCAGCGGCGGAGCTGGACGTCGTCCACGCTCCCCACGAGGGAGCCGAAGAACTGGGAGGCGATCTCCTTCCCCCGGATGGCCCCGTCGAGGAGGTCCCTCAGCGCGTCGTGCCGGACACCGGCGTCGCGAACGGCCGCCCTCGTGGTCGTGCCCATGGTTCCTCCCTCGGGACGCCGTCGTCCGCGTCCACCCTGCGTCCCCGGCCCGCCTTCGCCGGAAGGACGCCGCCCATGCGACCCGTCTCCCGACGGCCCCGACGGAGGCCATCGTCACGTGGGGGGATTCTAGCGATCCGCGGGGCCCCTGAAAAGGGGGTACCCGCGAAGATCCTGCAAATCCCCGAGGGGGGGCAGGGGGAGGAGGGGCGTCCCCCGGCCTACTGGTACCGGTGCAGCCAGAGCTCCAGGCCTCTCCAGTTGCCCGAGAAGAGGGCCCCGGGGTAGCCGCCTGAAGTGGAGTCGAAGTTCATCGTCTTCACCCAGAAGATGGAGGAGGAGCCGTCCCCGGAGGCGAAGAGGACCGCCGGGTCGGCCTCGTCCCCGCTGGCGTTGGATGCCTCCTCCTCGGTCCCGACGAGGGTCAGGCCGGAGCCCGTGGTCTGGACCCGACGCATGCGGACCGTCAGGTTCCCGCTGGTGTCCGCGCGGGTCCAGGCGATCAGGGACTCCTCGGCGACGGGGTTGTACAGGGGACGGGCGGTGCGGTGGTCGCCGGAGCCGGTCCCGACGGTCACGGGCGTGCCCAGGGCGGTCGGGGTCCCCGAGGCGTCGATGAGGAGCGCCTGGACGGTGGTGTTGCCCGTCGCAGGCTTCCGGGTCCAGGTCAGGATCCACCGGCCCGACACGGAGTCGACGGCGAGGGCGGGATCGACGAGGTCGGCGGAGCCGTCGGTGGCCATCGACGCGCCACCGGCCTTGATGAACAGGTAGGAGGTGGGAGTGGACCTGTCGTTGAAGCAGACCGCCATCCGCTTCGCCACGGGGTCCCAGGCGACGCCGGGCTCCCCCTCGTGGTGGGAACCCGTGGAGACTCCCGTGATCCCCCCCATCGTGCCCGTGGCGGGATCCAGGGTCCGGTTGAGGACGTCGAAGTCGTCCGTGGAGTAGAGGTTGCTCGTGTCCCACTCCTGCATCCAGTGGACGACCCAGACCTTGCTGGCGGCGTCCCACGCGGGAACGGAGCGGAAGTTGGGGAACTCGTCCATGTACCAGCCGTTGGACAGGGTGTGGTCGGAGATCTGCACGTTGGCGCCCACGGCGCTCAGATCGCTGGCCTTGTACCTCTGGGCGAAGACGGAGAGGACGCCGGTGGAGAGGTACTGGTAGGAGGGGTGCTTGGAGGTGACGGAGCCGGAGTTGAGGGCGACGATCTGGCTCCACGTGACGATGAACTGGTCGTTCACGGGATCCCATGCCACTCCGGGGTCCCGCTTGCGGACCGTGGCCCCCCCGGAGGAGACCGACACCGGGGAGCCGAGCACGTTGCCCGAGGCGTCGATCCTCTGGATGTACACGTTCCAGGAGCCGGAGCCGGCGTCCATCCACGCCACCGCGTACTGGTCCTGCGTCGCCCCGTAGGCGACGGCCGGCGGCGACTGCAGGGTCCCCCCGGGGGCGAAGACCTTGGCCGGACTCCCGACGGAGGTAACCCCCTTGTAGACGTGGAACGCCCCCGCCAGCGTGGCCGACTGGGCGTCGGGGTTGGTGACCACGAGGTCCCAGTCCCCCCGCACCGCGCCCGTCGTGTCGAAGGAGGCCTGGACCTCCGTCGAGGAGACATGCACCACGGAGGTCCCGGGGATGTCCAGGGAGCCGGACCGGCGCAGCAGCACCGTCGGGGTCGGGTCGAACCAGTTGCCCCCGATGACCCCGTCGATGAGGGAGGAGACCAGGTTGTCCCCCGGCGTGAAGGTGAGGACCTCCGGCGGGGTGTTGCGGATCTCGAAGGCCGCGACGAGGGTCGAGGAGGGGGAGTCGGGGACGGTGACCACGACGTCCCAGAGCCCGAGGCTGTGGCCGAGGAGGTCGAAGTCGGCCTGGATCTGGGTCGCCCCGCCGATCACGTTGGTGCCGGTGATGGTCTCGCCGGACCTCTCGAGGCGGACCGCCGCCGAGGCGCTGAGCCGCGCCCCCGCGATGGTCAGGGTCACGGTCTCGCTGTCGATCCCGAAGCCCGGGGTGACGGTGGCCGGGGCCGCGGGGGCGTTGGTCACGGTGAACGCCTTCGTCAGGGTGGAGGCGCCGCCGTCGGGGTTGATGAACTCCACGTCGTAGATGCCGGCCTGGAAGGAGGCGAGGCTGATGGAAAACTGGAGTTCGTCCTCCCCCACGACGAGCTGGTTCTGGGGCACCGTGGCCGCGGAGCCGGCCTTGCGGAAGGTGAGGGTCGCCCCGGGGATGCCGAAGTCGACATCGGCGGTCCCCTGGATGAACAGGGAGGTGTCCCCCCCGGTGGGATCGATGGACGTGAGGATCGGGTCCGTGACGATCTCCGTGTCGAGGAGCGTGCGCTTGAGGAACTTCGGGATCTTGAAGGAGGCCTTCGCGGTCCAGGGGCCGTCCGCCGCGGAGGTGAAGCGAACCTCGTGGGTGCCCGGGAGGGGGAAGGACTGGGCCTTCATGGAGAAGCCGGTCTTCGTGGCCGTCACCAGGTCGACGAAGACGTCCTTCCCGTCGGGACCGACGACCTTGCCGAAGACCGGGAAGGCCGCGCTCCCCTTGGCCGCGGACACGGAGAGCGTCGCCGTCGCGTTGCCGGGCGAAGTGAAGGAGAAGACGCCGGCCCCGCCCGCCGCCTGCCCGCCGCCGGCGGCCTTCTTCGGAAGCTTCATCTTCGCCTTGAACTGCCAGCCCCCCGTGGTGCCGGAAGCTCCCCGGATCTCGAGCCACCGCGCCCCGGTCCCCGTCACGAGGAAGTTCTTCACGGAGACGGCGTTCCCCTTGGAGGCCGTCACCGCCGCCGTCGCGAAGCCGGGCTCCGGTTCGCGGTCCGGCCCGAGGAGCACCAGCTCGGGCAGGAGCGCGCTCCCCTTGGCGGCCTTCAATTGGATGGTGAGAATGGAGCCGTCCACGAGTCGGAAGGGGAGCCTGTCCACGGAGCCGGGTTCGTCGAGGGTGCCGTTGACCGCGTCCCCCCCGGGGGTGACGACGTGGACGCCGGCCGCCCGGGCGTCGGGGACCGCGGCGGCGAGGAGGAGGGCGGCGGCGAGGGCGACGGCGGACGCGTGTCCCTGCATGGAAAGCCTCCGGTCATCGGGGGGGAGTCCCCCGGTAGGGGGCCCGACTGCGGAAGCCCGGAAGCGCGACGCCCGCGGAGGGGCCCAGCCACCGGTGAATCTACCCCTTCCGGGTGACGGAGGTCAACCCGCGATCCCGCATTCGGCGGGAAGGAGGGATTCCTCCCTCCCTCCTACCCCCCCACCCCGAAGGCCGCGCGGGCGGCCTCCGTCGCCAGGGTCACGAAGGGCGCGGGGAAGATCCCGATGATGATGAGGGCCGTGGTGAGGGCGTAGAGGAGGGCCGCCGTGGACGCCGTCACGGCCACCGGGGAGGGGTCCTTCGGACCGTGGACGTACATCCTCTTCACGATGCCGAGGTAGTAGTAGAGCCCGATCACCACGTTGATGGAGCCGGCCACGAGGAGCCCGAACCCGGCGGGGCCCGTGAGGGCGACGGAGCGCATCAGCATGAACTTCCCGAAGAAGCCGGCCAGCGGCGGCACCCCGGCGAGGCTGAGGAGGGCCACCGTGAGGGAGGCCGCCAGCAGCGGGCTCCTCTTCGAGAGCCCCGCGTAGTCGTCGAGCTCGTCGCTCCCCGAGACGGCGGAGAAGAGGATGACCACGAGGAAGGCCGCGAAGGTCGTGAGGGCGTAGGCGAGGAGGTAGAAGAGGATCGCCGCCGTGCCCGCGGAGGCGGCCTGCTCGTCGAAGAAGCTCGCAGGCCCGAGGGCGGCCAGGCCCATGAGCAGGTACCCGCAGTGCCCGATGGAGGAGTACCCGAGCAGCCGCTTGATGTTCGTCTGGGGGATGGCGGCGAGGTTCCCGTAGAAGAGCGTCGCGAAGGCGAGCGCCGTGAAGAGGAGCTGGAGGGAGTCCTTGGTCCCGGGGCCGGCCACGGTGGACACGAGGCGCAGGATGAGCGCGAAGCCCGCGGCCTTGGAGCCCACGGCCAGGAAGGCCGTCACCGGCGCCGGCGCCCCCTGGTAGACGTCGGGCACCCAGACCTGCATGGGGACCATGCCGATCTTGAAGCCGAGGCCGAGCAGCACGAAGAGCAGGCCGAGGAGGAGGTCGGCGGAGGGTGCCGCCCCCTGGAGCCCCGCCAGGTGGGAGCGGAGGCCCGCGAAGGTGAGGGAGCCCGTCGCCCCGTAGAGGAAGGCGATGCCGAAGAGCACGAAGGCCGCCGCCAGGGAGCCGAGGACGAGGAGCTTCAGGCCCGCCTCCGCGGACTCCGGCTTCTCCCTGTGGAAGGCGGCGAGGACGAAGAAGGAGAGGGTGACCAGCTCCAGGGAGACGAACATCGACATCAGGTCCCCGACGGAGGAGACGAGGAACATGCCCGTGAGCGCCGTGAGGAGGAGGAAGTGGAACTCCCCCCGTCCCCGCGGGAGCCGGTCCTCGTAGCGGCGCGCCGCCAGCACCGCCAGCAGGCCCGCCACGGCGAAGGTCCGCTCGAGGAAGAGGGCCATCCCGTCGAGGACGAGGGAGCCGTCGAAGAGCGTCCTCGCCTCCGCCGGCACCTCCATCCCGAAGAACGCGACCAGCGCCAGCAGCGCCGTCACGGCCAGCGAGACGGCTCCGACCCGGGACTTCCTCGCCTCCGGGGACGCGAGGTCGACGAGGAGCACGGCGCCGGCGCCGAGGGCGGAGAGGCCCGCGAGGAGGACGGGGGACCAGGAGCCCGCGATGTCCATCGCTAGCCCCCCCCCGCCCGCGACAGCAGGCCGGCGAGGTCCGCCGCGCTCTCCCCGATGACGTCGGTGAGGAGGCGGGGCCAGAACCCGAAGAGGAGGAGGACGAGGATGAGGAAGACGAAGGGGAGCCGCGGGAAGAAGCCCCGCGCGTCCCTGAGGCCGTCCCAGCGGGGGTTGCGGGGGCCGAAGAAGGCCCCCTTCACGGCGCGCAGCAGGTAGACGCCCGTCGGGATGATGCCGAAGACGGCCACCACGGCGTGCCACTTGAGGCCGCCCTCCCAGGCGCCGAACATCACCATCACCTCGGAGGCGAAGTTGGCGAAGCCCGGGACTCCGGCGGAGGCCATGGACATGAAGACGAAGGCCGTCCCGATGAAGGGGAGCTGGTGGGCCATGCCGCCGAGGTCGGGGATGGTGCGGACGTGGGTCTGGTCGTAGAAGTACCCGATGAGGGCGAAGGCGAGCGCCGTCATGACCCCGTGGGCGAACATGAGGAAGACCGCCCCGTTGATGCCGAGCGCCGTCATGGAGGCGATGCCGAGCAGCACGTACCCCATGTGGCTCGAGGAGGAGTAGCCCACGATGAACTTCATGTCCTTCTGGGCGACGGCCACGTACCCGCCGTACACGATGTTGAACATGCAGAGGACGGCCACCACGGGCATCCACCAGACGGCCCCCTCCGGGAGGGCGGGGACGGCAATGCGGAGGATGGCGAAGGAGCCGAGCTTCATGAGGACGCCGGCGTGGAGCATGGAGGCCGCCGAGGGGGCGGCGGCGTGGCCCATGGGCGACCAGGTGTGCAGGGGCCACATGGGGGCGATGGCGCCGAAGCCGAAGAGCAGGAAGGGGAACGCGAACACCTGGAAGTCCATGCCCCGCCAGGTCGCCTGGAAGGCGCCGGCGTCCCTCGCCTGGAGGATCCGGTCGAGGTCGAAGCTCGGGTGGGCCCAGCCCGCGGGATCGATGCGGACCATGAAGTCCCAGGCCCGGAAGTAGACCAGCAGCAGCCCGACGAGGGCGCACACCGCGCCCGTCGTCAGGTACAGCGTGAGCTTCATGGCCGCGTATTCCTTGTTCGTGGATCCCCAGATGCCGATGAGCAGGTACATGGGGATGACGGCCAGCTCGTAGGAGAAGTAGAACCAGAAGAGGTCCCGGCTCACGAAGACGCCGAAGACCCCGGTGACCAGCGCGATGAGGGAGAGGTAGAACTCCTTGGTCCGGTCCTGCACCGACCAGGAGACGAGCACGCCGGCGAAGATGACGATGCCCGTGAGGAAGACCATCGCGGTCCCCATCCCGTCGGCTCCGACGTTCCAGGAGATCCCCAGCTCCTCGACCCACACCGCCTTCTGGGCGAGGCGCGGGAGGACCCGGAGGGAGGCGTCGAGGCCGACGTCCCCCGTCGCCTGGACCAGCAGCCAGAGGGCGATGCCGAGGTTGAGGGACATCCCCGCCAGCGCGATGCGGCGGACGGCGTTCTTCGCCGCCGAGGGGGTGAAGACGATGCCCAGCGTGGTGAGGGCGGGGATCACCACGATCCAGGAGAGCGGGGACAGGCCGAGGAAGCGGATGGGGTCCATCTCAGCTCCCCCCCCGCGCCGCGGCCAGGATCACCCAGGCGACCACGAGGACGGTGCCCGCCAGGGCGAACCGCACGTAGGTGTGCAGCGACCCCGTCTGGAGCTCCCGGAGGGCGCGGCCCGAACCCTTGACGGCGGCGCTGAGGCCGTCCACGATCCCCCGGATGAGGATGTTCTGCTCGATGAAGTCGAGGATCGTCGCGAACCCCTGCTGCACCGACCGGACGAGCCAGAGGTAGAACTCGTCGATGAAGTACTTCCTCGCGAGCAGGGTGTGCAGGGGGAGGAGGCGCTCCTTCCACGCCGCGGCGTCGATCCTGCGCGAGCCGTAGACGAGCCAGCCGAGGACGGCGCCGGCGGCGGCGAAGGAGGTCCCGATCACGGCCAGGGGGACGTGGAACTCGTGGGGCCCCTCGTGGACCTTCACCCCGGTGATCCCGAAGTGCGCCTGGTACCAGGGGTGGCCGTCGAAGACCAGGGGGAACCCGAGCCAGCCGACGAGGAGCGCCGGCACCGCCAGGAACCAGAGCGGGAGCGTCATCACCGCCGGGGACTCGTGGGGATGGCCGTGGCCGCGGTACTCGCCGAAGAAGGTCATGGCCGTGGCGCGGAGCATGTAGAAGGCGGTGAGCCCCGCGGTCACGAGGCCGATCACGAGGAGCGGCAGGCTCGCGTGATCGCCGTAGGCCGCGGCGGCGAGGATCTCGTCCTTGGAGAAGAAGCCGGAGGTGAAGGGGACGGCGATGAGGGCCGCGGTCCCGACCAGCCACGTCAGGTAGGTGCTCCGCATCACCTTCCGGAGGCCCCCCATCTCCGGCATCTCCTGGCTGTGGCATGCGTGGATGACGGAGCCGGAGCAGAGGAAGAGGAGGGCCTTGAAGAAGGCGTGGGTGGTGAGGTGGAACATCCCCGCCGTGGCTCCGGCGAGGCCGACGGCCATCACCATGTAGCCGAGCTGGGAGAGGGTCGAGTAGGCGAGCACCTTCTTGATGTCCGTCTGGACCAGGGCGATGGTCGCCGCCATGAAGGCCGTGACGCCGCCGATCCAGGCCACCACGTGGAGCGCCCCGGGGAAGGGCTCGAAGAGGAAGAAGGTGCGGCAGATCATGTAGACCCCGGCGGCCACCATGGTGGCGGCGTGCATGAGGGCGGAGACCGGGGTCGGGCCCTCCATGGCGTCGGGCAGCCAGACGTGGAGGGGGAACTGGGCCGACTTGCCCACGGCCCCGCAGAAGATGAGGAGAGCCGCGAGCGCCGGGACCGGCATCCCGAGGAGGTGCGGGGTCGCCGCCGAGAGGGCCTCGTAGCCTCCGGCCCGGTAGAAGGCCTCGAGGTCGGCGAAGTCGAGCGGGTTCTTCCCCGCGAAGGAGGGGAGGGCGGCGGCGGACCAGCAGAGGAGGATGATCCCCGTGAGGAAGCCGAAGTCCCCCACGCGGTTCACCATGAAGGCCTTCTTGCCCGCCTCCACCGCCGAGTCCTTCCCGAACCAGAACCCGATGAGCAGGTAGGAGGAGAGCCCCACCAGCTCCCAGAAGATGAAGGTCTGGAGGAGGTTGGTCGAGAGGACGATGCCCAGCATGGAGAAGGCGAACAGCGACAGGCAGGCGAAGAACCGCCCGTAGCCCTCGTCGCCGTGCATGTAGCCGATGGAGTAGACGAAGATGGGCGTGCCGACGCCGGTCACCACGAGGGACATGAGGAGGGAGAGGCGGTCCGCGACGACGCCGAAGCGGGCCGTGAAGGCGCCGGCCCGGATCCAGTCCACGTTGCTGACGAATCCCGTCGCCTCCCCCTCCGCCGCGCCGAGGGACTTCGCGAGGAGGTAGAGGGTGCAGACGAGGCCGACGCCCATGCCGGCGACGGCGATGGAGGCGGCCAGGGCCCGCTGCCGGCGCACGAAGAGGCCCGCCGCCGCGGCCGCGACGAGGGGCGCGCAGAGGATGGCCCAGGCGAAGGGGGCGAGTTCCGGTCCCATGCCTATCCCTTGAGCTCCGAGGCGTCCTCGACGTCCACGCCCCCGCGGGCCCGGTGGAGCGCGATGATGATGGAGAGGGCGACGGCGGCCTCGGCGGCGGCCACGGCGATGGAGAAGAAGACCATCACGTGTCCGTGGAGGTCATGGTGCATCCTCGCGAAGGTCACGAAGGCGAGGTTGGCGGCGCTCAGCATGAGCTCGAGGCACATGAGCACGATGATGACGTTGCGGCGGTAGAGCACGCCCACGAGGCCCACGGCGAAGAGCAGCGCCGAGAGCAGCAGGTAGTGCTGCACCGTCACCGGCGGGAGGGCTGCGAGGAGCGGGCTCACGGGAGCCTCCGCTTGGTCAGCGCCACGGACCCGACGATGGCCGCCAGGAGAAGGAGGGAGACCACCTCGAAGGGGAGGAGCCCGTCCCGGAACAGGGGGACGCCCACCTCCGCGGCGCCGGCCTCGAGGGGGGGGAGGCCCGCCACGGGGGCGGTGAACCGCGCGCTCCCGAGGACCACGGCCGCCACCACGGCGACGAAGCCCACGACCCCGACGAAGAACCCGCCGAGCCCCCCCTTCAGGGAGAAGGTGGGCATCCGCTCGACGTCGTCGGGGCGGAGGTTGAGCAGCATGACCACGAAGAGGAAGAGCACCAGGATGGCGCCGGCGTAGACGAGGATCTGGATGGCGGCGAGGAAGTGGGCCCCGAGGCCGCCGAAGAGCCCGGCGATGCCGAGGAACGAGACCACGAGCCACAGGACCCCGTTGAGGGGGTTCCGGCTCGTCACCATGAGGAGCGCGCCCAGCAGCGCCAGCGCCCCGAAACCGTAGAAGCCGAGTCCTTCCAAGTTCGCCCTTCCTTCGCGCCCCGACCGCCTAGTGCCCGTGCCCTTCCTTCTGCCTCCGCTCCTCCTCGTCGGCGTTCCTCCACTTCTTGTGGGGGTCCTTCCGGGCCCCCCCGATCGCGTAGAGCTTCTCCTTCGGGAAGATCATCTCCTCGCGGGACTGCCCCACGATCTCGTACTCCTTCGACATGAAGATGGCCTCCTCCGGGCAGACCTCCTCGCAGTAGCCGCAGAAGATGCACCGGAGCATGTCGATGTCGAAGACCTTCGGCTGCTTCTCCTCGCGACCGCCGCCGGGGCGCTCCTCCGGGACGATGGTGATGGCCCGCGGCGGGCAGACGAACTCGCAGAGCGAGCAGGCCACGCACTTCTCGCGGTTCTCGTCGTCCATCACGAGGGAGGGGACGCCCCGGTAGTACTCCGGAAGCGTCCACTTCTCCTCCGGGTACTGCATGGTCGTCTTCTTCTCGAAGATGTGGGAGGCGGTGATGGCCATCCCCTTGAGGATGGCCGGGAAGACCAGCCGTTCCCCCAGCGTGAGGGCCGGCCGCTCCACCGTCCTGTACCCGGGCTTCGCCGTCATGGCCTCACCTTCCCATTCCGATGGCCCTCATCCCCGCCGCCACGAGCAGGTTGGCGAGGGAGAGGGGGAGGAAGATCTTCCAGCCGAGCCGCATGAGCTGGTCGTACCGGAAGCGGGGCAGGGTCCAGCGGACCCAGATGAAGAGGACGAGGAAGCACAGCGTCTTCCCCCACCAGATGCCCGTCTGGATCAGGGTCTGGGTCAGGGTCCCCTCGGCGACCCTCTCGAGGCCGAAGAGCGACCACCCGCCGAAGAAGAGGGTCGTCATGAGGCCGCTCATCACGATCATCGCCGCGTACTCGCCGAGGAAGAAGAGGGCGAACTTCATGGACGAGTACTCGGTGTGGTACCCGGCGGCGAGCTCCGATTCCGCCTCGGGCATGTCGAAGGGGAGGCGGTTGGTCTCGGCGAAGGCCGAGGTGATGAAGATGACGAAGGCCAGCGTGCCGCCGGGGAACAGGAACACGGTCCACCGCGGGACGAAGAGGAACCAGGTCTCCGACTGCCAGGCGACGATCTCCTTGAGGTTCAGGCTCCCCGCGAAGAGGACGACGACGAGGGCCCCCATGCCGAGGGTCAGCTCGTAGGAGATGATCTGGGCGCTGGCGCGGATCCCCCCGATGAGGGAGTACTTGCTGTTGCTCGCCCAGCCCCCGATCTGGATGCCGTAGACCGCGAGGGAGGAGATGGCGAAGAGGACGAGGAGGCCGGAGTCGAGGTCCGAGACCATGAACCGCTCCGCGAAGGGCAGGAGCGCGAAGGTCACGAGGCCGGGCACCATGGCCAGCGCCGGGGCCACGGAGTAGAGGACCCGGTTCACCTGCCCCGGGACCACGTCCTCCTTGAAGACGAACTTCACGAGGTCCGCCACGGACTGGAGCAGGCCGAAGGGCCCGACCCGGTTGGGCCCGACCCGGTCCTGGATCACCGCCGACAGGCGCCGCTCCACCCAGACCAGCAGGCTCACGAGGATGGGCGGGATCTGCAGGACGAGGGCGATGCAGAGCACCTTCCACGCCCAGCCGGGCAGGAAGGAGAGGAGCTCGGGCTGCCAGGAGGGCCAGGTCGTCAAACCTCGACCCCCCCGCCGATCCTCGACGTGCCGGTGCGGCCCGCGAGGGGGGCCCCGAGATCGCCGAGGGCCGCGAGCGAGAGGCCGGCGAAGCCCGGGACATCCGCCGCCATGGCCTTGAAGAGGGCGGCCGGGGACACGTCCGCCGGGGGGGCGCCGGGGGCGCCGACCGCGGCCAGGAGATCGAGGAGGTGGCGCGACTCCGGCCGCGCGTCCCCGGGGCAGCGGACGAGGGACCGGATCCGCTGCGCCCGCCCGTCCCCGTTGACGAGGACGCCGTCCTTCTCCGCCCATGTCGCCCCGGGGAGCACGACCACGGCCCGGGCGGCGGTCGCGCACTCCCGGGCCCCGATGAAGGCCACGAAGGGGATCCGGGAGAGGGCCGCGAGGTCGGCGGGCCTGTCGTCGAGGTCCTCCCCGACGAGGATCGCCCACTTGACCGTCCCCGCGGCGGCGGCGGCGGCGAGCCCGTCGAGGCCGAAGCCCCCCGCCGCCGGCGCGATGCCCGCGGCGCGGGCGCCGGCGGTGTTGGGGTTGCGATCCGCGGTCTCGAGGAAATCGTCGGCCTCCCCGGCGCGGGGCTTGACGTCGAGGTTCGGGGAGCCGGCGAAGTCCCGGAGGAGGCGGCGGGCGAGCCACGCCTCCTCCGTCGTGAGGCGGGCGGAGACGAGGCCGAATAGCCCCGCCCCCCCCTCGGCCCTCGCGTCGCGGAGCGCCCCGGCGAGGGCGGCCATGGCCTCCCCCGGGAGGCAGTCCGAGGGCTTCCCGTCCCGGAGGATGCGGGCCGAGACGAGCCGGTCCTCCGCGGCCGTGTCCCGGATGTCGAGGCGGCCGCGGTCGCACATCCACCAGCGGTTGACCTCCGCGTTCTCCGCGGGCACGAGGCGCAGCACCCGGTTCCAGCGCGTCCCCGCGATCACGTTGCAGCCCCGGGAGCAGGAGGTGCACACGGTCCTCTTCTGCTCCATGAACCAGACGCGGGAGCGGAACCGGAAGTCCGCCGAGGTCAGGGCCCCCACGGGGCAGATGTCGATGACGTTCATCTGGTAGTTGCCCGTCAGCGACCTCCCCGGCGCCGTGTCGATCTCGCTCCGGTCGCCCCGCTCCACGACGGTGAGGTCGCCGGTGCCGGTGATCTCCTCCGTGAAGCGCACGCAGCGGGTGCAGACGATGCACCGCTCGGCGTCGAAGACCACGCGGTCGGAGAACTCCACGGCCTTGCGCTTGTGGTTCTTGGGGACGTCGAACCGGGAGGAGCCGCTGCCGATCTCGAAGGAGTACTCCTGCAGCTTGCACTCCCCCGCCTGATCGCAGATGGGGCAGTCCAGGGGGTGGTTGATGAGGAGCAGCTCCATCACGTCGGCGCGGGACTTCTTCGCCAGCTCGGACTGGGTCCTCACCTTCATCCCGTCGGCGGCGGGGAGGTTGCAGGAGATCTGCACGCCCCGCATCCCCTCCACCTCGACGAGGCAGATGCGGCAGTTGCCGGCCACGGAGAGCCCCGGGTGCCAGCAGTAGTGCGGCACGTCCTTCTTCAGGAGGCGCGTCGCCTCGAGCACCGTGGTGCCCTTCGCGACCTCGATCTCGGTGCCGTCGATCTCAAGCCTGGGCATGTGCCGTCGCCTTCTTGAAGGGGCAGCGCCGCTCCCTCACGTGGGCCTCGAACTCGTCGCGGAACTTGAGGACGAAGGAGCGCGTCGGCATCACGGCGGAGTCGGCGAGGAAGCAGATGGTCTTCCCCGCGGCGGCCCCGCCCACGGTCTCCGCGACGCTCGCGAGGAGATCCACGTCGCCGGGGCGCCCCGCGCCGTCCTCGATCCGGCGGACGAGCTTCTCCAGCCACCCCGTCCCCTCGCGGCAGGGGGTGCACTGTCCGCAGGATTCGTGGTGGTAGAACTCCATGAGGTTCAGGAGCGCGTCCACCATGCAGGTGGTCTCGTCCATGACGATGACGCCCGCGGATCCCATGAGGGAGCCGGCCTTCGCGATGGAGCCGAAGTCGCAGGCCACGTCGATCTCGTCGGCCCGGAGCACGGGCACCGAGGAGCCGCCGGGGATGACGGCCTTGAGCTTCCGTCCCTTCCAGACGCCGCCGGCGGCGTCGATGACCCGGCAGAGGGAGACGGAGGTCTCGAACTCGAACCAGCCCGGCCGCTCCACGTGCCCCGACACGCCGTAGATGCGGGTGCCCGGGGTGTCCGCCGTCCCCATCTTCAGGAAGGCGTCGGCGCCGTCGCGCATCACGATGGCCGCGCAGGCCAGGGTCTCGACGTTGTTGATGATGGTCGGGCAGCCCCAGAGCCCCTCCACGGCGGGGAAGGGGGGCTTGATGCGGGGGTAGCCGCGTCCCCCCTCCAGGGAGGAGAGCAGGCCCGTCTCCTCGCCGCAGATGTAGGCACCGGCCCCGTTGTGGACCCAGAGGTCGCAGTCGAAGTCCGACCCGAGGATCCCCTTCCCCACGAGGTTCGCCGCGCGGGCCTCCTCGAGGGCCTGCTCCAGGGCGCGGATGGAGAGGGGGTACTCGCCGCGCACGTAGATGTAGCCGACCTTCGCCCCGATGGCGCGGCAGGCGACGAGGCAGCCCTCGATCAGGAGGTGGGGAACGAACTCCATGATCTGGCGGTCCTTGAAGGTGCCCGGCTCCGACTCGTCGGCGTTGCAGGCGAGGTAGACCGGCTTCCCCGTGCCCTTCGGCACGAAGCCCCACTTGCGGCCCGCGGGGAAGCCGGCCCCGCCGCGTCCGCGGACGTTGGCCTTCTGGACCTCGGCGGTGATCTCGCCGGGCGCCATCGCCAGCGCCCGCTTCAGCCCCTCGTAGCCGCGCCGGGACCGGTAGCCCGCGAGGGACTTCACGTCCCGGACGCCCACGCCCTCGAGGAGGACGCGCTTCTCCGCCGCGAGGCCCGGCCCGGGGAGGGGGGGGCTCACCGGAGCTCCTCCAGCATCCTCTTCACCCCCGCGGCGTCGAGGTTCCCCCAGCGCCTCTCCCCCGAGATGGCGCAGGGCGCCATCTCGCAGAGCCCGAGGCACTCGAAGGGGACCAGGGTCACGCGGCCGTCGGCGGTGGTCCCGCCCCGCGCCACGCCGAGCTCCGTCTCGAGGGAGCGGATCACCTCCTCCGCCCCGCGCAGGCGGCAGGAGAGGGTGCGGCAGACGTAGAGCTTGTGCCTCCCCACGGGGGCGCGGTCGTACATGGAGTAGAAGGAGACGACGCCGTGCACGTGGGCCGGCGGGACGCCGAGGTAGGCCGCGACCTCCTCCACGGTCCCCTCGGAGAGGAAGCCCCGGGCGGCCTGGAGCCGCGTCAGCACGGGGAGCATGGCCGCCGCCCGCTTCGGGTACCGGGCCACGATGCGGTCCAGCTCCGGCCCGAGCGGCGCGGGGAAGGGGTTGGCGGGGGCGGGCTTCGCCGGCTCGTTCGCGCTCACCGGTCGCACTCCCCCATCACGAAGTCCAGCGACGCCAGCGAGGCCACGACGTCGCTCAGCATGTTCCCCGGCAGCAGCCAGGGCAGGATCGAGAGGTTCACGAAGGACGGGGCCCGCATCCGGAGCCGGTAGGGCCGGGTGGTCCCGTCGCCGACGATGTAGAAGCCGAGCTCCCCCTTGGGGTTCTCGTGGGCCCAGTAGATCTCGCCGACGGGGGCCTTCGGCCCCTCGGTGACGATCATGAACTGGTGGATGAGCTCCTCCATCCGCGTCATGACCCTGTCCTTCTTCGGGAGGAAGTGCTTCCCGTCCTCCACGGCGACGGGGCCGCCGGGCAGCTTCTCGACGGCCTGGCGGATGATGATGGCGGACTGCTTGATCTCCTCCACGCGGCAGAGGTACCGGTCGAAGGCGTCCCCCTTCGTGCCCACGGGGACGTCGAACTCGTAGTTCTCGTAGCCGAAGTAGGGCATCTCCTTGCGGAGGTCCCAGGCGACGCCGGAGCCCCGCAGGTTCGGGCCCGTGAGCCCGTAGGAGATCGCCACCTCCCGGGGGATGACGGCCACCCCCTCGAGGCGGCCGATCCAGATCCTGTTGCGGGAGAGGAGCCGCTCCACGTCGCGGTCGATGCGGCCGGGGAGGTCCTTCGCGAAGGCGTGGACCGCCTCGGCCCAGCCCTCGGGGAGGTCCCGGGAGAGGCCGCCCACCCGGGGGTAGGAGACGGTGAAGCGCGCCCCCGTCAGGGACTCCATGAAGTTGTAGATGGTCTCGCGCTCGCGGAACGTGTAGAGGAAGACCGTGAGGGCGCCGATGTCCATGGCGAAGGCGCCGAGGCCGAGGAGGTGGCTCGAGATGCGGCCGAGCTCGGCGCAGATGACGCGGATCGCCTTCGCCCGCTCGGGGATCTCGATCCCCATGAGGACCTCGGCGGCGGTGCAGACGGCGATGTTGTTGGCCACCGGCGCCAGGTAGTCCATCCGGTCGGTGTAGGGGATGAACTTCGTGAAGCCGTAGGTCTCGGCGATCTTCTCCATGCCGCGGTGCAGGTACCCGATGTCCGGGTCGGCGCGGACGACCACCTCGCCGTCGAGCTCCAGCACGATGCGGAGCACCCCGTGGGTCGAGGGGTGGGACGGCCCCATGTTGAGGAAGATGCGGCCGCCGTCCTCGACGGACCGCTCCGTGCGCACGGAGAGGGGGTTGACCGCGGGGAGGGGGCCGCTCACGAGGGCTCCCCCGGCCCGCCGAAGACCGCCCCGGGCACCGCCTCGTCGGGGCGGCGGGCCCTCTCGATGACCCAGCGGGCCCACTCCCGGTCGCTGCGCTCCCCCTCCATGGGGAACTCCTTGCGGAGGGGGAACCGGTCGAAGTCCGCGGGCATGAGGATGCGGCGGAGGTCGGGGTGGCCCTCGAACCGCACGCCGAACATGTCGTAGGCCTCGCGCTCGAGCCAGTTGGCCCCCGCCCACAGCGGCACCGCCGAGGGCACCACGGGATCCTCCTCGGGGCAGCGGGTGCGGAGCCGGATCCGCTCCCCCCGGGAGAGGGAGGTGAGGATCCAGACCACGCCGAAGCGCGGCTCCTCGTCGGGGTGGTCGGTGCAGGTGACGTCGTTGAGGAAGTCGAAGGCGAGCTCCGGGTCGTCGCGCAGCAGGCGGAGGGCGGGGAGGATCCTCTCCCGCGGGAGGTCCACCCGCCACTGGCCGCGGAACTCCCCCGCCGTCCCCTCCCCGGGGAAGGCGTCGAGGAGCCGCTGCACCGTCGCCGGGGGCGTCGCCTGGGTCAAGGCCTTCTCCGTGCTCTCCGTTTCCTGGCTTCCTGTCCGGTGGGACCGCGCGGGGGGCGGGGCGGGCCGCCCTAGGCGGTCCCCGCGGGGGCCGCCGGGGAGCGGAAGATCTGCCGGGTCGGCCGCTCCTTCTCGATCTTGCCCTGCAGCTGGATGAGGGCGTTGAGCACCATCTCCGGCCTCGGGGGGCAGCCGGGGATGTAGAAGTCCACGGGCACGATGTGGTCGATGCCCTGCATCACGGGATAGGAGCGGAACATCCCGCCGGAGGCCGCGCAGGCCCCCATGGCGATGACCCACCGCGGCTCCGCCATCTGGTCGTAGAGGCGGCGGCAGGCCTCCCCCATCTTGTAGGTGAGGGTGCCGGCCACGAGCATGAGGTCGGCCTGGCGGGGGCTGAACCGGGCCACCTCGGCGCCGAACCGCGCCATGTCGAAGCGGGAGGCCGCCGTCGCCATGAACTCGATGGCGCAGCAGGAGAGGCCGAGGGGCAGCGGCCAGATGGAGTTCTTGCGGGCCCAGTTGATGACGGAGTCCACGGAGGTGAGGACGAAGCCCCCCTCCTCCTGGAACTCCCCCACGTGGACCGGGGCCACCCGCCTCCCGCCGGCTACTCCCTCTGCCATTCGAGGACCCCCTTGCGGACGACGTAGAGCCAGCCGAGGAACAGGATGGCGACGAACACGAGAAGTTCGAGGAAAAGGAACCCCAGGGAGATCCCCCCGCGGGCGGCGTCCCCGCGCCCGTAGAGCACGGCCCAGGGGTAGAGGAAGACGACCTCGATGTCGAACAGGATGAAGAGCATGGCGACGATGTAGAACTTCACGGAGAAGCGGTTGTGTGCGTCGGTCAGGATGGGGAGCCCGCACTCGTAGGGGGTCTCCTTCACGGGGCTCCGCAGGCGGCCCCGCATGGTCAGCCCGGTGATCACCGTCGAGACGAGCAGCAGCACCGTCGCGAGCCCCCCGGCGACGAGGACCACGATCAGGATCGGGAGATAGGGATTGGGACTGCCGGTCTCGGGCATGATTCGGGGTCCGCGGGTGCTTCCGGAGGGGCCCCTTTGTACATCAGGGCCCCCCTCGCGGGCACCCAACTTTGCGAGGGGGCGGGAGTTCCGTCGGGGCTCCTCGCTGCATCGCGTGGGTTGCCCCGATGGAGTTACGCGCCTACCGGCGCGTGGGTCCGGGAACGAGT
>CAYJMF010000093.1:4988-18970 GCA_964370855.1 uncultured Planctomycetota bacterium | reverse complement strand
GTGTTCATGGCCCAACGCTACGATCACCCCGCGACAATGAGGGGATCACTCAGGGCCGACCATGCTCTGGTGGTTGTCGCCCGAGAGGACGACGCCAGCTTCGGCATCCTCCAGTCCCGTCCTCACGAACTGTGGGCACTCCGCAAGGGGACGCAGTTGGAGACGCGCCCGCGCTACACGCCGACTACGACTTTCGAGACGTTCCCCTTCCCGCGCCCCTCGAAGAAGCAGGAGGCGGAGATCGCGGCGGCAGCGAAGACCCTCCACGAGTTGCGCGAGGGCTGGCTCAACCCGCCGAGCCTCGCGGAGTCAGAGCTGAAGAAGCGTACCCTAACCAACCTCTACAACGCCCGGCCCGCTTGGCTGTCTCAGGCCCACGACCGCCTCGACCGCGCCGTCCTCGACGCCTACTGCTGGCCCCATGGCATCGCTGATGACGATCTTCTCGCCCGGCTTCTCGCTCTCAATCTGGCACGGGAGCCCGTCTAGTTGCGAGGTGAGGGAGGCTAGTAGCGGAATGACCCTCTGCTTGACTTCAGGGATCGAGGCGCCACCTCTGGCTTGAAGCCCTCAGCGAGGACATCGATCCCGCGCATGCCGTTCTCTGCAATCCACTCAGTGAGATTCGCCTCGATAAGAGGATCGAAATCCAGCAGTTCATCCCACCCGCAGCGCCCGCAACCCCAGATCCACTTCTGTTTCTTCGTGTCCTCGCAGCTGGTGAGGCGCGACCCACATAGGCGGCAGTAGCAGGCGTGAACAGTCACCACCTCACGTTGCGGGAAGCGGACCGTGCCTGCAACGAATCCGTTCTCCGAGAGAAGAAGCTCTACCCGGGAGAACTTCAGCCTCAGGGCCAACCTCGCCAGTCTGATCCCAGTGAGGAGGCCCAACACAAGCCAGAACCACCAAAGAGGCTTCAGTCCCCCCCAGAGGTCAGCGTAGGAGAACTCCTTGAGAATTGCAGGCGCCGTGATGCCAGAGAGCGCGAGGAGTCCCATGATCCCATTGATAACTCGGTCAACTAGACTCGCGAGAAGGGCATCCTTGATGCGTTCGGCCCACTTCTTCATCGTGGACTCCTGTCGGGGGAGACCCGCCACCCAATGGAGGGTTGGATCGAGCCTTGGGTGACACCCCCCCTAGTTGCCACGGGAACCCGGCTTCCGTCGCCGCGGGAGGTGGAGGGGTTCGCCTAGATCGTGCTGGATCGGATTCGACTTGAGCCACGCCACGCAGATCCGATCCACGGCGCTCGCGAACCCCTCATTCAGGCCCGGGTTCCTCCTGGCGATGAGCTGGACCTGTAGCACCTCCTCGCGGGAGAGGTTGGAGGCTCGCAGTGGCCGCTTCTCTGCCTCCGCCGTGAGGGCCCCGGTGGCGGCGCTGAGGAGGTCGCGGGACCGGTCGGGGAGAGTCACGCAGGAGAGGCAGACCACGCGGGCACCTTGGAGCGCCGAGGGTTCCCCGGGGTGGATCTCCCGCCGGCAGATCCCGCAGTAACCAACCTCATCCGTGGAAGTCACCTGGTACTCCTTGCTGGACGGCGAGGAACGACACGGCATGGAGCAGGAGCGAAGTGTAGCGCGGCGGGGTACTTGGGAGCGAAGGGGAGATCCTCCTCGCCAGCGCCGGACCTCACGGACGTTGGTGTACCGGCCGCCTAGAAGGGGCTCGCATGGTTCGGTCGGGCGATCATTCCCCTGGACCAGGCATTGATGGACGGGCACCTCCACCCTCGGGGACGCCGCTCTCGCAAGGATGAAGTCCTATCGTTGAGCTTTCAATCCGCGCAGGAGGACAGCCGGAGCGACGCGCAGGGCATGGGCCAGCCGGAGGATGTTCACGAGGGAGATGTTGACCTCTCCTCGCTCGACGGCCCCAACAAAGGTCCGGTGTAGCCCGGCCTCGTAACCCAGAGCCTCCTGGGACAGTCCACGCTCGGTCCGGAGCCGTCGGACTTCGGTGCCAAACTGGCGTAAGGGGGATGTTCGCACGCCAAGAGACTGGCTGTGCGATGCAAAGTCATCTACACTGTATACATAGCACCAGTGCCCGAGCGGCGCCCGCGGCCGGAGGAAGTAGGTGGTCTGCTCAAGGGACAGGCGAGGCACGGCGGAAGGAGTGACATGGAGACTCGAACCAGGCAGGCACTCATTGTCGCGCTCATCTTGGTCGGAGTCCCCTTGGCGCTCCGGACCCTCGGTTTCAAGTGGTACGCGATGGAGGTAGCAGGTAACGGGGTCGCCTACAGGATGGACCGCATCACAGGGAGAACGTGCTGGACTGGTCCAGGGGGACCATGGGCACCGATTCCGGAATCGGAGGAGGAGTATCAACGTCTCGAAGAGGAGGAAGCACTGCAAGCCTCTCGGAGGAGGGCGGAGAAGGGCCCTGGACCCATTCCCGTTGTAGAGCCACTCGAACGTGAGGGCGAGAGTGGAGAACATCGAAACCCGGAGCGAGAGGTGGCCCCTTCCGCGGAGGACATCGAAGACTTCCTGAATCGCGGCCTGTCTCCCGGCGATCCCGAAGAGAAGGCCAGAGAGGACGAGTAGGCCAACCACAGCGGAGGTGTCGCATGCGGCGGATCATCGAGGAGTTGGAGGCGAGGGTGGAGCGCGTGGAGAGGGCGAACCGCCGCCTACGGGCGTGGGGCGGCTGCGCGCTCGTGGTACTTGCCCTTGGGGCCTTCCTTGGGGCATCGGCGGGGCGTTCGGAAGCCTCCGCGGGGCAGACCATCACGGCGTCGAGGTTCGAACTGGTGGACCTTTCGGGCCAGGTGCGTGGGTACTTCGGGGTTTCGAATGACGGAACCCCTCACCTCAGCCTCCTGGACGACGAGGGGAACGTGCGCCTCGGGGCTCGGGTCTCAAGTGCCGACAGCCCTCAGATCGGCTTCCTGGATGACAATGGTGACCTTCGGGGCCTTTTGGGGGTCAACACGGACGCGACATCGAAGAAGTACCTTCGATTCTCTGTAACGAAGTTCAAGAGGGCCGGGTTCTACGGCGGCTTCTTTGACTAGGCTTCCTCCCCCTCACGCAGGGACGTCAATCGGACTCCGCGGGTGCGTCCGTGGTGACAATCTGATCCGCCCATAGGGGGAAGGGGTCCCGATGCCCTTGCCGATGCCCCATGAGTCACCGCCCGTAGTGCCCCCCCCGTGACAAGCCCAAATCGTGTTGTAGACTTCCGCCTGCCGCGGCGACGGTCGCGGCGCGTCCCGCGGAGAGCGGCCGGAGCGGCGGTGGCACCCCGCCCGGCCGCCCCGCTTCGAGAGGTGCCACGATGAAGAAGAGACGGAAGCCGACGCCGCAGGAGCTTCGCCACCAAGAGAGGGCGGTCCTCCCTCGAGTCCTCGCCCTGAGGTTCATCCCCGAGTACAGGGAAGAGTGGCAGGGGCTCCAAGTGAAGGTGCGGCACCTGCTGGAGATGGAGGATGCGATCGGCGCCATTGAGATCGAAGAGGCGTTTCGGGCCCGGTGGCAGATTCCGTCCATCGTCTCGCCCACCGATCCTGATGACCTCGGGCGCGAGGTCGCCTCCCATCCCGAGAGGAGGCCGGGCATCGGGCAGACTCACCCGAGTCTCTACCCGACCGCGGCGATCCGGCCGTTGGACACCATCGCCAAGCACTTCCTCCGGATCCAGGTGGACGGGCCCGTCAGCATGAGAACGTGCTTCAAGATGGGCGACACCGATGGGACGCCGATGTTCGACCGCTTCATTGGGAGCGATCCTCGGACCAAGGAGGTCTACGCCCGCTTCGCTGCGGGGATGGAGCCTGACTCGCTCACCTCGGTTGTCGCTGTGATCGATCTGAGCCAGTCGGACCAGGAAATCGCTCGCGCGGTATCTGACCTGAGGCGGGCTCGAGGTGTGCGACCGTCCAAGAGGCCCGCCAGGGTGCGGGATGACGGGATCGATGTCGCTTTCGGGATGCTCGACGCTGTTGAACATCGGATGCCCCGGCCAACGTGGAAGATGCTCGCCAAGGAGTTCCTCCCGGACGAGGTTGGGGGAGTGCAGGAGGACTCGCTGGAGCGGAAGATTCGCAGGTACCTCAAGGAAGCCCGCACCTGGGTCGCCCGTGTTCGCGCCGACGTGGGCCTTCCACTCCATCCGAAGGTGACCGTGCGACCGCGGGGGAAGTCCGCTTCTCTCCGGTCTCCTGTCCTCGCCCAACAGGGGTGACACTCCACCGACCGACCTAACTGTCATCCTCGGCAAGGATGGGCATGGCTGATCATCCCCCCCGTGACCATCCCCCCCGTGCTCAGTCCGATTGGCGAAACAAGCCGTCGTGTCGGCCTCTCTGTCGAAACCCTCCGTCGTTGGGACAGGCGCGGGTGGGTCTCTTGCTGGCGCGACCCCTCCGGGCGCAGGTTCTTCAACGTGGAGGAGGTTCTCTCCCTTCTCCGGAAGCGGGTCGAGAAGGGGTGCCCCGATTGCTCCCGTCCCGCCGGCCCTGACGGGAGCCGGTGCCCGTCGTGCCGGCGCCGCCTGGAGGGAGGACGATGAGCACGCCCACCATCTCGATCACGTGCCCCGCCTGCGGAGCCACCGCCGAGACCGTGATCCGCCCGGGGCTGGTTCAGGTGGCGCCCCTCTTCCACGAGGGCGACTGCGCCTGGCTGGCCAAGGGGGCGGGGCCCGCGCCGACAGTGAGGATTCTGCCGTGACCACCGTGAACCCGAAGGGCGACGTTACCCCTGCGCCGACCGGCCCAGTCCCGGGGGACGACGAGCTGTTCACGAACCTCGCGATGGCACCGTCCGGCGGGACCAGGGAGGCGGCCGGCCCGGTGCCGGGGGAGGTTGCGGGGGGCGACGATGAGCTGTTCGGGGACCTCGCTGCGGCGCCGGAGCCCACGAGGCCCGCGGAGCCGCTCCCGGCTTCTGAACCCCCGCCGGCCGTGGACAACAGCGCCGCGGAGCCGGAGGTGGAACCGTCGGCGGAGGAACTCCGCGAGGCCCCCGCCCCGGAACCGCCGCCCGCCGCGGCCTCCAGCACCAAGAAGCCGGCCCGAGCAAAGGGCGCTGCAAAGGCGCCGCCAACGACACGACCGGCAATCTTCATCCCGGCATCCGAGCCCCCGGCGCCCGAGGTGACCGACCCCACTTGGAATCCGCGAGACGCCGCCCAAAACGTCGTCGCGGAGATGTTCTTCGCGAGCACCCAAGGGCGAACCGAGGAAGTAACCGCCGTCCTCCTGATGCTCCCCCCGGAAGACATCATCGACGGCCCGGAGCGGCTCCTCTACTCCACCGCCGCCTCCCTCCACGAGGACGGGCGGCTGAACCTCACTTCCTGGCGCCGTGCCATGGATGGACGCGGACAATTGGGGAAGGACGCGAGCGCCCTGTTTCCCGAGATCATTTCGCGGGCGTGTACCAGCGCCAACCTCCTCCCCGAAGCTTCGAGGCTGAAGGAGCACGCCATCCGCCAGCGGGCCATCGAGATCCTCTCTCGGGGGTTGGAGGCGGCGAAGAAGCGGGGTGTGTCGCTCACCGAGGTCCTCGACGATGGCGCCGTGGAGTTCGAGCGGCTGCGGCGGGAGGCGACGGAGGCCGGCCCCAAGGAATTCTCCACCTTCACGGCCCCCTCCCTCCTCGCCGCGAACCTCCCAAAGCAGGAGGAGATCCTCGGGAGCGGGCTCCTCGGAGCCGGTGGATTCTTCATCGTCCAGGGCGAAGAAAAGCTCGGGAAGTCCCTGCTCGTCCTCGACCTCGTCCTTGGGATGGCGCGCGGTTACGCCGACGACTTCCTCGGCTACTTCCCGATCGAGCGGAGGGTTCGGGTTCTTTACGTCGCCGCCGAGGGGGGGCCGGCACTGACCCAGGACCGGTTGCGGACGCTGGTTGGTCAGGAGATGGTGCCCGAGGGGCTCGTGTTCCTCTTCCCGACGGAGGCCAATCCGGACCTCACCACGGTCGCAGGGCTCGCGGTCCTGGAGACGGCCATCCGGAACGTCAAGGCCGACGTCGTGGTTCTCGACCCCCTCGCTGAACTCTCCGCGACCCTCGAGGAGAACGACGCGAAGGCAATGAAGGTGTTCCTCGGGTCCATCAAGCGACTCCAGCGCCGGACCGGTGTTGCCGTCATCGCCGTCCATCACACCTCGAAGCTCTCCGACCACAGCCGCCGGGGATCCGCCCGCCGCGGAAGGGGGAGCACGGTTCTCCCGGCCTTCGCGGGCGCCATCCTCACCCTCGAGGCCGGGGATGAGGGGATCCGGGAGGCCACCTTCACGCTCCGCGCCGGCCCCGCGCCGGAGACCCTATTGCTCACCTTGAACGCGGAGACCATGCGGTTCGAGGTTCAGGCCGAGAAGAGGCCCCCTACGGCGGTCTGCATGGACATGGTCGTTCCTGTCGTCCTGGGGGCGGGCAAGGAGGGGGCGACCTACGAGGAGATCATCAAGTCAATCAAGGAGGCGACGGGGCAGAAGGTATCCGAGCGCAAGGTCCGGGACGCCCTGACGAAGTTCGGCGAAGGCGCCGGCCTGGAGAGGTTCGGCGGCGGCAAGGCAGGTCCGGTGAGGTGGCGGGGGCGGAATCCGGAGGGGGTGGATGGTGCGTAGGGGTATCGCTCGCATCGCTTGCATCGCTCGTTTTTGCGCGCAAACGCGAGGGGTCGATCGCTCGTACGCTCGCACCCCCTTCGGGGGGGGTGCAAGCGAACGAGTGATGCCGATCCGACCCTGGACCTGCGAGCGGAGGGGGGAGGGGGGGGAGTCCACGGCCACGGTGACCCCCGGGACCCCCTCAGACTCCCCGAAGAGGAGGAACCCATGACCCCCCGCCGCCAGACCGAGGATCCCGACGTGGTGCGTGCCCGGGAACGGGGATGGGGACTGAGTAAGCACGGACGGAAGGCCAGGGCCATCGCCCGGGCCCTCAGGTTCCATGCCCGCGCCGTGGCGGCGGGGAAGGAGCCGGCCGCCCTCCTCGCCCGGACGGCCATCAGGAAGATCATCGACGCTCTGGACGCCGGCGGAATCGAAGCCGGGATCCGGGCTTGCGGACCCGAGCGCCGGCGCGGAGGGCGGGCATGACGACCATCCGACGAGTTCTCGTCCTACCCCCCCTCAACGCCGACGGCCTGGCCGAGGCCCGGCAGGAGGCCTCGGTGCGGGCCCACCATGCCGTGATGGCCCACGGCCCTGGCGCTCCTGCGGGGGCCGAGGGAGCCCGCCTCCACCACGCATTGACCCTTGCCCGCCGTCAGGAGGCGCGGCTCGAGGTCATGGACGCCCGCCAGTTCCTCCACGTCCGGGGCCTTGCCGGGCCGAAGGGGCTGGAGCCCCTGACGGGCTTCGTGGACGAGACGGGGAAGACCCTCGCCGACGGGCGTCTCGCCGAGGCCGCCGCCCGGGCGGGAGAGGATGGGCTACTTCGGGACCTCCTCACGCATCCGAAGCCGGGGGTTCGGCTGACGGCGGCCGTGGCCCTCGGGCATGTACCGACCTTGCGGGAGGTCGCGGGCGGCCAGTGGGTACAGGGAGGGCGAAAGGCCCGGGCCGCGCTCCGGGCCCTCGGGGTGGAGGCCCCCGCCCCTGAAGCGCGAGGGGGCGGCCGGGAGTCGGTGGAGGAGCACATCCTCACCGCCCTTCAGGATGCCGGCCGGCGGTTGACGCGGGATGAACTCGCCATGGCCGTGGGCGGCAACGCAGCCGCCTTCGCCAGGACCCTTCGCGCCCTCTTCGGCGCCGGCCGCGTCACCAGGACGGGGGCGGGGAAGCACGGCGATCCGTTCCTCTACGAGCTCCCGCCAGCGCCGGCGGAGGGGGAGGCTCGATGAACGGGGCCCGCCAGCCTACGCCCGCCCTCGGCCGCGTCGCCGGCGCGTGGAGGCGGGCCGCGCGGTTGACGGTGGAGGCCGATCGAACCCCCTCCCCGGCCCGGCGGCTGGAACTCCTCGGCGCCCTCCGCGAGGTGGAGGCCGCGCTCCTCGAGGCCAGAGCGGCCGGGGGGACGTGGCCGACGGCGCAGGCCATCGCTGGCGCCCTTGCAGTGGAACCACATGACGACGGACCCGGCACGGCATCGGACGCCGCCGCCGGCGACCCGGGGAGACCCGGGCGGTCCGATGCAGGTCCGCGGAGACTTGGACCGTGACCGACGACGCCCCCCGATGCCCCTCCCCCACCGCCCTGGGGCCCTACTCTCCCGTCCTCGACGCGGACGGTTGCGCACGCCTCCTCGGCCTCGCCTCCGGCCGCGAGGCCCTCCGCCTGGCCCGCCGCCGCGTCCTCCCCTGCGTCAAGATCGGGCGCAGGCGCGTCTTCCTCCTCGCCTCCCTCCTCGACACCCTCAAGGCCCGCGAACGCCCCGCCATCGAGGACAAGGACCTGAATCGATCCACCGGCCGCCGCACCGTGCTATAATTAGGCCCATGAAGGAGCGCGGACGGGGAAGGCCGAGGACCAGGAGCGGGGCCCGCAAGGGCTTCGCCCTCCGGTTCTACCGGGCACGAAAGGCCCGCGGCCTCTCCCAGGTGGAGGCGGCCGAGGCCCTCGGGGTCGCCCTGTCCACCGTCGCCCGATGGGAGACCGGGTTCACGGAACCCGGGGGGCTCGCCCGCCGCTACGTCGAGGGATGGATGAAGGGAGGCAGCGATGGCACGCCGTAGCCGTAGGCGGTCCTTCGGGACCATCCGGAAGCGCGGGCCCAACTACTACGCCCGCTGGTTGCAGGACGGCCGCATGAGGGAGGAGAAGGTCGGCCCGACGTGGGATCACGCGGACCGGTTCCTCTCCAACAAGCAGCGCGAGATCACCAAGCACGCGATCCTCGGCCTCCGCCCCGTCGAGGAGACCCGGTTCGACGACTTCATCGCCCGCTACGCCGAGACCTTCCGCGGCGCGAAGAACGAGAAGACCATTGCCCACGAGGAGACCTTTCTCCGAAGGCAGGTCCTCCCCGTGTTCACCGGCCGATACCTCCACGAGATCCACCGGGCCGACGTGGAGCGGTACCTCGTGAAGAGGACCGAGGCCAGGGGCATCGGAGTCGCCACCCGGAACCGGTCCCTGTCGATCCTCTCCGCCCTCTTCCGCAAGGCGGAGCGGCTCGGCCTCTGCCGGGAGAACCCCTGCAAGGGCATCCCGAGGACGAAGGAGGAACTCCGGGAGCCCCCGTTCCTCGACCTGGAGGCGCAGGAGAAGCTCACCGCCGCCGCCCCCGCATCCCTCCGCGGCGCCGTCGTCGTCGCCCTCGACACCGGCCTCCGCCTGGGCGAGCTCCTCCGGCTGGAGTGGCGGGACGTCGGCCTCGATCGGGGGGTCCTCGTGATCCGCACGTCGAAGAACAAGAAGCCCCGGACCGTCCCCTTCACCGGCCGTGGGCGGGAGGCTATCGAGGCCCTCAAGGCGGAGCGGGACCACGCCGGCCCCCGCGTCCCCGACCTCGTGTTCCGGGACCTCGGCAAGATCGACACCCGCGGGGAGGCCGACTTCACGCGGGAGGCCCGCCTCGCCTGGGAGGCGACCCGCAGGGCCGCGGGGTTCCCCGAACTCCGCTGGCACGACCTCCGCCACGTCTACGCCGTGACGGCGGCGCGGGCCGGGGTCGCCCTCGGGGACCTCCGGGCCCTCCTCGGGCACTCCAGCCTCGTGATGGTCCTGCGCTACGCCGGGCACTGCCCCGAGAACTCGGGGACCCTCGCCCGGGACAAGATCGAAGCCTTCCTCCGGGTCCGGGCCGAGGACGTCCGCCGCAAGGCCGAGTAGGGCCTCAGGAAGGGGATCATGGACAAGGGAATGGACAAGGCGGCCGCCGCGGGCCTCTCATCCTCTCGGGGAATCCGCCGTAACCCCTTGTCCTGCAAGTGGTGCCCGGGGTGGGAATCGAACCCACATGCCCTTGCGGGCAGAGGTTTTTGAAACCTCCGCGTATGCCGTTCCGCCACCCGGGCCCGACCGCTTGACGTCCGTCACGACCCCGCCGCGATGGTGCTCCGCCTCCCCGCCGCCACCGGGGATCCTGTGCCCTGTTCCGGGAACCGAAAAGCCAGGGTTGCCCCGAGCGTAAAACCTCCCGTCACACTCCACATTTCCCCTTTTCTCCGGAGGTTTCCCTGGCTCACCCCCGGAGGTAGACCCCCAGCGCCTTCAGCGCCTCCAGGGTCTTGAAGTCCGTGAGGGGGCCCCGCAACGCCGCCACCTTGGGGCCGAGGCGCGCGATGAGGAGCCCCCGCACCTGCTCCAGGGTGAGGGCCCGGTCGAGGGCGTCCTCGCGGTCCACCTCGAGGAGCACCGCGTCCCGCTGGCGTGCGAAGCGCACCCGCTCCCCCCACTCGCGGATGGAGAAGGAGACGTTCTGCGGGACCGGCGTCCGGCAGCGCCCGTCGAGGAAGGCGAGGATCTCGTCCACCTGCATGCCCTGCACCACGGCCCGCTCCAGTTCCTCGCGCTGCAGGCGGTAGCGGGTCACCTCGTCGGAGCGGACGCGCCGGGCGAAGCGATCCAGGGTGTGGGCCACCTCGTTCACGTCCCCCTCGGGGAGGAGGAGCACCTCGAAGTCCGGGTTGACCACGAGGGGGCGCGCCGCGAGGGCCGCGCCGTCGCCGCCGCCCCCCGCGTGGCCGTTCCCCGCCTCGTCCTCGGCCCCCTCGCCCCCCACCAGCAGCCGCCGCCCCTGGTCCGTGAGGCGCACCGCCGCCGGCTCCTGCCCCGTGAAGCCCACGTCGGCGAGGCCGAGCAGGTAGAGGCGGCCGATCATCCAGTCCACCAGCGCCTCGGCGAGATCGTTGGGCTCCTCGCGGGGCGGGTCGAAGGTCTGTTGAAACCGGTTGCGGTAGGCCGCACGGACCCCCTCCTCCTCGATGCCGGCGAGGTAGTCGTTGCGGCTGAGGAAGGGGAGGGCCCGCAGCCCCACCCACTCCCCGGCGGGAACCCGGGACAGCCGCCCCGCCAGCAGGCGGCGGAGGGGGCGCTCGTGGAAGTCCCTGTGGTCGGCCCTCCGCTCGTCGAGGAACTGGTCGTAGACCATCCGCACCTTGCGGGGAAGGGGGACCCCGTCCCAGCCCTGGCCGAGGCGGGTGAGCTGGAGCATCCGCTCCTCCCCCGTCTCCACGAGGCCGAGGGAGTGGGCGAGATCGTAGATGACCTGGAAGACCTCGGTCCGCTCCACCAGGGCGTCCTCGCGGAAGGTGAGACCCTCGAGGATGCGGCCGTAGGCGGCCCGGTGGATGGTGCGGCCGTGGGTCACGCGGATGGGGTGGGCGGCAACGTAGCGGAGGAAGTGGGAGAGGTCCGTCAGGAGGTCCACGCGGGCCGAGGCCACGCGGTCCACGTGGGCCTCGTCCACGGGGAGCCCCGCCAGCACCCTCTCCACCACCTCCGAGAAGATGACCGTCGTCTCGCCCTCGAGCTCCACGCCGCACTCGCCGAGGCCCAGCGTCGTCACCGTGCCGAGGCCGCTCTCCTCGAGGAAGCGCTGCCAGCGCTTGCGCTGCCAGCGCACCGGCGCCCCGAGGTCCCTCTTGTAGCGCGTCTTCGGGACGATGCCGCCGCACTGCCTGCACGCCGCCATGAGGAGATCGCGGAGGTCCTCGGCCCCCACCGCCTCGAAGACCGCGGGCCCCCGCCGCTCCCCGAGGATGCGCCCGGCGATGGCGGCGGACTCCTCGCCGGCCAGGGACTCTTCGATGCCGAGGTTGCGCAGCAGCCGCCTGCGGCGGGCCGCGGGGAGGGCGTCGAGGTGGCCCCGGAGGGTGAACACCTCCCGCGCGCCCCTGCGGTCCTCCATGAGGAGCACGGAGATGGCGTCGGCCAGCTCCCGCGGGACGGCGTACACCTCCCGCCCGTAGCGGGTCCAGTGGCGATCCCGGAGCACGTCGAGGAAGCCCCGCCTCCCCAGCGCCCGGGCCGCGGCCTCCACCTCGTAGCCCTCGAGGCGGGCCCCGTCGGAGGCCTTCACGAGCCCCGGCAGGTCCGAGGCGAACTCCCGGGAGCGCACGAGGAGGTGGAGAACCGTGAGGGGCTTCTCCGCCAGCAGCTTGAGGCGGGTCCCCACGCGGGCCTGGTCCCGGATCATGCGGGAGAGCTCGTCGAGGAGCTCCTCCCGGCGGCCCGGGGCCTGCCCGTTCCCGTCGGACCAGAAGGTGTGGAACTCCTGGAGCTCGGAGACGCGCTTGGATTCGAGGAAGCTCTTGAGGTTCAGCACCGGGCGGCGTCCTCCGTTGCAAGGAGCGTGGAGCGCTCCAGGTCCACGATGGAGTAGGCGTAGCCCTGCTCCGTCAGGAAGCGCTGGCGCTTCTCGGCGAAGGGGTCCTGCTCCACGGTGTCCCGGGAGACGATGGTGTAGAAGCGGGCCGTGGACCCGTCGCTCTTCGGACGCAGCACGCGCCCGAGGCGCTGCGCCTCCTCCTGCCGGGAGCCGAAGGTGCCGGAGACCTGCACGAGGACGTTGGCGTCGGGGAGGTCGATGGCGAAGTTCCCCACCTTGCTCACGAACAGCAGCGGGATGGTCCCGTCCCGGAAGGCGCCGTAGAGGTGGTCCCGGTCCTTCTGGGGGGTCCGTCCGGTGATGAGGGGGGCCCCCACCTCCTTCGCGTAGAAGACGAGCTGGTCGAGGTACTGGCCGATGACCAGCACCCGGTCCCCGGCGTGGCGGGCGAGTACCCGCTTGAGGGCGACGAGCTTGGCGGGGTTCTCGGAGGCCATGCGGAAGGCCTCCCTCCGGTCGGAGCCGGCGTAGCGGACGCGGAGGTCGTGGTCCATCCCTACGCGCAGCTCCGTGCACTCCGCGGAGGCGATCCAGCCCTGGCGCTCCAGCACCTTCCACGGGACGTCGTAGAGCTTCGGCCCGATGAGGGTGAAGACGTCCTCCTCCTTGCCGTCCTCGCGCACGAGGGTGGCGGTGAGGCCGAGGCGGCGAAGCGCCTGGATCTCCGCCGTGACCCGGAACACGGGGGCGGGGAGGAGGTGGACCTCGTCGTAGATGACGAGTCCCCAGTCGGAGGCGCGGAAGAGGTCGAAGTGGACGAAGGCCTCGGTCCGGGAGCGGCGGTAGGTGAGGATCTGGTAGGTGGTGATGGTGACGGGGCGCACGTCCTTCACCTCGCCGGTGTACTCCCCCACCATCCCCGGGGGGAGGTCGGTCTTGTCGAGGAGTTCGGAGCGCCACTGGCGGACCGCCGTGAGGCTCGTGGTGAGGACGAGGGTCTTGCGGAGCACCTTGCACATGGCCCCGATGCCCACGACGGTCTTCCCCGCGCCGCAGGGGAGCACCACCACCCCGGAGCCCCCCCGGGCGGAGCCGTTGGCGTGGAAGACCGCCACGGCCTCCTCCTGGTAGGGGCGGATCCGGAGGGGGGAGCCGGAGAGGCGGGTGGTCCGGAAGGCGATGTCGAGTCTCCCCCCCTCCACGTACCCCGCGAGGTCCTCCACGGGGTAGCCGAGGCGGATCATCGCCTGCTTGACGTGGCCCCGCAGGGCGGGGTCCACCTCGACCCTGTTCCCGGAGGGCTCCGAGAGGAGGTGCTGTCGGACGTAACGATTGTTCCAGGCGAGAGTTAGGATGGTCGCATCCTCGCTCTCCAGGAACATCCGGGTGCCCTCCCGGAGGAGGTGGACCCGGCCGTAGCGCTCCACGGTGTCGTGGAGGAACTTGGCCACGTTGCGGGGGAGGTCGTAGCGGGCGTGGGCCCGGAGCACCTCCTCCATGGCCTCCGAGGACATCCCCGAGGCGGCGGCGTTCCACACGGAGAGGGGGGTGATCCGGTAGGTGTGGAAGTGCTCCGGGGACTTCTCCAGCTCGGCGAAGCGCACGAGGGCGTCCCTCGCCTCGGGGTAGCCCGGGGCCGAAGTGTCCACGAGGATGGTGCGATCCGTCTGGACGATGAGGGGTGCGGAGGGGTTCTGCATCGAATCTCCCGGCCCGGAGTCCTCCAACCCCTCCACGATAGGAGGGGGGGTGTCAACGGCAAAGAGAATCGGCGGGGAGGGGGGGGGCGAGAGGCGGGGGAAAGGC
>CAYJMF010000093.1:0-4978 GCA_964370855.1 uncultured Planctomycetota bacterium | reverse complement strand
CCCCGCGGGCCCCCCCCCCCCCCCCCCCCCCCCCCGCCGGGCGGCCGCCCCCCCGCGGCGGCCCAAAGGCGAAAGGCAGGGACGTTCCTTACTAAGTAACTAACTCCTTCGGGCACCCTCGGCAATCCGTGGGATGGTAGCGGAGTTAGTTACTTAGTAAGGAACGTCCCTTAGCATCCCGTCGAGCTGAGCGTGGATCCGGCCGTTGGTGGCGAGGATCGTCTCCCCCTCCACGGGGTCCCCCTTGCCATGGATGCCCGTGACCATGCCGCCGGCCTCCATGACCAGGCCGATGCCGGCGCAGACGTCCCAGGGGGAGAGCCACTGCTCCCAGTACCCGTCGAGCCGCCCCGCGGCGACGAAGGCGAGGTCCAGGGCGGCGCTCCCGAAGCGGCGCACCCCGCGACAGTGGAGCGCCAGCCGGACGAAGTTGTCCATGTTGTTGCGCGGGTCCTCGTTGCGCTTGTAGGGGAAGCCCGTGACGAGGAGCGCCCGGGTGAGGTCCGCCTGCTTCGAGACCCGCAGCGGCACCCCGTCGAGGGTCGCCCCCCCCTTGAAGGAGAAGACGTAGGTCTCCCGGAGCACCGGCCCGTGGACGCAGCCGGCCTTCGGCACCCCCTCCTCCATGAACCCCACGGAGACGGAGAACTGGGGGATGCCGTGGACGAAGTTGACGGTCCCGTCGAGGGGGTCCACCACCCAGACCCGGCCGGCGCGCAGGAAGGCGGGGCTCGTCTCCTCGGCCACGATCCCGTCCCCGGGGAACTCCCGCCGCAGGTGGCCGAGGATGAGGGCCTCGGCGGCCCGGTCGGCCTCCGTCACCAGGTCCCGGGGCCGGCCCTTCACGCCGTAGCTCTCCTGCCCCGTGGGGCGCCAGTGGCGGAGGATCTCCTCCCCGGCGAGGCGCGCGATGCGCTCCGCCGCCTCCCGCTCCCTCGCGTACTCCCCGCTCATGGGCCCCTCCCCTCCCCCGTCCCCTCCCCCCGGCGCACCTCGTCCCGCCTCTTCCGGAACCAGTCGAGGCGCTTGCGCATCTCCCGCTCGAATCCGACCTCCCGGGGGACGTAGAACTCCCGCCCCTCGA
The DNA here is from genome assembly GCA_964370855.1 of uncultured Planctomycetota bacterium. Lineage (GTDB taxonomy): Bacteria > Planctomycetota > JAJSAM01 > JAJSAM01 > JAKLKS01 > JAKLKS01. The sequence goes on along the minus strand of CAYJMF010000093.1, from coordinate 3,894 downwards.
GGCCCGCGGGCATCGTCTCCTGCCCCGTGACGCCGTCGGCGGCGTCCGGCGCGTAGCGGTAGCCCTTCCCGTAGCCGAGGTCCTTCATGAGCCCCGTCGGCGCGTTGCGGAGGTGCAGAGGGACCGGGAGCGAGCCCGTCTCCCGGGCCGCCGCCGCGGCCTCCCCCCAGGCCCGGTAGACGGCCGTGGACTTCGGCGCCAGCGCCAGGTAGACCGCCGCTTCGGCCAGCGCCAGCGCCCCCTCGGGCATGCCGAGGAAATGGACCGCCTCCTTGGCCGCCTGGCAGAGGGGGAGCGCCTGAGGGTCGGCGAGGCCGACGTCCTCGGAGGCGAAGCGCACGAGGCGCCGGGCCACGTAGAGCGGGTCCTCCCCGGCCTCGAGCATGCGGGCGAGCCAGTAGATGCCGGCGTCGGGGTCCCCGTCGCGGAGCGACTTGTGGAGGGCGGAGATGATGTTGAAGTGCTCCTCCCCGTCCCGGTCGTAGCGGAGGACCCGCTCCACGGCCCCCCGCGCCAGCGCCTCCGTCACGACGGCGCCCGGCCCCTCCCCCGCCCCGGCGGCGGCGGCCTCCAGCGCGTTGAGGAGGCGGCGGGCGTCCCCGTCGGCGGCCCGGACGAGGAGCGAGGCCGCCCCCTCCTCCACGACGAGGCCCCGCCCTCCGAGCCCCCGCACCGCGTCGGAGAGCGCGCGCCCGAGGATGGCCCGGAGCGCCCCCTCGTCGAGGGAGCGGAGCACCACCACCCGGCAGCGGGAGAGGAGCGCGGCGTTCACCTCGAAGGAGGGGTTCTCCGTGGTGGCACCCACGAAGACCACGGTCCCGTCCTCCACGTGGGGGAGGAGGGCGTCCTGCTGCGCCTTGTTGAAGCGGTGGATCTCGTCCACGAACAGCAGCGTCCGCCGCCCCCCGGCGCGCATGGCCCGGGCGACCTGCACCGCCTTCTTGAGGTCGGCGATGCCGCCCGTCACCGCCGAGAGGGCCGTGAAATCGAGGCCGCCCCGGGCCGCCAGCAGGCGGGCCAGGGTCGTCTTCCCCGTGCCCGGGGGGCCCCAGAGGAGGAGGGAGGGGATCTTCCCCTCGCCGGCGAGGCGGCGGAGCAGGGTCCCCTCGCCCATGGCCTCGTCCTGCCCGAGGACCTCCTCGAGGGTCCGGGGCCTCATCCGCTCCGCCAGGGGCGGCTCCGCCGGCGGCGGGAGGTCGCCGCGCCCCGGGGTGAAGAGGTCGGCCACTCAGCGCCCCCCCGCCAGGGCGGAGACCACGGCGTCCTGGAGGCGGCGGGCGCGGGAGACGTCCACCCCGTCCCCGAGGACGGCGAAGCAGAAGGGCCGGTCCCCCGGCCCCAGGGCGAGGCCGGCGAGCCCCGACACCCGGGTGAGGGTCCCGGTCTTGGCGAAGACCCGGCCCTCGAAGCGCTTCTCCCGGAAGCGGTCGTCCAGGGTCCCCGTGCCGGGCCGCGCGAAGCCGCCGAAGTAGGCGTCCCTCGCCCCGCTCCTCCACGCGTGGGCGAGGATCCGGGCGAGGGAGAGGGCGGAGGCCTCGTTCACCCGGGAGAGGCCGGAGCCGTCCACGACGCGGAGGTCCGCGGCCACCTCCGCGCCCGCGGGACGGAGCGCCTCCTGCACGGCCAGGGCCCCCTTCTCGAAGGAGCCCTCCCCCTTCCTCTCCGCCCCCATCACGCGCAGCAGGGTCTCCGCCCAGAGGTTCTGGCTCCGCGTGTTGGCCACGGCGCAGGCGAGGGAGAGGGGGGTCCCGTGCTCCGCGAGGAGGGCCGCCCCCCCGGGGGCCGCCTCCCCGTCCCGGGGGCGGCGGATCACGCCCGTCACCCTCACCCCGGCGCGGGCCAGGGCCCGGCCCACCTGCTCCGCGCAGAGGAGCGCCGGATCGTGGATGGCCGCGGGCAGGGTCGCCCCGGCGGACTTCGTCCACACCTTCCCCGACACCTGGAGGGTGTTGCCCTCGGCGGAGAGGAGGAAGCCGAAGCCGTGCTCCTTGCGGGAGGCGGTCACGGCGACCCGGTTCACGACGGGGACGAGGCCCGTCTCCGGGAAGAGGGAGATGCGGCCGCCCCCGGGCCCGGGCTCCACGGTGACGTCCACGCAGGCGTCGTTCACGGTGAGGGCGTCCACCTCGGCGGCGTACCAGCGGGCCGCGGGGCCGACGTCGGTCCAGGTGGAGTGGACGCGGGGGCCGTCGAACCAGGAGGCGTCGAGGACGAGGTCGCCGCGCACGGTGCGGATCCCCTTCGCCGGGACCTGCGCCGCGAAGCCGTCGAGGGCGGCCAGCGTGGATCCCTCGGGGCCGTGCTCCGAGAGCCCCGGGTCGCCGCCTCCCACGAGCCAGAGGTCCCCCGGGACCACCGAGGGATCGCCCCCCCGGGCCGGGGGGACGGCCAGGAGCCGGGTGCGGAGGAGGTGGTCCGGCCCGAGGGTCGTCAGGGCCGCCGCCGTGGTGGCGACCTTCATGCAGGAGGCCGGGGTCATGGGCTCCCGGCCCCGGTGGTCCGCGAGCACGGTCCCGTCCCTCGGGTCCACCACGGACACGGCCACGGTGTGGGCCTTGAGGCCCGAGGAGGCGACGAGGGCCGCCACGATCTCGTCGAGGGTGGCCGGGTCCGCCCCGGCCCGGGGGACGGGGCCGCCGCAGAGGAGCGCGAGGAGGAGGGCCGCCGCCGCGGGCCCGGCGGTGCGTCGCATCGCGATCAAGGGATCAGACTCCGGTTTCGTAGCCGTCGTGGGCGAGAACGAGGGGGCCGCCGTAGGCGGCGCGCACCGCCTCCTCCACGGGAGTCCCGTCGACCCGCTCGGAGAAGTGTACGAGGAGGAGGCGACGGCAGCGGGCGGCGGCGGCGACCCGGCCCGCGGCGGCGGCGGTGAGGTGCTTCACCGGCTCCTCCCCCGCGGGGAGGGTGCACTCGAGGACGAAGAGGTCGGCGTCCCGGCCGCAGGCGGCGGCGCCGGCCCCCTCGCCGGTGTCCCCGGAGAAGGCGAGCAGCGGCCCCCCCTCCTCCTCCCGGATCCGCCACCCGAAGGCGGGGGTGGAGCCGTGGGGGACCTCCACGGCCTCGACCCGGAGCCCGCCGAGGGCGCGGGGGCCGGGGGCGGCCTCCTCCATGTCGAGGGTCCAGCCCGCGGGCTCGATCCACTTCCCGTAGGCCTCCCGCCAGAGCCCGTACACCCGGAGCAGCCCCTTCGGGCCGAGCACGCGCAGCGGCGGGCGATCCCGGAAGCGGGGCTCGTGGAGGGCGAAGATGAGGGCCGCGAGGTCGAGGTGGTGATCGAGGTGGAGGTGGGAGACGAGGACCGCGGTGATGGCGCCGGGCCCCGCCCCGTGGCGCGCCGCCGCGGCCAGGGCCCCGGGGCCGGGATCGAGGAGCACCGTCTCCCCCCCCGCGCGCAGGAGGAGGCCGGGGCAGCCGCGGGTCGCCGTGGGGACGGCGTTGCCGGAGCCGAGGACGGTGAGGCGCATGGTCACCGGGCCATCATCCTCCCGTTGCGGAGGAGGACGGTGCGATAGGGCCCCTCGTCGCTGCGCAGCCGGCCCGTGGTGCGACGGACCTTCACGATGCCCTCGGCCACGAGGGAGAGGTCCTCCCCCTCGAATCGGATCTCGGGGAACACCTCGCGGACGCGGACGGATATGCTCCCCACCCGCACCTCCCAGGGCCCCGCCACGCCCGCCGCCGGCCCGAGGACCCGCTCCCGCATCCCCTCCGGCGCCACCACCCGCAGCCGATCGCACTCGATGGCGAGGTCGAGTTCCGCCATGCCCACCACCGCGGCCGGCTCCTCGATGACCGCCTCCGGCACCCCCCCCCCCGCGCACCCGAGGAGGAGGAGCAAAGGGGACGCACCCAACTTTCCAATTAACTTGTGGATAACTCGGCCAAAGGCCTGCC
>CAYJMF010000092.1:0-19118 GCA_964370855.1 uncultured Planctomycetota bacterium | reverse complement strand
GGGGGGGGGGGCGGCGGGGGGGGGGGGGGGGGGGGGGGGGGGGGGGGGGGGGGGGCGCCAGCCCCCAGCCCCCCGGAATCCTTGACCCTGCCCCTCCCCGCCCTACAATCCACGGTTTCCACCCAGGGGCGCCCCGGGATTCGGTCCCGGTACGCCCCGGGGATCACCGGAACGACGGCGCCTCTCGAACGCGACGACCGCGAAGGAGTCGATGACGATGCTCACGCTCTCCGCCAAGCCCGCCGAGGTCAAGCACCACTGGCATCTCGTGGACGCCGACGGCATGGCCCTCGGCCGCCTCGCTAGCCGCGTGGCCCGCGTCCTCCAGGGGAAGCACCGCCCCGACTGGACCGCCCACGTCGATTGCGGCGACTTCGTCGTCGTCATCAACTGCTCGAAGATCCGCCTCTCGGGGAAGAAGGCCGAGGTCAAGCAGTACCTGCGCTACACCGGGTACCCCGGCGGCCTCCGGGCCATCCCGTACAAGGACCAGCTCGCCGCCCACCCGGATCGCGTCATCCAGGGGGCCGTCCGCCGCATGCTCCCCAAGAGCCGCCTCGGCAAGGCCATGCTCACGAAGCTCAAGACCTTCCCCGGCGCCGACCACAACCACCAGGCGCAGCGGCCCCGGCCGCTGACCCTTTCCTAGTCCGAACACCGAAGCAGGAGGACTCGCCTTGGCCGACATCATCGAAGCGGAAGTGAACGACGCCGTCGTCCTCGAGGCCGCCCCGAAGCGGGTGAAGAAGCTGCCCCCCGCGGGCGAGGCCTGGGGCACCGGCCGCCGCAAGTCCTCCGTCGCCCGGGTCCGCATCCGGAAGGGCACCGGGAAGATCACCGTCAACCGCAAGCCCTTCGGCGAGTACTTCCCCCTGCTCCAGGACCGCAACCTCGTCGAGGGGGGCCTCAAGCTCCTCAACACCCGGGAGAAGGTGGACGTGTTCGTCTCCGTGAGCGGCGGCGGCCCCTCGGGCCAGTCCGGGGCCATCGCCATGGGCCTCGCCCGCGCGCTCCGCAAGATCGACGCCGCCTACGAGGAGCCCCTGCGCGTCTCCGGCCTCCTCACCCGCGACTCCCGCATGAAGGAGCGCAAGAAGTACGGCCGTCGCGGCGCCCGGCGCGGCTTCCAGTTCTCCAAGCGTTAGCCTCCACACCATCGAAGGTCTCCCGCGGGGCGCCCGGAAGGGCGCCCCGCTTCGTTTCCCCCGGCCCCCGGCGGCGCTAGGATGCGGACGGAGGTGGACCATGGGCGTCCCGCGGAACGCGGCGCTGTTCCTGCTCGTCGCGGCATCGATGGCGCCCGCCGCCGCCCCTCCCCCTCCCGGGGACGGGGGGGATCCGAAGGGGGACCTCGGCGCCCTCATCGCCCTCGCAGAGGAGGGGATCCGGGACGACTACGAGGGCCCCTCGCCGACGACCCTCGCCCGCCGCATCCTCGAGCGCAAGGAGAAGGCCACTCGCGCCCTCCTCGAGGAGGCGTGGAAGCGCTCCGACGGGGTGAAGCACCCGGCCACGGACTACAGCAACGGGATCCGCCAGGTCGCCGAGTACCTCTACGGGCTCGAGAAGCCCTCCGGCCCGCCGGTCCCGAAGGGGAGCATCGGCTTCGGCGCCACCCCCGGCGTCGTCCGCGAAGTGGGGGGGCTCGTCCTCGTGCGGCCCGGCGGGAGCGGCGAGCGCCCCCGCGTGATGGGGGAGAAGGGCTGGGACCGCGAGGGGCCGGACCCCCGTCCCGCGATGGCCGCCCTCCTCAAGGGGGGGAAGTGGCGGAAGGCCCCGCGCCCCGACGTGAAGGCCCTGGTGAAGATGCTGGACGGGGAGGCCATGAAGGACTGGAGCGACCCGGAGAAGGAGTCCTTCCTGCTGGGCCTCGGCGAGGCCTGCGGCGCCGACGCCGGGAACCGCCCGCTGCTCCTTCGCGCCTTCGAGGACGACCCCGCCGACGCCGGCCTCGCCCGGGCCGTGGGGAGGGCGGGGACCCCCGACGCCGCGGCGGCGCTGCGCGCGCGCATCGCCCCCCTCGCCGCGAAGGTGGCCGAGGGCAAGGAGGCCGCCATCCCCCTCCTCCAGGCGGCGGCCAAGGGGCTCTGCCGAATCGATCCCGCGGCCTTCTCCGAGGAGCTGGGGAAGCTCGAGGGGGCGGAGGAGGAGGCGGTGCTCCGGGGGGTCGGCTTCCGCCTCGCCTCGGGGATCCTCTGCGACCGCCACGACGGCGCCGACGCCGGGGGGAAGCGGAGCGCCGTGCTCTCCATGGTGCGCCTCGTCCTCCTCGCCCACTTCTCCCGCGAGTTCCCCGAGGGGGAGCGGATGCGGCGGGTGGTGGGGGCCTGGACCGCCGCGCTGGACGCCGGCGACCCGGAACTCGCCGAGTGGGTGGACCGGGGGGCCTACGGGCTCTTCTACATGGGGTGGCGCGACGGCGAGGCCCACATGATCTTCTCCTCCAACGACGTGGCCGTGAACGCCACGGGGGAGCGCCTCGGCCCCTACCCGACGGCCTCCCTCCTCCTTCGCCGCCTCGACGAGGACCTCCGGGCGGGGAACCTCTCCTTCGAGGGGAGGGAGCCGGGCCCCTTCGACGTCTCGCCCCCCCCCGGGGGGGGGGATTCCACGGCGAGGGACCTGGGCCGGGACTTTGCCTGGTCCGGCGTGCGGTGCCCCATCCCGAGTTACGCCGAGGCCGACCCGGCGAGCCCATGGCACCTCTCCTCGGAGAAGACGGATGAGGGGCTCCGGCTCACCCTCACCTTCAAGGGGAAGGGGAAGGCCGCCCTCGATCCCGTCGCCTTCCGCTACGTCTGCGCCGAGTACCTGCCGGTCCGCGTGACCGGCGTCCCCGGGGGGCCGAAGGAGTTCACCTACCTCAAGCTCGACCTCGGGCCCCTGGGGGGCTGGAGGGGCTGGCGGGTGCCCGCGGATCGGCTGAAGGTCCTCGCCCCGGGGGAGTCCTTCGCCTTCGACGTCGCCGTGGCCCCGGAGCACCGGGACGCGACCCACGTCTCCATCGAGCTGAGCGACACCTTCGCCGTCATCGGGGAGAGCCCCGCTCCCGTGCTCCACGACCTCGGCTGGTCCTGGGTCCGGTGAAGCGGTGAGGACCCGCGCCCTTCCCCTCCACCTCTTCCGTCTCCTCCTCGCCGCCGCCCTTTCCTGCGCCCTCGCCGGTCCCTCCTCCGCGGCGGCGGAGGGATACGGGGAGCCCCCCGAGCCGAAGGACGTCTCCCTCGAAGCCTCCGACGGCGTCCACCTCGCCGGGACCCTCTACGAGCCCTTCGGCGGCGGGGAGGGGAAGGGGGCGGTGCTGGCGCTCCATGCCGAGGGCGGGGACCGCTCCTGCTGGAAGGAGACGGGCCGCCTCCTCGCGCGCAAGGGCCTCTCCCTCCTCGCCATCGACCTCCGCGGCCACGGCGGGAGCCGGACCCAGGGGGAGGCGGACCTCGGTCCGAGGGCCGAGGCGAAGGACCCGGAACTCTGGAAGGGCTGCCTCCTCGACGCCGAGGCGGGGGTGAAGCACCTTCGAGGGGACCTCCTCGCCGACGGGAAGAAGCTCGGCGTCGTCGGGGCCGGGGCGGGGATGGCCGTGGCCCTCTGCCTCGCCGAGAAGGACGAGCGGGTGCGGGCCGTCTACGGCGTGGCGCCGGATCCCTCGGGCTGCGGCGTCCCCGGCGCCGCGGCGGTGGTGCGCTGGGACGGGCGGCCCCTCGGGTTCGTCGTCGGATCGGCGGACGCGAAGGGGCCCTCGGCCCCCCTCGCGCGGGCCATGGCGAAACACCCCCGCTCCGAGGTGCGGGAGATCCCGTCGAAGGAGAGCCTCCCCCCGGGCGCCCTCCTCGCCGCCGGCCCCGCGTCGGCAGAGGCGGCCCAGTTCCTCCTCGGGTGGCTCGAGCGGCCGCGGCTCACGGGGAAGGACGAGGACGGGGTGCGCACCGGGAACGGGATCTTCGCCGGCGGCTCCTCCTCCAGCGTCGGCCAGGCGGCGGGGGGGTTGACCTTCGGCGGCTACCTCGCGCCGGGGACGGTGGGGGGGATCCAGGTGCTCTCGGATCCCGATCCGAAGGCCTCGCGGCTGACGTCGGGTTCGCGGCGCATCACCGTGGTGCCGAGGAAGGGGAAGGTGCCGGCGCTCCAGGCGGTGGTGGAGACATGGGGCGGCTCCGGCTGGAGGAAGGGGGAGACGGTGGTCCTCCTCGACGCGGGGGCCTTCGTGACGGAGGGGAAGACGACCTTCTGGCAGGTGTGGCTCTCGCCCGGGATCCTCGGCGTGGAGCCCTTCACGAAGTGCGCGACGGTCTCGACTCCCCTGGTGGACGGGAAGGCCCGCTGGGAGAAGGGCGAGGAGCGCTCCGGCCCCTCCTCGTGGCAGGCCTGGGACCTCGACTAGGGGGAGGCGGTGCCCACTCCCCGTTGGTGAGGGAGTTGAGGACGTGGTCCTGCCAGCGGCCGGCGATGAGCAGGTACTCCCGCGCCAGCCCCTCGCGGCGGAACCCGAGGCGGCGGAGGACGGCGGCGCTGCGGCGGTTCGAGGGCAGGTGGTTCGCCTCGATGCGGTGGAGCCCCATGGGGCCGAAGGCGTGGGCGAGGAGCGCGCCGAGGGCCTCCGTCATGAGGCCGCGGCCCTCGGCCTTCCTCGCAAGGGAGTACCCGAGGTTGGCGGCGTGGAAGACGCCGCGGGTGATGCGGGAGAGGGAGGCGTGGCCGAGGACCCGCGCTTCGCGCGGGTCGTAGAGGAACAGCCGCAGGGATTCCCCCCGGCGGTGCTCCGCGCGCAGGACGGGGATGCGCCGATCCCAGAATGGTTCGCCGTAGAACTCCTCGGGTTGCAGGGGGCTCGACGCGGCGTGGAAGGCCTCGTTCTCCCGCCAGTAGCGGGCGACCGCGGCGGCCTCCTCGTGACGGGGCAGCCGGACCACGAGCCGCCCCGTCTCGAGGCGGACGGGGTCCGGCGATCTCACTTCCCCCCCTTCGCCGCCCGGGGGCGGGGCCGCGCGGCGAACTTCTTCGCGAAGCGGATGATGGCCCCGGCGAGGTCCTTGCCCGTGGCCGCCTCGATGCCCTCGAGGCCCGGGGAGACGTTCACCTCCGTCACGAGGGGGCCGTCCTTCCCCTCGAGGAGGTCCACGCCGGAGACGTTGAGCCCCATGGCCCGGCTCGCCGCCACGGCGACCCTCTCGAGCTCCTTCGGGAGGGGATGGACGGATTCGCCCCGGCCGCCCCGGTGGATGTTGGAGCGGAAGGAGCCGGCCCGCGCCACCCGCCGCATGGCCGCCACGACGCGGTCGCCGACCACGAGGCAGCGGAGGTCCTTCCCCCTGCTCTCGGCGATGAACTTCTGCACGAGGATGTTCTGGTTGAGCCCCCACATGGCGTCGAGGATCGCCTCCGCCGCCGTGACGGACTCGGCCAGCATCACGCCCACCCCCTGGGTCCCCTGGAGGAGCTTGAGGACCACCGGCGGCCCCCCGAGCTGTTCGATGCACCACTCGATGCTGTCGGGGCTCCGCGCCATCAGGGTGGGGGGGACCGGCACCCCGTGCTCGACGAGGACCTGGAGGCTCCGGAGCTTGTCCCTCGCCCGGTAGACCGCGGCGGAGGGATTGAGTACGGGGACGCCCATCAGCTCGAAGTGGTGGAGCACCGCGAGCCCGTACTCCGTGATGGTGGTGCCGATGCGGGGGATGACGAGGTCCACGTTCTGCACCGAGTGGGCGGCGCTGTGGATGGAGGGCCGGCCCGCCGACGGCAGGAGCAGCGCGAGGTCGAGGGGATCGGCCACGACGACGTCGAGTCCCTCCTCGTCGCAGGCCTCGAGGAGGCGCCGCGTCGAGTAGATGGTGGGACTGCGGGAGAGGATGAGGAGCTTCATGGGAAGGGGATCATTCTCCGGGAGGAGGAGGGGGGGGGAGCAGAATCTTGAGCGTGGGGGATACGGTACCCGACCCGATTCATCGGGGTTGGGCGATGGGCTTCCGCCCGGCCGGAAGTCGTGAACCCGACTCCGATGAATCGGGTCGGGTACCGTGTTCCCCCTCCTCCTTCCGGGATCGTTGGAGAGGAGGGGGATTCGAGACGTCCTCATGCGCACCGGGAAATCACCGGGATCGGGGCCCGGGGGAGGGGGAGATGGCAGGCACCCTCTTCCGGGACCCGCGCTCTGGAGGCGCGCAACGACCGGGACCGACCCACACGATCCAGTGAGGAGCCCTCAGACGGGGGCATCCGACTCTCGCGTGACCCACCCGCGCCCGGCGGCTACCATCGGGAGTCTCGGGAACGCATGGAGGGAGTGGCATGGCCGACATCGCATTCGGGCGGGACAGCGTCATCACCTCCATCGAGGGTGGGACCGCAACCCAGGTCTCGCAGGTCTCGGACCCGGAAGGCACGCGGCAGCCCAGGGAAAAGTACGAGGTCTCCGCCACCATCGGCGCCGGTGGAATGGGGGAGGTACTCCTCGTGAAGGACCGGGACCTTCGCCGTGAGATCGCGATGAAGGTGATGAAGCGGAGCATGGCCGTGCTCAATGAGCACCGGGTGAAGTTCGTGGCGGAGGCGCAGGCGACGAGCCAGCTGGAGCATCCGGGCATCCCCCCCGTCCACGACCTTGGGCTCACTCCTGATGGCAGTCCCTACTTCACGATGAAGCTGGTCCGCGGACAGACTCTGCGGGACGTCCTCCACAACCTCCTCGTGGGGAGGAAGGAGTACCGACAGGAGTTCACCCTCCATCGCCTCACCACGGTCCTGGAGCGGATCTGCGAGGCCCTGCACTTCGCCCACGAGAAGGGTGTGCTCCACCGTGACCTCAAGCCCGAGAACATCATGCTGGGGGACTTCGGCGAGGTGCACGTGATGGACTGGGGTATCGCCAGGGTCCGCGGGGAGAAGGTGGACCCGGAGGAGCAGGTGGGGACCGAGGGCACCGACGCCGGCCTCATGACCGTTGACGGCTCCATCAAGGGGACGGTGCCCTACATGAGTCCGGAGCAGGCGATGGGGCGGGTGACGTCGATGGACCGGCGAAGTGACGTCTGGTCCCTGGGGTGCATCCTCTACGAGATGCTCACCCTCCACATGGCCTTCGAGGGCGTGGGCCTCCTGGCCCGTGTCCGTAGGGGCGAGTTCCCCTCCGTTCGGACGCGGAACACCAGGCGGCCGGTGCCGGAGGATCTCGCCATCCTCTGCGAGCGCTGCTTGACGGTCGACCCCGCAGGGCGCCCCGCCTCGGCAAGGGATCTGGGGATGGCGTTGAGAAAGTGGCTGGACGGGACCGCAGAGAAGGAGAGGGCCCACGAGATCGCCGAGAAGCTGGTTCTGCAGGGGACGCTCGGCGCCGCAGCCAACTACAACCGGCTGAAGGAGGAGCTCCTTGCCGCTGAGCGAATCGCCAAGGAGCAGGCCGGGACGTTCCTTCCCGGTCAGGGGGTTGAGGAGTGCCTCCCCATGCTGGAGGCGCGTGAGAAAGTCCGCGCAACCCGCAGGGCCATGTTGCAGGCATTCTCGCGGGCGACGACCTATCTCGAGGCGGCCCTCCTGGCAGAGGAGAGCAATGCAGCCGCGCGTGAGGCCCTCGGAAGTCTCTGGCGGGCCCGGCTCGCCGACGCGGAGCAGCAGGGGAACAGGGAGGAGGCGGACTACGCTCTCGACATGATGGTCCGCTACGACGACGCGAATCTGGCGCGGGTCATCTCGGGGGAGGGTTCCCTCTTCCTGACCTCGGAGCCCCCCGGCGCTGAGGTCGTACTTCACAGGTACGAGGACTGGCACGGAATCCTGAGGGAAGGGGAGGGGGTCGCTCTCGGGAAGACGCCAGTGGGGCCGAGGGAACTGCCCATGGGGTCCTACCTCTGCGTCCTGAAGATGCGGGGGTACCGGGACGTCCGCTACCCGGTCCATGTCACCAGGAATCACTCGTGGACGGGGCACGTGAGGTTGAGGAAGGAAGTCGAGATTGGAGAAGGGTTCGTGTATGTGCCGGGGGGGACGTTCGCCTTCGGGGAGGGCAAGGAATCGGAGACGAGGGACCTTCCCGACTTCGCAATAGGCCGCTACCCCGTGACTTTCGGCCAGTACGCCGAGTTCCTGGCCGCCCTTGAGCAGGAGGTCGGAGGGGAGGCGGCGAGGGAGCGCCTGCCGAGAATGAGAATGGAGCGCCTGGAGAAGGGCGGTTACGGCCCGCACCCGACATTCCGGGATGAAGTCCCTCACCAGCACTTCCTGGGCCTCCTCGGAGAGGAGTACCTTCTGCAGGTGCCGGTCGTCGTCATCGATGCGGCCAGCGCCGACGCATACTGCACGTGGAGGTCGGCGTTGGACCGAAGGCGGGTGAGGCTCCCCACCGAAGCAGAGCGTGAGAAGGCCGCTCGAGGAGTGGACGGACGACGATTCCCGTGGGGCGAACTGGAGCATGCAAGCCTGGCGAGGTGCAGGGACAGCCGAGAGTGGTCCCCTCAGGCGGAACCCGTCGGCACCTTTCCGACCGCCGTCAGCGTCTACGGGATGGGCGATGCCGCAGGGAACGTGTGGGAGTGGACGTCGACGTGGCTCGACAGGCGCCGGACCTCCCGCGTCGTGAAGGGGGGAGCCTGCACGAATGCGGCGGCCCTTCTGGGGTGTGCCGTGCGGAACTGGAACTCGCCTTCGGATCGGTTCCTGAATGTGGGGTTCCGGGTGGTCAGGGAACTCGACTGATCCCCGTCGGAGCCCGGTGGATCCTCGGACGGAGGAGAGGTCCCCAACTCCGGGACCGGCGGTGAGGCGGTGGATTCGAGACGCCCTTCAGCGCAGCGGGGAACCTCCGGGATCGGGGCCCGGGACCGTGGGGGACGGCGGGCACCCCAGCGGCGTTCCGGTGACTTCAAGGCACGAACGGTGCCCGCCGTTCCCCCCCTCCCCGGGGCCCCGATCCCTGAAATCCCCCGGTGCGCAGGAGGACGTCTCGAATCCCCTTCCACACCTGGGGGCCCGGTTTGTGAGGCGTCCCGGCGTTCAGGGTCGCCTCTCATTCCGGGTCCCGCGCGCCGCAAGACGCGCAACGCCCGCAAATCCTCCCCCCCCGCCCCCCCCTCCCTCACAATGGAGGTTCTTCCCCTCCCCCGGAGGTCCACGATGGCGGGCCACTCCCACGCAGCGAACATCATGTACAAGAAGGCGGCGGTGGACCGCAAGCGCGCGGTCCTCTTCAGCAAGGTCGCCCGCCTCATCATCGTCGCCGCCAAGACCGGCGGGGGGGACCCCGACGGGAACCTCCGCCTCAAGTACGCCGTCGAGAAGGCGCGGGCGGCGAACATGACCAACGACGCCATCAAGCGGGCCATCCAGAAGGGCACCGGGGAGGGCAGCGTCGCGGTCTTCGAGGAGGTCACCTACGAGGGCTACGGCCCCGGCGGCGTCGCCATCATGGCCACGGGCCTCACGGACAACCGGGCCCGCACCGCCGGCGAGGTGAAGAACGTCTTCGACCGCAAGGGGGGGAGCAACGGGACGCCCGGCTCCGTGGCGTGGCAGTTCGAGAAGAAGGCGATCATCGAGGGGACCCCCGGGGGGAAGAGCGAGGACGAGATCCTCATGGCGGTCATGGACGCCGGCGCCGCGGACCTCGAGTGGACGCCGGAGGTGTTCGTGGTCCTCGGCCCGCCGGAGGCCCTCTCCACCCTGAGGACCGCCGTGGAGGGGCTCGGCCTCCCCGTCTCCTCTTCGGAGATCGCCTGGGACGCGAAGAACACCGTCCCCGTGGAGGACCCGGAGGTCGCCCGGAAGCTCCTCAACCTCGTGGACGAGCTCGAGGACAACGACGACATCCAGAACGTGGTCCACAACGCCGACATCCCCGACGAGGTGATGGCGAGGGCGCGCGCGGCGGGTTAACCTTGGCCGGCGTGAGCGAGGCCAGGAACTCCCCGGGGACGCCGGATCCGCGCCTCGCGGCGGTGCGCGCCTCCATCGAGGGGGTCTTCGTCGGGAAGCCCGCCACGGTCCGGCAGGTGCTCGTGGGGGTCCTCTCCGGGGGCCACCTCCTCGTGGAGGACGTTCCCGGCGTCGGGAAGACGACCCTCGCCCGCGCCCTGGCCCGGACCCTGGGGGGCACCTTCGCCCGCATCCAGTTCACCCCGGACCTCCTGCCCACGGACGTCGTGGGGGCGTCGGTCTTCGACGCCCGGACCTCCACCTTCGAGTTCCGCCCGGGGCCCGTCTTCTCCAACGTGGTCCTCGCCGACGAGATCAACCGGGCGACGCCGCGCACCCAGGCGGCCCTCCTCGAGTCCATGGGGGAGGGGCAGGTCTCCGTGGACGGCACGACCCACGCCCTCCCGCGCCCCTTCGTCGTCATCGCCACCCAGAACCCCCACGAGTTCGAGGGGACCTTCCCCCTGCCCGAGTCCCAGCTCGACCGGTTCCTCCTGCGCCTGCGCATCGGGTACCCGGCGCCGGAGGAGGAGCGGCGCATCCTCCACGGCCAGGACGAGCCCGGGGCCCTGGACCGGCTCCCCGCGGTGCTCGACGGCGCGGCGGTGCTGGATCTCCAGGAGCGGGCGCGCCGGGTCCGCGTGGAGGACGCCGTGGCGGACTACATCCTCCGCATCACGACGGAGACCCGCCGGAGCCCCTCCCTCTCCCTCGGCGCGAGCCCGCGGGCCTCGGCCATGCTCTACCGCGCGGGGCAGGCCATGGCGCTCCTCGAGGGGCGCGACTACTGCGTCCCCGACGACCCCAAGCGCATGGCCGTCCCCGTCCTCGCCCACCGCCTCGTCAGCCGCATCGCCGCGGCGGGGGAGGGGCCCGACGATCGCGAGGACGTCGTGCGGCGGATCCTCGAGGCCGTGGAGGTCCCCCGCTAGGCGGGGCGGCGGGGGGCCCGGGGCCGCTTCCGCCCCCGCACCGCCGCCTGGGCCGCGGCGAGGCGGGCGATGGGCACGCGGAAGGGGCTGCAGGAGACGTAGTCGAGGCCCGCCTCGTGGCAGAAGGCCACGGACTCGGGATCCCCGCCGTGCTCCCCGCAGATGCCGATCTTGAGGCCCTTGCGGGCCTTCCGCCCGGCGGCCACGGCCCAGCGGACCAGTTCGCCGACGCCGTCGCGGTCCAGCACCTGGAAGGGGTCCCGCGGGATGAGCTTCTTCTCGATGTACTCGGGGACGAAGGAGGCCATGTCGTCGCGGGAGATCCCGCAGGTCATCTGCGTGAGATCGTTGGTGCCGAAGGAGAAGAACTCGGCGTGCTCGGCGATGCGCCCGGCGGTGACCGCGGCGCGGGGCACCTCGATCATGGTGCCGATGCGGAAGGCGATGCGGCGCCGCGAGCCCTTCACGGCTTCCGCGATCACGGCCTCGGCCCGGGCCCGCAGGAAGGCCAGCTCCGAGGCGAAGCCCACGAGCGGGATCATGATCTCCGGGAGCACCTTCACGCCGCGCCCCGCGCAGGCGAGCGCCGCCTCGGCGATGGCGCGCACCTGCATGTCGTAGATCTCGGGGTAGGTGATGCCGAGCCGGCAGCCCCGGTGGCCGAGCATGGGGTTGGACTCGTGGAGGGCGCGGACGCGCCTCTGGACCTCCGCGGGCGACACCCCCATCTCCAGGGCCATCTCCCGCTGCTGCTCCTCCTCGTGGGGGACGAACTCGTGCAGAGGCGGGTCGAGGAGCCGCACCGTGACGGGGAGCCCGTCCATGGCCGCGAAGATCCCCTCGAAATCCCCCCGCTGGATGGGGAGCAGCTTCTCCAGGGCGCGGGCCCGGCCCTCGGGGGAGGCGGCGAGGATCATCTCCCGCACGGCCCGGATGCGCTCCGGCGTGGCGAAGAACATGTGCTCCGTCCGGCAGAGCCCGATGCCCTGGGCCCCGAACTCCCGCGCGACCCGGGCGTCCTCGGGGGTGTCGGCGTTGGTGCGGACGCCGAGGCCGCGGAAGCGGTCGGCCCACTTCATGAGGGTGGCGAAGTCCTCCCCCAGGGTGGGGCGCACCGTGGGCACCTGGCCGAGCATCACCCGCCCCTCGGAGCCGTCCAGCGAGATCCAGTCCCCCTCCACGACGGTGGCGGCGCCGGCGGAGAAGCGCTTCGCCCGGGCGTCGATGACGAGGGAGCCGCAGCCGACGACGCAGCACTTCCCCCAGCCCCGGGCCACGACGGCGGCGTGGCTCGTGAGGCCCCCGCGGGAGGTGAGGATCCCGGCGGCGGCGTGCATCCCCCCCACGTCCTCGGGGCTCGTCTCCGCGCGGACGAGGATCACGCTCTCGCCCCGGGCGTTCCACGCCTCGGCGTCCTCCGCCGTGAACACGGCGCGGCCCACGGCGGCGCCGGGGGAGGCCCCGAGCCCCCGAGCCACGACCTCCGCCGCCCGCTTCTCGTCGAAGGTCGGGTGGAGGAGCTGGTCGAGGGCGTGGGGGTCCACGCGCATGACCGCCGTCTCGGGGGTGATCCGCTTCTCCCTCACGAGGTCCACGGCGATGCGCAGCGCCGCCCGCGCCGTGCGCTTGCCCGTGCGCGTCTGGAGGACGAAGAGGCTCCCGTCCTCTACGGTGAACTCGATGTCCTGCACGTCGCCGTAGTGGCGCTCCAGGAGATCCTTCGCGTGGAGGAGCTCCCCGTAGGCCGCGGGGAGGTGCTCGCCCATCCCGGCGATGGGCTCCGGCGTGCGGATGCCGGCCACCACGTCCTCCCCCTGGGCGTCGATGAGGAACTCCCCGAAGAAGACGTTCTCGCCGGTGCTGGGGTCGCGGGTGAAGCAGACGCCGGTGCCGGAGTTGGGGCCGCGGTTGCCGAAGACCATGGACTGGACGTTCACCCCGGTCCCGAGGAGCCCCTCGATGCGCTGGATGCGGCGGTACTTGCGCGCCTTGTCGCACTCCCAGGAGCGGAACACCGCCTCCACGGCCTGGCGCATCTGGTCGAGGGCGTCGTCGGGGAAGTCGTCCCCGGTCTCGTCCCTGAAGATCCCGCGGTAGGTCTCCGCCAGCTCGCCGAGATCCGCCGCCGAGAGCTCCGTGTCGAGGCGCGCGCCGCGCCGCCTCTTGATGTCGTGGAGGGCCTCCTCGTAGAGGTCGTCGTGGATCTCGCGGACGACCTTCCCGAACATGTGGACGAGGCGGCGGTGGGAGTCCTGGACCATGCGCTCGTTGCCCGTCACGGCCACGAGGGCGGGGATCGTCTCCCGCGTGAGCCCCACGTTGAGGACCGTCTCCATCATGCCGGGCATGGAGACGGCGGCCCCGGATCGGACGGAGACGAGGAGCGGCCGCGGGCCGCGGCCGAAGGTCTGCCCGCGGAGCCTCTCGACCCGGGCGAGGGCCTTCTCCGCCTCCGCCCAGAGGCCCGGCGGCGCCTTCCCGCCGCGGGCCCACCAGTCGGCGCAGACCGTCGTGGCGATGGTGAACCCCGGGGGGACGGGGAGGCCGAGGCGGGACATCTCCGCGAGCCCCGCCCCCTTCCCCCCGAGGAGGGCCTTGGCGTCGCCCCGCCCCTCGGCGGCGCCGCCGCCGAAGGAGTACACGCGCTTCGCCGTGCGCGCCGTGCCCGCCGGCCGGGCCTTCCGCGCCGTTCCGCTCGACTTCCTCAAGGGTGTTCTCCTTCGCCTTCGCCGCCCGTCTCCTCCGCGCCCGCCTCCTCCGCAGTGGAGCGGACCTGCTCGAGCAGCCGGTCCAGGCCCTCCACGGAGCGGATCCCGTAGAGCAGCCAGTCGTGGTGGATCTCGATGCGCCGCACGCGGGAGCCGTCGGCGGGGGGCACCGGCAGGCGGCGATCGAGGGCGATGACGAGCCTCCCGTCCTCGATCCGGATCTCGCGGTCCATGGTGCGGTGGACGATGGGGGAGGGGAGCCCGAGCCCCCCGTCGTCGGTGACGACGAGGAGGACCGGTTCGTCCACGAGGACGAAGGTCCCCCGCCCGCCCCCGGGGAGCGCGAGGACCACCTCCGCCCAGGGGAGCGGACCCCCGGAGGTGGGGTGGAGGCCGGCGCCCGGCGTGACGGCCTCGATCTCCGCCCGGCCGAGGAGGGCCGCGGCGTCCTCGAAGAGCCCCGGCCGAAGGGATCTGGCGAGGCCGTACTTCGCCCTGGAGAGGCCGTTGGCCTCCCTGAAGTCGTTGTGGAAGGAATCGTACTGGTCGCCCGTGAGGTCCGACCGGAAGGCCTCCCGGATGTAGGCGAAGGCCGCCTCGGGGGTGTCGCGGTTCCCGACGGGGGAGTCGGAGGCGCGGGTGAGCCCGCAGCAGCCGGCGAGGAGGGGGAGCAGCAGTGCGGCGGCGGCAAGGGGCGCCGCCGCCCCGCCCAGGCCCGTCGTTCCCGTCCTCCGGACACCCATGAGGGGATGGTAGGGCGGGCGCCGGGGGGCCGGGGAGGAAATCGGCGCGCGCCGTAACCCCGCGGCGCTCGCCCCCGCCCGCCCTATACTTGACTCCCCCCGCCCCCGGCCCTAGGTTCCGCCCCGGGAAAGCGGGCGCGCGAATCCGTCGCGCCGGGGGCGGACCGGTTCTGGAACCTGGTCGGAGGCCCATGGCTGGACGGAAGCTCCTCGGAGAACTGCTCGTCGAGGCGGGGGGGGTGACCCCCGAGCAGGTACAGCGTGCGCTCCAGCTCGGCCTGAAGAAGAAGGTCCGCGTCGGGGAGGCCCTGATCTCCCTCGGCTTCACCGACGCCGAGAAGGTCGCCCGGGCCCTCTGCAAGCAGAACTCCCTGCCCTTCGTCAACCTGGAGACCGTCAAGACGCCCCCCTCCCGGGAGATCCTCGACTCCATCCCCGTGGATCTCGTACAGGAGCTCCGGGTCGTGCCCGTGGCCCGCAAGGCCGGGGCGCTGCTGGTGGCCATGGACGACCCCCTCCAGCTCGCGGCCCTGGACGCGCTGCGGTTCCGGGCCGGCATCGAGGCGTCGGCGGTGCTCACGACGCCGGCGGGGCTGAAGAAGGCCCTCTTCGACTTCTACGGCATCGGGGACGCCCGCCCCGCCGCCGAGGCCGCCCCCGCGGGGGGGGACCTCGACGGGGAGGAGGGGCCCGTCGTCCGCCTCGTCGAGGCCATCATCGCCGACGCGCTCCGCAGCCGCGCCTCGGACATCCACATCGAGCCCTTCGCGACCCGCGTCCGCGTGCGGTACCGCATCGACGGCTACTGCCAGGAGGTGGACGGCCCCCCCAAGGAGCTGCAGGGGCCGCTGACCTCCCGCATCAAGCTCATGGCGCGCATGGACATCGCCGAGAAGCGCAAGCCCCAGGACGGCCGCATCGTCCTCGAGGTGGACCGCCGCGAGATCGACCTCCGCACGTCGGTCATGCCCGCCTACCACGGCGAGTCCATCGTCATGCGCATCCTGGACAAGGAGCGCGGGCTCGTGGGCCTCAAGGAGCTCGGCTTCGACGGCGAGGACCACCAGAGGTTCAACCGCCTCATCAAGCGGCCCAACGGGCTGTTCCTCGTCACGGGCCCCACGGGATCGGGGAAGACGACGTCCCTGTACGCGGCCCTGAAGGAGCTCAACCGCCCCGACGTCAAGATCCTCACCGCCGAGGATCCCGTCGAGTACTACCTCTCGGGCATCAACCAGTGCCAGGTGCGCGCCCCCATCGGCCTCACCTTCGCCCGCATCCTGCGATCCATGCTGCGCCAGGCCCCCAACATCATCCTGGTGGGCGAGATCCGCGACGTGGAGACCGCCGAGATCGCCATCCAGGCCTCCCTGACCGGCCACCTCGTGTTCTCCACCCTCCACACCAACGACGCCCCCTCGGCCCTCACCCGCCTCGTGGACATGGGGGTGAAGCCCTTCCTCGTGTCCACGGCGGTCATGGCCGTCATGGCGCAGCGCCTCGTCCGGAAGCTCTGCCCGAAGTGCCGCGTCCCGAAGGAGCCGACCCCCACGGAGATGCGGGCCGTGGGCCTCACGCCGGCCATGATCGAGGGATACGTCGTCTACGGCCCCGGCGGGTGCGACGACTGCCGCGGGGTCGGCTACAGGGGCCGCGTCGGCCTCTTCGAGCTCTTCGAGATGGAGAACCGCATGCGGGAGCTCTGCTTCAAGGGCGCCGGCACGCTGAAGCTCCGGGAGCAGGCCCGGCTGTCCGGCGGCCTCGTCTCCCTGCAGGAGGACGGCGTCAGGAAGGTCCTGGCCGGCATCACCACCATCGACGAGGTCCTCGCCGCGACGGCGGAGGGTTCCAGACCCGAGGCATGAGCCCCGTCGACGGGGGCACGACAGGAGACGCGACCGTGGGCGTGTACGACATCCACAAGCTGATGGACAAGGTCGTCGACGTGCAGGGCTCGGACCTGCACATCCGCGTGGGGCGGCCCCCGACGCTGCGCGTCAACGCCCGCATGGGCGTCATGGACGGCCCCGCCCTCACCCCGGCGGACACCGACGAGATGATGAAGGTGATCACCCCGCAGCGGAACCAGCTCGAGTTCAAGGAGAAGGGGGGCACCGACTTCGGCATGGCCCACGGGGACAAGGGGCGCTACCGCGTGTCCGTCTTCCGGGAGCGGGGCCACGTGGGCATCGTGCTCCGGCTCCTGCCCTCGCGCATCCTCACCTTCGAGCAGATCGGCCTCCCGGACACGGTGCGGCAGCTACTCCACCGCCCCCGCGGCCTCATCCTCGTGACGGGGCCCACGGGCTCCGGCAAGACGACGACCCTGGCCACCATGCTGGACTACATCAACACCAACATGGACTTCCACATCGTCACCATCGAGGACCCCATCGAGTACTACCACCCCCACAAGAAGTCCGTGGTCACCCAGCGCGAGATCGGGGTGGACGTGGGCACCTTCGGCGAGGCGACGCGGCGCGTGCTGCGCATGGACCCCGACGTCATCCTCCTCGGCGAGATGCGCGACCTCGACACCATCAAGACGGCGGTGACCGCCGCCGAGACCGGCCACCTCGTGCTCGCCACCCTGCACACGACGGGGTCGGCCCGCACCGTGGATCGCATCATCGACCAGTTCCCCGCGGACCAGCAGGAGCAGATCCGCACCCAGCTCTCGGTGTCCATCATCTGCGTCATCAGCCAGGTGCTGATGCCGCGCAAGGACCGGAGCGGCCAGCTGGCCGCCTTCGAGGTCATGATCATGACCCCCGCCGTGGAGAACCACATCCGCAAGAACGAGACCTTCAAGATCACGTCCACCATCCAGACCTCGGGCAACATCGGGATGTTCCTCCTCGACGAGCACCTGTTCAAGCTGTACCGGGACGGGAAGGTCGCCGAGGGGGACGCCATCGAGAAGGCCCAGAACCCCAAGGAGCTCCGGGAGAAGATCGCGGCCCTCAAGGCCGCCAACGGGGACCCGGCGGCGGCGGGGAAGAAGTAGCCCGTGGCCCTCCCCGGCAGGTCCGGCGGTCGTCGGCTCCTGGGGCAGGCCCTCAAGGAGACGGGGCCCGTCCACGAGGGGATGATCCAGGAGGGGCTTGCCGTACAGCGCCGCGAGGGGGGGCTCCTCGGCGAGATCCTCGTCCGGCTCGGCCACGTACAACCCGGCCACCTCCACCTGGCCCTGGCCCGCCAGGCGGGCTTCGACGCCTGGGACCTCGACCAGCGGCCCCCGGACCCCGCCGCCGTGGCCCGCCTCGACGCCTCCACGGCGAGGACATTCACCGTCCTGCCCGTGGCCGTGGAGGGCAACACCCTCGTCGTGGCCATCGGGGACCCGGCCAACGCGGCGGTGCTCACGGACGTCGGCTTCCTCACGAACATGGAGGTCAGGGCCGTCGTCGCCGACCCGGCGCGGCTCGCCGCCGCCGTGGAGAAGGCCTACGCGAAGTCCGCCGCCGGGGCGAAGCCCTCCCCCGAGGATGCGGCCCCGCGCAGGAGCGGCTCCGACGGGCCCACGGACCTCTCCGCGGAGGAGGCCGCCACCTCCGCCCCGGTCATCAAGCTCCTCAACTTCATCCTCTCCTCGGCCATCCGGGACCGCGCCTCGGACATCCACCTGGAGCCCTTCGAGAACGAGTTCCGCGTCCGCTACCGCGTGGACGGCGTGCTCTACGAGCTGGAGCCGCCCCCGGTCCACATCGCCACCGCCCTCATCGCCCGCGTGAAGGTGCTCGCCCGCCTCGACATCGCCGAGGCGCGCCTCCCCCAGGACGGCCGCATCGAGCTCACCGTGGAGGGGCGCCCCGTGGACCTGCGCGTGTCCACCCTCCCCACCCTCTACGGCGAATCCTGCGTGCTCCGCGTGCTGGACCGGTCCGTGGTCTCCCTCGACCTCGACCAGGTGGGCCTCCGGCCCGACGAGGTGGCCATCGTGCGGAGGATGCTCAAGCTCCCCCACGGCATCATCCTGGTCACGGGTCCCACGGGGTCCGGCAAGACCACCACCCTCTACTCCGCCCTCCGCGAGGCCAACGAGGTCGACACCAAGATCATCACCACCGAGGATCCCGTCGAGTACGACATCGACGGGCTCATCCAGATCCAGGTGAACGACGAGATCGGGGTCACCTACGCCCGGTGCCTGCGATCCATCCTCCGCCACGACCCGGACATGATCCTGGTGGGGGAGATCCGCGACCGGGAGACCGCCCAGATCGCCATCGAGGCCTCCCTCACGGGCCACGTGGTGTTCTCCACGGTGCACACCAACGACGCCGCCCTCGCCGTGACGCGCATGGTGGACATCGGGGTGGAGAGCTTCCTCCTCTCCGCCACCCTCGAGGGCATCGTCGCGCAGCGCCTCGTCCGCCGCGTCTGCACGGGGTGCAAGACCCTCTACGACCCCACGGACCAGATCCTCATGGAACTCTCCCTCACGGCCGCCGACGCGGGGGGGCGGAAGTTCGCCTTCGGCCGGGGGTGCGAGGCCTGCCACTTCACGGGGTACCGGGGCCGGGTGGCGATCTTCGAGATCATGTCCATCTCGGAGGCCATCCGGCAGCTCATCATGGACGCGGCGCCGACGGCGTCCATCCGCGACCGGGCCCGGGCCGACGGCATGCGGACGCTGCGCGAGAGCGGGCTCCTGGCCATCTTCGACAACCTCACGACGGTCGAGGAGATCCTGCGGGAGACCATCGAGACGCTGTAGGGCGGGAGGGGGGGGGCTCCTTTCTCGTACGGATTCCCCCCGGGCGTTGCGCGTCTTCCGGCGCGCGGGTCCCGGCTGAGGAAGAGGCGTCCCCGAACGGAGGGGACGCCTC
>CAYJMF010000091.1:5392-19340 GCA_964370855.1 uncultured Planctomycetota bacterium | reverse complement strand
CCCCCCCGCCCCGCCCGGCCCGGGCCCGGGGGAGGGGCGCGCGGCGGAGCCGCGGTCGGGGGCGACGGAGAGGTCCACGACGGCCCCCCCGTCGGCGGAGAAGGCGAGGGAACCGGAACCGCTCCCGTCCACGGGGGCGGACCCGTGGAACTTCCGCGGGCTCCTCCAGCGGACGCGCAGGGTGTAGTCCCCGGTGGCGACGCCGTCGCCGCCGGTGACCTCGACGCGGATCTCCCCGGGGTCGGCCCCGCCCACGCCCTTCCACCGGAGGCGGCGGCCGGTCCGGCCTTCGACGGGAAGCCCCGCGGCGTCGAAGAGCGTGGCGCCCACCCTCTTCAGCGGGCGATGGGGCTTCACCGTCACCGAGAACCGGGCCCCCTCGGGGCAGGCGAACCGGAAGGTCTCCGTCTCGTCCGCCGGGAGGAGGGTGCCCCGGACGGCATCGCCGTTCCCGAGGGTGACGTCGAGTTGGGCCAGGGCCGCCGTGGCGGCCACGCCGAGGAACAGAGCGACGAAGCCCGCCGTGCGCGTGCGCATGCACCCACCTCCGATTCCGAGGTCCCCCCGCCGGTGCCCGGTGGCGCGGCTCCCCATCCCGGCGGCGGGGCCCCGGTCGCGTCCGTGAGGAGTCTCCGCAACCCCCGGGCCGCACTTGAGTTGCACCGTTACCGTTCGGAAACGTCGATGCCTAACTGCCCCTCCCGGCGACCATTGTGCGCGCCCGATGAGGGACGCGCGGCGTCCTCCGGGAGGCGGGAAGACAATCCCCGTTGACAGCTGTCGCGTGCGGAACTGCTCGGCGGGAGGAGGAAGGGGTCGGTGGGCCGGAGGATCCTCCCATGAGGGTGAAGGGCATTCAATGGGTCGGCATCGTCGCCGCCGACTGGAACGCGACCGTCGGCTTCTACCGGGACGTGCTTGGCCTCTCCGTCCGCAACGAGGGGGTCCAGCCGGGTCCGGCGGACGCCGGGGTGCGTTTCCTGGAGATGGAGGCCGTGAACGGCGCCTACCCCTGCGGCAGCGCCACCGGGCGGGCACCGGCCTCCGCCAGCGCCGCCGAGGCGCGGTCGAGCTTCGCCGGGTCCTCGCCGTGCTCGATCTCCGCGGCCACGAGGATCTCGCCTCCGGCCAGCGCCTGATCGTAGTAGTCGGCCACCTCGTGCTCGACGCCGCGGGACATCATCGCGCCCACGAAGGTCCCGATGACCGCGCCCGACCCGGCGAACAGGGGGCCGAGGACGACCAGGCTGAGGCCCCCCGTGGCGACCACGATGGTGGCGGCGAACAGCCCCGCCGCGACGCCTCCCACGATCGCACCCGCCCCGGCGGAGGCCGCCGTCGTCGCGCCCGCGGGCCGGTCGTGCTCGTACTCCCTGAAGTGCGCCTCCCGGGCGCGGTCGGAGCAGACGACGGAGACGTGCTCCTTCCGGAATCCCGCGGCGAGGAGCCCCTCCACGGCGCGGTCGGCGTCCCGGACCGTCTTGAAGACGCCGATGCGGACCGGGCGCACCGGGGGGGGCTGCGCGGGAAGCGGATCCACCTCCCCGACGATGTGCTGCGTGGTCCCCTCTCCCCACGGTCCGTCCGATGCTGAATCCGTGCTTCCGAGCATGCGCGTCCTCCCGCAGGGGGGCGATGCGGCGGCCCCGGGCAAGGGGGGCGGGCCGGTCCGTCGCGATGCGGACGCCATG
Source organism: uncultured Planctomycetota bacterium (assembly GCA_964370855.1). Lineage (GTDB taxonomy): Bacteria > Planctomycetota > JAJSAM01 > JAJSAM01 > JAKLKS01 > JAKLKS01. Next base: position 17,649 of record CAYJMF010000091.1, on the reverse strand, counting down.
CGCGTCCGTCCGCCCGGAGGGGTCCGCTCCCCGGGGCCATCCTCCGGGCCGCCGCCGGGCCCCGCAATGGGGCGGAACCCGTCCCCGGGGAGGGGGACGGTGTGCCGCGGGATCCCGGGAACTTCCCGCCGGCATTCGCGTCTCATGCGCAGGGAGGTGCCCGTTGACCCTTCGCCATCGATTCCTGGGGGCGGCCGCCGCGGCGGTACTCGCCGCCTGCGCCGCTCCCTCCTCTCCCCCCCCGGCACCGGCCGAGGCCCTGGACGGAACCGCGGCCAACTACGTGGTCGGACCTCCCGACGGGGCGGTGACTTCCATCGAGGTGGAGGTGCTCGACGGGTCCGGCAGGCCCGCCCCGGGGGCGCGCGTCGTCGTGGGGGCGCGCTACGCGGTCTCCTCGGGGATGTGCGGCCTCGTCGGCGCCGAGAAGGCGGCCGAGGGCATGGCCGACGGGTCGGGACGGTGCGTCCTCGCGGTGCGCCTGTCGGGGGCCGTCGCCGGCATCCGGGCCGCCGCCTGCGCCGGGGACCAGGTAGGCGCGAGCGGCTGGGCCGAGGATCCCGGTGCCGGGCCCGTGGCCCTCACCGTGCGCCTCGGCTCCGGGGTCCGGCCGCGCGGCATCGTCCTCGACACCGGCGGGAACCCCGTCCCCGGCGCCGCGGTGGAGGCGTGGTACGGAGGCGGCAACCTCCGCGTCTTCCGCGGCGCGGCCGTCGCGGGGAAGGACGGGACCTTCGTCCTCCCGCCCCTTCCGCGCGCCGCCGCCGACGACCTGCAGGTGGACGCCTCGGAGCCGAACCTCGGGTCCGGGGGCGTTTCGCCGGGTGCCGATGATCCCCTGGACGCGCTCCGCATCGTCCTCACATACCCCCCGCCCTTCCACGGTGGGCCGAAGTGAGGTAGGCCCGGGAGTTCCGGTTCCGGGAGAGTCCGTCCCCCGACTCCGGTGGATCGGTCGGGTACCATATCCCCGCTTCCGGGGCGTGTCACGTCCGGGGAACGTAGACAGCACGAATCCCCCCGCACCGTCCCCGGGGGGGCACGGTTTCCCCCGGCGGGGCGCGTGCCCGCACGGTCCACCGGCGGAACGCCGATTGCGAACCCCACCCCGCCTTCGGGTCGCTGACCTGCCGGTGGACGTCGCTCGGTACGGTGCGCGGAAGGGGGGGGCCATGGCGTTCGGGAACGGTCGCGGGACGATGCTCCTCGTCGCGGGATGCCTCCTCGGCCTGCAGACGGGCGGGCACACCGAGGTCGGAGGCGGGGCCCGCTCCCGGGAGACCCGCGCCCGCATCGAACCGGAGGCGGCCACCGCCTCCCCGCCCCTCCCCTGGGAGCCCAACGCCGGCCAGGCTCCCGCCTCCGTCCTCGCCGTCGGCCGCGGCGGCGGAGCGACGGTGCTCGTCGAGCGCGGAGGAGCGCGCCTCCTCGTTCCCGGCGGGGCCGTGTCCATGGAGTTCCGGGGCGCCGGCGGCGGGCCGGCGGCCTTCGGCCGCCGGCTTGCCGGCGTCAGCAACTACTTCCTCGGCTCCGATCCCGAGGGGTGGATCCGGCGGGTCCCCCACCACGCCTCGACGGTGGTGGAGGGCGCCCCCGGGAGCGCCTCCGTCACCTGGACCTCCCGGGGAGGGCTCCCCGCCTGCGACTTCGTCCTCCCTCCCGGATTCGATCCGGCCACCGTCGAGATCCGGTTCACCGGGGCCGGCCCCCTTTCCGTCGGGGCGGACGGGGCCCTCTCCTTCTCCGCGGGGGACGGCGTCCTCCACCACTCCCCTCCCGTCGCGTGGCAGGACGTGGAGGGCGGCCGCGTCCCCGTGGCGGCCCGCTGGGTCCTCCGCGGCCCCGGGCGGGCCGGGTTCGGGATCGGCGGCCACGATCCGCGGCGCCCCCTCGTCATCGATCCCGAGGTCCGCTTCGTCCGCCTCCTCGGAGGGTCCGGCATGGAGAGCGCGCTGAAGGCCGCCTTCGACGGGGAGGGGCGGCTCCTCCTCGCGGGGGCCACCGCCTCCACGGATTTCCCCCTCGAGGCCCCGCTCCAGGGGACCCACGGGGGCGGGCAGACCGACGCCTTCGTCACCGTCATGGACCCGGACAGCGGCGCCATCGCCTGGTCCACTTTCCTCGGCGGAGCTCGGACCGACGCGGCCACCGCCGTCGCCGCCGACGGCGCCGGGATCGTCGTGGCCGGGAACACGGCGTCCAGCGACTTCCCGACTGCCAACGCCCTCGACCCCTCCCTCCAGTTCAGCGACGCGCAGGCCGTGGGCGCCGGCGTCTGGGAGGACGGCTTCGTCGCCCGCCTCACGCCGGAGGGGGACGCCCTCCCCTGGTCCACCTACATCGGCGGGGACCGGGACAGGGACTTCATCCAGGGCCTCGGCATCGCGCCCGACGGGTCGATCCGGATCTGCGGCGGGACCGCGGGGTTCACGGAGACCATCACCGCCCCGCTCATCCTCGGGGCGACGACGACCCTCGGGGCGCCGAAGTGGCAGGCCTTCTGGGTCGCCTCCCTCCCCGCCGACGGCTCGGCCTTCCAGTGGCTGCTGGCCGTCGGCTACGCCTCCGCCTACTCGCTCTCGGGGCTCGCGGTGACCCCCGACGGGGACGCCCTCGTGGTCGGGTCCAGCTGGGGGAACACCTGGGTCGAGAACGCCCTGCAGCCGACGGCGGCGAGCGCCAACTACGAGGGCTGGATCGCCCGCGTGAAGGCCGACGGCACCGGCGTCCGATGGGCCACCTTCCTCGGGGGTACGGGCGCGGAGATGCAGCTCTCCGTGGCCACGGACGCGGCGGGGGCGGCCTACGTGGCGGGCACCACCGATTCGCCGGACTTCCCCGTGACCGCGGGGGCGATCCAGCCCGCCCGCGCCGGGAACTCCGACCTCTTCGTCGCGAAGATCTCCCCCGACGGCTCGGCCCTCGAATACTCCACCTACCTCGGGGGGAGCCTGGGGGAGGGGTCGGGAGCCGCCATCGCCGTGGATCCCGACGGAGTGGTCGTCCTGGTCGGCCAGACGGGCTCCGCGGATTTCCCCGAGGCCGCGGCCCCGCCGGGCCTCGCCGGGACCGGGGCCGACGCCTTCGTGGCCCGCGTCTCCCCCGACGGGACGCGCCTCCTCCACTCCTTCCGCTGGGGCGCCTCCGACTTCGACAGCGGCGTCGCCGCCGCCCTCCGCGGGAAGGGGGTCCTCGTCGGCGGCTGGTCCCGCTCCCCCGAACTACCCGGCACGACGGCGGTGCCCACCGCCGGCGGCGACTTCGTCCTCCTCGAGTTCGACCCGCGGCCGTCCCCGGTCCTCGATCTGCGCGCCTCCATGGCGGGGCCGGCGGCGGTCCGCCTTGAGTGGTCGCTGACGGCGGCCGACGCGGAGGAGTTCCGCATCGAGCGGAGGGTGGACGGCTCCCCGTGGGCGGAACTCGCGACCGTTCCCGCGGGGACCCTCAGCCACCACGACGCGGACGTGGAGGCGGAGCGGCGGTACACCTATCGCGTCTTCGCCGTCCGGAGCGTGGACGAGTCCATCCCGTCCAACGAGGCGTCCATCGACACCGTCCCCCCGGCCCCCGCGGGGCTCGTCGCCATCGTCGTGAATTCCCGCCGCGTCGACCTCTCCTGGACCGATCTCTCCGAGGGGGAGGCCGGATTCGAACTGGAGCGCGTGGACGGGGACGGGAACGTCGTGCAGGCGGCCCTGACCGCGGCCGGCGCCGTGTTCCACTCCGACACGACGGTCCTCCCCGACCGCTCCTACACCTACCGCGTCCGGGCCTTCCACCTCTTCGCGGCCTCCGGGTGGTCCAACGACGCGACCGCCGCGACGCCGGCGACGCTCGACGTCCGCATCCGGCGCGGGAACATCGTCCTGTCCCATCGCGCGGACCGGGACCGGGCGGTGGTGCACGGTGGGTTCGAGCCGCTCCCCTCCGGCGAGGGGGGGTTCGACCCGCGGGAGGCGGGGCTTCGGCTGATCGCGGGCGGGTGGAGCGGGGCCGCCATCGCCGAGGTCCCCCCCCTCGACGGGGCCTGGCGCGTGCGGGGCTCCCGGTATACCTGGACCTCGCCCCGGGGACCCGGTCCGCGGGTCCGCGTCCGCCTCGACACCATCGCCGGGACCTTCTCCACGAGGGTCCGCCGCGCCTCCCTCGTCCCGGAGCCGGGGACGCCGCTCCGGCTCTCCCTCGCCGCCGGGGAGTTCCAGGGCTCCAGCGAGGACCCGTGGGTGCGGAAGGGGCGGAGGCTGCGGTACCGGGGAGGGGAGTAGCCCGCGCCTGCCGTCGGGCGGGCCCGCCCCTCCTCCGGATGCGCCGCGAAGCGGCGCCTACGCGAGTTCCGCGACCTGCCGCTCGAACTCCGCCTGGGAGATCCGCCCCGCCTTCAAATCGGCGTTGAGCTTCTCGATGGTGGGGACGGCGGCCTTCTTCCTGGCGTCCACCTCCATGCGGCGGGCCTCGTACTCCTGCCGCCCCTCCCGGTCTGCCTTCCGGAAGGCGTCGCGGAGGGTGGAGATCTCCGCCTTCCCCCCCGTCGCGAAGTACTGGTCGGCCACCTTCCCCAGGGCCCAGGTGGAGCCGAAACCCGCCGCGGCGCCGAAGGCGCTCCCGAAGACGGGGACGAGCTTGGCGACGCCGGTGACCGCGAGGCGGGCGCCGGTGCCGAGGCCGAGCCCGTAGAGGAGGGACTTGGCGGCCCGGTCGTCCACGGTGTGGCCCCAGTACTGGCCCACGTCCCGGACCAGTTTCAGCTGGAGCCCCACGACGGCCAGATCCGTCGCGATGGAGACGCCGGGCACCGGGAAGGCCCCGAGGATGGCCGCGAAGATCGAGTACTTGAGGACGTCCTCCCGGATCTCGGCGGCGCGCCTGTCGGGATCGGCGACGGGGCGGATGCGGCTCGGGAGGACGGTGTCCTTTGCCTCCCCGAGGACCCGGCCGAGGAGGGTCGCCCGGTCCTTCGGGATCCGGAACCCCTCGCGCACGCGGTCGAGGGCCTTCAGCTCCTCCGGGGACGCGTGGCCGTCGGCGTTGGCGAGGGTGTAGGCGGCGTTGTAGACCGAGTCCCGGACGTCGGGGTCGGCGATCCTCCCGACCTCCGTCCCGAGGTCGATGGCCTCGGCGAGCATCCCGTCGAGGGTGACACCCTTGGGGAGCCTGACCTCCGCGAAGGCCTCCTCCAGGGACTTCCTCTCCTCCGGGGCGACCCGGCCGTCGGCCTTGGCGACGGCGACGAGCACCCGTAGACCGGCGAGCACCTCGGCTTCCGTGGCGGGCATGGCGCCTCCTTTCCCGTGGCCCTGCGACCCTCGAAACGGCGACACGGCCGAGGATAGGACGGGCGGCGGGGGGCCGGGAATCCCCGCACCCGGGTTCTCCACGGGAGGGACGCGCCGGCGGTATCCTTCCCGTCCAAGGAGGTGCCCATGGCCCGCTACGTCGACGGTTTCGTCCTCGCGGTCCCGAAGAGGAAGCTCGCCGCCTACCGCCGCATGGCCGCGAAGGGGGCGAAGATCTGGAAGGACCACGGGGCCCTCGAGTACCGCGAGTGCCGCCTCGATGAGGCGAAGGTCCCCTGCGGGATCCCGTTCCCCCGTCTCGCCCGCTGCCGTCCCGGGGAGACCGTGGTCTTCTCCTGGATCGTCTACCGGTCCCGGGCCCACCGCGATCGGGTCAACGCGAAGGTGATGAAGGACCCGCGCATCGCGGCGATGTGCGACCCGAAGGACATGCCCTTCGACATGAAGCGCATGGCCTGGGGGGGGTTCGAGGAGATGGTCGGTTTCTGAGCCTGGCGTACGAGGGGCCGGCGGTTCCGGGGAACCACCGGCCCCTTCCCTATCGCGTCCCGCCGTCGGCGACGGCTACTGGAGAGTTCCGGAGATGCGGACCTCGACGAGGCCCGTCAGGGGGATCTGCGAGGAGCCGGCGTAGGTCGTGAGATCGACCGTATTCCCGCCCGGGATCACGAGCCCCGTCTGGAAGTGGTGGGACTCCGTCTGGTTGAAACCGTTCGTCACGCGGAGCTTCTCCTCGTCAGCGGGCAGAAGTTCGGGGTTGTTGGAGCCGAGGAAGTTGTAGCTCGCTCCGAAGGACGTGAACTGGTCGAAGGTGATCCAGATCTCGTCGCTCGCCCACCGGAAGGAGGCGAAGTCCTCCACCCGGCCGTTCCCCTGGCAGGTGGGATTGGGGTTCTGGCCGCCGTCCTGGACCCTCGCCTGGATGTGCTCCTCGAGGTAGCCCGTGCCCCCGACGGTCTGGTTGGAGAACACGTACACGATGTCGGTGATGGTGAGGTCCTGCCCCTGGGGCACGGTGAAGAGGGTCACCGTCTGGTTCCCCGAGGAGGCGCCCCCGAGGTGGACCGTCGTCAGGTTGTACGCCGCTTTCCCCGTCTGCGCCGTCACCAGGGCGAAGGCCGCCCAGCCGACGACGACGGCCAGGCCCGTCGCGATGAACGCACGAACGCTGCGCATGGAATCCTCCTTGCACCCGCTCCCCCGCACGATTTCGAGGGGGCGCACGCCCCCCCGCCGGGCCGGGGCGTCGCGGGCGGGTGCCCCGGTCCCCCATGGGTCGGACACCCCCCGGGGGATTTGCCGGAGGAAGCCGACTCCCCCCTACGGCACCATCCGCGCGAGCAGGATCCCGCCGCGCACCGCCAGGAGCCCGGCGGCGACGCTGCCGAGGGCGTAGCCGAGGGCCGCCCCCCACCCTTCGGAGGCGAGGAGCCTGTTCCCCTCCCAGGCGAAGGTGGAGAAGGTGGTGTAGGCCCCGAGGAACCCCACCGCCACCAGCGCCCGCCAGGCGCGGCTGTCGGGGAGGTGCTCGTCCAGCAGGGTCAGGACGAAGCCGAGGGCGAGGCAGCCGGACACGTTCACGAGGAAGGTGCCCCAGGGGAGGCGCGTGCCGAAGGCCCGGGCGGCGAGGCCGCCGGCGACGTAGCGGGCCACCGCCCCGAGCCCCCCGCCGAGGGCGAGCAGCAGCGCCGTCCGCAGCCGATCCGCCGTGAGGAGGCCCCCGCCCGCCATGGCCCCTACTTGTAGATCTTCGAGAAGAGGGCCTCGGCCTTCTCCGGGTCGAGGGCCTTGAGGATCTTGTACTCCTCCAGCGCCGCGCCCCGGTCCCCGATCTCCAGCAGGAGGAGCCCGTACTGGAGGTGGGCCGTCACGTGCTTGGGCTCCGCGCGGATGGCGTCCACGAAGGCCTTCTTCGCCTCGTCGACGCGCTTGAGCTTCCAGAGGAGCGTCCCGAGGTTGGTCCGCGCGTCGGAGTCGGAATCGTCCCGGGCGAGGGCCTCCTCGAAGGTCCGGACCGCCTCGTCGTTCATCCCCTTCTTGGCGTAGGCGAAGGCGAGGTTCGCCCAGGCCTGGCTGAAGCGGGGCTTGGCGCGGAGCGCCATCTGGTAGCACTCGATGGCGTCGTCGGTCTTCCCGAGGGCCTGGAGCGCCACCCCGAGGTTGTTGTTGGCGCGGGCGTAGTCGGGGCGGATCTTCACCGCCTCCCGGGTCGCGTCCACGGACTTCTCGTAGGAGCCCATGAGGTAGTAGGTCATCCCCAGGTTCTTCCACGCGTGGTCGAAGCCGGGCCGGATGCGCACCGCCTCGCGGAAGGCCTCCGCGGCCTCGGGGTACCGCTTGAGGGCGAAGTAGGCGACGCCGAGGTTCTTGTGCTCCTGCGCGTCGTCGGGCTCGATGCGGATGGCCTCGCGGCAGGAGTCGGCGGCCTCCGCGGGGCGGCCGGCGTTGTAGCAGGCGACGCCGAGGCGGTTCCACGCGCGGGCGCTCTTCGGGCGGAGCTTGACGACGCGCTTGCAGGCGTCCACGGCCTCCCCGGGGAGGCCCGCCGCGGTGCAGGCGGCGCCGAGGCGGGCCCAGGCGTCGGCGTCCTCGGGATCCATGCCCACGGCGGCGCGGGCGGCGAGCATCGCCTCCCGGGGGCGGCCGAGGGAGAGCTGGGCGTCGGCCACGGCGGACCAGGCCTCGGCGTCCTTCTTGCCGGCGCCGGCCAGGGCCTCCAGCTCCCGGAGCGCCCCCTCGAGGTCGTCCTTCAGGAGGAGCGCGCAGGCGGGGAGGAACCGGTCCGGGTCCCGGCCCGCGGAACCGCCGTGCTCCCCCACCTTCACGAACTCCGTGCTGGCGAGGTCGTCGAGACGGGAGGCGGGGACGACGAAGGCGAAGCTCCCCTGGGGAAGGGAGCGGGCCACGGCCATGCCGACGACCTCGCCGTCCATGCTCACCACGGGGGACCCGGAGATGCCGGGATCGAGGCGCAGCGTCGTCCGGAGGACCTGGCCGAGGACCGGCAACTCCCGCGCCCCGATGAAGTCCCCGGCGAGGCCGTCCTTCCCGTGGGACATGCGGCCGCCCACGACGACGAGGGCCTCCCCTCCCCGGGGCAGCGTCCGGGCCAGGGGCAGGGGCGGGGCGATGCGATCGGGGATGTCCACGGCGGCCATCACGAGGTCGGATTCCGGGTCCTCGGCGAGGATGCCGAGGAGGTCGTGCACGCTCCCGTCGTAGCGCATCACCCGGGCGGACTTGGCGCCCTGGAAGATGTGGCGGCTGGTGACGATGCGCCCCTCGCCCGTGAAGAAGCCGCAGCCCTCGGTCAGCGTGTTGTAGTCGGCGTCGTAGGGGATGACGGAGACGACGGAGGGAGAGGTGCGATCCACGAGGGACTTGATCGCCTCGGGACCGGCCCGACGCGCGGAAGCGGTTGAATCCATGGGACGCCCTCCCGGAATTGCGGGTCCTGCACCCGTACCGCCTGCCCCTCGCGGGGTGGAATCATACCTCCCCCCCCTCCCGCCTCCTCCGGAAGACCCAGAGCCCCACTCCGAGCATGGCGAGCAGCCCCGCCGCCGCCGGGGAGAGGAGGAGGGGCACGCCGCGATCGTCCTCCTGGAGGGGGGTGACGGAGGGGCGGTCGATGCTGGCCGCCAGCTCGTCGGGTCCCGCCTCCCTCGCGGTCTCCGTCCGCTCGTCGCCGTCGTAGAAGGCGACGAACTCGAGGGGGGCGTCGGGCTTCCCCCTCCCCTCCGCCCACAGCCGCACGATGTCCAGGGCCGGGAGGGTCCGCCGCCCCATGATGTCCTGCAGGGGGAAGCGGATGGACTCCTGGTAGGCCTGGTAGACGACCTCCGTGCAGACGAGCCTGTCCGTGGAGAAGAAGTCGAAGTCGAAGTCGTAGGGCTTCCCCTGCTGCGAGACGGCCCGCACCACGGCCTCCCGGACCCTCTCCGGGGGGAGGCGGGGCCGGAAGACCGCCACGGCGTCGGCGCCCCCCATGGATTCCTCCAGGGAGGTGAAGACGACGCCCTCGCTGATGGCCTCGAGGACCTCCTTGCGGTGGCCCCCGTGGTCGGGCCGGCGGAGGTCCTCCAGGCGGGACACCACGGCGGGCTCGCCCGCGACCCCGAGGGCCTCGAGCCCCGGGGCCCCGCCGAGGTAGACGGCGGCGTGCTTCCAGTAGCCGGGGAGGAAGGCGTTGGAGAGGTACCAGTTGCGCCGCTCGATGAGGATGTCCCCGGGCCTGAGGACCGCCCGGAGCGCGACGACCTGGTCCGGCGTGATCATCCCCTCCCTCTCCCGGCGCTTCCGCAGGCGGGCGTCGCCGATCCACGTCGAGACGAGGGAGGAGACGGCGTACCGCCCCCCGTCCCCGGTCCCCACGGCCCGGGCCACGGCGTGGCGCCACTTGTACTTCCAGAGGCGCTCCGAGAGTTCCGCCGTGACCTCCGCCCCCTCGGCGGCGCGGCCGAGGACGCGGGGCCAGGGGTCCTCGGAGGGGAGCCCCCCGGCGGCGCGCATCGCGTCGAAGCGCGCCGTGGCGGCGGCCATGGCGTCGAGGAGGTCGGCGTCGGCGAGGTTCCCGCGGATGCGCTCCCAGATGCCCGGGGGGATCTCCCCCGCCGGGTCCCCCTCGTTGAGCTTGCGGACCGCCTGGGGCGAGCCGTCGAAGGCCTCCACGAACTGCATCCCGCGCGAGCAGAGCTCCGTGCCGGCGCCGTAGCCGACGAGGAAGCCCTTGAGGGCGAGTTCCGGCGGCGCGCGATCGGGATCGCGGTAGTACCAGGCGAGGCGGAGGAGCACCTCGCGGCAGGAGAGGTAGGTGAGGAGCTGGCCGCGGATGGCCTTGTCCGTGGCGGGTTCGTAGAAGGTGGTCCTCCCCCCGTCGATCTCCCCCCGCAGGGCGATCATGCGGCGCTCGAGATCCGCCAGGGTGTCCAGGGTCCCCGCGAGGGCCCGGGCGTCCCCCTCCACGACCCGGGCCGCCTCCTCCGCGGGGAGGTCCTTCCAGGGGGAGGGCGGGAGGGCGATCTCGTCGAGGCCGGTCCCGCGCATGCCCGCCAGGAACCAGGCAAGGAGCCCCGCCACCGCGACGGCGGCCACGGAGCCGCCGATCCTCCGCTTCACGCGCCGCTCCTCCCGCGGGAGGAGGGGCTCGCCGGATTGGGCGGCGTAGCGGTCGCGGAGGGCCTCGACCTTCGTCAGGAGCTCCGCCCGGGCCGCGGCGACGCGCCGCACCACGCCGCGGCGGGCGATCACGGGGCGCAGCGCCTCCAGGGCCTCCGTCCAGCGGTGCATGCGGGTGGCGTAGGCGCGGGCGAGGAGGCCCGTCACGGGGAGGGAGGCGAGGAAGACCGCGGTGACGGAGAGGGAGCGGGACCAGAGGTGGACCTGCAGGCCGAGGAGCCCCCACCACGCCCCGAAGACGACGAGGCCGGCGAGCACCCGGTAGAAGGGGAGCACCGTGGCGTTGGCCCTCCCCCTCCGCGCCGCGGCGCCGGCGAGGCGGGAGGTGACGCGGTAGGGGAGGAAGCTCCCGAGGACCCCGTAGAGGAGCACGGGGAAGCCGAGGACGAGGAGGAGGCCCCGGCCGAGGAAGGCCGCCCAGGCGCGGCCCGGCCTCTCGTGGAAGTCCACGGCGGAGCCGGGGACCCCGGTGCGTCCGGAGATGCGGAGGTAGCGGGAGTGGAGGCGCGCGATCTCCTCCACCGCCTTCGGGTCCGCGGCGAGGAAGTGGTTGAGGGCGGCGCCGGCGATGCGGCGGACCTCCTCCCCGGGGAGTGCCGGCCTTCCCCCCCGGCCGGTCCTCTGCTCCGCGTAGAGGCCGGCGACGGCGTCCACGAGGGGGGCGAGGTCCACGCGGTCGAGGTGGTGGATGAGGGGGCGGAGGCTCCCGGCGATGCGCTCCTGCACGGTCCGCACGGCGCCGTGGCGGTTCCCCCCGAGGAGGTCGCGGACCTCGAAGGGAACGCCCACCCGGACCACGGCGTCGCCCCGGAACATCTGCTTCGGGAAGAAGGAGAGCCCCACGGGGACGACCCGGAGGCCGAGGTTCCCGCCGGCGGCCTCCTCGGCGTCCAGGGCGATGCGGGCGGGGCCGGAGCGGACGGTCTTGAGCTCCGGATCGGCGTGGCTCAGCCCCTCGGGGAAGATGGCGCAGGCCCCCCCCTCCCGGAGCGCGGCGGCCATGCGCTCCAGCGCCGCGAGGTTGCGGCGGACGTCGCTGCCGCGGTCCCCGGGCCGGTCGATGGGGATGGCGCCGAGTTTCCGGAGGAGGAACCCGAGGAGGGGGACGCGGAAGAGGGGCCCCTTGGCGGCGAAGCGGACGGGGCGCGGGGAGGCGGCGATGAGGGCCGCGGGATCGAGGAGGGAGTTGGGGTGGTTGAGGACGAAGAGGACGGGCCCCTCGGACGGGATCCGCTCCGCGTGCTCGACCCTCAGGTCGGCGTAGTAGAGCCGGAGGGAGAGCCGGGACAGGAGGCGCGCGAGCTTCCACCAGGGCGGTTCCACGGGAGGAAGGCTACAACGGGGGGGATACGGTACCCGACCCGATTTATCGGGGTTGGGTTCGGGGCTTCCGGCGGCGAGGGCTCCTCGCTGTTTCGTGTGGGTGCTCGCGGGCGTTGCGCGCCTTCCGGCGCGCGGCTCCCGACGGGGGCGCATCGGGAAAAGACCCGATGCGCCCCCGTCGGGAGCGTGGGACGTCGGAGGAGGGAGGCGGCGGGGTCGAACCTGCCTGAGGATCCAGGTGCGTGGGAGCGGGTTCGGTACCCGGGGGAGGAGGGGACGGCGGGCACCTTCCGGGATTCCGGTGGTTCAAGGCACGAACGGCGCGCGCCGTCCCCCACGATCCAGGGTCCCGTTCCCGGGAATCCCCCCGCGGAGCCGGGGTGCGTCTCGATTCCCCCGCCTCTCCTCCTCTCCTGCGGTCCCGTAATGGAGGCGTCCCGTCGTTCAGGGACGCCTCCATTC
>CAYJMF010000091.1:0-5382 GCA_964370855.1 uncultured Planctomycetota bacterium | reverse complement strand
CCCCGCCCCCCCCCCGCCGCCCGCCCCCCCCCCACCCCGGGGACCCGCGCGCCGGTAGGCGCGCAACGCCCGGGCGAGAACCCACACGAAACAGCGAGGAGCCGCGGCGAGGGGGACATCGCCCAACCCCGATGAATCGGGTCGGGTACCGTATCCCCCTCCGCTACGACTCGCTGATCGTCACCTTCTTCATCTTGTCCCCGGCCCGGATGGCGTCCACCACCTCGAAACCGCTGGTGACGCCGCCGAAGACCGTGTGCACCCCGTCGAGGTGGGGAGTCGGCCTGTGGGTGATGAAGAACTGGCTCCCGCCGGTGTCCTTGCCGGCGTGGGCCATGGACAGGGCGCCGCGGCCGTGCCTGCGCGGGTTGTTGGCCGTCTCGCACTTGATGGTCCAGCCCGGGCCGCCGGTCCCCGTGCCCTTGGGGCAGCCGCCCTGGATGACGAAGTCCGGGACCACGCGGTGGAAGCTGAGCCCGTCGTAGAAGCCCTTCTTCACCAGCTTCTCGAAGTTCGCCACGGTCCCCGGCGCGTCCTTCTCGTACAGCTCCAGCACGATGGTGCCCTTGTCCGTCACGATGGTCGCGGTCTTCATGGAATTCTCCCTGGTTGGAGGGGGGAGGTTACCACCCCTCTACTTCCCGGCCACCCTCCGCCGGACCGTGATCCAGCGGTCCCCCTCGCGCGTCATCCCCATCACCTGCCACTTCCCGGTCCGCATGGCGTCCTTCACGAGGTCGATGCCCTCCCGCCAGCCCGCCTCGTGGGCCGCCTGCCGCTCCGGGGACGGAGGCTCCCCGAGCCCCTGGAGGGTCAGCATCGGCCCCACGGGGACGGCGAGGTCGAGCAGGGCGCCGAGAACGTCGGACACCCCGTCCTCCCGGAAGATCAGGAGGGAGATGGACGCCGGTGGCACCGCCCCGCCGGGGAGCTCGTCCAGCATCCGCCCTTCCATGGTGGAGGCCCCTCCGGGGAGCCCCGCCACCTCCGCGGGCCCGAGGTGGGAGGCCGTGAAGAAGACCCGATCCCCCCTCCGCAGGACCCCGATGCGGTAGACGAAGTACTCCCCGCCGGGCTCCCACGCCCCGACCATGCGGAGCGTCGTCGAGGGGCCCGCGGCGGCCTCCTGCTTGTCGAGGAAGAGCCCGAAGGCAGGCGGCCCCTCCCCGGCCTCCATGGCGGCGGCGTCGTCCTCGAAGGTCCCCTCGTCCACCGCCTCGTGGATCTTCCCGAGAAGCGACGTGGCGTTGGCGAACACGACCCCGGCGTCGCGGTAGTCGGCGTAGAAGACGAAGGTGGGGAGACGCTCGGAAATGGCGCCCGGCGTCGGCGGGCCGTCGGGGACCGACGGGTCCTTCGGGTAGGCCATGGCGAAGCCGATCTCCCCCCGCACCCCCGTGGCGAGGGGATCCATGAGGTCCAGCAGCTCCCCGGCCTCGGGGCTGGGAGCGTCGAGGAGGAGCCGCTTCCACCGGTCCCTCCCGCCGTTGAGCCCCTGGAAGAAGGCCTCCTTCAGCGCCTCCGAGGCGGGGCCGAAGTCCATCCGCGAGGCCATGAGGAGGAAGGTCTCCGCGGGGAGCGCCGCCGGCCCCGTCATCGGGGCCGCGTCCATCACGATGGCCGGGGGGGCCGCGGCGGCCGCGGAGTCGAGCAGCGTCACCGTCACGGAGCGGCGCTCCGGGTCGGCGAGGGTGGAGGTGATCTGGGCCCGCATGCCGGCGGCCCAGCCCGCCGCCTCGTCCAGGGCGCCGAGGAGGGCGCGCACGATGTCCCGGCCGTCGGGATCGAAGGATTCCGCCGAAGCCATCCCGTCGAGGGGGCCCCGGACGGAGTCCATCGCCGCCCGGGCGATCACGGCGGGCCTCTGGAAGAGGATCTCCGTGGCCCCGGGCTCCGCCGCGGCCATGGCCTCGAGGAAGAGCGGGTCCGCGGACAGGGGGGCGACCTTCCCGGCGCAGAGGGCCCGGATGTCCTCGCGCATGGAGGGGCCGAAGGTGATGTAGAGGGTCCCGCTGCCGAGGACGATGCCCGGTTCCCAGGGCTCCATCATCTTCCGGGTCATCTCGCGGGAGGGGTCCTGGAAGTCGGGGTCCCCCCCGCGGAACAGCTTCGAGAAGTCGAGGCTCCACGTGGGGGGCCCGTCCCCCTTCGTGCGGGACCACGAGACGGGACCGTCCTCCCCCATCTCCGCGGCGGCGGTGTCGGCGAGGGCGGCGAGGGTCACGGCGGTCATGGGGTCCAGCTCGACGGCGAGCACCATCTCCGTGCGGAGGGTCTTCTCCCCGTAGGCCTTCTGGGCGATGCAGAGGGGGGAGTCCCCGCCCTCGGCCATGCCGCGCAGGAGTTCGTCCCCCACCTCGCCGAGGAGGGCGACGTCGAAGGGGATCCTGGCCAGCATCGCGTCGTCGGGGACGGAGTCCGGTCCCATCGCCTCCCCGAGGAGGCGCTTCAGCCGCGGCCCGTCCCGGGAGAGCTCGTCGATGGCCTTCCAGAGACGCTTCGAGCGCAGGGCCTCGTAGTCGGCGCCGAAGGCCTTCTCGCGGACGCCGGCCGCGACGGGGCGGGGAATCCAGGCCATGCAGAGGTCCGCGGGGAGCCTCTGCTCCCAGGCGCGCCCGAGGAGGGAGAAGTCCCCCCAGGAGGCGCTCCAGGCCCGGGAGCCGGAGGGCCCCGAGGCCGAGAACGCCATCGTCTCCTTCCCGGGCGCGGCGGAGAAGGTGCGGGCGAGGATGGAATCCACCTGGTCCCCGCTCCCCTTCGCGTCCGGGGCCATCTGCTCGACCTTCGATCCGATGCTCGCCCCCTTGCGGAGGAACATCGCCACCCGGACCTCCTCCCAGGGGCCGGGGACGCCGGCCTTGAACTCCGGGTCCGCGGCGAGGGAGGGGGGGCGGGGGGTGTCTGGGCCGGCGGCGGCCAGGACCGAGAGGCTCGTCATGGCGGCGTCGAGGAGCCCCTGGTCGTCGGAGAGGAAGAGATGGCCTCCCCCGACCCCGTAGTGGAGGGTCCTCCCCGCCTCGAGCTCCTCGTACCAGACGGGGTAGCCGTGGGCCGGCGGCGCCTGCCGCTGGCGGAGGGTCTGGTTCTTCCCCATGAGCTCCTTCAACCGGGCGAGTTCCGCCTCGTCGGGGAGCCGCGTCACGAGGAGGCCCCCGAGGCCGGCCCCCTTGGGGAGGGGGGAGAGGCCGAGGGCGAGGTCGCCGCCGAAGACCCGGAAGAACTCCGCGGCGTCGGGCCGCCGGCCGAGGCGGGCCTCGACGTCGGCACCCATCTCGTCCCACGCCTTCTTCAGCGCCCCCAGGGGACCGGAGCCGGGGCCGCGGTCGCCGGCGATGAGGGACCAGGTGGCCGTGGGCTCGAACTTCGCTCGCAGCGCCTCCAGGTCCTTCCAGTCCGCCTCGGTGTCGTGGATGGAGGCGAACATCACCGTGTCCGGGGGGAAGAGGTCCGGCGCCGCGAAGACCACGGGCTCCACGGCCCGGTCCTTCGCCCGGCCTGCCTGCCACAGGAAGATCCCGCCTCCCGCGACGGCGGCGGCGACCACGGCGGCGACGACGATACCGATCCTGGACATGGTTCCCACCTCCGATGAAGTTCAGTCCCACAGGGTAGGCGGAGGGCCGCCTCGGATCAAGGACGGGAGCCGGAAACTCCTACCGGACCACGAGTTGCCCGGGCCGCGGGGTGCGGGAATCGAGGGTGACCCTGACCCCTCCCTCCGCCCCGAGGACGACCCCGTGGGAGCCGTCCGCGCCGGGGACGAGGGGGCCGAGACGGGAGGAGCGCCCCGCGGTGCGGCCCGGCGAGGCGAGATCCGGACCCGAGGGGGGTCGGCAGAGGAGCACCGGCGCCTCCCCCTCCCACCGGGACTTCATCACGACGCGCCCCCCGGCGTAGGCCGTGAAGGGGAGCACCGCGGGCCCCTCCGCGGGGATCCCCTTCCACCGGGTGCGCCCGGAGGTCGCGAGCCGGAATCGGCCCACCGTGGCGTCGGTGTTCACGACGTCCACGAAGTACGTCCCGTCGGCGGGGGCCGTCCACTGCAGTTTCGCCGAGGCCCGCCCCTCGGCCAGGGCCAGCACCGTCCCGCCCGGACCGTCGAGGACGCGCACGCGGGGGCGCACGCCCCGCTGCCCCTTCGCCCGGAGGAGGACCTCCGTCCCCGCGCCGATCCAGCAGGTGCCGCCGTCGGCGCCCGAGGGCCCGAGGCCCGCCGTGAACCCGTCCCCGAGGGAGAGTTCCACGGGCTCCCGGGAAACCGTGAAGGGGGTCGTGGCCGCCCCGTTGTTCTCCCGCACCGGGTCCTTGAGGACGTCGGCGGCGTCCACGAAGGAGCCGAGCCTCCAGGCGCCGGGGGGCGTGGAGGAGGGGATGAACACGTCGAGGTCCACGGTGGTGGTCGCCCCCCCGGCGAGGGAGGGGAGGTCGAGGCCGCCCAGCTCCTCGTCGGAGGCCTTCGCGGGGAGCGAGGTCACGAGCACCGCCGACACCCGGAAGGGGCCCGCCGGAAGGGTGGATCGGTTCTTCACCTCGGCGCGGAGCGTCACCGCCCTCCCCGCCCCGGGCACCCCCTGGGTGACCAGCAGGGTCCCGGCGGAGAGGTCGGGCCCCTTCGGCGCTCCCCCTCCCCCGCCGCCTCCGGCGGGATAGAGGAAGACCACCCCGGCCCGGTCGTCGTCCTCGAGGGCCCGGCGCTGGACGGAGGGGTCCCCGCCGGACCTCATCACCGAGGGGACGGAGTCCTCGTGGAGGAGCCCGAGCACGTGGCCGAGTTCGTGGAGGGCCACGGTCTCCACGTCCGGCGCGCCGCCGGGGGAGCCCGTGGTCGTCCAGTTCAGGGTCCCGTTGAAGGCGACGTCCCTCTCGATGATGTTCTCCCCCGTCTCGAAGGCGAAGGTGATGGCGACGGCGAAGGGGGGCAGGGTCGCGTCGAAGTAGAGGTCGCTGTTCCCGTTCCCGTGGTCCGTCACGTCCGGGGAGGTGCTGGACCCGCCGTGGACGAACCGGAACACGGAGCCCGGCACCGAGGACCAGGTCTGGGAAGCGTTGCGGATGGCGTCGGCGTGGGCCGGGAGCATGACCGGATCCACGAAGATGGTGGGCCGCCCCCCGGGCCACCGCTGCGGCTTGCCGCCCACGTCCACGGTCTTGAAGGGGAGGGCCGTCCCGCCGAGGAGGAGGAGGAGGAGGAGGAGGAGAAGCGCCGAGGAAGCCGCCGTGAACGATGGACGAATCCGCATTCCGTCATACTACAGGGGATTGGCGGGAGGGCGGGGAGGGGGAGGTGGGTAGGGGTCCCGCATCTTCGTGCGGGGGGTCCCCGGGCGTGGGGGGGGGGGGGGGGGGGGGGGGGGGGGGGGGGGGGGGGCGGGGGGGGGGGGG
>CAYJMF010000090.1:0-19450 GCA_964370855.1 uncultured Planctomycetota bacterium | reverse complement strand
GAGAGGGGCCGGTCCGGAACGGATCGGACCGGACCCTCTCGAAACGGGCGCGTTGGAAGTCAAAGGCGGGGAGGGGGAGAGGCGGGGAATCGAGATGCTCTCCGGCGCCTCGGGGGAATGCCCGGGATCGGTACCCGGGGTCATGGGAGACGGCGTGCATCCTCCGGAGTTCCGGTGACTTCAAGGCACGCACCTTGCCCGCCGTCCCCCCCCTCCCCTCTGGTGCGAACCCGCCCCCCACCCCCGACGAGCCCCGGCCCTCGACGATGGGCAGCCTCTCCAACGCGCCTGGATCGGAAGGGCCGGGGCCGTTCCCGGCCCTTCCGATCCAGGCGCAACCGCGCCGCGCAGCGGCGCGGAACGACGCTGAACGACGCACCGAGCGGTGTCCGCGTTCTACCTCCCCAGCCTCTCCAGTTCCCTCTTCGCGAACTCCCTCGTCTCGGGGTCGCGGTGCTCCTCCACCGCCTGCCGCAGCCACCGCCTCGCCTCGGCGACGTCCCCCTCGGCCTTCCCGTAGATGAGGCCGATGCGGAACTTCGCCTCCGGCGCCTCCTCCGAGCGGGGATGGCTGCCGAGGAATCGGCGGTAGGCCTCCAGGGATTCGAGGATCCGCCCGCGGCGGAAGACCTCGTGGGCCACCTCGATCTCCACCTGGGGAGGGAGGACCTCCATCCTCGGCTCCGCGACCCAGCGCCCGTACAGGTCGAGGGCGAGATCCATGCGGCCGTCGAGCACGGCGCCGACGAGCTGGTCCCGGAGGTCCGGCATGGGGATGGTGCGCGGGGGCTCCGGCCGGCGGGGATCGAAGGCCACGGGAGCGGAGGCGTCGCCCGGTGCGAAGCCGGTGTCCCTGTCCCAGGAGGAGGGGGCCGCCGGGCGGAGGAAGGGCTTGAGGAGGAGGGCCGCCGCGATGCCCGCCAGCATGCCGCCGGTGTGGGCGGCGTAGGCGACGCCGCCGGAGTGGCCGGTGACCTTCAGCAGGGTGCCGAGGACCAGGTCCTGCAGGAAGTAGAGGCCGATGACGACGACGGCGGGGAACGTCATGGGGATGATGGCGATGAGGATCCACCAGACCATCCGGATGCGCGCCCTCGGGAACAGGACGAGGTAGGCGCCCATGACCCCGGCGATGGCCCCCGACGCCCCCACCAGCGGCGTATGGTCCCAGTCCGCCGCGATCCGGCCCGCCGCCTCCCCCGCGGCGCCCGGGTCGGGCCGGCCGAAGGAGAGGTAGGCCCAGGACGCGAGCCCCCCCCACGCGAGGTAGAGGAGGAGGTACTTCACCCGCCCGAGCTTGTCCTCCACGTTGTCGCCGAAGATGTGGAGGAACCACATGTTGCCGAGCAGGTGCCAGGGGCCCGCGTGGGTGAACATGGAGGAGAGGAAGCGCGCCGGCGTCGGGTCCCCCGGGAGGAGGCCCCAGCCGAGGGCGTCCTCGTCGGAGAGCACGAAGAACCCCCGCCCCCGCATCACGTTCAGCCAGAGGAAGACGAGGCCGTTGAGGGTGATGAGGGCGATGTTGACGACGGGACGGCGGGCCGTCGGGTTCTCGTCCCCGACGGGGAACGGGAGCACGCTCGGCCTCGGGACCGGGGGCCGCGGCTAGCGGGCCGCGGCCGCCCTCCGGCCCTTCTTCGCCGGCGCCCCCGCGGCGGCGGGCTTCCTCCCGGCGCGTCCCGCGGACACCGTCTTCCTGACGCCCCGGAGCTCCGCCACGACCATGTCCCCGAGCGCGTCCGTCGGGAGCGCCCCCGCGGACAGGGACTTCACGCGGCCCGAGGTGAGGAGGGACCGCACGGCGTCCTCCACGGAATGCGCCGCGCACTCCTCGCCGAGGTGGTCGAGCATCATGCCCGCGGCGCAGATGGCCGCCAGGGGGTTGGCGGAGTTCTTCCCGGCGTACTTCGGGGCCGAGCCGTGGATGGGTTCGAACATGGAGACGCGGCCGGGGTGGATGTTCCCGCTGGCGGCGATGCCCATGCCGCCCACGAGCTGGGCGCCGAGATCCGTGACGATGTCGCCGAAGAGGTTGGTCGTCACGATGACGTCGAACCACTCGGGGTTCTTGACCATCCACATGCAGGCGGCGTCCACGTAGGCGTGGTCCTGCTTGACGTCGTCGTACTCGAGCCCCACCTCGGCGAAGGTGCGCGTCCAGATGTCCTGGCAGCGGATGGCGTTGGCCTTGTCCACGAGGGTGAGGCGGTTGTGCTTGGCGCGCTTGCGGCAGAGGTCGTAGGCGTACCGGATCACCCGCTCGACGCCGGACCGCGTGTAGATCATCTCCTGGACGGCGACCTCGTTGGGGGTCCCCTTCTTGAGGATGCCGCCGAGGCCCGCGTAGGCGTCCTCGGTGTTCTCGCGGACCACGATGAAGTCGAGGTGCTCCGGGCCGCGGTCCTTGAGGGGACAGAAGCGGGCGTCGTAGAGCCGCACGGGGCGGAGGTTCACGTAGAGGTCGAGGCCGAACCGGAGTCCGGAGATGATGGCCCGCTCGAGGAGGCCCGTCTCGACCCTCGGATCGCCGATGGCGCCGAGGAAGACGGCGTCGAAGTCGTGGGTGGCGCGGAGGGCGGAGTCGGGGAAGGTCTCCCCTGTCTTCAGGTAGTGGTCCGCGCCGTAGGGCATGGCCTCGGTCCGGTACTTGAACCCGTGGACCTCGGCGGCGGCGGAGAGGACCTTGAGGGCCTCCCGCGTCACCTCGGGCCCGATTCCGTCCCCGGCGATCACGGCGATGTCGTGCATGGTTCCGGTTCCTTCGCCGGCGGGGCCGGCCGGTCCCCCTCGCGGGGGCGTGGGATCTCCCCGGACAGGACCGGGGCTCCCCGGGCCCGGGACGGTCCCTCCCGTCCGACGGGTGCGGAGCGACCGCATTCTAGGACCCGCCCTCCGGGCCGGGCAGGAAACAACCGGAATCCGGGAGTGACGGGCCCTCCGCGGGCGGTCAGCGCCCGGGGAAGGCCGGCTTCCGCTTCTCCAGGAAGGCGGCGGTGCCCTCCTTCATGTCCCCGGAGGAGGCCGCCAGGCCGAAGAGGAACCTCTCCGCCTTCATCCCCTCCCCGGGTCCCGACTCCTCGCCCCGGAGGACCGCCTCGAGGGCGAGACCGAGGGCGACGGGGCTCCTCGCCAGCATCGTGGCCGCCAGCTTCCGCGCCTCCTCCATCAGGGCCTCGGGCTCGGCCAGGCGGTTCGCGAGGCCGATGCGGAAGGCCGTCTCGGCGTCCACCGGGTCCCCCGTCAGGATCATCTCCAGGGCACGGCCGCGGCCCACCACCCGCGGCAGCCTCTGGGTCCCGCCGTACCCGGGGATGAGGCCGAGGCCCACCTCGGGGAGCCCCACCTTGGCCCGGGTCGAGAAGACGCGGACGTGGCAGGCCAGCGTGAGCTCGAGGCCGCCCCCGAAGGCGTAGCCGTTCACGGCGGCGATGACGGGCCGCCCGCAGCGCTCCACGGCGTTCATGAGGTCCTGGCCACGGGCGGAGACCCCGACGGCGGAGAGCGCCGTCATGCGGGCGAGCTCCGCGATGTCGGCGCCGGCGACGAAGGCCTTCTGCCCCGCCCCGGTGACGACGACCGCCCCCACGCCGGGATCCGAGGCGACGGCCGCGAAGGTCCGCTCGAGGTCGCCCATGACCTCCTCGTTGAGCGCGTTCAGCTTGTCGGGGCGGTTGACCGTCACCGTCGCGATGCGATCCGAAATCTCCCATGCCACCGTCGCCATGCCGTCCTCCTTGCCCTCGGCGGGGTGCCGGACCCCTACCGCGCCCTCACGAAGGTACCGCCGTTCTCCCTCGCCAGCGTCGAGAGGAATTCCGAGTTGATCTCCTCCCCGATGCCGACGGCGTGGATGGCCACCCGCTTCTCCCGGTTCCACTGCCGCACCCCCTCCAGCACCCGCAGGTACTCGGGGTTCCCCTTCGCGTCCCGCGGCCGTCCGCCGGGGGTGGTCGGCGCCCCGTCGGTCAGGAGGAAGATGGTGTCCGCCGCCCGGTCGTAGTCCGCGCCCATGTTGTTGCGCGGGTCCGCAGCGGAGGCCTTCAGCGCCTCCTCGAGGGCGGCGTAGGTGTTGGTCCAGCTCGCCGCCTGGAGGGCCCTCGCCCAGGCGGAGACCCCCTCGCGGGCCGCGGCGTCGGCGGGGACCAGGCCGGGCTTCCACTTCCGCACCGCGTCGTCGAAGGCGTAGACGGTGAAGAAGGAGGCGGGGTCGAGGTTCCCGACGCACCGGAGGAGCTCCTTCACCGCCTCGTCGATCTTCGGGGTCCCGCCCTCCGCGTTCCCGGCGCTCTCCATGGAGCCGGACACGTCGATGACGAAGAGGATCCGCAGGGACTCCACGGTGATCCCGTAGTAGTCGGCCTCCCCCGAGGGGCCGTCGCCGGCGCGATCGGGGCCGGGGGCGCCGGGGGTGAGGATCCGCTCCCCCGTCACGAAGGCCTCCCGGTTCTCGCGCCACCAGTGGGTCCAGCCCTCCGGCTCGGACCCGAACCTCTGGCCCGTGAGCCCCCGGAGGAGGGCCGCGACGTCGGCCCGGGGCTTCCCCGTCTCCCGGGCGAGGGCGGGGAGGAGGAGGTCCACGGCCTCCGGGGAGCCGACGGCGGCGACGGCGCGGATCGCCCCGAGCCGCACCGTCCACCGCTCGTCCCGGAGCCCCGCCTCGAGGTCCCGGAGGATCCCCTCCTCCCCCTTCCGGAGGACGGCGAGGGAGGCGAGGGCCGCCTCCCGCACGGCGGGGTCCCGATCGCGGAGCGCCCCGCGCACCGCCTTCGCGGCGACGTCGCCCCCGATGCTCCCCAGGGCCTCGAGGACCTCCCGGCGCAGGGCCGGGGGCGACGCGGAGCGGGCGGGGACGGAGGCGAGGAACTCCACGGCGGCGCGCTCCCGGAACCGCCCGAGGAGCCCCCGGAGGGCCTCGAGGACGCCCCGCTCCTCCTCGTCCCGCCCGCGGAGGATCTCCTCCTCGTCGCGGAGCCGCGTGAGCGCGGCGGCGGATTCCCGCGTCGGGCCGTCCTTCGCCTCGTCCGCGGCGCGGATGCGGACCATCTCCCCCCGGACCTCGGTCCGCCGGGCGGAGAAGCCGTCGAGGAGCTCGAGGGATCGGGCGAGCCCGCGGCAGGCGAGTTCCGCGGCGGCGCGCGAATCCAGGCCCGCGAGCCCGCCGGCGGCCCCGGCCCGCTCCTCCGCCGCGGCCTCCCCGTCGAGGGCCTTCCGGAAGCGCGCCAGGGCCTCGGCGTCGCCCGCCGCCGCCGGCGGCGCCGCGGCCAGCGCCGCCAGCAGCACGGCCGCCGCGCGGAGGAGGAGCCTACTCACGCTGGACGTACTGTCCGTTGTTCCGCTGCGCGATCTTCTTCATGAAGTCGATGAAGGTCCCGCCCCCCGCCTTGGGGTCGATGGCCACGGCGTGGATCACGACCTTGCCCATGGCGTTCCAGGCGGCCACGGCTTCGAGGATGATCTTCGGGTCCTGGAGCTGGGGCTTGTCCATGTCGTTGTCCGTCGGCGCCCCGTCGGAGATCAGGTAGATGGTGTCCACGGAGGGGTCGTAGTGCCGGTCCAGCACCCCCAGGCCGGCGATGCGGAACGCCTCCTGGAGGGCACCGTAGGTCCAGGTGCCGCCGGCGGCCTCCATGTCGCGGATGAAGGCGTAGGCCTCGTTCTTGGTGGTCATGTCGCCCCGGACCATCCGGGGCTTCCAGATGACGACGTTGGTGGCGAAGGAGATGATGTTGAACTGGGCGTCGGGCTCGAGGGCGCGGATGGCCCGCTTGAGCTCCCGCTTGGCGAGCTCGATCTTGGTGGCGTTGAGCTCCTCGAGCTCCTCGGGGCTGAGGCCCGTCGGGGTCCCCTTCGCGGAGTGGAGCGGGATCTTCATGGAACCGCTCGTGTCGATGAGGAAGAGGATGTGGCGGGAGCGGCTGTCGATGCCGTAGACGGACTTCTTCTCCGGGGGCGCGGCCTTGCCCTTGAAGGAGCCGAAGAGGGCCGTGTCCGGCGCGGGGCCCTCGAGGTCGCTGCGGTTCTCCACGTACCACTGCTTCCACTGCTCCGCGTCGGCGTCGAAGTTCTGGCTCGTCAGGCGGCGAAGGACGGCGCAGAAGTCGTCGCGCAGCCTGCCGTCCTCCTTCCCGAGGGCGACGATGAGGACGGGGAGCACGCGGGGCTGGTTGATCCCCTCCAGGGTGAGCCCCGCCTCGAGGCGGACGGGCCAGTGCTCGGAGAGGATGCTCTCCTTGGCGAACTCGAAGACCGGGTCCTCGCTCCGCCCGCGGAGCCCGCGGAGGGCGGCGGCCTGCACCCACGGCTCCTTGTCCCGGCCGAGCCGGATGGCCGACTCCATGCCACCGGGGTTGCCCCCGAGGCCCTCGGCGAGCACCTCGCGCCCGCGGACCGACTTCATCTTCCTCGCCTCCGTCGAGAGGGTCGAGAGGGCCCGGGTGTTGCCGTACTTCCTCAGCCCGTCCCGGACGGCGTCGAGGACCTGCGCGTCCGCCCGCTGGTCCTCCTCCATGGCGATGATCCGGTCCTGGAGCTCCGTGCGGGTCTTGTAGTTGTCCTTCATCACGTCCTGGGGGACGTTGATCTCCTCGTACTGCTTGCGGACCGTCGCGAAGGTCTCGAGGTCCCCGTCGAGCCGGTCCACGAGGGCCGAGAGCCCCGTGACGAGGAGCTTCGCGCCGTCGGCGTCGTCGTAGCCGACGACCCGGGCGACGAGCTTCACCCGGTCGCCGGGGGTCCCCCGCTCGACGATCTTCGCGGGGAACTCCTGCCGGAGGGCGGTGAAGGCATCGTCGGCGGCGGCGGGGCGGGCGGGGAGGGCGGCCAGGGCCGCGACGAACAGGAGCGCCTGCAGGGTTCTCATGGGGATTCCATGGTATCCGGGGTTCCGCGGCGCGTCGACCTGTGTCAGGCGGCGGGACGCGTGCGCAGGGTCTCGGTCCGGGGCCTCTCCGCCAGGTGGTTCATGGCGAGGACGAGGACCTGGGCCAGCAGGGCGGCGAGGGCTCCCGGCAGGGAGCCCAGGATGAGGGCGGCCCCGTAGGCGTGGAGGTACCCGACGGTGTACATGGGGTTGTGGAACCAGCGGTAGGGTCCCGTGGCGACGCGGTGCTCCTCCGGGTCGGGGAGGAAGGAGCCCTTCCACCAGTAGCCGCCCTCGCCCAGGCTCCGGGAGGCCCAGGTCTTGAAGCCGATGCCCAGGACGACGAGGAGGCCGCCGAGCACCCACCGGATCGCGGCGTCGGCGCCGTGGGGGAAGGCGCCCCGCCCGATCCAGCAGACGAGGCCGATGGCGACGGCGTCGTTGTTCATCAGCACCGCGGCGACGAGCCGGAACCGGCGGAACCCGGCTTCGGCCCCGAACCGCTTCGTGTACCAGCCCCGCTCCTCCTGCGCCCGGATGGAGAAGCCCACGAAGAGGACGTAGGAGAGGCGGGCGAGGAGGAACCAGGCGAGGGCCAGTCCCGTGGAGCCGGCGGCGAGGACCACCGTGGAGGGGAGGAGGGAGAGGACGTGGATCAGGAGGTCGGGGGCGCCGCGGTTCCGGCGGTCGGGGATGGCCATGGTCGACCGCCATTGTACGGCCGGGGGCTTCCGCCCCCACCCCTCTGCGCCGGGAGTTCCCTCCTCCCGCCGCCCCTCCCGGGGATGATGGCGGCCATGAACGGGACGGGCGTCCGCTGCCGCCGGTGCGGGGAACCGGTTGATGGGCCCGGCGGGGCGGGACCCTGTCCCCGCTGCGGCGCCCCGGCGGGAGCGCCGGGCCCCGCCCCGGTCCGGCTGCCGGCGGGGGCCGCCGCCCTCCTCGCCCCCTTCCGCGGGGCGGCCTTCGTCCGCCGCCACCCCGGGCTCCTCCTCTGGGTGCTCCTCCCCCTGGTCATCGACATCGCCGTCTTCGCGGCCCTCGTCGTCCTCGCCGTCTCCCTCGCGGACTCCGCCTCCCCGGGGTTCGCCGAACCGTGGTGGGGCTGGATCGACGGGCTCCGCGGGGTCGTCGCCTGGAGTACGAGGAACCTCCTGCGGGTCGTGGCCGTGGCGGCGGCCTTCTTCGCCACCCTCGGAGCGGCCGGGGCGATCAACGCCCCCTTCCACGACCTCCTCTCGGAGAAGACCGAGGACCGGGCCCTCTCCGTGCCCGACCCGGGGCGCCCGTGGGGGCTCCTCCTCTCCGACTTCGGCCGCGCCGCGCGGGCGGCCCTGCTGCTCCTCGCGGTGCAGGCGGCGGTGATGGTCCCGCTCTTCGTCCTCTCCTTCACCGCCGTGGGGGCGCCGTTCTTCGCCGCCGCGGGGGCGTGGTTCGCGGGCATGGGGCTCACCGACATCCCCCTCGGCCGGAAGCGCTACGGCGGCCGCGAGAGGATCCGCTGGGCGCTGCGCCGCTGGCCCCTCGTCATGGGCCTCGGGATCCCGGTGACGCTCCTGCCCCCGCTGCAGCCCCTGGCCGTGATCGGGGCGACGCTCCTCTACCTCGAGCGGGGGAATACGGTACCCGACCCGATTCATCGGGGTTGACCTCGAGGGTTCCGGCCGGGCGGGGGTCCGTCGCCCGACCCCGATGAATCGGGTCGGGTACCGCAGACCCCCCCGTACCATCGACCCATCCGGCCACTCGAGGAGGGGCGATGCAGGACTACCAGCGGCGGTTCGTGGACTTCCTGTGGGAGTGCGGGGCCTTCCGCATCGGCACCTTCACCCTCAAGAGCGGGAGGGTCTCGCCGACCTTCGTGAACCTCGGGCTCGTCGAGGACGGGAAGGGGCTCCTCCAACTCGGGGAGGCCTTCTCCGGGAAGCTCGTGGAGGTCCTCGGGGAGGACGGGTTCGACAGCGTCTTCGGGCCCGCCTACAAGGGGGTCCCCCTCGCCGTGGCGACCACCATCGCGCTCTCCATGCGCGGGGTGCGCAAGCCCTACCTCTTCGATCGCAAGGAGAAGAAGACCCACGGCGAGGAGGCCTCGTCGAAGGCCGCCGCCGCGGCGGTGCTCGTCGGCCACCGGCCCGTCGAGGGGGAGCGCATCGTCATGGTGGACGACGTGCTCACCGACGGCGCCACGAAGCGCGAGGCCATCGACCTCCTCCGCTCCCTGGTGCCCGGGGTGAAGTTCCCCGCCCTCATGGTCGCCGTCGCGCGCGAGGAGGTCGGCCCCGACGGGAGGGACGCCCTCGTCCGCTTCACCGAGGACAGCGGGGTCCCCGTCCACGCCGCCGTCACGATGACGGAGGCCCTGACCCACCTTCGCGCCACGGGCCGCCTCTCCGACGCCGACCGGGACCGCTGCCTCGCCTACTTCGCGAAGCACGGGACCGCCGCGGCAAAGGAGTGGCGCTAGCAGCCCGTCGCGGCGACCACCTCCCGACCTGTCGCGGGCTGTTTGCGCGACGGGCTGCTACCGCAGCACGTCGGGGCGGAAGGCGTCCCCCACACCGCGCAGGAGGGCGCCGGCGAGGCTCGTGCGTCCGAGGAGCACCCGCACGTCCCCCGACATCCCGGGCAGCACGCGCCCGTCGGTGTTCTCCGCCTCGACGACGATCTCCCAGTGGGGCCCCGCGAGGCCCTTCGCGCGCTCGTCGCGGGCGGCGTCCAGGGGGGCGTTGGAGACCGCCACCACCTTGCCCCGGAGCGGGGTGCCGGGGGATTCGCGGAACCGGATCTCCGCCTCCATCCCCTCCCGCACGGCTCCCGCGTCCCGGGCGTCGAGGAGGGGCCGGAACCGCACCCGGGAGAGATCCCCCACCTTGAGGATCGTCGAGTTCCTCGCCACGGGGGAGCCCGCCAGCTCCCCGACGCGGTGGGTGAGGACCGTGCCCGCGAGGGGGCTCGGGACCGAGGCCTCGGCGATCCGCCCCTCCATGTCCTCGGCCTTGAGGCGCGCCGCCTCGGCCTGGTCCTCGAGGGTCGCCGCACGGGAGGCGTCCCCCGCGCCGTGGAGCCGCAGCGCCTCCCGCCGCAGCCGCGTCGCCGTCTCCCTCTCCATCGTCGCGAGGGCCGCCTCCACGGGGGCCTCGATCCGGAGCAGCGGCGCCCCCGCGGGGACGCGGTCCCCCTCGGCGACGAGGATCTCCGCGATGCGGCCACGGAGCGGCGACCGGACCTCCGCCGTCGTCCGCGGCTCCGCCCGGGCCTCGGCCCCCGCGGTCCGCGTCCAGGGGACGAGGAACGCCGCGACGGCCACGATCCCCGCCCCCGCCGCGCACCGGAGGAGGGCTCCCCCGGTCCCGTGCCGCGCCGCCTGCGTCGCCGCACCGTGCTTCATGGCATCCCCCACCGCCCCGACGACGGGCTTGAGAATCATCCAACCGATGAACAGGAGGAAGGAGGTCAGGAGGAACCCGGGCCCCCCCCCGCCGCCCAGGCCGCCGAGGAGCACGTGGGCGATGACGAGCAGCAGCGCGCCCATGTAGAGCGAGGAGGAGATCCCGTAGGAGGTGAGGATCACCGCCTCCCGGAGATCCTTCGCGACGGGGGCGGAGGGCATGCGGAGGAGCCGCCCCCGGAAGAGCCAGGCGAGCTGCTTCATGGAACGCTCGCGGAGGTTGTCCACCTTCACGAGGTCCGCCAGCAGGTAGTACCCGTCGAGCTTGATGAGCGGGTTGAGGTTGAAGAGCAGCGTCGAGGAGAGGGAGATCATGAAGACGAGGTAGCAGACCCCGTGCAACGCGCTCCCCGGGTCCGTGGCCGCCCACACGAGGACGCAGGTGGAGCCCAGCACCAGCTCCGTGAAGCCCCCCGCCGCCGTCACCCAGAGCCGCTGCGCGCGGCTCTCGAAGGTCCAGGCATCGTTCACGTTGCAGTAGAAGCAGGGCTGGAAGAAGAGCAGCAGGAAGCCCATCTCGTGGACCTCCCCTCCCCAGTGCTTGCAGGCGACCCCGTGGGAGAGCTCGTGCAGGGCGACCACGGTGAAGGTCGTGACCCAGGCCGCCGCGAGGCTGAGCCCCGCCCCCGAGGAGATGCCGGTGAAGTTCCGGAGGTGGGAGAACACCTCGTCGGAGCGCGCCGCCAGCACCGCCGCCGCCGCGGCCACGAGGATCCCGGCGGCCGCGAGGAACCAGCCCGTGAAGACCCAGCGGACCCGCCGCTCGAGGATCGTGAGGAACCCGTCGGGGTTGAGCAGGGGGACGCGCCAGAAGAGGAGCGCGCCGGACTTCCCCGCGAAGAGCCGCTCCTGGCGCTTCTGGCGGGCCTTCTCCACGAGGAGGAGGTTCTTCATCTCCGCCGTCTCCTCGATGACGGCGAACTTCCGCATCCGGGCCACGAACCCGGACACGTCCGCCGCCGTCACGGGCTCCTTCGCGCGGGCCGTGTAGCCGACGGCGATCTCCTCCACGGTCCTGTTCCCGTCCACGAGCTCCAGCATCACGGCCTCGCGGGCGCCGACGCGGAGGTACTTTCCCGACCCTCCGGCCCGTACGACCCAGTGGACCTTCCCGTCCTCGGTCTGCCGGACGCACCGTGAGCCGCGGGCGAGGGCCGGACAGTCGGGACGCGAGCCGGCCATCAGCGGGCCCCGGCGGGGGGCTCCCCGGTCAAGGGCGGAACTCCACCTCGGCCTCCTCGCCGGGACGGAAGCGGTGGCCGGGGTTCGCGGCCTCGACGGCGACCCTGACGGTCCCCGAGGCGGGGTCGATCACGGGGGACACGCGGGCCACCCCGGCCTCGAGCTCCACTCCGGGATGGCGGGCGGAGCGCACGACCGCACGGCCCCCGCGCGCGACGCGGTCCGCGGCCGCGCCGGAGAGGTCCATCTCCACGCGGAGGCGGTCCATGTAGACGAGTTCCGCGACCTCGCGGCCCGCCTCGACCCACTGCCCCTCCTCGACGAGGATGCGCGACACGAGGGCGGGCCCTTCGCGCCGGCCGGCGATGCGGGTGCGGGCCTGCTCCCTCTCCCTCTGGGCGAGCCGGGACTTCTGGCGCTCCACCTCGACCTCGGCGAGGCGCAGGTCCTCGGGCCGCGCCCCCTTCTCCATGATGGCGAGGTCGAGCCGGCGCGCCTCCGCCACGGCGCGGGCCGCCTCCAGGGACCGCTCCGAGCGGCGGCGGCTGAGGTCCGAGATGATGCTCCCCTCGAACAGCTTCATGTCCGCCTCCAGCGTCCGCTCGGCGAGCTCCAGCCCGGCCTTCCCCTCCTCGAGGAACGCCCTCGCCCGTTCGAGGTCCTCGGGGCGGGGGCCGGAGCGGATCTTCCTCAGGTTCAGCTCCGCGGTCTCGACGTCGTTCCTCGCCAGCGCCACGAGGATCGCCTCGTCGGCGTCGTCGAGGAGGACGAGGGGCTCCCCCGGCTCCACGCGGTCGCCCTCGATCTTCGCCACGGAGACGACGAGGCCGGCGGTCCGCGCCGTGAGCCGCAGCAGGGCCTCGGGGCGAAGGAAGCCCCGGGCGAGGACGGGGCTCCCGCCGCCGCCCTCGGCCCTCGCCGCCGGGGGCCGGGGAGCGCCGCCCCCCGCGAGGAGCGCGGCCCCGAGGATCGCCGCCGACCACGCCGTCGCACGCCCCATGTCCACCTCCCGTCGGTGCCTAGAAGCCCGTCTGCCAGCGCAGCCAGCGCAGGAGCGACCCGGCCACGCGCCGCGCCGCGCTCCGCGTCCCCAGCCGGACGTGGCCCCTGCCCTTCATCCCCGAGCGCAGGCGGCCCCCCGGGTCCTCCAGGGGGCAGGTGATGGGGTAGGCCGGGGATCCTCCGGAGTCCAGGGCCGTGACCCCGACCGAGGAGACCGTCCCGTCGAACATCGCCCCCGGGATCGCGGGAGTGGAGAAGGAGGCGGCGAGCCCCGCGGCCATGGAGGCCACGTCGGACTGGGGGATCCGGACCTCCGCCACCCAGCGGCCCTTCTCCGCGATCTCGAGGAGGGTCCTCCCGGGCTCCGCGACGCTCCCCACGAGGTCCCGCGGCCGGTGCGTGAGGACGAAGCCGTCGGCGGGGGCGCGAAGTACGCAGCCGGCGATGCGGGCCTCCGTGAGCGCCGCCTGGGCCTCGGAGTACCTCACGAGGTCGAGGGCGGCCCTCTCCTCGGCGACCCGGCCCGCGGCCTCCTGCCTCATGGCCTCGGCGCGGTACCCCCGCAGGCGCGCCTGGACCTCGGCGAGCTCCACCTCGAGCTCCCGCGTCCGGAGCCTTCCGAGGACGGCCCCCGCCGCGACCTCCTGACCCTCCTCGACCTCGATGGAATCGACGACGAGGGCGGCCTCCGCGCGGAGGTGGTGGCGCACGCCGGGGAGCACCTCCCCCTCCCCCGTCGCGTAGTGCGGGAACGGGACGAGGGAGAGGGCGAGGAGGATGCCCGCTGCGGCGAGGACCCGCTTCGTCCTCGCGCTCCAGCGGCTCCCCGCCGCGGCGAGCCCGCCTCCGCCCCTCTTCCCGAGGAACCCGACGAGGGGGGTCTGGCGGTAGAGGTCGGCGTTGCGCAGGGCGACGGCCACCTGGTTGGCGAAGGTCTCCACGACCTCCTGCTGTCCCTCCTCGAGGAAGTCCTCCTTCCTCGCCTCCATGGAGAGCATCCCGATGAAGCCCGAGTCGTCGCGGAGGGGGACGGCGAGCACCGACTTCATCCCCGACGCCTCGGCGTGGGCCTTGAGGCGGGCGGCCTTCGGCGGGTCCTCGTCCTCGTAGAACTCCGGGTCGGGGCCGTACACGGTATTCTCGAACCCCTTCAGCCAGGAGAGGAGCTCCTCGAGCCCCATCGTCTCCGGGGCCTGCCGGTCCACCTTCTCGGCCCCGGAGAGGGCGACGATCTCGAGCCCGCCCCTGCGCTCCAGGGCGACGGCGCAGCGGTCGAAGGCGACGATGCCCGTGAGCACGTTGGCGGCGGTGGTGAGGATGCGGTCGAGGTCCAGGGTGGAGGTGATCTCGCGGCTCATGCGCAGGAGGGCCCGCATCTCCTTCGCCCGCCGCTCCGTGGTGAGGAGCTGGGCGTTGCGGATGACGGAGGCGGCGTCGAGGGCGATCTCCGTCAGGAACTCCGCGTCGTCGCGGGTGAACTTCCCCCCTCCGCCCTTCTTGTTGAGGATCTGCAGGGCTCCCAGGCAGTCCCCCCGCAGGAGGAGGGGGACGGTGATCAGGGATCTGGCCGTGAAGCCCGTTGCCTCGTCCACCTGCTGCAGGTGGCGCTTGTCCGCGGCGGCGTCGAGGACGACCTCGGGCCGGCGGTTCTCGGCGACGCTGCCCACGACCCCGGCCCCGCGGGGGAGCTCCATGCCCACGATGCCCTCGCCGGCCCCCCCCGCGGCGTGCTCGCAGACGATCTTGTCGCCGCGCAGGAGCCAGATGGACCCCGCCTCCGCCTGGATGGAGTCGAGGACCAGCCCGAGCACCCTCGGGAGGAGGGACTCCGCCTCCAGCGAGTTGTGGAGCTCCCGCGAAACGGTGTGCACCAGTTCGAGGCGCCGGAGGCGCTCGACGGCGAAGTCGCTTCCTTCCACGGCCCTCCCGCCCGGCCCGTCCGGCGCTCCGGAGGGCCCCCACGCTTTCCTTGAGGGGGGCTACTGTAGCGGGGAGGGGGCGGCAAGGCCAGCCCATGAATCGACCGGGCTCCCTCGCGGGAGCCCGGTCCCCATTCCGCGACGCCCGCGAGGGCGCCGCTGGTTCTTGCTCGGCTACTGGCCGCGCAGCTGGCGCAGGATGGCCTGCCGGTGGGCGCGCATCTCCTCCGGGGTGACTTCCTGCTGCGGCACTTCCTGGATGGCGCCGTCCGGGCCGACCGGATCGCCGCTCATGCGCTCCTGGCGCATCCACTGCTGGCGCTGGTGCTGGGTCATGTTCTCGGGGTTGTCGGCCAGGCCGCTGTTGGGTCCCGCGGCGGAGCCGTCGGCGCCCGGAGTCTCGCCCCCGAAGGGGTTGTGGGGCTGGAAGTTCGGGTCGGGGTTCAGGCCCGGGAGGGGAGGCTCGCCGCCGCCGGGGAGGGTCGGATCGGAGCCCGGCAGGGGAGGCTCGCCGCCGGGGAGATCCGGGTCGGAGCCGGGGAGGGGAGGCTCGTACCCGCCGCCTTCCGCCGTGGAGCCGTCGCCGCCGACCGTGGTGTCGTCGCCGCCGCCGATGTCGGGCGAGTCGCCGCCGTCGGGGAGGGAGTCCTCGATGCCGCCGCCGATGGGCAGGCCGATGCGGCTCGGGGCGATGCGGTCCTCGAGGGACTCGATGCTGAAGCCCTTGCGGCTCTTGACGGTGTTGCGGATGACCTCGGCGATCTGCTCCTCGGTCAGGGAGATGCGGATCGGCTTGACCCTCTTGGCGGCCATCGATGCCTCCTGTTCCACGGGGTCTTCCGACCCCAGCCCAATCGTCCCTACGCTCGTCGGCCCGGTCCCCACATCCCGTGCGGCCCGGCCCGACACAGGTCAACTTTACGAGGTAGGGGAGGAATCGTCAAAGGCCAAAACATTTCCCTGACCTCGTGACGCAACTTCTTTTGTTGCAATATGTTGGAGAACAAGGCTGGAGAAACAACATCGTCGACCCCACCTCCTGAGGTGACTCGATCCCCGATCCACCCCCCGAACCCGCTTGGAGCCCCCCCCCCTCCCGTGGTTGACTGGCCTCCACGGGGTAGCAGGCATCGAATCAGGATTGGTTTCATGAGCGGCAAGCTCCCCGCCCGCATTCCGATCTCCGACGCGACCTCCCGGGATCGGATCATCAACCGCGTCGTGGTCGCCACCACCTCGGGCAAGCGCCTCCCGGGATTCGTCTACGACCTGAGCACCGCCGATGACGCCTTCCACATCTTCAACACCGAGGACGCCTCCGACTCCAGGTCGGAGATCCTCACCCTCGCCGAGTGCAAGGCCATCTACTTCGTCCGCTCCCACACCGGGAATCCCCATTACCGGGAGAACAAGACGAACCTCGCCGCGAAGAAGCGATTCGGCCGCCCGTTCAGGGTCACCTTCGGGGACGGGGAGGTCATCGTGGGCACCGTCGAGGTCTACCACCCCGATCGGAAGGGCTTCTACCTCATCCCCCCGGACCCGAAGAGCAACAACCTCCGCATCTTCGTGGTCGCGGCCAACGCCCGGGAGGTCCTCCCCCTCGCCCCCGAGGGAACCGGGACCGGACACGGGGAGTGGTCCCCTCCGGACCCCGTGAAGTACGCCCCGGAAAAGCGGGTCGAGGTCGTGATCCGCCTCCTCCGGGGGACGGACATCCAGAAGCTCTCCCTGGAGGTCTTCCTCTCCCCGCGGGTGATGCAGCACTGGAAGGACCGCTTCCTCCGGGGCGGGGCGGCGGCCCTGACCAACGGGGCCCTGGCCGCCGCCCGCACGGCGGAGGACCCCGCCCGCTCGGGGGAGAAGCTCGACCGCTACGGTCCCGGGGAACGCCTCGACATGGTGCTCCGCCTCTACCAGAACGAGGACCAGGCCGTCGTCTCCCAGGTGTTCCTCGTCCCCTTCAGGACCCTGGCCGAGTGGAGGGAGCGCTTCCTCGACGGGGCCACGGACGAGATCCACCTCCAGTTCGACGAGGAGTCCCGGCGGCCCGCCGAGGAGGTCTCCCTCTTCTACGAGTCCCTCCCCGATCCCGACGCCCGCGCCGGGGACTCCGGGATGGGCGACTTCCTCGACGGGCTCTCGAAGTCCGTGGGGGCCTAGGACCGGGTCCCGGGGGCTTCGCGGGGGCGGCACCCCCCGTTGCCGGCGCGCGGATCCCGCATAGAATGCCCCTTCCGGGCGCGGGAGTCCGCCCCGGGAAAGGGAGGGAGACCCCGTGCACGCGTTCCACCGGTTCGCCGCCGCCGCCGCGCTCGTTCTCGCCGTCGCCGCCGCTCCGGGCTGCGCCTCGACGCCCGCCGCCCCGCCGGGCCCCGCCGAGGCCGGGAGGGACGAGTCCGCCGCCGCCTTCGAGCGGTTGAAGGGCCTCGCAGGGTCGTGGCAGGGTTCCTTCGGCATGGGGGGCGAGCCCGGGGGCACCGCGGAGGTGACATGGCGCGTCACCTCCGGCGGCACCTCCGTGGAGGAGGTCCTCTTCGGCGGCAGCCCCCACGAGATGGTCACCATGTACCACCTCGACGGCTCCCGCCTCCTGCTCACCCACTACTGCGCCGCGGGGAACCAGCCCACCATGGTGCTCGGGCCCGGCGTCGGCGACGGGACCCTCCGCTTCGAATTCCTCCGCGGGACCAACATGGCCCCCGGGGACGGCCACATGCACCGCGCGGCCCTCGACCTCTCCGAGGAGGGCCGGGTGAAGGCGACCTGGACCTTCTTCGAGAACGGCCAGCCCGGCGCCGACGCCGTCATCGACGCCCGGCGGAAGTAAAGGCGGGGACGTTCCCAACTAATAAGCTAACTCCGCAACCCCCCGCTTGGGAGGGCCGAGGGCTTCCGACGGAGTTAGTTTATTAGTTGGGAACGTCCCCGCCTCTTCTCCCCGCGGTTGTCGTAGATTCCATGGTGCCGGGCCGGCACCCGGCCCAGGAAAGGGGGACGCCATGAACCGCCCGCGCAACGGAATCCGCAATGCCGCCCTTCTCGCCGCCGTCGCCGTCCTCGCCGCCGCCACCGGGGCCGCCCCGACGGTGGACTCCATCCCGCTCAACCCCCACGGGGGGACCTTCGGGAACTCCATGGGGGCCCCCGTCCCCCTGACGCCGACCTCGCTCCTCATCCCCGTGCTCGGGCCCGACGGCACCTCCACCACCGTCGACGACCTCGTCCTCCTCGTGAGCGACGTCGTCGGGACGCCCGTGGTCACTCCCCTGGCGACCCCCTACCTCGCCGGCCCCTCGGGACGGGTGGTCCGGCTGTCGGCCACGCGCGCCGTGACGACGGGCGCGGGGGCCGACGGGGCCTTCGGGAGCGCCGACGACGTGCTCTTCGTCCTCGACGGAGTCGGCTCCGCCTCCCAGTCCGTCGCCTCGGTGGTGGTGGGCTTCCTCCACGACTCGAACTACAGCTCCGCCACCGCCCTCACCGCGGACTCCGTGGTCGTCGCGTCCCGGGGCCCCGACGGCGTCGCGAACTCCGCCGACGACCGGGTGACCCTCGTGACGGACGTCGCGGGAACCCCCGTCGCCACCCACCTCGCCGCTCCCTTCCTCGAGAACAGCGGGAGGACCCGCCCCGTGGCCCTCTCCCCCGACTCCTTCCTCGTCGCCTCCAACGGGCCCGACGCCGGCAGCGCCTCCGCCGACGACGTCGTGTACTTCTTCAGCGACGTCGGCGGCGCCGACGACAGGGACGACGTCTCCGTCCCCTTCCTCGTCTACGGGACGCCGGGCCGCCCCGTGCGCGTCACCGACGACCGCGCCCTCGTCGGCACGGCGGGGCCCGACGGCTCCGTGTCCAACGCCGACGACGTCGTCGTCCTCCTCGACAAGCTCGGCACCGCCAACCAGACCGACGACATCGCGGTCCCCCACCTCCCCGACTACGCCGCCGGCACCCTGGTGGTCCTGTCCCGGGACAGCGCCGCCGTCACCACCGAGGGCCCCGACTCCACGGACTACTCCGCCGACGACACCGTCGCGATCCTCACGAGGCTCGGCTCCCAGAACGACGTCACCCAGGTCACCGTCGGCGCCACGGACGAGGACAGCGAGTGCCGCGTTGTGCGGATGGCGCCGGACCGGCTCGCCGTCCTGACTTTCGGGGCCGACAACACCAACGACGGCGCCGACGACGAGATGGCCTTCGTCGACGACGTCGGCGGGACCAACGCCGTCTCCCACGTCGTCGTCGGGGCCGTCCACGGCCGCGTCTGCAGCGAGCCCCGCTGCTTCGATCGCTCCACCATCGCCCTGACCACGGGGGGGGGCGACAACGACATCGGATCCGGGCTCGACGACGTGATCACAGTGGTCTCCGGCGTCGGCGGGACCCCCGTCGTGGACGCCGTGGCCGTCCTCGGCGACGCCAACGACTCCACCGCCATGGCCTTCGTCCCGCAGCCCCTCGGCGCGGGCCGGGCCGCCTTCGTCTCCAACGGCGCCGACAACACCCTCGGCACCGGGAACGACGACCTGGTCCGCATCGTCGAGGGCCTGCCCTCCGCGCGGACGCTCTTCGTGAAGAAGGCGACCCTCAAGTTCAAGGCCGCCTCCCCGGAGAAGGGCGAAAAGGCCTCCTTCTCCGGGAACCTCTTCCTCGACGGGGAGAACCTCTTCGGCGAGTCCGACGTCACCGTCTCCATCGGGAATGCGTCCCAGACCATCCCCGCGAAGGACTTCACGGAGAAGAACGGCAACTGGACCTACTCCGACCCCAAGGGACTGAAGGGCTTCGTCCAGAAGGTCTCCTTCAAGTGGAAGAAGAGCTCCTTCTCCGTGAAAGCGAAGGGGATCGGGACGGGCATCGAGGGGACGGGCGCCGCCTACGTCCCCGTGGCCGTCGAGGCCGGCCACCTCTACCTGTCCGCCTCCCTGGCGGGCACGGCCTTCTCGGGCGGCATCAAGTACAAGGCCCCGAAGGAGTGAGGGGGGAGGGGGGGGGGGGGGGGGGGGGGGGGGGGGGGGGGGGGGGGGGGGGGGG
>CAYJMF010000089.1:6752-19715 GCA_964370855.1 uncultured Planctomycetota bacterium | reverse complement strand
GGGCGTTCCCTGACCTCGCCCTCTCCCCTGAGGCGTTCGCTCGCGGGTAGCCGCCGCGTGCACCGCGAGCAGGGTGTCGATGAGCCGCGGGACCTCCTTCAGGGGGAAGGAGTTGGGCCCGTCGGAGAGGGCACGATCGGGATCCTCGTGGCATTCGAGGAAGATCCCGTCCACTCCCACGGCCACCGCCGCCTTCGCGAGGTGGAGGATCATCCCCCGGTCCCCGCCGCTGGCGTTGCCGAGGCCGCCGGGCTTCTGCACCGAGTGGCCGGCGTCGTAGACCACGGGGCAGCCGAGGCCGCGCATCACCACGAGCCCGCGCATGTCCACCACGAGGTTGCGGTAGCCGAAGGCGGTGCCCCGCTCGCAGAGGAGGATCTTCCGGTTCCCCGTGGTGCGGATCTTGTCCCGGACGTTGCCCATGTCCTCCGGCGCCATCCACTGCCCCTTCTTCACGTTCACCGGCCTCCCCGACCGCCCGCAGGCGAGCACGAGGTCGGTCTGGCGGCAGAGGAAGGCGGGCACCTGGAGGACGTCCAGCACCGCGGCGGCGGCCTCGACCTGGCGCACCTCGTGCACGTCGCTGATGACGGGGAGGCCCGTCTCCTCCTTCACGGCGGCGAGGATCCTGAGCCCCTCGTCGAGGCCGGGACCCCGGTAGCCGCGGATGGAGGAGCGGTTGGCCTTGTCGTAGGAGGACTTGAAGACGAGCGGCACCCCGGCCCGCTCCGCGGCGCGGCGGAGGAAGCGGGCGGCCCGGAGGGAGACCCGCATCCCCTCGATGGCGCAGGGCCCCATGAGGAAGACGAGGGGCTTCCCGCCCCCGATGGAGATCCCCCTGGCCAGGGTCACGGGGGCGGTGCGGGGGGCGGCGGCGGCCTTCTTCATGGGACCTCCGTTGGGGGGACCAGCACCCGCGCCGACGCGGGGACGAGGGTGATCTCGAGGGGCGTCGTTCCGAAGGGGTCGCCGTCCACCTGCACCGGCACGGGCCCGTCGGCCTCGACCCGGATCACCGTGCCCCGGGCCGTCGCCGCGTCCCCGTGCCCGGCGAGGGTACCCCGCCGCGCCGCCCAGAGGTAGCGGAAGAAGGATCGCCGCCGCCGCGCGTCGAGGAGGCAGAGGTCGAACCTCCCGTCGTCGGGGCGCGTGCCCGGCACGAGGTCGAAGATCCCCCCGTAGTGGCCGGCGTTGAGCACCACGGCCACGGTGCAGGGGGCGGCGGGAGCGCCGTCCACGGTCACCCGGAGCGGCGGGAACCCGTAGTCCCGGATCGTCCTCCAGAGGGGGCCCAACCAGCCGCGGAAGCCGAGGCTCCCCCCCCGCGCCCCGGCGACCGCCGCCACCACCGCCCCGTCGAGGCCGGCCCCGGCGTTGCAGAGCATCCGCCGCCGCCCCCCGCCGGCCCCCGCCGCGGAGGCGAGGCCGGTGTCGAGGGTCCGCACCGTCCCGAGGGCCACGGTCCGCGCCGCCCCCTCCGGGTCGAAGGGGATGCGGAGATCGCGGGCGAGGACGTTGGCCGTCCCCGCGGGAAAGATGCCGACGGGAAGGCCCGAGCCCTCGAGCCCGTTGAGGATCTCGTTCACGGTCCCGTCCCCGCCCACCGCCGCCACGGCGTCGTAGCCGCCCTCCCGCGCCCCCGCCGCGGCCCGGGTCGCGTCCCCGGCGGCGGCGGTCCGGATCTCCACCGGGCTCCCCCCGGCCTCCCGGAGGGCGTCGAGGAAGCGGGGCACCGCCTCGCGCGCCCGGCGGCGCCCGGAGACGGGGTTCACGACGACGAGGACGCGGCGGCCCATGGAGGGATGGTAGCGGGGGGGCTCCACATTCCGCCGGGTTCGCCATGGGAACCGTCGCCCCCGCCCGCTATCCTTGCCCTGCTCCGGTGGAGGGGGCGAACATGCACTGCCGCAGGGTCGGCGAGGACGCGTACCTGGTGGTCCTCGAAAAGGACGAGAAGGTGGCGGCGAACCTCGTCAAGGTCGCCGGCGCCCACGACATCGAGGGCGGCTGGGTCCAGGGGCTCGGGTCCCTCCGGGACATCGAGATCGGCTGGTACGACGTCGCGAAGCGCTCCTACCTGCGGCGGCGGTTCGAGGAGGACATGGAGCTGACGGGGCTCTCCGGGAACATCGCCATGGTCGGCCCCGAGCGGGTCCTCCACGCCCACGCCTCGGTGAGCGGGCCGGAGCTCATCTCCTTCTCGGGCCACCTCTTCGAGGCGCGGGTGGCGGCCTCCGCGGAGTTCCTCCTCCAGGACCTCGGGGTGCGCCTCGAGCGGACCGAGGCGGCCTCCACGGGGCTGAAGCTGCTGGTCCACGCCTCGGGGAAGCCGCGCCGGGGCGGCCGGTCGAAGAAGGAGACGGGGGCTTGAAGGCCTGCCTCGTCGTCCTGCTCGGCGCCGCGGACCGCCCCCAGGCGGCGCTGCGCGGAGGGACCCCCCTGGAGCGGGCCCGCATCCCCCACGTGGACGCGATCCGCAGGGCGGGGAGGCTCGGCTCCCTCCGCACCGCCGTGAAGGGGCGGTCGCCGGGCTTCGAATCGGCGCTGCCGCGGCTCCTCGGCTACGACGCCTCCACGGAGATCCCCGCGGGGCCCCTCGAGGCCCTCGGCCTCGGGCGGAGCCTCCGCGCCGACGAGACTGCCTTCCTCGCCGACTTCGTCACCATCCTCGACGGCGTGATGGCGGACCCCACGGGGGGGAGGCCGCGGGAGGCGGAGGCGTCGCTGCTGCGGGACGCCGTGAACGCGGCCCTCGGCGGGGAGGGGCGGCTGGAGGCCGGGAGCCGGCCCTGGCGGAACCTCCTCTACCTCGCCGCCGAGGGGGCGGACCGCACGTCCTCCGTGTCCCCCCACTCCGTGGGGGGCCTCCCCGTGGCGGGCCGCGACCCCGAGGGGCCGGCGGCGGCCCGGCTCTCCGAGGTGGTGCGGCGCGCGACGGCGGTCCTCGGCCCCCACGAGGTGAACGCCGTGCGGCTGGACCTCCGCGAGAACCCGGTGTCGGGGCTCTGGTGCTGGGGCGGCGGCCGGGTGCCGGTCCTCGAGCCGGCCTCGGAGCGCATCGGGACCCGGGTGGTGGTCGTCAGCGGGCCCGGCTACGCCCGCGGTCTCGCCGAGGCGGCGGGCTGCGAGCACGCCGACGCGGGGCCCGAGGAGGGCGGCGCGGCGGAGGCGGCGCTGCGGGCGCTGGACGGGGGGGCCGACCTCGCGGTGGTGATCCTCTCGGGGCCCCTGGAGGCGTCCCTGGCGGGGGACCCGTCCCGGAAGGTGCAGGAGATCGAGCGCGCCGACGGCTCCGTGGTGGGCCCCCTCCGCGAGGGGCTGGCGGCCCGGGGCGGGGAGCACCGGGTGGCGGTCTGCGCCGACACCGTCGTCTCCTCGGCGGAGCGGCGCGCCCTGCCGGACCCGGTCCCCTTCGTGCTCGCCGGGGCCGGCGTGCCCGCCTCCCGCCGCGCGACCGGCTTCACCGAGGAGGCGGCCCGCACCTCGGACCTCTCCGTCGACGAAGCCGCCGACTTCGCCGCCTACGTCACCGGAAGGTGAGCGAAAAGGCGGGGACGTTCTCAAGTTATAAAGTTATTCCACGACCCCCTACACGAGGTCGAAGGGGTGGTTCACGGAATAACTTTATAACTTGAGAACGTCCCCGCCTTTCCGCCGGTATCGTCTCGGCGATGGCCGACGAGATTCCCGCGCGCTACGATCCCCACGAGGTCGAGGCGCGGCTCTACCCGCTCTGGGAGGGCCGCGGCGACTGGACCGCCGACGCCTCCGCCGTGCTCTCGGGGAGGCGGAAGCCCTTCGTCATCATGATCCCGCCGCCCAACGTCACGGGCGCGCTCCACATGGGCCACGCCCTCAACAACACGCTCCAGGACCTGCTCTCCCGCTGGCACCGCATGGCCGGCGACGAGGTCCTCTGGCTGCCCGGCATCGACCACGCCGGCATCGCCACGCAGGCCGTCGTCGAGAAGAAGCTCTTCGAGGAGAGGAAGATCCGGCGCGTGGACATGGGCCGGGCGAAGTTCCTCGACGAGGTCTGGGCCTGGAAGGAGCAGTACGGCGGCACCATCGTCGGGCAGCTCCGCCGCCTCGGCTGCTCCTGCGACTGGAGCCGCTCGAAGTTCACCATGGACCCGGACCTCTCGGCGGCGGTCCGGCGCACCTTCGTCTCCCTCTTCGACGAGGGCCTCGTCTACCGCGGGGCCCGCATCGTCAACTGGGACTGCGCGCTGGAGACCGCCGTCAGCGACGACGAGATCGAGTACGAGGACCGCAGGGGGAAGCTGTGGCACATCCGCTACCCCCGGGCCGACGGGAAGGGGTTCGTCGTCGTCGCCACGAC
Source organism: uncultured Planctomycetota bacterium (assembly GCA_964370855.1). Lineage (GTDB taxonomy): Bacteria > Planctomycetota > JAJSAM01 > JAJSAM01 > JAKLKS01 > JAKLKS01. Next base: position 15,373 of record CAYJMF010000089.1, on the reverse strand, counting down.
CCGGCCCGAGACGATGCTCGGGGACACCGGGGTCGCCGTCCACCCCGGCGACGAGCGGTACCGCGGCGTCGTGGGGACGAAGGTCCTCCTGCCCCTCCTCGACCGGGAGATCCCCGTCGTCGCCGACGAGTCCGTGGAGATGGCCTTCGGCACCGGCGCCGTCAAGGTGACCCCGGGCCACGATCCCGCCGACTACGAGCGCGGGAAGCGCCACGGGCTGCCCATCGTCATCGTCCTCGACGGGAAGGGGAGGATCACGAAGGAGGGGGGCCCCTACGCCGGCCTCTCCCGCGAGCAGGCCCGGGACCGCATCGTGAAGGACCTCGAGGAGCGCGGGCTCCTCGAGAAGGTCGAGGATCACGCGCTCAGGGTCGCCGTCTCCGACCGCTCCAAGTCCGTCATCGAGCCCCTCGTCTCGGAGCAGTGGTTCGTGGACATGGAGCGCCTCGCGGCGCCGGCCATCGCCGCGGTGAAGGACGGGACCCTCTCCTTCCGCCCCGAGCGGTGGACGAAGGTCTACCTCGACTGGCTGGAGAACGTCCGGGACTGGTGCATCTCGCGCCAGCTCTGGTGGGGCCACCGCATCCCCGTCTGGTACGACGGGGACGGCGTCCCCGCGGCGCTCCTCGAGGACCCCGCCCCGGGGGCGCTCCACCCGAAGACGGGGAAGCCGCTGGTCCGGCAGGACGAGGACGTGCTCGACACCTGGGCCTCCTCCTGGCTCTGGCCGATGTCCACGCTGGGCTGGCCCGACCGGGAGGGGGACGACTACCGCGCCTTCTACCCGACCACCTTCCTCTCCACGGCCCGGGAGATCATCTACCTCTGGGTCGCGCGCATGGTCATGGCCGGGTACCACTTCGACGGGCGCTGCCCCTTCTCGACGGTGTACATCCACGCGACCATCCTCGACGGGAAGGGGCGGCGCATGTCCAAGTCCGCGGGCAACGGCATCGACCCCGTGGACATGATCGCGAAGTACGGCGCCGACGCGGTCCGCTTCTCCCTGGTGGACCTCACCACGGAGGGGCAGGACGTCCGCCTCGCCGAGAACCGCTTCGAGGTCGGCCGCAACTTCATGAACAAGCTGTGGAACGCCGGGCGGTTCGTCGCCGGCGCCGGCGGGGGGAGCCCCCTGCCGCGCCCCGCCGACGGGGAGTTCGCCGTCGAGGACCGCTGGATCCTCCACCGCCTCGCCCGGACCGTGGAGGAGGCGACGGCCCACCTCGCCGCCTACCGGTTCCACGACCACGCGCGGACCCTCTACGCCTTCGCCTGGAACGAGCTCTGCGACTGGTACCTCGAGATCGTGAAGCCGCGCCTCGAGGGGACGCCGGGCGCGGCGGTCCTCTGGACGCTCCGGGAGTGCTACGGGACGCTCCTCCGCCTGCTCCACCCGACCTGCCCCTTCCTCACCGAGGAGATGGCGGCGCGGCTCGCGCTCCTCCCCGCGGGGTGCGCGTCCCTCGACCGGGCGCCCTGGCCGGAGCCCGCGGAGGTGGCCGGTGGCGCCGCGGCGGCGGGGGAGATCGCGCTCCTGCAGGCCGTCGTCACCGCGGTCCGCAACCTCCGCTCCGAGTACCGCGTGGGCGAGGCGGAGGCCGTGGACGTGGACGTCCGCTGTCCCGGCGCGGAGACGGGAATCCTCCTCCGGCAGGAGGCGGCCGTCCGCCGCCTCGGGAAGATCGACGCCCTGGCCGTCGGCCCCGACGTGGCGCGTCGGCCGAAGTCCGCCGTCGCCCACCTGCCCGGCGGGGTCGAGGTCTACCTTCCGCTGGAGGGCCGCATCGACCTCGACGCCGAGAAGGAGCGCCTCGGGAAGGAAATCGGGAAGGCGGAGGGCCACCTCGCCTCCATCGACCGCAAGCTCGGAAACGCCGACTTCGTCGCCCGTGCGAAGCCCGAGGTCGTGGAGTCGGAGCGGGCCCGCCGCGCCGAGATCGAGGAGATGATCCGCCGCCTCCGCTCGACCCTGGCGGCGCTGGGGTGAAGGCAGGGACGTTCCTAACTAAGTAACTAACTCCGCGGGGCCCGGCCGTGAATGCGACCGGGCCCCGCGGAGTTAGTTACTTGGTTAGGAACGTCCCTGCCTTCACCGGGTCACACCTTCCCGCACCGAGTTCGTGGGGACGGGAGTCCCGACCCGTAGACTGTCGGCGACCTCACGGAGGAACCGTCGCCATGAGCACGGCCGCTGACGCCGCCGCCTGCAAGAAGGGCTACTGGCTGAGGAAGCTCCACTCGCTCTCCGGGATCGTCCCCGTGGGCCTCTTCATGTGCTTCCACCTCTTCGAGAACTCCAGCGCCGCCAACGGGCCGGAGGCCTTCGACGAGACGGTGAAGAAGATCAACTCCATGCCCTTCGTGCTCGGCCTGGAGGTCGGCGTCATCTGGATCCCCATCCTCTTCCACACGATCCTCGGCTTCGCCATCATCTTCGAGGGGCGGCCCAACGTCGGCTCCTACGGCTACGGGCGCAACTGGCTCTACCTCCTCCAGCGGATCACCGGCATCCTCGCCTTCGTCTTCATCGCCTTCCACTTCGCCAACTTCCGCATGCGCAAGTCGGAGTTCGAGCTCGCCCCCTTCGACGACGTCGCCCACGTGCTCTCCACGCCGTGGGTCTTCTGGCTCTACCTCGTGGGACTCGCGGCCTGCATCTTCCACTTCGCCAACGGGATCGCCGGGTTCCTGTTCTCCTGGGGGTTCATCGTCGGACCGCGCGCCAAGCGGCTCGCGGGCTACGCCTGCACCGGGGTCGGCGCCGGCGTCTTCGCCCTCAGCATGAGGGCGCTTTTCGCCTTCGTCTAGCGGCCGGGACGCATCGGGAGGATCATCGCCGTGGCAAGAGCGCCGCAGATCACCATCGTGGGCGGGGGGCTGGCCGGCCTCATGGCGGCCATCAAGACCGCCGAGGCGGGGGCGGACGTGAAGCTCTTCTCCTCGGTCCCCTGCAAGCGGAGCCACTCCGTCTGCGCCCAGGGCGGCATCAACGCCGCCGTCAACACCAAGGGCGAGGGGGATTCCCCGGACATCCACTTCGACGACACCATCTACGGGGGGGACTTCCTGGCCCGCCAGGAGCTCCCCAGGCGCATGGCCTACGCCGGACCCGGCATCGTCTACCTCCTGGACCGCATGGGCGTGCGCTTCAGCCGCACCCCCGAGGGGCTCCTCGACTTCCGCCGCTTCGGCGGCACGAAGCACCACCGCACCGCCTTCGCCGGGGCCACCACGGGCCAGCAGCTCATCTACGCCCTGGACGAGCAGGTGCGCCGGTGGGAGGCCGGGGGGCACATCACCCGGTACGAGAACTGGGAGTTCCTCACCACGGTCCTCGACGAGGGCGGCGCCTGCCGCGGCATCGTCGCCATGCCGCTGACCACGCTCAAGCCCGAGGCCTTCCGCGCCGACGCCGTCATCATGGCGACGGGCGGGCCGGGCATCATCTTCGGCCGCTCCACGAACTCCATGAACTGCACCGGCTCCGCGGCGGGCGCCGTCTACCGCCAGGGGGCCGTGTACGCCAACCCGGAGTTCATCCAGGTCCACCCCACCGCCGTCCCCGGCGAGGACAAGGACCGGCTCATCTCCGAGTCCGTGCGCGGGGAGGGCGGCCGCGTCTGGGTCCCGAGGAACGGGAAGCCCTTCTACTTCCTCGAGGAGAAGTACCCGAAGTACGGGAACCTCGTGCCCCGGGACATCGCCACCCGCGAGATCTTCTCCATCGTCCACGAGTCGGGGCTCGGCGTGGACGGCAAGCCCCAGGTCTACCTCGACGTCTCCCACCTCGATGCCACGAGCACCCGGCGCAAGCTCGGCGGCGTGCTCGAGATCTACGAGAAGTTCATGGGCGGCGACCCCACGAAGATCCCCATGAGGGTGTTCCCCTCCGTCCACTACTCCATGGGGGGGCTCTGGGTGGACGACGAGAACGAGGCCACCAACATCCCCGGCCTCTTCGCCTCCGGGGAGGCCAACTTCCAGTACCACGGCGCCAACCGCCTCGGGGCGAACTCCCTCCTCTCCTGCATCTTCGGCGGCATGGTCTGCGGCCCCGCGGCGGTGAAGTACGCCCGCGGCCTGGAGAAGGGCTCCGACGCCCTCGACGCCTCCCTCTTCGATCGGGCCCGCGCCGCCGAGGAGGAGGAGAACCGCGGGGTCCTCGCCCGCGACGGCGCGGAAAACCTCTACGGGCTCCACGAGGAGCTCGGGGTGTCCATGCGGAAGAACTGCACCGTCGTCCGCTACAACAAGGGGCTCGACGAGACCGAGGCGAAGATCGTGGATCTCCAGGCCCGCCTGCCGAGGGCGCGGGTCCCGGACCGCAGCGACGTGGGGAACCAGTCCCTCGTCTTCGCCCGCCAGATGGAGAACATGCTGGTCCTCGCCCGCGCCATCTGCCGCGGCGCCCGCCTGCGCGACGAGTCCCGCGGCGCCCACTACAAGCCCGACTTCCCGAACCGCGACGACGCGAACTTCCTCAAGACCACCATGGCGCACTTCACCCCCGACGGCCCCCGCATCGACTACGAGCCCGTCGAGTGCACGTACATCAAGCCGCGCCCCCGCAAGTACGACTAGACAGAGGACCAGCGACCGACATGAGCGACAGGACCATCGTCCTCCGGATCAAGCGGCAGGATCGCCCCGACTCCGCCCCCTACTGGCAGGAGTTCGAGATCCCCTTCGCGCCGTCCATGAACGTCATCGCGGCCCTCCAGGCGGCCCGGAAGCTCGCGAAGACCCGGGACGGGAAGTCCGTGAACCCCGTGACCTGGGAATCGAACTGCCTCGAGGAGGTCTGCGGCGCCTGCACGATGCTGGTGAACGGGCGCGTCCGCCAGGCCTGCTCGGCGCTGGTGGAGCACCTCGCACAGCCCATCGTCCTCGAGCCCATGACGAAGTTCCCCGTGGTCCGGGACCTCGTGGTGGACCGCTCGCGCATGTTCGAGAACCTGAAGCGGGTCAAGGCCTGGATCCCCATCGACGGGACCCACGACATCGGCCCCGGCCCCCGCATGGGGGACGAGGAGGCGCAGGCCGGCTACATCCTCTCCCGCTGCATGTCCTGCGGCTGCTGCGTCGAGGTCTGCCCCCAGGTGAACGACCGGTCCGACTTCATGGGGCCCGCGATCATGAGCCAGGTGGTGCTCTTCAACACCCACCCCACGGGGGTCCTCAACAAGGCCGAGCGCCTCGACGCCGTCATGGGGCCCGGCGGGATCCAGGACTGCGGCAAGGCCCAGAACTGCGTGAGGGTCTGCCCCAAGGACATCCCCCTCACCCAGTCCCTGGTGGAACTCGCCCGCGAAGCCTCCCTCCACGCCGTCAAGGAACTGTTCCGGAAGTAGCTTGGCGGGATCGGTCCTCCGGAGGTGGGTGCTTCCCGCGGGCCTCATCGTCCTCGCGGGGCTGGCCGGGGCCTGGGCCATCGCGCTGCGCCACGGGAGCCTCCTCGACGGCGAGGGCGGCGGCCGCACGGGGGAGCCCGTCGTGGACGGGGGGCGTACCCCGCTCCCGCCGCCGCCGGAGCCGGAGGCTCCCTTCTCCTTCATCTTCGGAGGGGAGCTCCGCGGCCGCGTCGAGATCCCGCCCTGCTCCCGGTCGAGGCAGGGCGGCCTCGCCCGGATCTCCTCCGTCATCCAGCGCATGGCGGAGAAGGCGAAGTCCTCCGTCCTCCTGGACACGGGAGACATGCCCGCCGCCGAGGGGGAGTCGGGGTCCGTGGAGCAGGCCTCCATCCTCGAGATCTTCCGCGAGGCCGGGCTCGCCGTCTCCGCCGTGGGGGAGGGGGACCTCCTCGTGGGGCTCGACCGGTGGCGGGAGGCGAAGAACCGCCGCGCCGAGGGCATCGCCGTGCTCTGCGCGAACCTCCGCGACGCCTCGGGGCAGGCCCTGGTCCCCGCCGTGGCCTCCTTCGTCCTCGGCACCCGGCGCGTCCACGTCGCGGCCGTCCTCTCGCCCTCCTTCGAACCGGCCCTGAGGGCCGCCGGCGTGGACGTGCGCCTCCTCCCCCCCGTGGAGACGGTGAGGGAGGCGCTCCGCAACGCCGGCCCCTCGGACATGTCCATCCTCATCTCCCACGCCCCCGTGGAGGAGTCCCGCGAACTCCTGAAGGCCCTCCCCGAGGTGCGGCTCGTCGTCACCGCCCACGCCGGGGAGCGGCCCTGGCTCGAGCCGGAGGTCGTGGACGGCCGGCTCCTCATGGCCCCGGGCACGGGCTGGCAGTACGTCTCCGCGGCCATGTTCGTGGGCCGGCCGGCGGGCGGCATCGACACCCTGGACACCCACGTCCGCGCCGTGGGGGAGAAGGCCCAGGCCTCGGAGCCGATCTTCATGCGCCTCAGGGAGACGATGGAGGCCCTGAACCGGGGGGGGATCCTCGAGCGCACCCTCGCGGAGCGGGCGTCGCACTACTCCAGGGCCGGGGCCTTCACGGGGCCCGCCGCCTGCGCCTCCTGCCACCCCGCGGCCCACGCGAAGTGGTCCGCCCCCGGGGAACCCCATGCCCGCGCCTTCGAGCCGGTGGTGAAGATGCGCCTCGACGGGCTCCCGCTCTGCCTGGAGTGCCACGTGACCGCCCCGGGGCTTCCCGGCGGCCACCTCTCTCCGAAGGACGAGCAGGCCGCCGTCACCTGCGAGGCCTGCCACGGCAACGGGGCCGCCCACGCCGCCAACGACGGCCGCACCCCCCTCGCCGTCGCCCGCGACGCCTGCATCCGCTGCCACACCCCGGAGATGGACCCCACGTTCTCCTTCGACGAGAAGTGGCCGAAGGTGGTGCACGGGAGGTGAGGGAGGGCCGGCGCGCCCCTCCTCTCCGTCACCGCCCCCCGACGGACAGCACCGCCGCCCCCGTCGCCCGCAGGGCGAGGTAGAGGAGGGCGAGGGGCCCCGCGAGGGGGAGCAGCGGGAGCCCGGCGAGCACCAGCCACCCGACGGCCGCCGATCCCCCCTCCGCGGTCCCGGGATCGATTTCCCGCCCGCGGAGCTCCGCGCCGAGGCGGCGGGCCTCCGCGACGAGGCCGAGGAGGGCGAGGGCCACCGTCGCCGCCGCGCAGAGGAGCGCCGGAACCGCGATGGCGGGGGACGCGCCGGACCCGAGGAGGAGGACGAGCACGAGGACGAAGCAGGTGGCCCCGACGAGGAGGGACATCCCCGGGGAGGCGTCGAGGCGCTTCGCGGTCCGGGCGAGGGGGCCCCGGAGGCGGGCCGCCGCGAGGAGGGCGAGGGGCAGCGCGGAGAGCATCACGAGGAAGGGCAGGAGGGACGTGGTCGCGATGAACTGCTGCAGCTTCTCCGGGCCCTCCGCGGCGAGGAGGATCACCGCCCCCCTCCCCGCGGGGACCGCCTCCGCGCCGCCGCCAGTTCGAGGAAGAGCAGCGCCGCCGCCGCCGCCGCGGCCCCCGCCGCCGCACCGGGGGTCAGCAGGGTTCCCGCGCGGGCGAGGAGGTCCCCGGCCTCCGGGGGCACCGGGGGCAGGGCCGCGCCGAGGGCGGGGGGGAGGAGGGCGTCGAGCCCCGCCGCCGCCGCCGACTCCGGCAGGACGAGGAGGGCGAGTGCCGCGACGGCGCCGGTGGCCGCCAGGGAGGCCGCCACCCGCAGCGCCCGCACCGCGGGGGGAACCGGCGGCGCCCGCCGCGGCCCCCTGTCGAGGGCGGCGACGACGGATTCGGTGAAGCCGGGCCCCGGGCCCGGGAGGGGCGCCCCGAGGAGCCCGTGGACCCGCTCCGCCGCGCGGGCCTCGGAGCGGCAGGAGGCGCAGGCCGCGAGGTGGGCGTCGAGGTCCTCCCGCGCCGCCCCGGGGAGCGATCCGTCGAGGGCCTCGTCGAGGAGGGCCCGGGCCTCGTCGCAGGGCAGCGGCCGGGGGCTCACGGCGTCCCCCCCTCCGCCGGCTCCCCCAGGGCCGCCCGGAGAGCGGCCCGGGCGCGGAACAGGCGCGTCTTCACGGTGTTGGCGGGGAGATCGAGGGTCTCGGCGATCTCCGCCACGGAGAGCCCCTCGGTGTAGCGCAGCGCCACCACCGCCCTCCACCCCTCGGGGAGGCGGGCGAGGTGGAGCCGGATGCGGGCCAGGTCCTCGGCGTCGGCGGCAGCCGCCGCGGGGTCCCGCGCGCGCCCGTCGGCGATGGGGAGGTCGGCGCCGTCGGCCCCCGTCAGGGGTAGGGCGCGGGGCGGCCGGGCGCGGAGCCGGTTGAGGACGCAGTTGGCCATGACCCTCCGCATCCAGGGGGCGAAGGGGCGGGAGGGGTCGTAGCGGGGGAGCGCCTGGTAGAGGTGGAGGAAGACCTCCTGGGCGAGATCCTCGGAGAGGGCCGCGTCGAAGGTCATGCGGCGGCAGAACCCCGCGACCCGGCCGCTCCACGCGTCCACGAGGGCCCGGAAGGCGGGGCCGTCCCCGGCCGCCGCCCGCGCCGCCGTGTCGGGGCCGGGTTCCGCGCGTTCCACGATCCGCATGGTTGTACCACCGGATACACGGTTCCCTCCCGGCAGGTTCCCCGGGGGGAGGGGGGGATCCCCGCCCTCCTGCGTGGGTTTCCCCCCCGGGCGATACGCGCCTACCGGCGCGTGGGTGCCCGGGGTGGGGGCGGGCGGCGGCGGGGGGGGGGGCGAGTAGGG
>CAYJMF010000089.1:0-6742 GCA_964370855.1 uncultured Planctomycetota bacterium | reverse complement strand
CCCCCCCGGGGGCGACCCGCGCCACCGGGCGGGTGGGCCCCGCATTCCCCGCCCCCTGAACGACGGGACGCCTCCATTCCGGGACCGTTGGTGAGGAAACGGCGTGGGGTTTCCTTGAGGATGGCGGGAGGTCGACCCCGGGATCGGGACCCGTGGATCAAGGGGGATGGCGGGCACCTTCAGGCGTTCCGGATGTTCCAAGGCCAGGGAGGGTGAACGCCGTTCCCCCCGTCCATGGGTACCGGCCTCGGGGGCGATCTCCCGCCTTCCTCAAGGATGCCACACGCCTCTGCCTCACCAACGGTCCCGGGATGGGAGCGGCCGGCCGTTGCGGGCGCTTGCATTACGGGCCCCGGGCGGCGGGGGGGCGGCCCCCCCGGGGCCCCCGCCCGCCGGCCCGGCCCCTCCCAACCCGGGGACCCGCGCGCCGGAGGCGCGCAACTCCGGGGGGAACCCGCACGGACCGGAGGAGCGAGCCCCCCCTCCCCCCCTTCCCGGCTGATCCGCGCTTCCCGGGGGGCGGGGCCGTATCATCGGGGCGCTCGGGCATGGGGGGTGCGATGAACGGGTCGCCGGTGCCGCCGACGGAGGAGCGCAACCCGCGGTCCGAGGGGCTCGACCGCTTCGATGTCCGCCGGATCCTCGAGGTGATGAACGACGAGGACCGGACCGTGGCCGGGGCCGTCGCCCGGGCCCTTCCCTCCGTGGAGCGGGCCGTGGAGCTGGCCGTGGACGCGCTGCGCCGGGGGGGCCGCGTCGTCTACGTCGGCGCCGGCACCTCGGGCCGCCTCGCCGTCCTCGACGCCGCCGAGATCCCTCCCACCTTCAGCCTCCCCTCGGGGAGGGTGGCCGCGGTCGTCGCGGGCGGGAAGGAGGCCCTCGTGGGCGCCGTGGAGGGGGCCGAGGACGACGCCCTCGAGGCCGTGGGGCGGATGCGGGACATCGGCGTCGGCCCCTCGGACTGCGTCGTCGGGGTGACGGCCTCGGGCACCACCCGCTTCGTCCTCGGCGCCCTCGGGGAGGCCCGCGAGCGGGGCGCCTCGACGGTGCTCCTCACCTGCGGGACCGCGACCTCGGCCCACCTCTGGCACGCCGTCATCCTGGTCGAGACCGGGCCCGAGGTGGTGGCCGGCTCCACGCGCCTGAAGGCCGGCACCGCGACGAAGATGGTCCTCAACATGATCTCCACGGCGGCCATGGTCCGCCTCGGCAAGGTGCACGACAACCTGATGGTGGACGTGCGCGCCTCCAACGCCAAGCTGTCGCAGCGCGCCCGCCGCATCGTGGAGGCCGTCGCCGGCGCCACCCCCGAGGCCGCCCGCTCCGCCCTCGACGACTGCGACGGCGAGGCCAAGACCGCCGTCGTCCACCTCCTCCGCGGGCTTCCCCCCGCCGCCGCGCGCTCCCTCCTCGAATCCCGTGGAGGCAGGCTGCGGGACGCCCTCGAGGCCACCTAGTGGGGCGCCAAGGCCGCATCGTCGTCGGCCTCATGTCGGGGACCAGCATGGACGGGGTGGACGCGGCGGTCTGCCGGATCCGCGGGAGCGGCGCCTCGGCCCGCCTCGACCTCCTCCACTTCCGCAGCCGCCCCCACGGGCGGCGCCTCCGGGAGCGGTTGCGCGCGCTGGCCGAGGGGACCACCACGGCGGAGGAGGTCTGCGAACTCCACCACGCCGTGGGGGAGTCCTTCGCCGCCGCCGCCGCCGCGGCCCTCTCGGAGGCGGGGCTCCGCGCCGACCTCGCCGGCTCCCACGGGCAGACCGTCTGGCACGCCCCGGGCCGCGGCGGCCGGGCCACCCGGACCCTCCAGATCGGCGAGGCGTCGATCATCGCCGAGCGCCTCCGCTGCCCCGTGGTCTCCGACTTCCGCCCCCGGGACTGCGCCGCCGGGGGCCAGGGGGCCCCCCTCGTCCCTTACGCCGACTGGGTGATCTACCGGAGGCCCGGCCGGGTGCGGGCGATCCAGAACCTCGGCGGCATCGGCAACGTCACCGTGGTGACGGAGGACCTCGCCTCGGTCTTCGCCTTCGACACGGGGCCCGCCAACCTCCCCCTCGACGAGGCGGTGCGCGCCGTCACGGGGGGGCGGGAATCCATGGATCGCGGCGGCCGCCGGGCGCGCCGCGGCCGCGTCGACGCGGCCCTCCTCGAGGAGCTCCTCCGCCACTCCTTCCTCCGCCGCCGCCCGCCCCGCTCCTCCGGCCGGGAGGAGTTCGGGGCCCGCTTCGTCGCCGCCGTCCGCCGCCGCCGCCCCCGCCTCCCACCCGACGACCTCCTCGCCACGCTCACCGCCTTCTCCGCGGCGGCCACCGTCGACGCCTACCGCCGCTTCGTCCTCCCGCGGGCCGACGTGGGGGAGGTCCTCCTCACCGGGGGCGGGGCCCGCAACCCCGTCCTCGCGGCCCTCCTCCGGGAGGGCCTGGCGCCGATCCCCGTCCTCGAGGAGGCCGGGGACGCCCTCCCCGGCGCCGCCCGGGAGGCCGCCGCCTTCGCCCTGCTGGCGTCGGAGGCCCTGGAGGGGGTACCCTGCAGCGTTCCCGCGGCCACGGGGGCCGCCCATGCCGTCGTCCTCGGAAAGGTGACCCGCTGATGGAGCCCGCCTCCCGCCTGGTGGTGATCCCCGTCCGGCTCCCCGGCGACTACGCCCGCTTCGACGAGATCCGCCGCGCCGTGGCCGAGGACGGGGTGGGGGGGCTCCTCCTGTTCGGCGGCGACACCGACCTCACGCCCCGGTTCCTCCTCCGGCTCCGCGAGGCCGCCCCCCACCCCCTCCTCGTCGTGAGCGACGTGGAGCGGGGGGTCGGACAGCAGATCGAGGGCTGCCTCCGCCACCCTCCCCCCATGGCCGTGGGGGCCCTCCGGGATCCCAGCGCCGCCTACGCGCTGGGCGCCGCGACGGCCCTGGAGTGCCGCCGCATCGGCATCGACGTGGCCCTGGCCCCCGTCCTCGATCTCTACAACGAGCCGCGGAACCCCATCGTCGGCACCCGCTCCTTCGGGGAGGACCAGGAGCTCGTCTCCCTCCTCGGCGTGGCCTGGATCGAGGGGTGCCAGGAGGAGGGGGTGCTGGCCTGCGCCAAGCACTTCCCCGGCCACGGCCGCACCCTGGCGGACAGCCACGACGACCTCCCCCGGGTCGATGCCCCGGCGAAGGAGCTGCGGACCCGGGATCTCGTCCCCTTCGCCCGGGCCGCCGCCGCCGGCGTCGGCTGCATGATGACGGCCCACGTGGCCTACCCGGCCCTGGACCCCGACGGCAGCCCCGGGACGCCGGCCACCCTTTCCCGCCGCGTCGTCGGCGGGATCCTCCGCAAGGAGCTCTCCTACGACGGCCTCGTCATGACCGACGCCCTCATCATGGAGGGGGTCCGCAGGGCGGGTGGGGAGGAGGCGGCGGCGGTGGAGGCCCTGGCCGCGGGCTGCGACATCCTCCTCTGCCCCACGGACCACCGCGCCGTCGCCGCCGCCGTCGGCGCGGCCGTCGCCTCGGGCCGCCTGCCCGCGGAGGCCGTGGAGCAGGCCCTCCGCCGGACCGGGGAGGCCGCCGCCTGGCTGGAGCGCCGGCCCACGGCCCGGGCCGTGGGGGGGATGGACGAGTACCGCGCCTACGCCATGGCCAGGCACGCGGTGACCACCCTGCGGGACCCCCGCGGGGTCCTCCCCCTGGAGATCCGCTCCCGGAAGCTCACCCTGGCGGTGGTCCTGGACGACGACGATCGGGCGGGCCGGGAGGCCCCGGTGCTGGAGCGGGAGGAGTTCGGGGCCGGGGTCCTGCGGTGCACCGCCCCCGAGGGGGGCCGCGTGGAGGAGATCCTCGCCGCCGCCACCGTGGCGGAGCGGGTGGTGGTCCTCCTCTACGGGGACATCCGCGCGTGGAAGGGGCGGCCGGGGCTCGGCCCCGGGTTGTCGGCCCTCCTGTCCAGGCTCGCCGAGCGGCACGGGGAGAAGATCGTCGTCGTCGCCTTCGGCCCCCCGGGGCTCGCCGCCCCCGCCGGGGGGGCGGCGGCGGTCTGCGCCTGGGACGACGCCCCCCTCATCCAGCGGGCGGCCCTGGACCTCCTCCTGTCGGGGCGCTCCCCCACGGGGCGGCCCCCCTACGGGCCCGATCCCCTGGCATGAGGCCGTCTCCATCGTCCCGGGAGCGTCTCCCCTTGAGGGTTTTCTGTTGACCACCCCCTTCACCGGGCTAGAATTTCGGTCCGCATCGGCGAAGGAAGGGCGGACTGCGCCGCATCCGGCGTATGGTCTCGCCTCTGGGCTGTGCCGGCAGGATGCCGGCGGACGTCGGATTGGGCACCGGGCGGTCGCACCGTTCGCGGAACCTGCGGGCGGGACGGTCGTTCCGGGTCGTCGGGCCATACCGGATCCTGGATCACAGGGAGGTACGATGATGAGGCTTGCGGGCCGGGTCTCGGTGACCGCTTCGCTGGTGGCGGGTCTCGCTTTCGGTCTCGCCGCCGCCCCCGCCTTCGCGCAGGACGCGGGCAAGGTGAAGGAGCTCTACGACGGCGGCATGTCCGCCCTCGAGAAGGGCCAGTACGAGGAGGCCCTCGCGAAGTTCAAGGCCCTCTTCCAGGAGGACCCGAGCCAGGGTCAGATCCTCGATCTCATCCGCGCCACGGAGACGAGGAACTTCCTCTCCATGCTGAAGCAGGGCGGGGAGATGGAGATGGTGGCCCGGCGGCTCCTTGAGTCGGGCCACGTCGGCATGAAGGCCCGCAGCCAGGACAAGGCCCTCATCGAACCCCTCGTGGACACGGCCATCAAGGACGAGTCCCTCGAGAAGCGCCGCATGGCCTCCCGCGAGATCATGGCCAACCACGGCCCCTACGCGGTGCCCTACCTCGTCCGCTACCTCGGCAGCAACGACACCGACGAGCGGGTGCGGGCCATCTTCGTCCTCGAGGACATCGGCATCGAGGCGGTCCTGCCCCTCATCGAGACCCTGCAGAGCCCCGACGCCCAGGTGCGCCAGACGACCATCGTCGCCCTGAAGCGCCTCCTCGACCCCCGCGCCTACCCGGTGCTGGAGTGGATCGCCGCCTCCAAGGACCAGCCCGACTCCGTGAGGCGCGCCGCGGCCAACGCGCTCAAGGCCTTCGGCAAGAGCGTCGGCAAGCCGGACATGACCCCCGAGGAGGCCTTCCTCGAGGTCGCCCGGATGTACTACACCAAGGCCCCCGAGGTGATCCGCGACCTCGGGACCAACTACTCGCTGTGGAAGTGGGAGGAGGGGAAGCTCACCTTCAAGGACGTGCCCGCCTTCATGTACCACCTCCGCCTCGCGGAGAAGGCCTGCATGATGGCCCTGCATTCCGACCCCAAGTCGGCCAACGCCCGCTCCATGCTCTCCCTGGTCTTCGCCGCCCAGCAGGTGGCCCTGGCCAACGCGCCGGCCGATTTCCTCGAGTCCGACGCCGGCAAGGAGGAGGCGGGACGCCTCGCCATGGCCGACGCGGCCATCCGCTCCGCCGGGGTGCCGACCCTCATGAAGGCCCTCGGCCTCGCACTGCAGCACAACGACTCCACCGTCGCCATCGCCATCATCCGGACCCTGCCCTCCTTCGGCGCCGAGGTCCCCCTGGGCGCCGACTCCGCGCTGGTCGCCGCCCTCGCCTTCCCCGACCAGACGGTCCAGTGGAACGCCTCCCTCGCCTGCATCCGGCTGGCGCCGGGCAAGGTCTTCCCCCGCTGCGAACTCGTCGTCCCGCTGGCCGCCGACGCCGTCTCCCTCGCCAGCATCCGCCAGATCCTCGTCATCGAGCCCGACACCAAGACCGCGGTCCAGATGCAGACCGAGCTCAACGCCGCCGGGATGCACGCCGTCGTCTCCCGCACCGGCGCCGACGGACTCGACCGCGCGCAGCAGATGGCCTTCGACGCCATCCTCGTCTCCTCGAGCCTGAAGGACATCATGGCCCAGCAGGTCGTCAACCACCTGCGCCGCGACTTCCGCACCAAGTCGGTGCCCGTCCTCATCGTCGCCCCCGAGGCCGCCGCCGAGGGCCTCGCCTCCCTCTTCGCCGACCAGATCGGCGGCATCGTCACCCTCCCCGCCTCGGCCAACGTCTACGTGCCGCAGGTGAAGGGCGCCTCCGAGCAGAGCCCCCTCAACGACCGGGCCCGCGCGCTGGCCATGTCCGAGGAGGCCTGCGGCGTCCTCGCCGAGGCCGTCGCCACCCCCGCCTTCGACTTCTCCCGCGCCCAGATGGCGCTCGCCGCCACCCTGGCCACGGACAAGCCCGACTCCCTCAAGATGAAGGCCCTGGCGGCCCTGAGGCGCTGGGGCGGCGCCCCGGCCCTCGACGGCCTGCTGGGGGCGGTCTCCAACACGACCCTCTCCGAGGGCGTCCGGGCGGACTCGGCCCGGACGGCGGGCACCCTCCTCCTCGGCAAGGCCCCGAGCCCCAAGGGCTTCGAGGTCCTCGTCGGCGGGATGGGGGATGCCTCCATCGCGGTCCGCACGGCCTGCGCCGGCGCGCTCGGCGGCGCCAAGCTGACGGACGAGCAGAGGGCCGTCGTGATGGCCAAGGCGAACCTGTAGTTCGAAGACGGCAAACGGACTTTCCACCGGGCGGTCGCCGAAAGGCGGCCGCCCGGTTTCGTTTTGCTCCTTGGTGTCAGACGCTTTTCGGCGAGGTTCCGCCCGGGCGCTCCGCGCCTACCGGCGCGGGGGTCCCGGAACGGAGGGGTATACGGTACCCGACCCGATTCATCGGGGTTGGGCTCGCGACTTCCGGCC
>CAYJMF010000088.1:0-19741 GCA_964370855.1 uncultured Planctomycetota bacterium | reverse complement strand
TTTCGAGAGGGTCCGGTCCGGGCCTCTCCGGACCGGACCCTCTCGAAACGGGCGCAACCGCGGCGCCGGAGGCGCCGC
Source organism: uncultured Planctomycetota bacterium (assembly GCA_964370855.1). GTDB lineage: Bacteria > Planctomycetota > JAJSAM01 > JAJSAM01 > JAKLKS01 > JAKLKS01. The sequence continues at coordinate 19,663 of CAYJMF010000088.1, read as the reverse complement.
GGAACCGCCCCGCTGACAGTTGCCCGCCCCTGCCGAAAAGCGTCTGACACCGTTCGGGCGCCGCGGTTACGATCCCGCTTTCCCGGATCCCGGAGGTGCACGTTGGGTCGTTCCGCCCGCCTCGCCGCCGCCGCCCTCCTGCTGATGCTGCCCGCGGCCCTCCGCGCCACCCCCGCCGCCGCCGAGGGGGAGGGGGCTGCCCCCGCCCCGCCGGTCCGCGAGGCGCGCACGATCCGCCTCTCCCTCAAGGAGACCGTCGCCCTCGCGCTGCGGAACAACCTCGACCTCCAGGCCGCCGCCTACGAGCCGCCCATGGCCTCCACGGAGGTCGCCGAGGCGGAGAGCCTCTACGACTTCCTCTACACCGCCCGCCTCGACGGCGGCGAGGCGAAGGCGCCGGCCAACTCCTGGCTGCTGCCCGCCGACGCCCAGAACTCCGACGACTTCTTCCGGGCCTCCACGGGGGTGCAGCGGCTCCTCCCCTGGGGCGGGACCGTCCTCCTCTCGGCCAATTCCGACCGCACCCTCACCAACTCCACCTACTCCTACTACAACCCCTTCTGGCAGTCCGGCCTCGGCATCACGGCGAGCCAGCCCCTCCTCCGCGGCTTCGGCCGCGAGGTCACGGAGTCGGGGATCCGCCTCGCCCGGGACCGGAGCGATCTCGCGAACCTCGACTTCCGCCGCACCGTCGAGGACAAGGTGCGCGCCGTGGAGACCCTCTACTGGGAGCTCGTCCGGGCGCGGGGGGTCCACGCCGCCCAGCTCAAGTCCCTGGACGTGGCCCGGGACCTCATGCGCGTGAACCAGGCCCGCCTCGACGCCGGGGCCGGGACGAAGGTGGACGTCTCCCAGTCCGCCGCCGGGGTGGCGGCCCGCGAGGTGGACGTGCTCCGCTCCGAGAACGACCTGCGCTCCGTGGAGGAGCTGCTCCTCGGGGAGATCCTCCCGCGGAGCCCCGACAACCCCGAGGCGGGGAACATGCGGGTCGAGCCCGTGGACGACGCCGCCGCGGACCTGCCCGCGCTCCCCGCCGAGGCCGTGGAGGCCGCCGTGGAGGAGGCGCTGCTGCGCCGCACCGACGTGCGCCTGCGCCGCGTGGCCGTGGACCAGTCCGAGGTCGACGTGGTGCGCGCCGAGTCCGCCGCCCTCTCCCGGCTCGACATGGTGGCCGCCGCCTCCTACACCGGCACCGCGGGGAACCTCGGCTCCTCCTGGAGCGACGACGGCGTCGGGAGCCGGGAGAACGGCTCCTGGAGCGTCGGCCTCGTGCTGGAGGTCCCCATCGGGAACCGGGCCGCGCGGGCCCGCCTGGAGCGGAGCGTCCTCAACCGCTCGCGGATGGAGTCCCTCCTCCGGGCGCAGCAGAGCGACGCCGCGGTCCGGGTCCGCAACTCCCGCCGCGACCTCGAGTCGGCCCGCAAGGAGCTGGAGGCGGCGGCCCGGGCCACGGCGCTCGCCGAGGAGCAGCTCGAGGCGGAGCGGGAGCGGCTGCGCAACGACAAGAGCACCACCTTCGAGGTCCTGCGCCTCGAGAGCGACCTCACCAACGCCCGACTCTCGGAGCTGCGCGCCCAGACCGACTACCGCACCGCCGTCGTCAACTACGACTTCGAGCGGGGCCGCATCCTCGAGGCCCGCGGCATCGAGCCGCCGCCGGGCGCGGCGAAGTAGCGCTACTCCTCCCCGCGGGTCGCGAGATCCGCGGCGGCCGCCGCCTTCTCCTCCGCCGCCACGGCGAGCACCTCGTCCCGCGTGACGCCGAGGACCTCCGCGGCCCGCTCCCCGCGGGCCTCGCCGCGGAAGAGGCGGTCCGCCAGGTCGAGCACCGCCTCCCGCGTGTCGGCGTGGTTGATGGCGGCGCGGAAGGCCCTGGCCCCGGCGACCCCCGTGGCGTAGTAGGGCGCGTACTTCCGCATGAGGCGGACGGCGGTCCACTCCCCCTCCCCGGCGACGAGCCGCTGGAGGTGCTCGCGGAACTCCGCGAGCCGCTCCTCGTGGCCCGGGCGGGGCGGCTCCGTGAGGCCCGCGACGGCGGCCCCGGCGGCCCGGAAGATCCAGAGGTTGCCGATGGCCCCCCGTCCGATCATCACGGCGTCGGCCCCCGTGGAGCGCAGCAGCGCGAGGGCGTCGGCGGGGCGGAGGACGTCCCCGTTGGCCACCACGGGGATGGAGACCGCCTCCTTCACGGCGGCGATGAGGGCGGTGTTGACGCCGCCCCGGTACTGCTGCTCCCGGGTGCGGCCGTGGACGGCGACGGCGGCGGCGCCGGCCCCCTCGAGGCGGCGGGCCACCTCCGGCCCGGAGAGGTGGTCGTCCCCCCAGCCGGCGCGGATCTTCGCCGTCACGGGGATGCGCACCGCCCGCGCCATGGCCTCCACGATGGCGGCGGCGCGATCCGGGTCCCGCAGCAGCGCGGCGCCGGCGCCCCGGGAGACGATCTTCTTCACGGGGCAGCCCATGTTCACGTCCACGACGTCGGCCCCGAGCTCCTCGCAGATGCGGGCCGCCTCGGCCATGACGGCGGGGTCGGGGCCCATGAGCTGGAGGGCCATGGGCCGCTCCTCGGGCACGACGCGGTGGACCTCCCGCTCCGCCGGCGTCTGGCGGACGAGGAAGTCGGCGGACAGCATCTCCGTGGCCGTGAGCCCGCACCCCTGCCGCCGCGCCATGACGCGGAAGGGGCGGTTCGTCACGCCGGCCATGGGGGCCAGGAGGACGGGGGAATCGAGGGAGAGGTCGCCGATCTTCATGGAAGCCCCGCATCCTACCGGCCCCCTGCGGGGGCCGGTACAATCCGGCGATGAACCGCAGGAGCCGAATCGCCGCCCGCGCCCTCCCGCTGCTGCTGCTGCTCCTCCTCCTCCCCGCCTGCGGGGAGGACGCGGTCACGCCGAAGGCCCCCCTTCCTCCGCCCGGCGGCGCCGCCGCCGCCGTCCTGCCCGCGGCCCAGGCCGCCGAGGACGCGGCGGGGGAGCCCTCAACCCCCCGCCCGCCGCTCCCCGCGAAGCCCGCCGACGAGGCGGCGCGCCTTCGCGGCCTCGTCCGCCTCCTCGAGTGGGGGGACACGCCCCTCGTGGAGTTCGCCCAGGAGCGCATCGCCTCCTTCCCCGACCGCGCCGCCGCCGCCCGCGCCCTCGACGAGAAGGGGACCGCCTCCCTCGCCTCCAACACCGGCCTCGTGCAGAACATCCTCGGGTGCGTGAAGGACGCGGAGATGGGGCGGGCGCTCCTCCCCTTCCTCCTCCGCTGCCTCGACGGCGCCGATCCCCAGGTCCGCCGCATGGCCATCCTCCAGTACGCGGAGAGCGCCCCGGAGCCGGACTTCGCCCTCCTCGGGAGGTTCGTGCTCGACTCCTGGCACCCCGTCTCCCAGGCCGCCCTCGAGGGGTTCCGCCTCCATCCCGGGGCGAAGGCCTCGGCGGCGCTGCGGGAGGTGATCCCCTCGACCCGGGAGTTCACGCGGGCCGCGGCCCTCTCGACGCTGGGGTTCCTCGGCGATCCCGCCTCGGCGCCGCTCCTCCTCGCGGAGATGGAGGCCTCGCGGCGCGCCGGCGCCGCCGCCTGGCCGGTGCACGTGGGGGCGGCGCAGGGGCTCGGGCGGCTCGGGGCGGAGGAGGGCCTCGCGGCGCTGCGCGACATCGTGAACACGCTCCCCCTCCTCCGCCCCCCGGTCCCCCTCGACGCGCCGCGGGAATCCTGGGACGGCCCCGAGGTGGTGCTGGCCCTCGCGAAGGACCCCTTCATGCAGGACCGGCTGGTGAAGCAGGCCCGCGAGATGGACGAGGGGGCCTCCGCCGGGGCGGTGCGCCTCCTCCGCGAGTACCCCGCCTCCCCGGAGACCCTCGGCGCCTTCCTCGCCGCCGTGGAGCGATCCGAGTGGGAGCCCCTCCTCGAGGGGCTCGACGCGCTGCGGGCGGCGGGGAGCCCCGACGCGCTGCCGCGCACCCTGGCCGCCCTCTCCTCGCCGGAGACGGATCGGCGCCGCGCCGCGGCCCTCGCGCTGGGCCGCTTCCGGGACCCGGCCTCGATGAAGCCCCTCCTCGACCGGTTCGCCGTCGAGACCGACCCCTCCGTCGCCGCCAAGATCTGCGACGCCCTCGGCATCCTCGGGGAGCCCGCCGCGGCCCGGGCCCTCGTCGCCTGGATGGAGGGGGAGACGGCTCCCTCCCCGGAAATGGCGCTCCAGGCGTTCTACGCGCGGCAGAACCTCCGCGGCGCGCTGGGCGCGGCGGCGGCGCCGGACCTCGTCCGCATGGTCGCCTCCGGGACGGCCTCCGCCGGCGTCCGCTTCCACGCCGCCCGCGCCCTCGGCCAGCTCCCCCCCTCGGAGGCGGCCCGCGGGGCGCTGACGGCGCTGCTCCGCTCCGGGAACGCCGACCTCCGCGCCGCCGCCGCCGACGCCCTGGGGGAGTCGGGGGACCGCGCGGCGCGGGACGACATCGCCCAGGCCGCGGCCCGGGAGCCCGACGAGGTCGTGGCGGCGGCCATGCGGGACGACCTCCTGCGCATCGACCTCGGCTCCCCCGTGGCGGAGAGCCCCCGCTGATCCGCCGGGGGGGGTAGAATCGGCCCCGTGGCGGGGACCCTCCTCCGGACGGCCGCGACCCTCGCCCTCCTGCTCCTCCCCGCCCTCGCCGCGGCCTGCGGCGGGGGAGGGGGCGGGGGCGGCGGGGCCGGCGGCGGCGCACCGGCGGCGGTGGTGGAATCGGTGACGCCGGCGCCGGGGGCCGTCGGCGTGGACCCCGCGGCCCCGGTGACGATCCGCTTCCGGACCCCCATGGACGAGGCCACCCTGCTCGGCGGGTCCCTCGTCCTCGCCCCGGCGGGCTCCACGGCCCCGGTGCCCGCGGAGATCACCGTGGCACTCACGAAGACGGAGGTCCTCCTCGTCCCCGACGGTCCCCTCTCGGCGGGGGTCGCCTACCAGGTGCGCCTCGCCGGCTCCGCCCGGCGGGCCGACGGGAGGGAGATCCGCCGGCCCTGGTACTCGGAGTTCCGGGTGGGAGGGGGGGGCGAGCCGCCCCCGCCGCCCCCGCCGACGCAGTCGGGGTCGGCGCGCTGGGTGGGGGCCCTCGAGACGGGCCGCTCGGGCCACGCGGCGGCGGCCCTCCCCGACGGGCGGGTGGCGGTCTTCGGCGGGTGGTCCACCTCCTCCACGGTGACCGGCTCCATCGAGCTCTTCGACCCCGCCACGGAGGAGTGGACGACCTCCGCCGCGACGCTGGGGACGCCGCGGGCCTTCCTCACGGCCACGGTGCTCGGGGACGGCAGGGTGCTCCTCTCCGGGGGGCAGACGGCCTCCACGACGGACGTGGGGCTCGACCTCTGGGAGCTCTTCGACCCGGTGCTCGACGCCGTCACCGCCTCGGGGACGATGTTGGAGCGCCGCTCGCGCCACCGGGCGGTGCGGCTCCCCTCGGGGAAGGTGCTCGTCGCCGGGGGTTCGCGGACGGATTCCACGGGGGCGCCGAACTACTCGCGGGCGACGTCGGAGATCTTCGACCCATCGACGATGGTCTATGGGTCGGGGCCCTGGATGACGGTGCCCCGGGCCGGCCACGAGGCGACGCTCCTCCCCGACGGGCGGGTGCTGGTGACGGGGGGGCACGGGACCAGCGCCCTCGCGGAGATCTTCGACCCCGCGGCGGGGAGCTTCGTCCCCGGGGGGACGATGATCGCCCCGCGCCGGGACCACGCCGCGGCGGCGCTCGCCGACGGCTCCGTGCTCGCCTGCGGGGGCGGGGGGTCCTTCACGGCGGAGCGCTGGATCGCCTCCGAGAACCGCTGGGTGCAGGTGCAGAACATGGGGGACGTGCGCTCCCTCCACACGGCGGTGCGCCTCGCCAACGGGCGCGTCTTCGTCGCCGGCGGCGAGAAGCCCGGCGTCGGGGGCGGCACCGTCTTCCACACCGCGACGGAGTACTACAACCCCGGCACCGGCTCCTTCCTCTTCCCCGACATCCCGTCCTGGATCCCGCGCAGCGGGCACACCTGCACGCCGCTTCCCGGCGGGGACTGGCTGGTGGTCGGCGGGAAGAGCAACATCCTCAACGGCCCCGCGGTCCGCTCCTGCGACCGCTTCCACTTCCAGTGAACGACAGAACGGTGTCAGACACCTGTTTGCTGCGGGCCCTGGCGCTCCCGCTCCTCCTCGCGGGGTGCGGGTCCGTCGCCGAGCCGATCCTCGAGTGGGACCGGGAACTCCCCGCCGACGTCCGCATCGACTTCAGGGGCGAGGACATGGCCTGGTGGATCCCGGTGCGCGTCCTCGACGCCGACACCGGGCTCCCCGTCCCCGGCGCCCGGGTCGACAACTGGTGGGAGGCGGACTGGCCCGGCGCCGAGCCCTGGGCGGACTGCCTCGCCCAGTCCGGGGTCACCGACGAGGACGGGTACGTGCTCGTCCGCAACAAGGTCGATTACGGCAACTGGTTCTACGTGGAGGCGGAGGGGTACGGGCCGATCGGGGCGATGTCCTTCGAGGACGAGCACCGGATCCGGCGGGGCAAGGACTTCACGATCGAAGTCAGGGATTGGTTCGGGCGGCCGGTTTCCGGGGCCGTCCTGGAGTACCTCCTGGGCTGCGGCCACACGGCCAATGCGCGGGTGGCGACGACGGGTGCCGACGGCCGCGCCGTCCTCCCCTGCGTCACTCCCTCCCCGGCTGGTTCTGTCTGGATCCGCGCCGAGGGAGTGGAGGGGAGGAGCGATGCCTACGGGGCCCTGGACCGGCTCCCCGTGGAGGAGGGGGCCGCCATCGTCACCTGCGAGCCCGGCCCCGCGGTCTCCGGCGTCGTCCGGTACCACGACGGGAGCCCCGCAGGCGGCGCATTCGTCGGCACGCGATCGAGCCACCGCGGCCCCTGGACGGCGACGGGTCCCGACGGGAGGTTCCGGCTCCTCGGGGCGCCGCCCTGGGAACTCCTGACCGTGGACGCCCCGCCGGCCCCGGGATCCCCGGAGGGCGCGGCGTGGATCCAGGGGAAGTTCCGGTCCGCCCCCGGTGCGGACCAGGCGGTCCTCCTGCCGCCGCCGGGAGAGGATGTGGACTTCTTCCGACCCGTGCCCGAGGTTCCCCTGCGCGTCTCGGTCCGCGCGAGCGGGGAGATCCTGCCCTACGGGAGGCTCCGTCTCGTCGCGTTCCGGGCCGCCGACGGGCGGACCGAGATCATCGAGCCCAGGATCCTCGCCGACGAAGGCGGGGACGGGGTCTCGGTGGACGCCACCCTGCACGTGGAGCCGGGCACGTGGACCGTCACCGCCGGGACCCCGGCGGGGCTCCTGGCCCCCGATACGGAGGAGGTCGCGGTGGGGGAGGAGGGGGGAGAGGTCTCCTTCTGGCTCGTCGAGAACCCCGTGATCCGCCCCGCGGTCCTCGAGCGGCGGAAGGACGGCTCCCTCTGGCAGGTGGAGGACCTCGACGCGGAGAACTTCCGCGTCCTGACGGCGAACGAGTCCGAGAAGGCAACGCCGACGCCGGCTCACGACGGGACGATCCACGTGCCGGAGGAGGGCCCCTTCATCATCATCTACGCAACCGGGGACCGCAGGATGGCGCGGGCGCTGTTCCCGAACGGACTGCGCGGCGGCGCTCCGGCGCTGGTGCTTCCACCCTCCGTGGACTGGGAGGAAGCGGAGGCGGCGGAGGAGGCGCAGGAGGCGGCCGCCGGGCCCCACCCAGGCACCTACCCGGAGGAACGCCTCACCGTTCTCTACCCCGACGGCAGCCCGGCCCGGTTCGCCGACGTCACCATCCACGGCCTCTCCGCCGCCGGCGATCCACGGGAAGTGACCGGGAGGCTGGACGGGACTGGCTCCCTCACCTGCGCCCTCCGTTCCGGCGATCGGCTGGAGATCAAACGCCCTTACGGGCTGGAGCCGCCTGCGGATCCCACCCTTCCCGTCCTCCACGCCCGCATCGATGGCCCGGGTCCCTGGACTCTGGGCTGGCCCTCGACCGAGATCACACTCCGTGTTGTCGATCCGGCGGGCGACCCCGCAGGCGACTTCTCGTGGTTTTCGGGAGGCTACGAGGACGAGTGGATCGACGGGTCCACCCTCGTCCTCCGCGGCGCCCCGACGGGCCCGCTGCGCTTCTGGATCCACGCCGACGGCTGGCGGGCCCGCGACATCCGCCTCGCCGTGACGGCGGGGGAGAAGCGGGAGGTGGTGGTGCGGCTCGGGACGCCGGAGGAGGAGGAGGAGGAGGAGGAGGAGGAACTGCCCGAGATCCCCGACGGGGAGCCCCGGTGAACCGCGCACCCTCCCTGCTCGCCTTCTCCTTCCTCCTCGCCGCCTGCGGCTCCGTCCCCGCTCCGGTCCCGGAGGATCCGATCCTCGAGTGGGACCGGGAGCTACCCGCGGGAGTTCTCCTCGACGACCGGTACGCGGGGAAGGCCTGGTGGAAGCCGGTCCGGGTCCTCGACGCCGACACCGGCCTCCCCGTCCCCGGCGCCCGGGTGGACAACTGGTGGGAGGCGGACTGGCCCGGCGCCGAGCCATGGGAGGACTGCCTCGCGCAGTCCGGGGTCACCGACGAGGACGGGTACGTGCTCGTGCGGAACAAGGTCGACTACGGGAACTGGTTCTACGTGGAGGCGGAGGGGTACGGGCCGATCGGGGCGATGTCCTTCGAGGACGAGCACCGGATCCGGCGGGGGAGGGACGCCGCCCTCGAGGTGCGCGACGGCTTCGGTCGCCCCATCGCCGGCGCCGTCGTCGAGTACATCCTCGGCTGCGGCCACACGGCCAGCGCGCGGGTGGGGACGACGGGGGCGGACGGGAGGACGGTCCTGCGCTGCATCGACCTCGCCGACACGGATTCGCTCTGGATTCGCGCCGAGGGTGCGGAGGGTGACAGCGACGCGTACGGGTGGAGCTTCGATTCCCTCCCGGTCGTGGACGGGGTGAGAATCCTCTCCTGCGAGCCCGGCCCCGCGGTCTCCGGCGTCGTCCGGTACCACGACGGGAGCCCCGCAGGCGGCGCATTCGTCGGCACGCGATCGAGCCACCGCGGCCCCTGGACGGCGACGGGTCCCGACGGGAGGTTCCGGCTCCTCGGGGCGCCGCCCTGGGAACTCCTGACCGTGGACGCCCCGCCGGCCCCGGGATCCCCGGAGGGCGCGGCGTGGATCCAGGGGAAGTTCCGGTCCGCCCCCGGTGCGGACCAGGCGGTCCTCCTGCCGCCGCCGGGAGAGGATGTGGACTTCTTCCGACCCGTGCCCGAGGTTCCCCTGCGCGTCTCGGTCCGCGCGAGCGGGGAGATCCTGCCCTACGGGAGGCTCCGTCTCGTCGCGTTCCGGCCATCCGACGGCCGGACCGAAGTCGCCGAACCGGAGATCCTCGCCGACGAGGGCGGGGACGGGGTCTCGGTGAACGCCACCCTCCACCTGGAGCCGGGCGCCTGGACCGTCACCGCGGGGACGCCGGCCGGGCTCCTGGCTCCGGGCACGGAGGAGGTCGTAGTGGGGGCCGAGGGGGGAGAGGTCTCCTTCTGGCTCGTCGAGAATCCCGTGATCCGCCCCGCCGTCCTGGTCCGGGGGAAGGACGGCTCCCACCTGCAGGTGGAGGACGTCCGCGCGGGTGCCTTCTCCGTGGTGACGGAGAAGGAGAGCGAGATCGCCACCCCGACGCCGGCCCTCGACGGTTCGATCCACGTGCCGCAGGAGGGCCCCTTCGCCGTCGTGTACGAGGCCGACCGGCACTGGAAGGCGCGGGCGGTGTTCGAGGACGGCGTCCGCGGGGCGATGCCGGCCCTCGTCCTCCCGCCGCCCGAGGAGTGGCCGGAGGAGCCCGATCGCGACACCCCCCGCCCCGGGGCCTTCCCCCCGGCGCGGCTCACGGTGCTGTATCCCGACGGCAGCCCCGCCCGGGACGCCGACGTGACCCTGCGCTGGACGCCGGAGGGCGGGAAGCCCATCGAGTGGTTCTTCGGCCTCGACGAGGAAGGCTCCCTGGAGTTCCCCTTCCGCACGGGGGACCGCCTGGAGATCGAGCCCCGCTCCGGGGATGACTCCCCGGTGGATCCGACCCTCCCGATCCTCCAGGGGCGGTTCGACGGGCCGGGGCCGTGGATCCTTCGGTGGCCCTCGACGGAGATCTTCCTCCGCGTGGTCGATCCGGCGGGCTCTCCCGTGGATGCCTTCACCTGGTTCTCCGGCGGTTACGAGAACCACTGGGTCGAGGGTGGCACCCTCGTCCTCCGCGGCGCCCCGACGGGCCCGCTGCGTTTCTGGATCCATGCCGACGGCTGGCGGGCCCGGGACGTCCGCCTCGCCGTGACGGCGGGGGAGAAGCGGGAGTTCGTGGTGCGGCTCGAGACGCCGGAGGCGGAGGAGGAGCTGCCCGAAATCCCCGACGGGGAGCCTCGGTGAACCGCGCGCCCTCCCTGCTCGCCTTCTCCTTCCTCCTCGCTGCCTGCGGCTCCGTCCCCGCCCCGGTCCCGGAGGATCCGATCCTCGAGTGGGACCGGGAACTCCCCGCGGGAGTCCGCCTCGACGACCGGTACGCGGAGAAGGCATGGTGGAAGCCGGTCCGGATCCTCGACGCCGACACCGGCCTCCCCGTCCCCGGCGCACGGGTGGACAACTGGCATGAGTCCGGGTGGCCCGGCGCCGAACCCTGGGAGAGCTGCCTCGTCCAGTCGGCGGTCGCCGACGAGGACGGGTACGTCCTCATGAGGAACCGGGTGGACTACGGTTTCTGGTTCTACGTCGATGCGGAGGGATACGCGCCCCTCGGGGTGATGTCCTTCGAGGGCGAGCACCGCATCCGGCGGGGAAGGGACCTCGTCCTCAAGGTGCGGGACTGGCTCGAGCGGCCCGTCCCCGGCGCCGTCGTCGAGTACCTCCTCGGCTGCGGCCACACCCCCAACGCGCGGGTGGAAACTACGGACGGGGACGGTCGCGCGGTGCTCCGTTGCATCGACCTGGCCGGCACCGGAAGGGTCTGGATCCGGGCCGAGGGGATCGAGGGGTACAGCGACGCCTACTTCCACCTCGCCGAACTCCCCCGGGAGGGGGAGGTGAGCGTCGTCGTCGGCGAGCCGGGCCCGGCGGTCTCCGGACTTGTCCTCCACCACGACGGGAGCCCCGCCGCCAACGCCTACGTGGGCACGGAGTCGAGCTTCCGCGGGCCCTGGACGGCGACGGGGGCCGACGGGACGTTCCGGCTGCTCGGCGCGCCGCCGTGGACCGTCCTCACCGTGGATGCGTGGCCTCCCCCCGGTTCCCCTGAGGGCACGGACGGGGTCGGGGGGGAGTTCCAGTCCGTCCCCGGTGCGCGGCAGGTGGTCCGCCTTCCCCCCCCGGGAGCGGGAGCGGATTCCGGGCCGATGGAAGCGGAGGCCGCCCTCCGGGTGACCGTACGGTCTAGCGGGGTCAGCGAACGCCACCCCCTCCGCGTCGTCGCCGTCCGAGCCTCTGACGGTCGCGCCGTCCGCGAGGTGATCGAGGCCCAACCGTTCAAGGGCGCCCTGGGGGTCCTGGCGGAGACCACCCTCTCCCTGCCGCCGGGCACCTGGACCGTCACCGCCGGGACGCCGGCCGGGCTCCTCGCACCGGGAACGAAGGAGGTCGTGTTGGGGGCCGAGGGGGGGGAAGTCGCTCTCTGGCTCGTCGAGAACCCCGTCTACCGCCCCGCGGTCCTCGAGCGGCGGAAGGACGGCTCCCTGTGGCAGTTGGAGGATCCCGACGAGGAGGACTTCCGCGTCGTGACGGCGAAGGAGTCCGAGGACGCGACGCCGACGCTTGCCCTCGACGGGACGATCCACGTGCCGGAGGAGGGGCCCTTCGCCGTCGTCTATGAGCCGGATCCCGAGGGCGGATGGAAGGCGCGGGCGCTGTTCCCCGACGGCCTGCGCGGCGGAGCGCCGGCGCTGGTGCTCCCGCCCCCCGTGGATTGGGAAGCGAAGGATGAGGCGGCCGACAGGCCCCACCCCGGCGCCTTCCCGGAGGAGCGCCTCACCGTTCTCTATCCCGACGGCAGCCCGGCCCGGTTCGCCGACGTGATGATCTACGGCCTGTCGGCCGCCGGCGGCCCCCGGGAGGTGAGCGGGGACCTGGACGAGACCGGGTCCCTCGCCTGCGTCCTTCGCTCCGGCGACCGCCTGGAGATCGAGCGCCCCTACCAGCAGGGGGCGGATCCCACCCTCCCCGTCCTCCACGCCCGCATCGACGGCCCGGGCCCATGGACCCTGCAATGGCCCTCGACGGAGATCACCCTGCGGGTCCTCGACCCGGAGGGCGATCCCGTGGACGGCTTCACCTGGTACCCCGGGTACCACGGGAACTTCGCCGACACCTGGATCGAAGGGAGCACCCTCGTCCTCCGCGGCGCGCCGACGGGCCCGCTCCGCTTCTGGATCCACGCCGACGGCTGGCGGGCCCGCGACATCCGCCTCTCCGTGACGGCGGGGGAGAAGCGGGAGGTGGTGGTGCGGCTCGGGACGGTGGATCCGGAGGAGGATCCGGAGGAACTCCCCTCCGGGGAGGCACGGTGAACCGCGCGGCGGTCCGGCTCGCTCCCTCCCTCCTCCTCGCCGCCTGCGGCTCCCTCCCCGCTCCGGACGCGGAGGACTCGCTCCTCGAGTGGGATCGGGAACTCCCCGACGGCGTCCGCATCGCCGACCTCGGCGACGATGAGCCCCGCACCCACCTCCCCGTCCGCGTGGTGGAGGACGCCACCGGAAACCCGATCCCCGGCGCCCGCATCGACGGCTGGGACGAGGCGGGGACGCCGGGGGCGTGGTCCTGGGCCGACTACCTCTACTTCTCGGAACGGACCGACCGGGACGGCCTGGCCCTGATCCCCGTGGAGCATCCCCCCGACTGGCACTACGTCGAGGCGCCCGGATTCGGCCCCTGGGGGGAGCAGGTTCTCGAGGAGGAGATCCGCCTGAAGCCCGGCGTGGACGTCGTCGTGGAGGTGCGCGACCTCCTCGACCGCCCGCTGCCCGGCGTCGAGGTGGAGTGCATGCTCGGCTGCGGCCACACTCCCCCCGTGCGGGTGGTGACGACGGGGCCCGACGGCCGCTGCACCTTCCGGTGCGTGGATCCGGAGCGCGGGTTCCTCTGGGTGCGGGGAGCGGGAATCGCGGGGCGGAACGGGGCCTACGACAACGGCTTCGACGGGCTGGAGTGGGCCGGCGACCGCTGGATCCTCCGCGGCGACCCGGCCCCCGTCGTCGAGGGGCGCGTCCTCCTTTTCGACGGCACTCCCGCCGCGGGGGCCGCCGTCGGGACCGCGGAGGCCCACCGCGGCCCCTGGACCCTCACCGACGGCGACGGCCGCTTCCGGCTCCTCGGCGCCCCGCCCTGGACCAGCCTCGATGTCCGGTACCGGCCTGACGGCGACGACGGAACCCTCTTCACCACCTTCCGGCCCGTCCCGGGGTTCGCCACGACGGTCCGCCTCCCCGACCCCGCGGATCTCTACGAGAACGGGGAGATGCGCCCCCGACCGGAGGGGGAGGCGCCTCTTCTCCTCCGCGTGCGCGTGGTGACCCCCGAGCATCTCGCGCCGCCGTCGGAAGTGCGCATCACCCTCGTCCGGGAGGAGGACGGGCTCTCCTGGTGGGACGTGATTCCCTTCGTGGACGGCGTGGCCGAAGGTTCCTTCGAGGTGGAGCCGGGGCGGTGGCGGGCGGCGGTGGTGGGGGGCGCGGGCCCGCTTCGGCCCGTGGAAGCGTTCGTGGAGGTGGGGGAGGAGGGCGGCGAGGTCGTGCTCCGGCCGGAGGCGGCACCGAGGTGGAGCTTCCGTGTCTTCAGGCGGGAGCCCGGGTCGAAGGAGCCGGTGGAGATCCCCCGGCCCTGGCCCGGGACCCTCACCCTGGTGTGGACCGCGGGGAGGGACAGGGCGGTTCCCGCGCCGGGCCTCTTCGGGGAGTACTACTTCCGCTCCGGGGAGCCCTTCCTGATGGAGTACCGGGAGGAGGGATGGGTCGGGAGGATGGCCATCGACTCCCTCACCGTGCGCGGTCCCGGCGGTTCCATGATCCAGTTCCACGTCGTCGCGGAACCGGAGCCCCCGGGGCCGCCCATGGAGCTGGCGTCCCCTCCCCGCGCGGGGGACATCCCCGGGGCGCGGTGGCCGGCGGCGGAGGTGGAGATCCGCGCCGTGGACGAGGCGGGCGCCCCCCTCGCGGAGTTCGCCGTCGTGCAGGAGTCCCGGAAGTCCCTCCGCGCCAAGGACGGCGTCGTCCGCCTCCGCGGCGCCGCCGCCGGCCCCCTCCGCTTCTGGATCCAGGCCCCCGGCCGCCGCGCCCGCGACGTCCGCCTGGTCCTCGCCGAAGGCGACCGGCGACAGGTCACCGCCATGCTGAACCCGACCCACATTGGCGGCGAGAACGGGGAGTAGGCCGCCGCCCCTCTCCGGTTCCTCACTTCGCCGTCATCCTCCTCACCTCCGGATCCCTCCGCGCGATCCCGAGCGACAGCGTCACCTCGTACTCCCCCGGCGGCAGCAGCAGGACGTAGCCCTCCCCCGGCACCCCGGGGAGGCTCGTCTCCAGGTTCGACCAGGGGATGGAGCCGTCGGGCCCGCGCACCACGACCCAGCGCTCCCGCCCGTCCTCCCTCGGCTGCAGCACGATCCTCCCCGCCGGCGAGAGCGAGACCCCCACGGGCTGGGCGTCCCCGGTGGAGACGGAGGGCACCACCGCCGCCGTCCCCGCCGCGAGGTCGAAGAGCCAGAGCGTCCGGAGCCCGTCGCCAGGAAGTGAAGCCACCAGCTCCTCGCCCTTCACGCGGAGAGGGCGGCTCCGCTTGTCCCCCTCCGTCGCCCAGCCCGTCAGGGCCCGGGCCGCCGTCCCCGCGGGGGCCACCCGCAGGTCCGTGGTCCGCCGGGAGGGGTCCGCCTTCGGCAGCGGACCGCAGGTCACCACCACATCCGCCGTTCCCCCCTCGGCGACCACCACGCCGCGGGTCTCTCCGATCCAGTCCCCGCCCCAGACCTGCACCTTGAAGGTGCCCGCGGGGACCTTCTCGATGGAGAAGGTCCCGTCGGGGGCCGCGAAGCCGGGCTGAACGCCCTCCACGGGGTGCTCCGCCCCTTCCGCCCAGACCATGGCCGCCAACCGCGCCGGGACCGGGTCGCCGGCCTGATCCATCGCCCTTCCGTGGACGATCCCGGTCCCGCCCCCGGGCAGCCGCGTCACCACCAGCGTGAAGGGCTCCGGATCCCCGGGCGCGAGGTCGAGGGAGCCGGTCCAGTCGGCCCCCTGCGTCGGCCGGAGGAGGACCTCGCCGGGCCCGAGGACGGGGACCGCCAGGAACCCGCCCCCGTCGCTGGCGGCGACCATGGGGAGGATCGGACGCCCCGCCTGCCGCGCCGGGCTCCCGCCGCCGAACACGGCCACCGTGAGCCCGGGGACGGGCGTCCCGTCGGCGTCCACCACCCTTCCGCGGATCTCCCGCCGCAGGGGAAGCACCACGTCCCCGCAGTCGCCCCCGGGGAAGGAGGAGGGGGAGGAGAGGCCCACCGGGAATCGCCCCGGTGCCATGAGGGCCGGGGCCTGCAAATCCGACAGGCCGGGGACGAGGAACCGTCCGTCCCCTTCCGCCGCAGCCGCCCCCGGGGGAGACCCGAGGACCCCCTCCCAGCGCACCATGGCTCCCGCGATGCCGTTGCCCGCCTCGTCCACCGCGCGCCCGCGGAGGGTCGTGGTCGCGAGCCGTTTCATCCGCACCTCAAGGGCCGGTGATGTCGCCTTCGAGAGGTCCACCTGCAGGGGCCAGTACCCGTCCGCCTCCGCGAAGAGGAGCAGCGACTTCCCGGGCGCCGCCATTCCGAGGCGGAAGCTCCCGTCGGGACCGGAGCGCGTCTCCACGGCGCCGCCGAGGGCGGCGCCGGCCGCGACGGTCTGCTCCGTGGAGGTCCGCTGAAGGTCTTCCCCGGGGAGGAGGTCCATGACCCGGAGCCGCGCGCCGGCGAGGGGCTCCCCCGACCCGTCGTCCACCACCCGCCCCTCGAGCCCCGCGGCGGGATCGAGCCGGATCTCCACCGGGGGCGCCCCCTCGCGGAGGCCGATCCATCCCGTGGCCCGCGGTGCGTGGCCCTCGTGGGCCCCGGCGAGGAGGAACCACCCGGGGGCGAGCCCCTCCGTCCCGTAGGTCCCGTCGCCGAGATCGAGGAGCGGGGTCCAGGAGAAGGTGAACCTCCCCTCCTTCCAGTGGAGCGTCCGCGGATCCCACCCGAGGGCCACGGCGCCCCCCGGCAGCGGCGTCCCGTCCCTCCCGAGGAGCCGCACTCGGAGGGAGAGCGGGCGCTCGAGCTCCACCCGGATCCGCCGTTCCCCCCCGGCGGGCCAGGAGCGGCGGGACGCGGCGAATCCCCGGGCGCGCACCGAGAGCAGGCCCGACATCGGGACCGCGAGGGAGGGGAGGCGGAAGCTCCCGTCGGGCCCGGAGCGGGCGGCGGCGAGGAAGGGGGCGCAGGCGGCGACGAGGGAGCCGAGGGGGGAATCGTGGCGGACGTACTCGAAGCGGATCTCCGCGCCGGCGACGGGGGAGCCGTCGGCGCGGGCGACGACGATCCCCTCGAGAACGAAGGGGGTGCCGAGGCGCAGCACCGCCTCCGCCCCCGGGGTCGCGACGGCGGCCTCGCCGGGGGCGCAGCCCTCCTTCTCCGCGCGCAGCAGGCCCGGGAGGGGGAACGTGCCCTCGGGCCACGGCGCGCGGCCATCGGGCCCCGTGGCGCCGAAGGGGAGGGGAGGATCGGACTCCATGCCCGAGGAGACGAGGGAGAGGGCGGCGCCGGGGGCGGGACGGCCCTCGGGGTCGAGGACGAGGATCGGGCGCGCGGCCACGGGTCCCTCGCCGGGAGGGGATTCGGGAGTGCCGCCGGGAGGGGGAGGCGACGTCTCCCTGCCGGCGGGCGCGGGCGGGGCTCCGGTGCCCGTGTCGAGGGGCGGCGGGGCCGGTGTCCCCCGGAGGAGGAGCCAGGCGAGGAGGAGGAGCAGGAGCGCCGCCGCGGCGGCGAGCCCCCTGCGATGGTCTCTGCGCCGCTCCTCCGGTCCGGGCATGGGACCCCCCTACTCTCCAGAACGGACGGGGGCGGGGGAGGTTCACCGCCGGGAGGGCGGGGTGCGCGCGTCCTCAGGCCGCGGCGCGGTGGTCCCTCTTCCTCAGGCCGCGGTACATCATCACCCCGGCGACGAGGACGAAGACGGAGACGATCTGGCTGAAGGAGACCGCCCCGTCGAAGTACTCCCCGCGGTCCACGTCGCCGCGCCAGTGCTCGACGGTGCCGCGGCCGATGGCGTAGAGGACGAGGTAGAGGGCCACGAGCCGCCCGCGGAACGCCCCCTTCGTCATCCGCCGGTCCACCCAGAGGAGGATGCCGAAGGTGAGGAGGTTCACGAGGAACAGGTAGAGCTGGGTCGGGTGGATCCAGACGGCGGCGTCCTTCTCCATGTCGTAGGTGTACTCGAGGGGCACCAGGGTGTACCGCCCCTCCGGCGTCGTAGGGTTGGGGAAGTTCACGGCCCAGGGGACCGCCTCGCGGCCCCCCTCGACGATTTTCCCGTAGTCGCAGCCCGCCATGAAGCAGCCGAGCCGCCCGACGGCGTGGCCGAGGGGGAGCGCCAGGGCGAAGGAGTCGGAGACCGCCCAGAGGTCCTTCCCCCGCTTCGCCAGGGAGTACCAGACGAAGAGGGCGCCTGCCACGGCGCCGCCGTACCAGACGAGGCCGCCGTCCCAGATCTTGAGGATCTTGAGGGGCTCCCCCTTGAACTCCTCGGTGTGCTGGAAGACGTGCAGCATGCGCGAGCCCGCGAGCCCCCAGAGGAGCACGTGGAAGGCGAGGTCGAAGGACTCCTCCCCGTCGAGGAGCCCCCGGGAGACGTTGCGCATGGCGACGGCCTTCGCCGCCAGGAGGAAGCCCGACACCACGAGGATCCCGAACCAGCGGATGGGGAGGGGGCCGAGGGGACCTGAGAACCCGAAGTTCGCCACCAGCGCGACGGCGCCGATTCCGCAGGCGGCGGCGAGCCAGAGGGAGCCGGAGTCGGCCTTCCCGCCGTCCTTCGGCCTTCGGCCGAGGAGGGCGAAGACGCCCCCGAGGACCAGGGCCAGCGCCGCCGCGATCCAGGCGGGGAATTCACCGATCTCGAAGAGGACGGGATGCATGGAGGAGGAAGTTTAGCGGCGAAGAGGCAGGGACGTTCCTAACTAAGTAACTAACTCGGGGGGGCGCCCCCCCCTCGCACGGGCGGGAGAGGAGCGCCCCCCGAGTTAGTTACTTAGTTAGGAACGTCCCTGCCTTACTCCCCGCCTTTCCAGCGGACGCGGAGGTCCTTGGCGGCCTTCACCTCGTCGAGGCGGCGGACGGGCATCGTGTGGGGGGCGGAGGTCACCTTCTCGGGCTCCGTCTCCGCCTCCTTCACGATCTGCCGGAGCGCCGCGGCGAAGGAGTCCAGGGTCTGCTTCGATTCCGTCTCCGTGGGCTCGATCATCAGGCACTCGGGCACGATGAGCGGGAAGTAGACGGTGGGGGGGTGGTAGCCGAGGTCGAGGAGCCGCTTCGCCACGTCCAGGGTCCTCACCCCGGTGCGCTCCTTCAGGTCGCTGCCCGAGGCCACGAACTCGTGCATGCAGTTGCGGTCGTAGGGGAACTTGAGCACGTCGCGCAGCTGCGACCGCAGGTAGTTGGCGTTGAGCACCGCCCCCTCGGCGACCCGGCGCATCCCGGCGGCCCCGAGGGTGCGGATGTAGGCGTAGGAGCGCAGCGTCGCCCCCGTGGAGGAGAGGAACGTGCGCACCGGCCCGATGGACTTCGGCCGATCCCAGAGGACGCGGAACTTCGACCCCTCCTTCACGATGACGGGGGTGGGGGCGTAGGGCGCGAGCTTCTCCACGTACCCGATGGGCCCGGAGCCGGGCCCGCCGCCGCCGTGGGGGATGGTGAAGGTCTTGTGCAGGTTGATGTGCATGCAGTCGGCGCCGAAGTCCGCGGGCCGCGCGAGCCCCACGATGGCGTTGAAGTTGGCGCCGTCCATGAACAGGAAGGCGTCCACGGCGTGCAGCGCGTCGGAGAGATCGTGGATCTGCCGCTCGAAGAGCCCCAGCGTGTTGGGGTTCGTCACCATGGCCCCGGCCGTCTTCGGCCCTATGAGGGCCTTCATGGCCTCGAGGTCGAGCATCCCGTCGGGGCGGCTCGGGACGTGGACCGGCTTCATGCCGCACATCGTCACGGAGGCGGGGTTCGTCCCGTGGGCGGAGTCGGGGATGAGGATCTCGTCCCGCTCCGGGTGGTGGTCGCGGTGGTAGGCGCGGATCATCATGAGGCAGGAGAGCTCCCCGTGGCTCCCGGCGGAGGGGTGGATGGAGACCCCCGTGAACCCCGACAGCTCCTCGAGGAAGCGGGTCATCTCCCAGAGCATCCGCAGCACCGGCTGCACCCCCTCCTCGGGCTGGTAGGGGTGGGTGCGGAAGAGCCCCGGGGACATGACGAAGTCCTCGTGCCGCTTGGGGTTGTACTTCATGGTGCAGGAGCCGAGGGGATAGAAGCCCGTCTCCACGCAGACGTTCTTGCGGGAGTTCTTCACGAAGTGGCGGGCCAGCTCCCCCTCGGTGACCTCGGGGAGGCGGGGCGGCGCCGGGGGGGGCCGGGGGGGCGGGGGGGGGGGGGGGGGGGGGGGGGCCGCCCGCCGCCGGGTGGGGGG
>CAYJMF010000087.1:0-19779 GCA_964370855.1 uncultured Planctomycetota bacterium | reverse complement strand
CCCCCCCCCCCCCCCCCCCCCCCCCCGCCCCCCCCCCCCCCCCCCCCCCCCCCCGGCGTTCACCGATCCTGGTTCATGCCTGGAACCACCGGGACTCTGGAGGAGGCCCGCCGTCCCCCCTCCCCTCCCATACCCGTTCCCCGATTCCGCCGCCCCCCGCCCCCCCTCCCGTAGGATGCGGGGATCGCCATGAAGAGCCCCCCTCCACCCCGCCCGCTCCGCGTCTCCATGATCAGCCTCGGCTGTCCCAAGAACCTCGTGGACAGCGAGAAGGCCCTCGGCACCCTGGCGACGGGGGGGCTGATCATCGCGCCGGACCCCGCCGACTCCGACATCGCGGTGGTGACGACCTGCGGCTTCATCGACCCCGCCAAGGAGGAGTCCATCGCCACCATCCTCGAGATGGTGCGGCTCAAGGAGGAGGGGACCCTCCGCGGGGTCGTGGTGGCGGGCTGCCTCGTGGAGCGCTTCGCCGAGGAGCTGCGGCGGGAGCTGCCCGAGGTGGATGCCTTCGTCCCCTTCAAGGACTACCCGCGGCTGGCCGTCCTCTGCCGGGAGATCCTCGGGGAGACGACCCCGGCGGGGGCCGACTACACGACGGACGTCGCCACCGTGGACCGGGTGCCCCTCTCGCCCCCCCACATGGCCTACGTGAAGGTGAGCGAGGGCTGCGACAACCCCTGCTCCTTCTGCACCATCCCGAAGATCCGCGGGCGCCACGTCTCCCGTCCCATGGCGGAGATCGTGGAGGAGGTCGCCCGCCTCGCCGGCGAGGGGGTGCGCGAGGTCGTCCTCATCGGGCAGGACACGACCTTCTACGGCTACGACGTCGAGAAGAAGTTCCTCCTCGGGAACCTCCTCCGCGCCCTGGACCGGGTGGACGGACTGCGCTGGATCCGGCTCATGTACGCCTACCCGGCCTACGTGAAGGACGACCTCCTCCACGCCTTCAACGAGTGCGGGAAGGTCGTGCCCTACATCGACATGCCCGTCCAGCACGTGGCCGACGGCGCCCTCAAGCGGATGATGCGGCCCCTCGGGGGGCCGAAGACCCGGGAGCTGCTGGAGCGGATGCGGACGATGGTCCCCGGCCTCGCCCTGCGCACGACCTTCATCGTGGGCAGCCCGGGGGAGACGAAGGAGGAGGTGGACGAGCTCGTCCGGTTCGTCCGCGACTTCCGCTTCCACCACCTCGGGGCCTTCACCTACTCCCGCGAGGAGGACACCCCCATGGGGCTCATGGAGGGGCAGATCCCGAAGAAGGAGCAGAACCGGCGCCGCCGCCTCGTCATGGAGGCGCAGCAGAAGGTCGTCTTCGAGAGGAACGCCTCCCTGGCGAAGTCCGGGGCCGTGGTCGAGTGCATCGCCGAGTCCCGGGCCGCCGGGGGCCGCTGGCACGGGAGGACCGCGTGGGACGCCCCCTCCATCGACGGCACCGTGCGCCTCCCCGACCGCGAGGGCCTCGTCGCCGGCACCATCGCCCCCGCCCGCATCACCGCCGCCCGCGGCTACGACCTCGAAGCCGAGTGGAAATAGGGGACGCACCCAACTTTCCAACTTTTCGGTGGATGACCGTCCTCGCCCGGGCGAGGACGGTCATCCACCGAAAAGTTGGAAAGTTGGGTGCGTCCCCTTTTCCTACGGGATCGACACCTCCACCACCAGGCCGGCGTGGTCCGACGGCCAGAGGCCGCCGCCGCGGTCCACGGGATCCTCTCCCACGAGCCACGCCTGCACCGCCGTGACGTCCCCGGACAGGTAGACGTGGTCGAGCCGGAGGGTGAACGTGTCACCGGTGTTGGAGAGGTCCGGCGCGTGCCCCCAGGTCAGGCCGGGGTCCGCGGGGTGGACCGTGTCCCACGCGTCGGTGAAGCCCCCGTCGAGGATCTGCGCGTGGACCGCCGGGGCGTAGCCGCGATCGGGGTCGGAGTTGAAGTCGCCGGCCAGCACGACGGGGGAGTCGGAAAGCGCCGGGCCGGCGAGCAGCTCCGCCGCCTGCCCCTGCTGCACCTCCTCGTACCCGTCCTCGAGGTGGGTCGCCACGAAGCGGAAGCGCGCCTTCCCCTTCTTCGCCTCGACGGAGGTCCAGGTCCGGATGGAGTCCGTGAACCCGAGGGGCAGGTTCGTCTCGAAGACGCCGGAACGCTTCTTCGACGCCTTCGTCCCCTTCTTCACGAGGATCGCGTCCCGGTCGGTGTACCGGACGTCGACGAGGCCCTCGCCCACGAGCCCCGGCATCTCGATGTCCATCCCCGTCTCGAAGACCGCGACCCTGTAGCGGAGCTTCCTCGACTTCAGCTCCTTCACGAGGAGCTTGAGGAAGTCGTAGGCCGCGACCTTCGCCGGCTTCGGATTCTCCGACAGGGAGTCGGCGGGGTCCTGCAGGCGCCAGAGGGCGGCCTCCCCGATGCCGACGATGTCCGGGTCCGCGGCCTCGATCTGGTCCACGATGAGCTTCACCCGCGCGGGGAAGTCCGTCCCCTGGACCTGCGCCCAGGCCGTGCCGACGGCCGCGGGCAGCGTCTCCGGCGCCTGCATCGCGGCCACGATGACCGGCTCCAGGGGGGCGCCGAGGTAGAGGTTCCAGTACATCGTGCGGACCGCGACGGGTTCCCCCGGCTCCGCGGCGAAGGAACCGTTCACGGGAGAGGACACCACGAGTCCCGAAAAGGCGAGAGCCAGAGCGGCCGTGCGCATCGACAGCATGTTCCACCCCTTTCCGACGTGCCCCGCTCCCCCATCCCTGCCGGCGGACGAGCGGGGGCTTCCTGGTTCGTCGGGAGGCACCGGCCTCCGGACCCCCCTCCCTAATCAAGGATCGTGCCGATGATCGGGAGCAGGGCGGAAACGGGGACGCACCCACGGAAACGGGGACGCACCCAACTTTCCAACTTTTCGGTGGATGAACCTCCTCGCCCGGGCGAGGAGGTTCATCCACCGAAAAGTTGGAAAGTTGGGTGCGTCCCCGTTTCCGCGAGTTATCCACCGAAAAGTTGGAAAGTTGGGTGCGTCCCCGTTTCCGCGAGTTATCCACAGAAAAGTAGAAAAGTGGAGGACGTCCCCTATTCCGCGACAGGTGCCGGCCGGAGCGAGGACTTCACGCGGCGACCGGGCCGCGCTCTGGGTCCTTTCCGTCGGCGGGCTCGGGTTCCTGCCCCTCGTGCCCGGGACCTTCGGCACCGTGGCCGGCGTGGTCGTCGCCCTCGTCACCTTCGGGCAGGGGACCCTCCATGCGCTCCTCGGCGCCTGCGTCCTCACGGTGATCCTCGGCCCCGCCGCCTCCCGCGCCGCGGGGAGGAAGGACCCCTCCTCGGTGGTGATGGACGAGGTCGCGGGGGTCCTCCTCACGCTCCTCTTCACGCCGGACCCGACCCCGATGCAGGCCGCCTGGGGGTTCCTCCTGTTCCGCGCCTTCGACATCGTGAAGCCGCCCCCGGCGCGGTTCCTGGAGCGGCTCCCGGGGGGCTGGGGGATCCTCCTCGACGACCTCGCGGCGGGGGCCTGGGCCGCCGGCGCCCTGTGGGCGCTGGGGAGGATCGTCCCCCTCGCCTAGTACATGGGAAGTACATACGTGTACATCGGATGCACCCTGCCGCCCCGGTGCCCCCGCCCCGCCGGAACCAGCGGCCGGTCTCCGTCGCGCCCCCGCGGGGGAAGCGGGTAGGATGCCCCCTCCGGCACCACGGGGAGGACGCGCCATGGCCGCGGACGACGCCAGCAAGCCCGGGAAGAAGCCTCCCACGGTCCAGCCCGTGGTCCCGCCCACGGTGATGCCCGTCGTGCCGCCGAAGGGGGTCCCCGTCGTCAGGCCCGTCGTTCCCCCGACGGTCCCCCCCGTCGTCCAGCCCGTGTCCCCCCCCGTTCTCAAGCCCGTCGTCGTGCCCGTCGTCCAGCCCGTCGCCGCCCCCGTCGCCGCCCCCGTCCCCATTCCCGCCGCGGCCCCCGCCGCCCCCTCCGCCGGCGACCACCACCGCCGCGCCGCGGACCGGGTGGTCTCCTTCACGGGAATGTCCACGGGCCTCCAGGTCGCCATGCTCACCGTCCTCCTCTCCGGCCTCGCGGCCTTCTTCGCCTGGTACTTCTCCCGCTCCGCGGGGGCCGGGGCCCTCGACGTCGTGGACGAATCCGGAAAGGCCGCCGCCCGCCTCTTCGCCGTCGGGGACTTCGACTGGTGGCAGCCCAAGCACGGCACCGCCGAGGAGATGCGGGACCGGGTCAGGGAGGTCATCGCCGAGGAGGAGATGGCGCTCCGCCTCCTCCCCGACGGCGAGGCCAAGGAGGCCATGAAGGCGAAGATCGAGGCCGCCCGCACGGTCTTCACCCCGGGCTTCCTCAACGACCGCAAGGAGGACGAGATCCGCCGCACCCGGAACCTGGAGCGGATGCGGTCCCTCGACTTCTCCGGGACGCTCGTCGGGGCCGACCTCTTCGACACGAGCCGCCGCCCCACGGGCATCGGCAAGGGGGTCCCCGTCGTCGCCATGGAGCAGTCCGGGGAGCTCCTCGTCGGCGGCCCCGTCCGCCTGACGGACCGCGGCGACGTCCGCGTCCGGGTCTACCTCGCCCCCATCCGCGGGGGGAAGATGTCGGACACCGGCGAGTTCCCCGTGGTGGGCTTCGCCGCCGTGGCCCTCTCGGCGGAATCCGCCTACGGGATGATGGAGGCCGCCGGCCGCAACGCCGCCCTGGCCGGAGGGGCGGTCCTCGCCCTCGGCCTGCTGGGCGTCGTCTTCTCCCTGGTCATCCTCGCGCCGCTCCGCCGCGTGCTGAAGGACGCCGAGGAGTTCTCCCGCGGCAACTTCGACCACCACGCCACCCCCTCCGGCGGAGGCGAGGTGGGCGCCATCGGCCGCGCCGTCGCGCGCATGGCGCTGGCCGCCAAGGACCGGGAGAACGAGGCCCTCTCCAGGGCGGCGGCGGCCGCCCCCGCCGCCGTGGACCACCGCGCGACGGTCTCCGCCGCCCTCGCGCCGGGGGCCCTCCTCAAGGTCCCCGCATGGGAGATCGAGGGGACCTCGAGGGCCTGCGTGGACCTCGCCGGGGACTTCTTCGACTACTCCATGGCCGCCCGCGGCCGCGTC
Source organism: uncultured Planctomycetota bacterium (assembly GCA_964370855.1). GTDB lineage: Bacteria > Planctomycetota > JAJSAM01 > JAJSAM01 > JAKLKS01 > JAKLKS01. The sequence continues at coordinate 14,698 of CAYJMF010000087.1, read as the reverse complement.
GCTGCCATCCTCGTGGAGACCTCGCTGCGCGGCCTCCCCGCGGCCTTCGCCGCGGCCCAGGTGCAGGCCCACTTCCGCGCCCTCGCCCCGGCGGCGGACTCCGCGTCCCTGCTCCTCGACTCCCTCGGCGCCGCCGCCGGCCCCCGCCTCCCCGAGGACGCGGAGATCCACGCCACGGTCCTCGTGGCCGATCCCGAGACCGGCGGCGTGGAGATCGCCCGGGCCGGCAAGGTGAACCCGCCGGCGCTCTGGCGCGCGGCGACGAAGTCCGTCGAGAAGGTCGAGGTGGACGGCCCCCCCGTGCGGAGGTTGAACGGGCCCGGTACGGGCGCCTCCGCGGGCCACGTCGAGATCGTCCTGCAGCCGCGGGACCGGCTCTGCCTCGTGAGCGACGGCCTCTTCCGCGCGCGGAACTCCAAGAAGGAGAAGTTCGGGGACCAGCGCCTCGACGGCCTCGTCCTCAAGTTCGGGCCCATGAACTCCACGGCCTTCGTGAACATGGTCGTGAACGAGGTGGACCTCTTCCACGAGGGCGCCATGCAGCGGGACGACCTGACGATCCTGACGGTGCGGAGGATGAAGTAGGCGTGGAGATCGGCGACCTGCAGCGGCGCCTCCGCGACCTCTACGAGGCCCGGGACCGGGCGCGGGGCAGCGAGGCGACCTTCATGTGGTTCGTGGAGGAGGTCGGCGAGCTCTCGCGGGCCATCCGCAGGGGGGACCCGGAGAACCTCCGCCACGAGTTCTCCGACGCCCTGGCCTGGCTCGTCTCCGCGGCGACGCTGGCGGGGGTGGACATGGAGGAGGCCGCGGCCCGCTACGGGAACGGCTGCCCCCGCTGCAGGAGAACCCCCTGCGGATGCCCGGTGGAGCGGAGGAGCCCTTGAAACCGACCCTCTTCCCGACCCTCGCGTTCCTCCTTCTCCTCCTCGCCTCCCCCTCCCCGGCGCAGGACGGCGCGGCGGAACCGGCTCCGGAGAAGCCCGCGGAGAAACCGGCGGCCCCCCCCGCGACGCCCGCTCCCGCCCCGGAGCCGCCCGCGGATCTCGCCGCCGCCAGGACCCTGGCCGCGGAGCGCAACTGCCGCATCCTCGCCGTCGTGACGGAGGAGTTCTACGCCTCGGAGCCCTGCGACCGGCTGGCGAAGGCCCTCGGGGAGCCCGAGGCGGCGAAGGCGGCGGAGGGATTCGTGCTGCTGCGGGTCTCGGAGAAGGAGGACGTCGCCTTCTCGAAGTCCCTCGGCCTCGAGGATCTCGGCCACCCCTACACGGCGATCCTCGACGGGTCGGGGAAGGCGCAGGCCTCCCTCCGCGGCGCCTTCGAGGCGGGGCGCTGGGCGAAGGAGATCCTCCGGCTGTCCAGGGCGCTGGATGCCGTGGACGCGGCCCGGGCGGCGGTGGCGAAGGACGCCGCCGACGCGCGGGCGCTGTGGGACCTCTCCGAGGCGCTCCGCGACGCGGGGCGGGTGCGGGAGGCCGACGACGTGCTGGCGACGGCGGAGCGGAAGGACCCCGACGGGACGTCGGGGCTCGCGCCGCTCTTCGCCTTCCGGAGGGTCGAGGCGCGCATGGAGGACCGCATGGCGGTCCAGGACTTCGAGGGGGCCAGGGCGGCCCTCGACGCCTACGACCGCTCCTTCCCCAACTCCCCGCGCCGACGCCACGTCTTCGTCTACCGCGCCCTCTGCCGCGCCCACCTCGGGGAGGCGGACGCCGCTCTGGCGGACCTGAAGGAGGTCGCCGCGGAGAAGAAGGACGAGGCGCTGTCGGCCCTCGCCGCGGAGAAGGCGGCGTCGCTGGAGAAGGTGATCGCGGCGCGGAAGTAGGGGGCGGCGCGGGGGATCGTCCTCCCGAAGCGGCCTACCTCCCCCCGCCCTCCCCGCCGGCGCCGGGGGCCGGGAACTCCCGCTCCAGGGGCCCCTCCCCCGCCTCCACCTCCGCGGCGAACCGCTCCTCGGTGCGGCCCGGGGACTGGAGAACGAAGGTCCACGCTCCCGCGGGGAGCGCCGCGAAGGCGGCCCGCCCGCCGGCCACCTCGACGCGGAAGAAGAGCCCGGGGCGGGCCTCGGCGCGGAGGAAGGTCCCGGCGGGCAGGTTCCGGCCCGGGACGGCCACGCCCACCTCCCGGGGAGCGCCCGCGGGGGCGCCCTCGGCCTCCGCGAGGCCCGCCCGCGGCACGAGGATCTCCGCGCGGACCTCGCCGGACTCCGGCACCTCCACCTTCGTCCCCCCGTCGTGCTTGCCCGCGGCGCGGACGCTCCACCTCCCCGCCGGGACCCCGGGGAGCAGGAAGGTCCCGTCGGCCTCGGGGTGCGCCCACTGGGAGAAGGAGCCCCGGTCCGCGGAGAGGAAGTCCACGAGCATCCGCCCCGGGAACCGGCTCCCGTCCCCCCGCTTCGCGTCCACCCGCACCGTGCCGGGGAGAAGGTCCAGACCCTCGGGCACGAGCATGAGGTCGGTCTCCGGCGCCGGGTCCCCCTTCACCAGGGTCCCGTAGCCCTTCGCCCGCCCCACGAGGGAGTACTCGAGATCCGCGAGCCCGTCCTCGACGGTGCGGAACCGGTCCCTGAGCCAGCCGCCCTCGCCGATCATCCGCGCCATCTCCTCCCGCATCGGCTCCCGCGGCTCGACCTCGAAGGTGCCGTCCCCGGCCACGTTCACGGAGACGGAGGAGGAGACGGTGCCGTCGGAGAGCTCCCAGCGGAGCGAGACCTCGGCCCCGGCGGGGACGGCGCCCGTGAGGGCGTCGGCGATGCGGCCGGAGATCCTCGCCGGGAGGGCGTAGGGAGGGAGGGCGCCGGTCCGGCCCGGGACGGAGCGCGGCGGCGTCGGGGCGTCGGTGCTCGACGGGTCGTCCCCCGGCTCCCCGGTGACGGAGGTGGAGGCGGGGCGGCCCGTGGAGGTGCCGCGGGGGACGGCGCCGGCGGCGGCGGAGGAGGAGGGTCGGGCCGCGCCCGAGGGAGAATCCGGGGATGGAATGGAGAAGGAGGAAGGGTCATCGGCTGCGGAACCGGGATGCACGGGCGCCGATCCCCCCGGGAGAGGGGATCCCCGGAGCGCCCAAGGGCCCTCCTCGCCGCTTCCCGGATCCCCCGATGCCCGATGCGAGGCCCCGGAGGATCCCTGGGCGCCGCTCCGATCCCCCGCCCCGGGCAGGGGCTCCCCTCCCCCGCCCGCCCACATCCCCACCAGCACCCCCGCCACGAAGGCCCCCGCGCCGACGACGGGAAGGAGGGTGGTGGCCTTGATGCCCATACCCCGATGGTAGCCACGGGAGGGGGCCGACGGCAACCCCGGCCCCCCGCGTATCATGGGCCCATGGCGACGCCGCGCCCGGTCCGGGGCCCCGCACGCAGCCGCGCCCTCCCTCTCCCGCCCGGGGGGCTTCCCGTCCTCCTCCACGGCGCGTTCCTGCTCCTCCTCCTCGCCCTCGTCGAGTGGGCCGCCCGATTCGGCCGCACCGACGTGGAGGACGCCTTCGCGGTGATGGCCCTCTGGCTCGTCGCCTCCCTGGTGAAGCACCGCCACCGGCGCGACCCCCTCCCCTGGGTCCTTGCCCTCGGGCGCATCCGCGCCGGCCTCCTCGCCGGGGCGCGGCGCCGCATGCTCCTCATGGGGGTGGACCTCCGCCGCGAGCCCCCCGTGCCCGTGGCCTTCCCGCCGGCGCTGGCCTCCGCCCTCGCCGCCGTCGCCGCCGGGGCCGTCCTCCTCGCCGCCGTCCCCGGCTTCGACGCCCTCGCGCTCCGCGGCGCGCTGCGGTCCGTGTCGGCGGCCCTCGCCGCGACGGTCCTCGGCGCCGGGTGGCTCCTTTTCACCGGGGGGAGCCTCGCCTTCCTCTTCGCGACCTTCGCCCTCACCCACGACGCCCTGGTCCGGGCCCACCACGGCCCCGGTCCCCGCCGCCGCGGCCGCGAGGCGCTCGCCTTCTGCGGATGGACGTCCGCCCTCCTCCTCGGGTGGTCGCTGCTGCCGGCCTGGGCCCCCGTGGCCCTCCTCGCGGGGACGCTGCTGGCGGCGCTCCTCGTCCTCGGCCTTCCCGGCGGCCCCGACGCGCCCCTCCTCTGGAAGGCGCGGGCCGACGGGTCCCCGCTCCACTCCGTGTCCTGGCGGAGGCACACCCTCGCGGGCACCGCCTGCATCGGCCTGCTGGCGGCGGAGGCCGTGATCTTCGCACGGGGGGGAACCCTCCGCGGGACGGAGGGCGCGGCACAGCTCGCCGTCCTCCCCCTCACCACGGGGGCCGCCTCGCTCTTCGCCTGGACGGCGGCGGCGGCGCTCCTCGCCTGGTGCGGCACCATCCTCCCGCCGCCCCTCCGTGCGAGGATGTCGGACCCGGCGCGCCCCCTCCCCGCCCGGGTGCGCCTCGAGGGCTCCCGCGGCGCCGCGGAGCTGGCCGCGGCGGGGCTCCGCGTGCGCACGGGGGGCGGGGCGCCGCTGCCCTGCGAGGTGCCGGTGGTCGTGGTCGACGGGCCCCGGGATCCCTTCGCCGCGCAGCCGCCGGGCGGGCCCCTGGTCGCGCCCCCCGGGGAGATCGCCTCGGGGGAGGCGCTGCGCCGCATCCTCCGGAGGCGGGACGTCCTGGCGCGCCGGCGGCTCCTGCACGGGCTCGAGTTCCTCTTCCGCCGCGCGGCGTCCCGCCGCTTCGCCCGCGGGACGGGGTTCTGGGTGGCGCCGTGGCTCTGGTTCTGCGTGGGGCTCTCCCGGGACGAGGACGAGCGCTCCATGGACTGGAGGGAGGGGACCTTCTTCCTCGAGACCGTGGGGCCGTCCTATCGTCGCGTCTTCCCGCGGGAGGCGATCCGCCATGTCCTGGGCGTGATGGCCGACCTCCGCGTGGACCTCCTCTTCGTCGAGGACGGCGTCGGGTTCCGCCGCCTGCGCCGCGTCCTCGGCCGGGCCTTCGAACTCCACGACCGCCTCGGCGCCCGGGGCCGCGCCGAGGACCACCACTTCACGGGGATCCCCGGCGTCCGCGTGATGATCCACGACTTCGAGCTGGAGGAGCCCTGGAAGGCGAAGCGGAAGGGATGGCCGGAGCCGGACTACGAGAGCATCGGCCGGGCGCGCATTCTCCACGTCTTCCGCGACCGCGGGGCGTCGGAGGAGACCGCCGACGCCCCCCGCGACCGGAGGGGGGCTCCCGTGGGAGCGTGATCACCCCGCCCGGGGCCGGGCCACGGTGAACGGCTCCCGGACCCCGCAGTAGGCCTCCCCCCCGAGCCGGCCGAGGGGATCGAGGGCGGCGAGGTCCACGAGGCCGTCGGCGCCGAGCACCCCCTCCGCGGCGACGAGGCGGAGCACCCGGGCGATGACGAGGGTCGTGCGGGACTCGGGAAGATCCAGCAGCGTGTGGACGCGGCACTCGAACCGGACCCGCGCCAGCGCGAGCCCCGGCACGGCGACGGTCTCCGAGGGGACCGTCGCGAGCCCGTTGCGGGCGACCTCGGAGACGGCGGAGGAGCCCACCATGGGGACCGCGGCCTCCACGGACACCAGGTTCACCACCAGCTCCCCCGTGCGCTCGATGTTCACCGCCGTGTCCTTCCTCCGCGACACCCCCTCGGGGACCCTCCCCCGCCCCCCCACGGCGACGGAGACCAGGGGAGGGGACGAGGAGACCCCGTTGAAATAGGAGAAGGGGGCCGCGTTCACCGAACCGTCGGGGAAGAGGGAGGTTACCCATGCGATGGGCCTCGGCACGATGGCCGAGATCATGAGCCGGTAGCGATCCGCCGGGGAGAGGGACTGGGGGTCGATGGAGGGCATGGCGAGAATGTACCCGGAGATTCCCGGAACCGGTCCTGCCCCTCCCGCGTCCAAGAAAAGAGAGCGAGGGGGTTCCCTTCGGGGCGATTCCCCGTACCATGACCAGATCACGGGATGGCGGCCGGCCCGGGAGGGCCGGTCCCGCAGCGCCCGGGGACGGCGGCATCGCCGCCGGGGAGGGGTCGAATGAGATTCGCACGCAGGCTCTTCGCGACGGCGATCCTCGGGTTCGCGGTCTTCGGGTCCTCCGTTCCGGACGCCCGGGCCGATGCATGGAAGGACGAGAAGCTCGGCTACTCCTTCCAGGTCCCCGCGAAGTGGGACTCCGTCCCCGTGGACCCGGGCGGCTTCCTCGCCGCCCAGTTCCGCTCCAACCGGGAGTACGACTGCAGCGACGCCAAGACCAACACCTGGGCCACCCACCGCCCCTACATCGAGGTCGTCGTCATCCCCTTCGCGGCCAGGGAGGACGGCGGGGCCGTCGTGGAGAAGACCGAGAAGGGGCTCAAGATCACGAAGAACGCCCCCTGGAAGGACCTCAAGGAGTACATGGACAAGGTCTTCCAGGACCGCGGCATCGGCGGCTTCCACTTCTCCGGCGAGGAGGCCGGGACCGTGGGAGGGATGAAGGTGCGCATGCTCGAGATCACCGTGGACAAGCTCGTCCAGGCGGAGAAGCGCATCTTCGGGTGGGAGTTCGCAGGCGAGGACGCCTACTACGGCCTCGTCGCCGAGATCCTCGTCAAGGAGGAGAAGAAGCTGAAGCCGGAGATCCTCGGCGCCTTCTCCACCTTCCGCACCTTCGCCCGCAAGGGGGCCCTCCCGGGCACGCGCACCGGGGAGGAGATCGAGATCCGCGACCCGAAGAAGGAGGCCGCGAAGGAGGTCACGCCGGAAGAGCTCAAGAAGAACCGGCAGGACGCCACGGCCCGCGCCCTCTCACGGCTCAAGGAGAACCTTCCCAAGGACTGGATCCTCCTCGAGAGCCCCAACTTCATCGCCGTCTCCCACGCCGACCCGAAGTACACCCGCGAGCTCCTCCAGCACGGGGAGGCGCTCCGCGCGTGGCTCGAGAAGGAGCTCGGCTTCGTGGGGAACGGATTCGCGGGACGCGTCATCCTGCGCATCTGCCAGGACAACAAGGAGTACGAGGGCATCCAGGGGGTCCGCAACTGGTCCTGGGAGGCCCCGGAGATCCTCACCTACAAGGACCGGGACGGCTGGTCCGACTGGCAGATCAGGAGTCTGAACCGGGAGGTCTTCCGCCACTGGATGCGGGACAAGAACGAGCGGCTCTCCTGGGGCCTCCCCCAGTGGATCAGCGCGGGGCTCCCCTTCTTCATCGAGGGGGCCCGGCTCAAGGGGGGCCGGATCGAGTTCCAGAACCAGACATGGGAGAGCGTGGAGATGAAGAACCTCCGCCGCTCCGACAGCCTCTTCAAGCCGAGGGACTTCTTCTCCATCCCCAGCGAGGAGCTCTGGAAGCTCGACGGCGCCGCGATCCAGACCCAGTTCTTCGTCCAGTTCCTGATGGGCGGAGGCGCCGCGCGCAGCCCCCGGTTCAGGAACGTCTTCCCGGACTACCTGAAGAACATCATCTTCCTCCTGGACTCCGAGCCCGACGACGCCGGCGGGGAGGGGGCGAAGGCCCCGGAGAACGAGGAGGAGGAGGCGAGGCAGGCCCGGGAGAGGCAGAACGCGTACCGCAAGAGGGAGAGCGACACCCTCGGGAAGCTCATGGAGAAGACCTTCGCCGGGTGGACCGACAAGGACTGGGACGCGTTCCAGGCGGCCTACCGGCAGTTCCTGAAGTAGGGGGGAGGGACGATGCGGGCGACGGCACTCATCGCGGCGGCCCTGGCGGCGGCCTTCGCCCCGGCCCCGCCCGCGGCGGCGGAGGCGGAGGACCTCGTCATCCTCCGGGACGGGCGCATCATCGACGGGGTCCCGGTCCGGCGGCAGGAGGAGTTCCTCGTCCTCGCCTACAGGAACGGCGAGGTCCGCCTCCCCCTCTCCTTCGTAGAGGACTACGTCTCCGCGTCCACCCCCCATCCCGAGGCCGCCACGGAGGAGGAGCGGGCGAAGAGGGCCGAGGGCCTGGTCCCGTGGAGGAGGAAGTGGGTCCCCGTGGCCGTCCGGGACCGCGAGGCCCGCAAGGACCTCGAGGAGAGGCGCCGGGACCTCGAGGAGAACCTCAAGCACGCGGAGTGGAAGGACCGGCACCGCTTCCAGACGAAGAACTTCGCCTTCGAATCCACCCAGCCGGATTCCATGAACAAGGACTTCGGCGACCGGCTCGAGGGCTACTTCAAGGAGTTCGCGAAGAGCTTCAAGGTGGCGGTGCCCAGGGACTGGGGGAAGCTCACGGTCTGCTTCTACGGGAACCGCAAGGACTTCCTCCGGACCGCGGGGGTCAGCGGCGGCATCCTCGCCTACTACCGCTTCGTGGAGCCCCGGGAACTCAACTTCTACTACGATCGACTCGACCCGGACCTCTCCGTGGCCGTCCTCTACCACGAGGCGACCCACTACCTCATCGACCTCGTGGACCCCCGCTTCCAGTACCCCCACTGGATCAACGAGTCCATGGCGGAGTACTACGGCGCCAGCGTCTGGGACCCGGTGAAGAAGGGCTTCGTCACGGGGGGCATACAGCAGGGGCGCCTCGCGGCCCTGCGGGCCGACAGGGACGCGGGGAAGCTCGTCTCCCTGAGGGAGCTCGTCCAGGACGAGAGCCAGGCCTACATGCACTACTACTGGGGCTGGTCCCTGGTCCACTTCCTCATGGAGACCCCGAAGTACCGGCCGAAGTTCGTGAAGTTCTTCATGGACCTCGGCCAGGCCCGCGACGTGGACCGCCGCCCCCACTCCTCCTTCCCGGGGATGACCGAGGTGAAGGACGGGAAGGAGATCCTCAAGACCTTCCTCTCCCGGATGGGGCTCAAGGAGAAGGACCTCGACGCCCTCGAGCGGGAGTGGTACGCCTGGATCGACGGCCTCCCCGCGGGGGACGTGCGGGGCCTCGAGGAGGGCGGGCTCCGCGCCGCCCGCGAGGGGATGACGAAGTTCCGCGCCCCCCGCCTCCTCAAGGAGGCCATCGACAAGGGGTCCACCCGGCCCGCGGTCCGCATCCAGTACGGGATGTGCATGCTCGGCAAGGAGCAGCCCGCCGAGGCCCTCAAGGCGATGGAGGAGGCCGTGGCCCTCGATCCCCTCGACGGCGAGGCCCGCATGTACATGGCCTACGCCCTCAAGGTCGCGGGGCGCGAGGAGGAGGCGCTGAAGGCCCTGGCCCTGGCGAAGGAGGTCGACCCCGGGAGGGACTACCTCCAGTTCGAGATCATGGTGAAGCTCACCGAGGGGGGGAAGGAGGAATGAGCCCCGCCGCCTCCCTCCTCGCCGCGGCGCTCCTGCTGGGAGCGGCGGCCGCGCCTCCCCCGTGCGCCGCGGCTTCCGCGGCGGAGGACGCCCCCGCCGCGGACCCCGTGGCCGAGGCGACGCGGCTGCGGGACGAGGGGAAGGGGTTCTTCGAGACGGCCGGCGACACGGACCTCTCCCGGGACGAGAGGAAGAAGGCCCGCAAGGAGGCCTACGACCGCCTCGGGAAGGCGAAGGCCCTGCTCGACGGGTGGCTCGAGACCCACCCCGGCGACGCGGAGCGCCTCGACGACCTCTACAGCGACATCGCGGTCACCATGTACTGGCTGCGGAAGGAGGGCGGCGTCGGGGAGTTCGGCGGGCTCAAGCCGACGCCCTCCGCGGCGGGCCCCGCGCCCGCGCCCCCGGGCCCCGCCCCCGAGGCCGCCCCGAAGCCCCCCTCCGCGGCGGACGTGCTCGCCGACATCCTCGCCTACGAGGCGGCCCACCCCGGGGACGTCCCGGGGGCCCACGAGCGCTTCAACCGGTTCCTCTCCGACTTCCCCGACCGGAACGCCCCCGAGTACGCCGAGGCGCTCCAGCACGTCGAGAAGCTGAGCGACCGCCTGAAGGACGTCTACCGGCGCGCCCGCGACGACGATCCCGACTCCCTGGCCGACGCCGATCCCTCGGAGCTGGTCAGGCTCGTGGAACAGCTCGCCGAGGATCTCGGGAGCCCGGAGCCCAACGTGCGGGTCCGCGCGGCCCGCTTCCTCGGGAGCCTCGGGTCGGGCAAGGCGGCGGACGCGCTCCTGCCGGCCCTCCTCAAGGAGGACGACTCCGAGGCCTTCGAGGCCATGAAGGAGTCCCTCGCACGAATCGGGGGGCGGCGCGTCTGCGAGGGGCTCGTCAAGGTGGGTCCCGATTCGGAGAAGTCGGGGGTCGTCCTCGACCTCCTCCTCCTCATGGTGAAGAAGGGGGGCGTCAACGCCCGCATCGCCGGCGAGGCCGCCGCGCGGTTCGCCGCGAGGATGGACGAGGCGGCGCGGGCCGAGGCCGCGGAGGCCCTCTTCGCGGCCGGGACCCCCGGGGCCCTCGGGCTGTCCTCCCTCGTGGAGCTCTCCCCCGTGGAGAAGAAGCCCGTCTACATCGAGCACCTCGGCGCCGCCGGCGATCCCCGGGTGGCGGGGAACCTGGCGCGGTTCCTCGTCGTCAACCCGCAGGGGGCGCGCCGGGCACAGCACCAGGCCGCGGTGAAGGCGATCCAGGCGCTCGGAAAGCCCGCGGTGCGCCACCTCATCCCGGTCCTCGACGTGAAGGAGAACCAGGTGTGGACGGCGGAGGTGCTCCGGCAGATCACCGGTGCCAAGCCGAAGGACGACAAGCGCAAGACCTGGGAGAAGTGGTTCCGCGAGAACCGGAGGAGCGTCGAGGGGAGGTAGGCGGCGGGGGCGGGCACCCGCCCCGGATCACCGGCCGACGATCCCCAGCCAGACCAGGCTCCCGATGACGATCATCCCGACCCCGGCGAGCCCGATCACCTTCACCAGGTTCATCCGGGTGCGGCGATCCGCGGGCTTCTCCGTCAGCATCATCATGAGCGCGAGGAGGACGTCCGCCGCGCCCACGGCCACGACGACGTAGCCGACGAGGAGGGACCGGTCGCCGGACGGCGCCGCCTCCTGGAGCATCGCCAGGAGGGTCACCGCCCCCCCTTTCCGAGCACCGCCGCCAGCGCCGCCGCCGCCTCCCCCTCCTCGCCGGGTTGCAGGGTCCGCGGGTCGAGCAGCAGCGCCCCCTCCTTCACGCGGAGGAACAGCGGGAGCGGGAGGAGCCGCAGGCGGCGCGCCGCCTCCCCCGCCTCGAGCTTCGCGGGGCGCACCGTCACGACCCGGGTCGGGAGCGGGTGCACGGGCACGGCGCCGGAGCCGACGGTGGATGTGTCCTTCTCCGTGCCCACCTCCGCCGCCGCGCCGAGCGCGTCACGCACCCGCTTCGCGAGGGCCGTGGCGCGGCGGGCGAGGGACTCCTCCGTCTCCGCAAGCATGCGCATGGTCGGGTGCTCGCGCAGCAGCCGTTCCCGGTCGCGGAAGAGCCGCAGGGTCGCCTCCAGCGCGATGAGGTCGAGCTTGCCGACGCGCAGGCTCCGCATGAGGGCGTTGTTCTCGCAGCGCTCCACCCACTCCCGCTTCCCGAGGATGATGCCCCCCTGCGGTCCGCCGATGAGCTTGTCGGCGGAGCAGGAGACGAGGGCGCACCCGGCCGCGAGGGACTCCGAGACGCGGGGCTCGTCCTCGGGGAGTCCGAGGTCGCGGAGGTCGAGCAGCGCGCCGGCGCCGAGGTCGTCGAAGACCGGGAGGCCGAGCTCCTTGCCGAGGCCGCAGAGCTCGCCGATGCCCGGGGTCTCGGTGAAGCCGAGGATCCGGAAGTTGGAGGGGTGGACGCGGACCAGGAGGGCCGTGTTCTCCGTGACCGCGCGGCGGTAGTCGACGACGTGGGTCTTGTTGGTGCAGCCGACCTCCACCATGCGCACGCCGGCCTTGGCCATGACGTCGGGCATCCGGAAGGAGCCGCCGATCTCCACGAGCTGGCCGCGGGAGACCAGGGCCTCGCGCCCCTCGGCCATGGTGTTGAGCACCAGCATCGTCGCGCCGGCGTTGTTGTTGACGACGGTGGCCGCCTCGCAGCCCGTGAGCTCGCGCAGGATCTCCTCGCAGAACCGCTCCCGGCGCCCGCGCTCGGCGGAGTCCCGCTCCATGGCCAGGAGGCAGTAGCCCCGCGCCTCCGCGGCCAGGGCGTCCATGGCGGCCTGCGGCAGCACCGCCCGCCCGAGCCCCGTGTGGAGGACGACCCCCGTGGCGTTGAGCACCCGGCAGAGGCCGGCGCGGTCGGAGGCGAGGAGGGACGCGGCGGCGGCGGCCAGCACGCCCGCGGCCTTCGCCTCGGCGGCGGCGGGGAGGTCCCCGGACCGGATGCGGCCCCGGAGCCCGTCGAGCACCGAGCGGACCGCGCGGACCAGGGGCTCCCGCCCGTGGGCCTCGAGCAGCGCCGCGCCGCCCGGAGCGCCGAGCACGTCGTTCACCGCCGGAAGTGAGCGCAGGTTCATCGCCATAACCTACCCGAAGAGGCGAAGAGGCGGAGGGGGAGAGGCAGGGACGTTCCTGACTAAGTAACTAACTCGGGGAATGGGGCCCTCGCCCGGGTGCGAAACGGTTGCCCTCCCCGAGTTAGTTACTTAGTCAGGAACGTCCCTGCCTCTCCCGCCTCTCCCGCGGCGGCGGCGCGGAGGGTGGCGAGGAGGGACTCGGTCTCGCCGCCCGCCGCGGGGGGGGCGCCCCTCCGGGAGACGCGGAATACGTCCAGGGCCCGGGGGCCCAGGGTGGCGACGCGGACCTGGCGGAGGTCGCACTCCGACTCGGAGAGGGCGCGGGCGAGGTCGTGGAGGAGGCCCGGGCGGTCGGGGCACTCCACGCGGATCTCCGCCGCCGCCCCCGTGCCGTCGTCGGTGCGGCGCACGAGGATGGAGCCGTCCACCCCCGGCCGGCTCCCCGCGGGGACCCGGCGGGCGTAGGCGCGCACCGCCGCGGCGAGGCTGCCCGGGGCCGACGCGGCGGCCTCCTCGAGGGCGCCGAGGACCTTCTCCCGCGGCGGCGCCGGCGCCCGCACAGTGAAGTCGTCGAGGGCGGTCCCGTCGGAGAGCGTGTGGGCGTCGGCGGAGAGGATGTCGCACCCCTCGAGCGTCAGCGCCCCCGCGAGATCCGCGAAGAGGTGGTCCCGGTCCCCGGCGGCGACGGAGAGGTCCACCGCCCCGGGCCGCTCCGCCGCCCCCGCCACGGCGCCGGCCCGCCGCCGCCGCCGCCGCAGGAGGTCGAGGTGGAGGCGTGCCCGGGCCGGCGGCACCCCCGCCGCGTAGGCGTGGGGGGCCCGCTCGAGGAGGGAGTCGATCTCCGCGCCCCGCCTCCCCGGGAGAATCCCCCGCAGCGCCCCGCCGAGGTCCTCCGGGAAGGCCGCCGCCCCGTCGAGCACCGCCTCCACGCGGTCGTGGAACTCGAGGAGCTGCGCCGCGCGCCACGCCGTCCACGCCCCGTGCCCCACCCCGGCGATGTCCGCCGCGGTGCATAGGAGCAGCAGTCGCAGCCCCTCCCTGCTGCCGGCGAGGTCCGCCACACGGCGCACCGGCTCCTCGTCCCCGTGGACCGCGAGCGCCGAGGCCTCCCCCAGCGCGGTGTGGTGCTCCACGAGGCGGATCACCGCCCCGGCCTCGACGGGCGTGAGCCCGAGCCGCTCGGGGACGCCGCGGGCCTCCTCGGCGCTGCGGGCGGCGTGGCCGCGGGAGCCGCGCACCTTGCCGACGTCGTGGAGCAGGAGGGCGAGCCGGAGGACCAGGGGCGAGGGCAGGGCGGCGGCCTCCGCGGCGAGCCGCTTCCAGCCGTGGCCGCGCCCCCCGAGGAATCCGTCCACGGCCTCCAGGGCGCGAAGCGTGTGCTCGTCCACGGTGAAGGCGTGGTAGGGGTCGGCCTGGGGGAGGGCGGTGACGGCCCCCCACTCGGGGAGGAGGAGCTCCAGCCGGTCCTCCCGGTGGAGCCCCCGGAGGGCCGGCTCCGCGGGGCCCCCGTCCGCGAGCAGGGCCCGGAGCCCCGCCGCGTCGGCGGGGAGGCCCGGCGGCGGCGCCCCGTCCCCGAGGGCGCGGTCCAGGGCGCGGGCCGCCGTGCGCGCCGCGGCGAACCAGGGGGCCATGGCGCGCAGGTGCCGCACCTCCGGCGGCCCCTCCTCGAAGTCCGGGAGGAGGATCGGGACGAGATCCTTCTGGGTGCCGAGGTCGAGGAGGTCCTGCTTCCGGCCCGCCAGCAGGTGCATCTCGATGCGGAACCCGAGGATGACGTCCAGCGCGTTCTCCAGGGTCCGCTCCTCGCGGGCCCGGGGTTCCAGCGCCGTCAGCCAGCGCACCGCGTGGACGTCCCGGAGCCCCCCCGGGGACTCCTTCACGTCGGGTTCGAGAAGCGCCTCGCTGCCTCCACGGGCGGCGCGGCGGCGGCGGGCCTCGTCCCGCTTGGCCGCGACGAAGGCGGCCCCGTGCTCCCGCAGGAACCGCCGCAGGGAGCGGGAGCGGAGCTCCTCGGCGACGTTGCGGTCCCCGGAGAGGAAGCGGTGGTCGAGGACGGAGGAGGCGAAGGAGTGGTCCCGCGCCATGGCCGCCGAGGTGGATCCGGGGGTGCGCACCGTCAGGTGCACGGTGCAGCCCGCGTCCCAGAGGAGGGTCGAGAGCCCCGCCGCGAGGTCCTTCACCGCGGGGGTGCGGCGGGGGGCGAGGACGAGGAGGTCGAGGTCGCTGAAGGGGGAGAGTTCGCCGCGCCCGTACCCCCCGAGGGCGAGCACCGCCACGCCGGGGCCGTGGGTGTGGTGGTCCGTGAAGGCCGCGACGAGGGCGTCGGCGCAGGCGGCGAGGCCCCGCGCCGTGGCGAGGCCGCCGGCGGATCGGCGGCCGGCGAGGATCCCCTCCCGGGCCGCCGCCAGCGCCTCCCGCACCGCGCCGCCCCCGGCCCGGACGGCGGACCGGAAGAAGAGGGCGGGAGGGG
>CAYJMF010000086.1:0-19911 GCA_964370855.1 uncultured Planctomycetota bacterium | reverse complement strand
CCCCCCCCCCCCCCCCTCGGGGGGGGGGGGGGGGTTACTTAAAAATTTAAAATTTTTCACCCCCCCCCCCCCCCCCCCCGCCTCTCCCCGCCTCTCCCCGCCTCTCGCCGCGGAGTTAGTTACTTAGTTAGGAACGTCCCCGCCTTTACGCGAGACTCCCGGCTTCCATGAAACGGTCCCGCGTACGCACCGGCGCCCTGGCGGCCATGGCCGCGATCCTGCTCCTCGGCCCGGCCCCCTCCCTCTTCGCCATCGAGGGGGGCGGCGGGGCCCCGCCTCCTCCTCCCCCCCCGGCGGACAACCGGTTCTTCCCGAAGGAGCTGGAGGACGCCCTCAAGGAGCTCGACGACGCGGCCGGCGACGAGGAGACGCGCTACGACGCCCTGGCGAAGATCGCGCGCATGCGCGGCCTCGACGGCGCCGAGGAGCCGCTGAAGAAGGACGCCTTCGACCCGGTCCTCAAGCGCGCCCTGGGAACCCGCCACGACGCCTTCGCCGACGGAGCGGGGACCTTCCTCGCGGCCCTCGACGGGGATCGGCTGGCGGCGGAGCTGAAGAAGGCCGCCGAGGGGGAGAAGGAGGCCGCCCGCCTCCGGGCCATGACCTTCCTCGCGGAGAACCTCGGCCTCCCCCGCGGGGCGGAGATCCTGGCCGGCCCCCTCTCCTCCTCCTCCGCGAAGGAGGTGCGGGTGCGGGTCATGGAGGCCCTCGGGCTCCTCCGGGCGCCCCAGGGGGTCGCCATCGCCCTGGCCCAGATGAAGGAGCCCGACCCCGAGGTCCGCAACGTCGCCGCCGCGACCCTCGGCCGCATCGGGGACCCACGCGCCGTCGCGGCCCTCCTCTCCGGCCTCTCCGACAACAAGGGCTCCCACGGGTGGTACTGCGCCGAGGCCCTCGGCGCCATCGAGGACCCCGCCGTCTTCGACGCGGTCCTCTCCCGCGCCTCCTCCGGGGGGTCCAAGGGGACCCTGGCCAAGGCGGTGGAGGTCTGCGCCCGGGCGGTCCACACCGACGCCCTCGTCCGCATGCTCCAGGGCAGCCCCACCTGGGAGATGCGCACCGCCGCCGCCAACGCGCTGGGGCGGCTTGCCGGGGACGGGGCCGAGGACGTGGCGCCGGGGACGCGCGAGGCCGCCGCCGCCGCCCTCCTCGATGCCATGTGCGCCGACAGCCAGGCCCCGGTGAGGGCGGCGAGCCTCTTCGCGCTGCGCCGCTGCGCCGTGGAGTCCACGGGGCCCGCCGCCCTCAAGCGGCTCACCGCCGTCAAGGGGGACGACAAGGTCCTCTACATCATCACCATCCTCGGGGAGCGGAAGGTGGCCGACGCCGCGGTCCAGCTCCTGCGCAACGGCATCATGGCCGCGAAGCAGACCATGATCCGCCGCGCCGCCGGCGTGGCCTTCTGGCAGATCTCCGAGCCCGGCGCCGTGAAGGAGTTCAAGGAGCGGCTCGAGGCCGCCAACGGCTTCGACACGATCCAGCGGCTCTGCGAGGCCCTCGGCTCCTGGCGCTCGAAGGAGGGCTTCGACCTCGCCCTCAAGATGCTGCGCACGACCCGCGAGGGCAGCCGCGAGCAGATGGAGGTCCTCCTCGCCCTGGAGAAGATGACGGGCCACTGGTTCGGCCCCTACCCCGGCATCTGGAACAAGTGGTACGAGCAGAACCCCGCGTTCTTCACGGGGAAGCAGTCGAAGATCGAGCGGGAGAAGTGGCGCGAGGAGTTCGACAAGGAGAACCGGGGCTTCCGCCACACGAAGGAGACGGAGAAGTCGGTGCAGATGGGCCTCTCCTGGCTCGCCCGCCACCAGAACTTCGACGGCATCTGGGACACCACGGGCATCCTCAACCACTGCGACGCGAAGAACCCCTGCAGCCGCCAGGGCGGCGGGAGGACCCAGTTCTCCCAGGCGGGGACCACGGGCATGCCGCTCCTCGCCTTCACGGGGGCGGGCTACCACCCGGACTTCGGGAAGTACCGCCATACGCTCCGCCGCGGCCTCGACTCCCTCCTCGCGACGGTCGGGGTGGAAGGGGACTTCGACCAGGGGGACCTCCTCTGGAACCGCTCCTACTCCCGGCCCATCGCCATGCAGGCGCTGGCCGAGGGCTACTCCACGACGGGGGACGAGCGGTACCGGCGCGCCGCGGAGCGGATCCTCGCCCGCGAGTTCTCCCTCATGAACGAGCGGGGCGGGTGGCGCTACTCCCTGCAGCGCGAGGTCCCGGAACTCGACTCCTCGGTCACCGCCTGGGTCGTCTTCGCCATGAAGGCCGCCGACAAGGCCGGCATCCCCGTGCCCCGGCTCCTCTGGGAGGGCCCCTACCTCGCCTTCGACTTCATGTCCACCCGCGTGCCCGCCCAGGCGGAGTTCTACGAGCAGTTCCTCGAGGTGAAGGACGCGGGGAACTACGGCACCGAGGTGGGGGAGGGGACGACCTACCTCTTCCAGACGGGCTACACCGATCCCTCCGGCGGCCCCGGCCGCGCGACGACGCCGCTCGGCCTCATGAGCCGCATCTTCCTCGGGTGGAAGCGCACCCACCCCTTCTGCATCGGGAGCGCCAACTACGTCATCAAGACCTACCTGCCGGAGTTCGAGACCTTCGGGGAGCCGGGCAAGGAGGACTGGTCCAGGGCCGGCCGCTTCGCGCCCCAGGCGATCTGGCCCATGTACAACTTCTACTACTGCACCCTGGCCATGCACCAGATGGGCGGCCGCTACTTCGGGCAGTGGAACCGGCGCATCAGCCGCGTGCTCCCCTTCTTCCAGAAGAAGGAGGGGTGCGAGCGGGGCTCCTGGGACGGCCGGTGGGGGAGGGACAGCGCCTTCGGCTGGCTCTACACGACCTCCATGGGGGTCCTGACGCTGGAGACCTACTACCGGTACGCGCCCATCCTCGCGGACTGATGATCTACGAGGGGGACGTCTACCGGCCGCCCAGCGAGGCGGATTCCTGGATCCTGCAGGCCACCCTGGGGTGCTCCTGGAACGCCTGCACCTACTGCGACATGTACCGCGCGAAGCGGTTCCGCGTGCGGCCCCTCGACGAGCTGCTCGATGAGGTGGCCGCCGCGCGGCGGGCCCTCGGGCCCGGGGTGGACAAGGTCTTCGTGGCCGACGGGGACGCCCTCGTGATGGACGCGGGGGCCTGGGAGCCGCTGTTGACGGCGCTGCGCGCCTCCTTCCCGCGGCTTCGCCGCGTCTCCTGCTACGCCACGGCGCGGAACCTCCTCCGCAAGACTCCGGCGGAGCTCCTCCGCCTCCGCGAGGGGGGGCTCTCGCAGCTCTACATCGGCCCCGAGAGCGGGGACCCGGTCACCATGAAGCGCATCGCCAAGGGCGGGACCTTCGAGGACCACGTGGAGGCGGCGCGGAAGGCGCGGGAGGCGGGGATGAAACTCTCCGCCATCTTCCTCCTCGGGGCCGGCGGCACGGAGCGGAGCCTCGAGCACGCGCGCGGGTCGGCGCGCCTGGCCACGGCCATGGACCCGCGCTTCGTCTCCCTCCTCACCCTCACGGTGATCCCGGGGACCCCACAGGCCCTCCTCGAGGAGCGGGGGAGGTTCACGCTCCCCGGTGTCCTCGACCTCCTCCGCGAGCTCCGCACCTTCGTGGCCGAGGCCGCCCCCTCGGACGCCATCTTCCGGACCAACCACGCAAGCAACCACCTGGCCCTCGGCGGCCGTCTCCCGAGGGACCGGGCCCGCATCCTCGGGGCCGTGGACGGGGCCCTGGCGGGGGACGTACCCCTGCGCCCCGAGTGGACGCGCGGACTGTAGCCCGGTAGGATCGGGGCTCCCATGGCGATGGTCCCCTCCCACCGGTGGCTCTCCCTCTCCGCGGCGGCCCTGCTGGCTGCATGCGCCGGGGCCGCCAACGCCCGCGGGTGCGACGATCCCCCGGCTCCCCCTCCGACTCCCGCCCCGGCTCCCGCCCCGGTCCCCGCCCCGGCCCCCGCCCCGGCCCCCGCCCCCGCCCCCGCACCGGCCCCCGGGGACCCCGGGGCCGGGGCGAGGGAGAAGGCGTTCCAGTTCCAGTTGCAGCGGGCGAGGGAGCTCGCGGCCCGGGCCGCCACGACGGGGGACGTCGCCGTCGCCGAGGAGGCGGTGGAGGCCTTCCTCGCCGCCTCCCGGTTCCACCCGAAGGACCCCGTCCCCCTCGCCGAGGCGGCCCTCGTGGCGCTCGACTTCGGGGACGGCGCGTCGACGGCCCGGCTCCTCTCGGGGATTGCCGACATCGATCCCTCCTCCGGCGCCTTCCACTTCGTGAAGGGGGCGCTGAACCTCAGCCGCGGGCAGTACCGGGACGCCATGGTGGAATTCGAGGCCGCCATGAAGGGGGACTTCAAGGCCGACCAGGCGGCGGACCGGTACTTCGAGTCGATGCTGGGCTTCGGCTTCGAGCTCGTGGACTACGGCCGCTTCGAGCAGGCCCTCGGCATCCTGACGAAGGCCGTGGCCATGAAGCCCGCCCACCCCCTGGTGCCCCGGGCCTACTACCACATGGCGCTGGCCTGGCGCCGCCTCTCCACGCCCCAGGAGGCGGAGAAGGCGCTCAAGCTCTGCATCGAGAAGTTCCCCTCCTACGCCGTCGCCTACGGCGAGCTGGGGGACCTCTGGACGGAGCTCTCCCGGTTCGACGAGGCCATCCCCATCCTCGACCGCGCCGTCCGCGTGGATCCCGCCTACGCGCAGGGCTACCTGCTCCGCGCCGTGGCCTTCACGGGAAAGGGGATGTGGAAGGAGGCCGAGGAGGCCTTCGCGGAGTACGAGAAGCGCTTCCCCCCCACGGGCAACTCGGAACTCCAGCGCGGCCTCTATCACCAGCTGAAGGGGGAGCCGGAGAAGGCGCTGCGCTGCCTCCGCAGCGCCCTCGCCCGGGACCCCACGGCGGTCCGGGCCCACCTCCTCATGTCGATGTGCTACCACGACCTCGGCCTCGAGGAGGAGTCCGCCGAGGCCAAGGCCCGCTGGCTCGTCGCCGAGGAGCAGGTGAAGGCCCACGACCACGAGAAGCGGAGGGCCGGAGCCGAGCGCTTCGGCCCCGACGAGGGGAGCGGCGATCGGGAGAAGGAGAAGGAAGCGGAGACGCCGGCCCCTCCTCCCGGTGACGGCGGTCACGGGGAGGGCGGGAGGTAGAGGTTTCCGCACGCGCTCCCGCGGGGGAGAATGGGCGCCCGATGGCGGCCGCCCGCGGAGCGGGCGGGGAGTTCCCCGGGCCGGCGGTCCGCGGGGGTTCCAGGATCGAACGGAAAACGGGACGCGCCCCGGGCCCCGAGGGCCTCCGGGGCCGACCCACGGGAGGAGCAGCCATGGCGAAGGTCGCGGTGATCGGAGCCGGGAACGTAGGGGCCACCTGCGCGCACGTGCTGGCCCAGAAGGACATCGCATCCCAGGTCGCGCTGGTGGACATCGTCGAGGGAATGCCCCAGGGCAAGTCCCTGGACATGCGGCAGGCGGGGCCGCT
Source organism: uncultured Planctomycetota bacterium (assembly GCA_964370855.1). GTDB lineage: Bacteria > Planctomycetota > JAJSAM01 > JAJSAM01 > JAKLKS01 > JAKLKS01. The sequence continues at coordinate 14,443 of CAYJMF010000086.1, read as the reverse complement.
GCAGGACTACGACTGCGCGGTGACGGGCTACAACGACATCGGCGAGGGCGTGGCCGGTTCCGACGTGGTCGTCATGACCGCGGGCCTCGCGCGCAAGCCCGGCATGGACCGCATGGACCTGCTGAAGAAGAACACGGACATCGTGGCCGGAGCGATGCGTGCCGTGAAGACGAGGGCCCCCAACGCCGTCGTCATCATGGTCACCAACCCCCTGGACGTCATGACCTGGGTGGCCCTCAAGGTGACGGGGTTCCCGCGGGAGCGGGTCCTCGGCATGGCCGGCGTCCTCGACTCCACCCGGCTGCGCACCTTCATCGCCATGGAACTCGGCGTCTCCGTGGTGGACGTGTCCGCCATGGTGCTCGGCGGCCACGGGGACACCATGGTCCCCCTGCCCCGCTACTCCACGGTGAACGGCGTCCCCATCACGGAGCTCATGAGCGCCGAGGCCATCGAGCGCCTCTCCGACCGCACCCGCAAGGGCGGCGGCGAGATCGTGGCCCTGCTCAAGACCGGCTCCGCGTACTACGCCCCCGCGACCTCGGCGGCCCAGATGGTGGAGGCGGTGCTCAAGGACCGCGGCCACCTGCTGCCCGCCTGCGTGGCGCTCAACGGCGAGTACGGCGAGAAGGACATCTGCCTCGGCGTGCCGGTCCTCCTCGGCGGCAGGGGCATGCGCAAGATCATCGAGCTGCGCCTGACGGAGGCGGAGAAGTCCGTCCTCAAGAAGTCCGCCGACTCGGTCCGCAAGGGCATCGAGGAGGTGGCGGGGATGCTCGGGTAGGAGGAGCGGGTCCCGGGAAGCGGAGCGACGACCGGGGGCGCGGGAGGGAACTCCCGCGCCCCCGTTGATTCGGGGGCGCCCGTTTCGACCTTGATCGGCGGGCAAGTCCGCCGGCCGGCCCGGTGCCGGGGAATTCCGCGGAGCCCCCCGCGAGCGCTACCCTCTGCGCCCGCCGGAATCCCGCCCCCCCGGATTGCATCCACCCCCGGGGGGGATATCATCGAGGTGCGGTCCCCGGAGAGGCGGACGACTTGAGGTTCACATCCATCGCGGCCACGGGCGCCCTCGCGGCGCTCCTCGCGCTCCTCCCGGGGCTCCTCCCCGGACGCGGCGGCGCCCTGCCCGGGGCCCGCGCCGGGGAGGAGCCCGGGACGGGGCCGCGGATCCGCGTCACGGGCTCCTCCCCGGGGAACGGGGCCGCGGCGGTCTTCACGGACCCCGTGGCGGTGCGCTTCAACCGGCCCGTGGACTTCGACAGCGTGACCCCCGACACGGTCCTCGTCCGCCGGGGGTCGCTCCCCGTTCCCGGCTCCTTCATGCCCGCCATGGGGAGGAAGGGGGAGCCCGACACCCGCATCCTCGTATGGACCCCCGGCGGACCCCTCCTCCCCGGCGCCAGCTACTCCATGCGCGTCACCCTGGAGGTGCGGAGCGCGGAGGGGCGCGCCCTCGACAACGTCTTCGAGTCCTCCTTCACCACGGATCCCGGCAAGTCCATCTCCGGGATCACCCCGCTGCCCGCGAAGGTGAAGTTCGCCCGCGCCCCCGGGGTCGGCCCGCCCCCGAAGGTGCGGTGGACCGATCCCCTCGCCGGCTTCGGGAGCGTGTTCTCCGATCGCATCCGCATCCGCTTCAACAAGGCCATGGACGGGAACAGCCTCCACCCCGCCTCCGTCCGGATCCTCACCGGGAACAGCGACGTCCCCGGCGTCCTCACCTTCCCCTCGGAGGGGGATCCCCGGGAGGTCGGCTTCGTGCCCGAGAGCCCGCTCTTCCCGAGCACCACCTACACCATGGTCGTGACCCGCGATGCGCGGACCTCGAAGGGGGCCAACCTCCGGGAGGAGTACCGCGCCGGGTTCAGCACCTCCCCCTTCAAGGAGGGCGTGCGGCCGGTCCAGCCCGGGGACTTCACTCCCGGCCCCCTCCTGATCGTGGGCCGCGCCTTCCACACCGCGTCCCCGCTGGACAACGGGGACGTGGTCGTCGCGGGGGGCGAGGGGGTGCCCGGCGTGCCCACGGCGGTCTGCGAGATCTACCGGCGGAGCTCCGACATGTTCCAGAGGACCGGGGACCTCTCCACCGCGCGCCGCAAGCACGCGGCGGTCACACTGAAGTCGGGCAAGGTGCTCGCCTGCGGCGGGTTCGGCCCCGCGGGCCAGACCCTGACCACGGTGGAGCTCTGGGACCCCGTTACGGAGACCTGGGGCCCCGCGGCCTCCATGGCCGCCTCCCGTGCCCACCACACGGCGACCCTGCTGAAGGACGGTCGGGTCCTCGTGGCCGGAGGCTTCACCACGGACGGGGGCTCCTTCGACTACGAGGGCACGGCGGAGGTCTACCAGCCGACCACCGACACCTGGATCCCGGCGGGCCCCCTGGCCTGGCCGCGGGGCGGCCACACGGCGACCCTGCTCGCCGACGGGAAGGTGCTGCTCGCCGGGGGAGCCCGGTCGCAGCAGAACATCGCCGAGCTCTACGAACCCGTCCCCAACGCCTGTCGTGAGACCGCCGGGAAGCCCGCGGAGCACCGGATCTTCCACGCCGCGGCGGTGGTGCGCCTCGGTTCCGTCCTGCTGGCCGGCGGGGGGCCCCCCGGGGCGGAGCGCTACGAGCCGGAGACGGAGACCTTCCAGCCGTCGGGCTCCTCCCCTCCCATCGGGCTTCCCGTCTCCGAATCCCCCTGGTACTCCACCCTCACGGCGCTTCCCGGGGGCAGGGCGGCGTTCATCGGAGGACTCTCCCTCGGCGGCGGACAGGGCGGGGGGGACCTGGTGCTGGCGCAGATCCAGCTCTGGGACTCCCGCGGGGGGAGCGGGGCGGGCGCCTTCTTCCCGATGCTCTTCTACCTCGACGTCCCCCGCGCCGCCCACACCATCACCCCCCTCGGGGACGGCCGCTTCCTCATCGTCGGGGGGCTGGGAACGACGACCTCCCTCAACGAGAGGGCGACGACCCACTTCTTCCCTTCGAACTGACGGGGCGGGCCCGGGAGCGGGCGAAGGCGGCGATGCGGCGGATGGACTCCCGCACGCGGCGCGGCGAGGTCCCCCCGACGTGGTCCCTCCGCGCCACCGCCGCCGCTGGGTCGAGGCGGGCCGCGAGGCCGGGGCCGAAGGAGGAGTGGATCCCCTTCCAGTCCGCCGGGCCGAGGTCCCCGAGGCGGACCCCCCGCTCCTCGGCGAGGAGCACCGCCCTCCCCGCGGCCTCGTGGGCGTCGCGGAAGGGGACCCCCCTGCCGACGAGGTAGTCGGCGGCCTCCGTGGCCTCGGGGAACCCCGCCTCCAGGGCCCGGGCGCAGGCGGCTGCGTCGAAGGCGAGGCCCCGCACCAGGGCCGCCGCCGCCCGGAGCGAAACGCGCCACGTGTCCACGGCGTCGAAGACCGCCTCCTTGTCCTCCTGCAGGTCCCGGTTGTAGGCCAGGGGGAGGCCCTTGAGGAGGGTCAGGAGGGCGACGAGATCCCCGATGACGCGCCCCGACTTCCCGCGGATGATCTCGGCGGGGTCGGGGTTGCGCTTCTGGGGCATGATGCTGGAGCCCGTGGAGACGGCGTCCCCGAGGCGCGCGAAGCCGAACTCCGACGTGGTCCAGAGGACGGCGTCCTCGGCGAGCCGGGAGAGGTGGACCATGCCGAGGGCCGCGGCGGCGAGGAGTTCCACGGCGAAGTCCCGGTCGGCGACGGCGTCCACGCTGTTGGGGCAGGGGGCGGCGAAGCCGAGCTCCCGGGCCACGCCCTCGCGGTCCACGGGGAAGGAGGTCCCGGTGGCGGCGCCGCTTCCGAGGGGGCAGGCGTCCATGCGGCGGAGCGCGTCCTCGACGCGCCCGTCGTCCCGCTGGAGGGGCTCGGCGTGGGCGAGCAGTACGTGGGAGAGGAGCACCGGCTGTCCCCGTTGCAGGTGGGTGTAGGCCGGGGCGAGGACGCCGAGGTTCGCCCGCGCCTGGTCGGCGAGGGCGGCGGCGAGGGCGCGGAGCTCCGCGCGCACGCCGGCGGCCTCCCCGCGGAGCCAGAGGCGGAGATCCGTGGCGACCTGGTCGTTGCGGCTGCGGGCGGTGTGGAGGCGGCGGCCCGCGGGCCCGATGCGCTCCGTCAGCACCCGCTCGACGAAGGAGTGCACGTCCTCGTCGGCGGCGCCGGCCGTGGAGAGGCGCCCGGAGGCGGCGTCCGCCGCCATCCCGCGGAGCCCCGCGACGATGCGGGCCGCCTCCCGGCGCGGGAGGATCCCCGTGCGGCCGAGCATCCGGGCGTGGGCCAGGGAGGCTTCGATGTCGGCGCCGAGGAGCCGGCCGTCGAAGCGCAGCGAGTCCCCGATCTCCCGCAGTTCAGGCCCCGGGCCCCCCCGGAATCGGCCACCCCAGAGGGCGCCCGCGCGCGGCGTCCTTCCCGTCGTCTTCCCCGCGCGGCTCATGGGCTCCCTCCCTTCGCGGCGAACCAGCGCAGCGCGAGGTCCCGGTAGACGTCCACGGCCCGCACGACCTGGTCCAGCGGCACCGACTCGTCGGCCTGGTGGCTCTGCGTCGGCTCCCCGGGGCCGAGCACGATTCCCGGGATGTCCCGGACGTGGAAGAGGTCGGAGACCCCCCCGAACCCCACCGGATCCGCGGTCCCGGAGGCCGCGAGGGCGGCGACGACGAGGGGATCGGCCCGCGGCGTCTCCACGGGGGTCATGCGTGCGCGTTGCGCGGTGATCCGGCTCCGGATGCGGGAGCGTAGCTCCCGCACGAACCAGTCGTTGTCCCGGTCCGGGGTCGGCCGCACGTCCACGGTGAAGGTGCAGTCCGGCGGCACCATGTTGCGGGCGACGCCGCCGCGGATCTGCGTCACCGTCACCGTCGGGTGGCCGAGGAGCGGATGGGGGGGATGGTCGAAGCGCAGGTCGCGGAGCCGCTGCACGTCCTCCAGTGCCTTGTAGACGGCGTTCTCCCCCTGGTGGGGGCGGGCGGCGTGGGCGGCGCGGCCCTCGGCCACGGCCTCGATGCGGATGAGCCCCCGCTGCGCCGTCGCGACGCGGAGCATCGTCGGCTCGCCGATGACGGCGGCCTCCACGGGGGGGAGCTCCTTCCGGCAGGCCTCCAGGCCCTGGCCCCCGGTCTCCTCGTCGCAGGTGAAGGCGACCACGAGGGTGCCCGCCGGCCGCTCCCGGGCGAGGCGCAGGAAGGCCGCCGTCATGGCGGCGACGGAGGCCTTGTCGTCCCCGGATCCGAGTCCGAAGAGCCGCCCGCCCTCGACGACGGGAGCGAAGGGGGGCCGGGTCCAGGAGGCGGTGGCGGGCACCGTGTCGAGGTGGGCGTTGAAGAGGAGCGCCGGGCCGCCGCTCCCCGCGACGGACCAGAGGTTGCGGCCGGAGACCACGGGGGCGTGCCCCTCGCCGCGCAGGACCTCCTCCATGCGGGCGACGGCGGCGGCCTCCTCCCCCGAGACGGAGGGGATGGCCACGAGGTCGCGCAGGAGGGCGACGGGGTCGAGCACCTAGTACTGGTCCTCGTTCTGCTCGACATGCTCCATGGAGATCATGGTGCCCGTGCCCTTCACCGTGAACAGCTCCAGCAGGATGGAGTGGGGCTCCATCCCGTTGAGGATGTGGGCCCGGGGGATGCCGCGGCGGACGGCGGCGACGCAGGTCCGCACCTTGGGGATCATGCCCCCCTTGACGACACCCTCCTCGACGAGGCGGTCGGCCTCGTCGGCGGTGAGGTCGGTGACCAGGGAGTCCTCGTCGGCCATGTCCCGCATGACGCCGGGGACCTGGGTGAGGTTGAGGAACTTGTCGGCCTTGAGATCCACGGCCATCTCGAGGGAGACGTTGTCGGCGTTGATGTTGAGGACGTTCCCCTTGCGGTCGGCGCCGAGGGAGGCGACGACGGGGACGTAGCCCGCGTCCATGAGGACCCGGAGCACGCGGGAATCGACGGTCTCGATGTCCCCCACGTGGCCGAAGTCCACGGAGCGGACCGCCCCCGTGGCGGGGTCGGTCATCTCCTTCGCCTCGCGCCGCTTCGCCTGGATGAGGCCCCCGGAGAGCCCGTTGAGCCCCACGGCGTACAGCCCCTCGGCGCGGAGCGCGGAGAGCATCTCGATGTTGATCTTCCCGGCGAAGACCATCTTGGCGACCTCGAGGGTCGCGTCGTCGGTGATGCGCCGCCCCTCCACGAACTGGGGCTCCACGCCGAGGCGCTCCTGGAGCTCCGTCGCCTGGGGGCCGCCGCCGTGGACCACGCAGATCCGCATGCCGACGTGGTGCATGAGGGCGATGTCGCTGGAGAGGTTCTCCAGCGCGTCCCGGTCCTTCACCAGGTGGCCGCCGAGCTTGACGACGACGGTCTTCCCCCGGTGCTGTCGCATGTAGGGGAGGGCCTGGCGCAGGAGCTTGACGTCGAGGTCCTCGGGGCCCACGGGGGGCGGGGGGGTGGTCATGGGCGGAGGGTCTCCAGGAAGACGGCCTTCTGCACGAGCATCCGGTTGCGCGCCTGGGCGAGGACGAGGGAGCCCGCCCCCTCGACGACGTCGTCGGCGGCCACGACGTTGCGCCGCACGGGGAGGCAGTGCATGAACCGGGCCTTCGGCGCGGCGGCGGCCATGCGCTCCCTCGTGACGGTCCAGTCGCCGGCGGCGGCGCGGAGCGGCTTCTCCTCCTCCCAGCGGCCGTAGAAGGAGGGGGCGCCCCAGGACTTCGCGTAGACCGCCTGGGCGCCGGCGAGCCCGGCCATGCGGTCGTTGGAGACGGTGACGGAGCCGCCCCTCTCCCCGGCGGCCTTCTCCACCTTCGCCAGGAACTCCCCGTCGGGCTCGAAGCCCGCGGGGCAGCATACGCGCACCTGCATGCCGGCCCGGGAGGCCATGCGGAGGACGGCGTGGGGGACCGCCATGGGGAGGGGCTTCGGGTGCGGCGCCCAGGCGAGGGCGAGGGTCTTCCCGCGGAGATCCCCGCCCAGGGCCTCGCGCAGCGCGAGGAGGTCGGCCAGGGACTGGAGCGGGTGGTCCTGGGCGCTCTCCAGGTTGTAGACCGGGCAGCGGGCGGCCTCGGCGACGGCCTTCAGCACCGGTTCCGCCGCGTCCTCCTTCCAGGAGCGCATCCCCGCGAAGCAGCGGATCCCGACCCCCCGCACCATGGCGGCGAGGGTGCCCACGGCGTCGCGCACGTGCTCCACGGCGTCCCCGTCCATGACGGCGCCCCTGCGGAACTCCCACTTCCAGGATTCCGTCCCGGGGCTGAGGATCGCCGCGTGCCCGCCGAGGTCGGCCATGGCGACCTCCGCCGCGAGGCGGGTGCGGAGCGACGGATTGAGGAAGATCATCGCCACGGAGACCCCGCGCAGCGGCCCGCTGGAGATGGGCTCCCGCAGCGAGGCGGCGGTGGACAGCAGGTGGTCCACCTCGGCGTCGGCGAGGTCGTCGAGGGAGAGGAGGGAGCGGCCGCGGAGATCGATGCTCATGGCTGGTCGGGCCTCGAGGCGGCGAGGGCGCGGAGGAACTCCTCCACCTCCGCGGGACCGGCGGTCAGCGGGGGGAGGAGGCGGAGGGCGGAGGGATCGGAGGCGACGGAGGAGGCGAGCACGCGCCGCTCCCGCAGGCGGCCGAGGAGGGTCTTCGCGGGCGCGTCGCAGGAGACGGCGAGGAGGAGGCCGAGGCCGCGCACCTCGCGCACCCCGGGGATCGAGAGCGCGCCCTCGCGGAGCGCCCCGCCGGAGGCGGCGGCCCGGGCGACGAGCCCCTCCTCCCGGAGGACGGCGAGGGTCGCCTCGAGGGCGGCGCAGGCGAGCGGCCCGCCGCCGAAGGTGGACCCGTGGTCCCCCTCCCTGACGCCGGCGGCGACCTTCGCCGCGAAGAGCACGGCGCCGCAGGGGACCCCGGACGCCAGCCCCTTGGCGAGGGTGTGCATGTCGGGGGCGACCCCCCAGTGGTCCCCGGCCCACATGCGTCCCGTGCGCCCGAGGCCGGTCTGCACCTCGTCGAAGACGAGGAGCGCGCCCCGCTCGTCGCAGAGGCGGCGGAGCCCCCGGTAGTACTCCGGGGCCGCCGTCCGCACGCCCCCCATGGAGGGGATCGGCTCCAGCAGGACCGCCGCCGTCCCGGGGCCCACCGCCCTCTCCGCCGCGGCGAGGTCGCCGAAGGGGACGAAGGTCGAGCCCTCGACGAGGGGGCCCCCGTAGGCGCGGTACTTCCCGAGCCCCGTGACGGAGAGGGCGCCGAGGGTGCGGCCGTGGAAGCCGTCGGCCATGGCGACGACGCCGGGGCGGCCCGTGGCCATGCGGGCGGTCTTGAGCGCCGCCTCGTTGGCCTCGGCGCCGGAGTTGCAGAAGAACGCCTTCCCCCCCTCGCCCGGCATCGTCTCGACGAGGGCCTTCGCGGCCCTCGCGCGGACGTCGTTGTAGGCGATGTTGGAGTAGAAGAGGAGGCGTCCCGCCTGCTCGCGGATCGCCTCGACGACGCGGGGATGGGAGTGGCCCGTGAGGGCCACCGCGTGTCCCCCGTAGAAGTCGAGCCAGGAGACCCCCTCGCTGTCCACGACGCGGCAGCCCGCGCCCCGCACGACGGCGATGGGGAGGTGGGCGTAGGTGGGGACCTGGTAGCGGTCCTCCATGTCCCGGATCCCGTCGAAGGAGGCGGGCCCTGTCACGGCCGGCACCCGAAGTCGCGGAGCCCGGAGGTCTCGGGCAGGCCGAACATGAGGTTCAGGTTCTGCACCGCCTGGGAGGCCATGCCCTTGCCGAGGTTGTCGATGGCGCAGAGGATGACGGCGCGCTCCCCCTTCGCGTGGACGGCGACGTCGGCGAAGTTGGTTCCCGCGACGACCCCGACCCGCGGCGTCCCCTTCCGGATGCGGATGAAGGGCTCCCCCGCGTAGACCTCACGATAGAGCCCCTCCAGGGCGCCCCCGTCGGCGGGCCCGTCGAGGAGGACCGTGGCCGTGGCGAAGATCCCCCGCACGAAAGGTCCCGAGTGGGGCACGAGGGAGACGACGGGATCGGCGGCCCCGGATTCCCGCAGCTGCCTCTCGATCTCCGGCACGTGCTGGTGCTCCAGCACCTTGTAGGCGCGGAAGTCGGCCGCCCGCTCCGGGTGGTGGGTCCCGGCGCCGGGGTCGGCGCCGGAGCCGGAGGAGCCGGTGACGGCGAAGACCACGGCCTCCCCCCGGAGCATCCCGCGGGCGGCCAGCGGGTGGAGGGCGACCTCCACGGCGGTGGCGAAGCAGCCCGGGTTGGCCACGCACTGCGCGGCGGCAACGGGGATGCGGTTGGCCTCGGTGAAGCCGTAGACGAACCGGGGGAGGAGTCCCGGGGCCGGGTGGGGCATCCCGTAGGCCCTCTCCCAGGCCGCGGCGTCGTCGAGGCGGAAGTCCCCGGAGAGGTCCACGATCCGGAGGTCGGGGTTCGCGTCCAGCGCCGCCCCCGCGAGCCGCGCCCCCTCCCCGTGGGGGAGGGCGAGGACCAGCGCCTCGACCCGCTTCGCGACGGAGGCGGCGTCCTCGTCGGTGACGACGAGGTCCGTCGCCCCCTCGAGGAACTCGTGGACATCGGCGAGCCGTCTCCCCGCGGCCCGCCGCGCCGTGGCGGCGGCGAGCGCGAAGGCGGGATGCCCGAGGAGGAGGCGCGCGGTCTCCGCCCCCCCGTAGCCGCTCGCGCCGACGATGCCGACGGGGATGCGCGCGGGGCCCGTCAACCGAGGAGCCCCTCGACGATGTCGGCGAGGCGGTGGCCGTCGGTGCGGGCGTTGGCGGCGGGCACCTTGAGCTCCCTCTGGATGTAGCCGGAGCCCACGGTGTTGTCCGTGGCGGGGCCGGCGAAGACGTCGATGCGCAGATCCATCTCCTTCATGACCGCCACGGCGCCCCAGGCGGCCACGAGGTCGTTGGCGCACATGACGTGGGCCCGCGCGGCGGCGCGGATCTCGGGGTCCTTCAGGATCCCGGCCACGCCGTACCCGCCGATGATCCCGTCGCCGAGCTCCACGACGATGACGTCGGGCTTCTTCGCCGCCAGCGCCGCCAGGAGGCCCTTCATCACCGAGGGGAGGTCCACGGTGTCCACCGTGGAGGGGAGGCCGGCGTCCTGGAAGGAGAGCCCCTCCCGCGCGCCGTGGTCGATCATGTTGAGCACGTCCCGCATGCAGGCGACGCCCGTGGCCTTGAGGGCCGCGCAGCGCCACCCCCGCTGGTTGAGCTTCTGGATGATCTCGCAGGCCGCCTGGGTCTTCCCCGCGGCCATGCAGGTCCCCTCGACGATGACCAGCGGCGGGAATTCGGGAATCCCGGCGAGGCTCGCCCGGGGCGGGATGGCCCCCTCCTCGATGTTGAGGATCCGCCCGTCCCGCACGGCCATGCCCAGCACCTCGACCTGGAGCGGGGTGCCGAGGTCCTTGTTGCCGGAGACGCAGACGCCGATGACGCCGCCGAGGTTGAGGATCTGGAGGCGGTCCCCGACGGCGATGGTCTCGGGGAGGTCGCCCACGAAGCCCTTGAGGGCGCGGCGCTTGCCCAGCACGCCGGCGATGACGTCCTCCCGGCCGATGTGGGCCATGCGGCCGGTGTCCAGCTCCAGCTTGTCGTAGACCGACTTCTCCTGGAGGGCCTTCACGACGATGACGTTCCCCGCCCTCACCTCGATGCGATCGGAGATCTCGATCTCCTTCCCGAGGCGGAGCGTGGCCGTGGACGATGCGACCTTGTCGACGCGGACGATCACTTCTCCGATCCCTCCCCGGCGTCCGCGGCGCGACGCGCCCGGAGCCGTTCCGCCAGTACGCCCTGGAACCCGTGGAGCCGGGAGAAGCCCGCGGCCTCGGCCCCGCTCCACGCCTTCGCCCCCTCGCCGTAGACTGCCCCGGCCGAGGCGAGCAGCGAGTCGGGGCTGCGCACCCCGGCGACCTCGCACGACCCCCGGTGCAACCGCACGCGGACCTCGCCGTTCACCCGCTCCTGGGAGGAGTCGAGGAAGGCCTCGCAGTCCCGCATGACGGGATCGAACCAGAGCCCCTCGTGGAGCGCCCCGCCGTAGTACTCCCCGACGGCCTGCTTCCAGGTCTGTTGCGCCTTCGTGAGGACGAGCTTCTCGAGCTCCCGGTGGGCCTTCAGGATCACCACGGGGGCCGGGGCCTCGAAGGCGATGCGGCCCTTGATGCCGAGGATGGTGTCGCCGAGGTGGAGGCCGCGCCCGACGCCGTGGCGCGCGGCCCGGGCGCCGAGGTCGGCGAGGAGGGCGAGGGGGTCCATCGCCTTCCCGTCCACGGAGACGGGGAGGCCCTTCTCGAAGCCGAGGACCAGCTCCTCCGCCTCCGCCGGCGCCTTCTCCGGATCGACGGTGGTGGGCCACGCCTCGGGGGGGAGCGACTTCCACGGGTCGTGGGTCTCGCCGCCCCCGATGGTGACGCCCCAGAGGCCGGCGTTGACGGAGTACTTCCTCGTGGAGCGGTCCACGGCGTGGCCGCGCTCCTCCAGCCAGTCCGCCTCCTTGTCCCGCGACCAGCCGAGCTCGCGGATGGGGGCGAGGACGCGGACGCCGGGAGGGAGGAGGGCGAGAAGCGCCGTGTCGAAGCGGACCTGGTCGTTGCCCGCCCCGGTGGATCCGTGGCAGACGCCGGCGGCTCCGGCCTCGATCGCGACCCGGGCGACCTCCTCGGCCTGGACGATGCGCTCGGCGCCGACGGAGAGGGGGTAGACGCCGCCGCGGAGGCAGTTGCCCTTGACGATGTAGGTGCAGAAGCGGTCCCAGACGCGGCGCCGCCCGTCCACGAACTCGTGGCGGACGGAGCCCGCGGCCTTCGCGCGCTCCTCGATGCGCTTCCGTTCGGCGGGGGAGAAGCCGCCCGTGTCCACCGTCACGGTGATCACGTCGGCGTTCTCCGTCTCGCGGAGCCAGACGGCGCAGAAGGTGGTGTCGAGTCCTCCGGAGAAGGCGAGGACGATGCGGGGGCGCTCGGACAATCCTCAAATCCCCGGCGGCGGAGGCCGCCCGTGCGGGTCCGGGCCCGCATTCCTCGGGGCGCGGCCCGGAAGCCCGCGCCCTTTCCCCTGTTCTTCGCTTCGCGAACGGTTCCCATCGGGGAAAGAGGCAAGAATGCGAATTCCGGAAGTCCGGTGCAAGGATTCGTGCCGCGGGAAATCGGAGGCGGCGCCCGCCCGCCGACCCGGGTACCCTCCCGCCATGGCCGACAATCCCCGGACCCGCTTTCCCGACGCCGTCAACGGCCCCCTCCTCGCCGCCCTGGCCGAAGGCGCCGTCCCCTCCCGGGACCCGCCCGGCCCCTGGACGCCGGGGGGCTGGACCCTCCGGACCCACCCGGATCTCGAGGAGGCGCTGCGGGGGAAGAGGAAGCCCTCGACCGTGGGGTACGCCTGGGGGTTCTCGGTCCTCGCGGGGCGGGGCGGGCGGATCTTCGCCGTGGCGCGCTCGCAGTCCCACCTCTCCTGGCTCCTTCCCGGGGAGGAGGGGCGGGCGGCGGCAGAGGCGGCGGGCGCGACACCGGACCCGGGACTCGGGCAGGGCTGGTGGACCCTCGACGCATGGAGGGGGGGCAAGGACGCCATCTTGGGACTGACGGTTCTCGCCGAGCGGCTGTCCGGGGCGCCGTCCCCTCCCCCCGGTTCCCGTTGACCCCCGGCCGGGGCGCGGGTACGGTGATGGGGTTGCACCCGGAGGGACCCGCCATCCGCATCCACTGCGCCGGGAAGACCGACGTCGGCCGCAAGCGCCAGCTGAACGAGGACTCCTTCTACCACTCGGACCGGGACGGCTTCTGCGTCCTCGCCGACGGGATGGGGGGGCGGGACTTCGGCGAGGTCGCCTCCTCCCTCTGCGTCTCCTCCTTCAACACGCACTTCAAGAAGCACTTCCCGGAGACGTTCCGCGGGCGGAAGCGGGACGCCGACGGGCTGATGGAGGATCTGCTGCGGGTGCTCTTCGACGGCTGGGTGCGGGAGGTCAACGACCAGGTGTTCCACTTCGGGATGGTGGACGCCCGCTACCGGGAGATGGGGACGACGCTCGCCTTCCTCTACCACCAGGAGGACTTCGTCGCCACGGCCCACGTGGGGGACTCGCGGATCTACCGCTGGCGGGACGGGGAGATGCGGCAGATCACGGAGGACCACTCCTTCATCAACAGCCAGCTGAAGGCGAAGCTCATCACGCCGGAGGAGGCGGCGACGTCCTCCCACAAGAACATCATCACCCGCGCCATCGGGACGCGGCAGGCGGTGAAGCCCGAGGTCCGCTTCCACGACGCGCAGGTGGGGGACGTCTACCTCCTCTGCTCCGACGGGCTGTCGGACCTCGTGTCCTCCGACGACATGGGGCGGACGCTGGCGCGGAACGGCCAGGATCTCGACCGCGCCATCGGGGAGCTCGTGGACCTCGCCAACGAGCGCGGCGGCAAGGACAACATCACCGTCGTCCTCGCGCGCGTGGAGGCGGGGGACCCGGGGCGGAACGGGGGCGGGGGGCCGTAGGGGGGCGGGGGGCCGCCGTCCGCGCCCGTCCTAGTCGTCGGCGGCCTTCTCCATCAGCTCCCGGGCGTCGTCCCTCGGGGCGGTCAGGTCGAGGAGGAACGCCGCAAGGGCGGCGACGAAGAGGGCGGGCCCAATGACGGTCAGGGCGAGACGGGGCGAGACCAGCCAGCCGGAAAGGGCGACCACCCCCACGAGGGTCACCACGACCCACCCGGCCCTGTCCATGGCCTCGGAAATCCCCCTCATTGCACCGGCCTTCGCCATCAGGGTGCTGCCCGTGCACGCCAGGAGTGCACTCCAGATGCCGGGAGCGCCGAGCCTCCCCACGAGCGAGGGAATCTGGAGGACGAGGATGCCACCCAGGAACACGGGAACCACGGCGAGGTAGAACCCCCACCGACGGTTGTGGCGCGCCACTTCCGGGAGGTCCGCACCCAGAAGGTGGAGCCTGCGGCTCGCCGGTAGTTCCAGGGGAGAGGGCAGGAAGAGAGCCGCCCCCAGGATGATCGCTCCAAAGTAGAACGCGCCCAGACTCCCGGCCTCCGCCTGGCTGGACGCCAGCAGCATCACCCCAAGGAACCCGTAGGCCAGAGCGCGGCAGTCCCACAGGGCCCGCACGGGCCCCTGGATCCAGGGAAACCGGAGCTGCCGCAACTTCCCTCGGTAGAGGTCCCATGCCGTGGACCGCAGGCCGCCTCCGAAGCTCAGCCGGGGGAGGGAGTTCCTGGCGGGGAATCCCGCAAGGACCACTCGCTTCCGGTGGGTGACACGATTGGGCGCCACGAGATCCACCCGGGAGAGAAGTCGGAGGGAGTCCCCGGCCATGAGGAGAGAGGTCAGAACGGCGGGCGCGACCATCCACACCAGGAACCGAGAGCCATCCTGATCACCGGGCACTACAAGGAGGAACCTGTGCGCGAAGCCCATGGAAACGGCGAGGGATGTACCGCGCCCGGTTCCTTGGACACGAAAATGACCTACGCCGCCCGGCGTAGG
>CAYJMF010000085.1:0-20177 GCA_964370855.1 uncultured Planctomycetota bacterium | reverse complement strand
GGGCACGGAGGGGCCGTTCCCCTCCGTGCCCCGCCGCGGAGCCCTCGCTGGCGCAACGGACTCGCCGTTGGTCCTCTCCGTCGACCCCGAATCCGCGAGGCTCCTCTTCTCCCCGTCCCGACCCGGTGATACCCTCCCCTCGCCGGCACCTTCGCGCCGGCCGACGCCTCTCCACGGAGATCCCCTTGCCCGCGCCGACGCCCCTCCCCCTCGCCTCGGAACGCATCGAGCGCACGCCGCCCCACGACCTCGACGCCGAGGTCTCCGTCCTCGGGTCCATGCTGCTGGACAACGAGGTCATCGGGGAGCTCGTGAGCCTGCTGCGGCCCGAGGACTTCTACCGGGAGTCCCACCGGCGGCTCTACGACACGATGATCTCCCTCTACGACGGCGGCAAGGGGGTGGACGCGGTCCTCCTCCGGGAGGAGCTGCGCCGCCGGGGGGACCTCGACGCCGTGGGGGGGGCCGACGCCATCGTGAACCTGCTGGACCGGGTCCCGACGGCGGCCCACGCGCTCCACTACGCGGGCATCGTCCGGGACGCCTCCATCCGGCGCGGCATCATCGCCGCGGCGGACCGGGTCATCCGGGGGGCCTTCGAGGGCGCGTCCCAGGGCCGGGAGCTCCTCGACGAGGCGGAGTCCGCCTTCTTCGCCCTCGACCGCGACAGCGAGCTCAACGAGGGCACCCGCGTCGGGGACATCCTGAAGGACGTCTTCTTCCGCATCGACCGCATCCAGAACCGCGAGGGGGCCGTCACCGGGCTCGAGACGGGGTTCTACGATCTCGACGAGATGACGAGCGGTCTGCAGCCCGGCGAGATGGTGGTGCTGGCCGCCCGCCCCTCCATGGGCAAGACGACCTTCGCCCTCTCGATGATGGAGCACGTGGCCGTCGTGGGGAAGAAGCCCGTGGCCCTCTTCTCCATGGAGATGGGGCGCGAGCAGATCGTCCAGAACATCCTCTGCTCCCGGGCCAAGGTCGAGAGCATCCGCCTGCGCCGCGGCTTCCTCGCCGACGAGGACTACAGCAAGCTCTCGGGGGCCCTCTCGGGGCTCAGCGAATCGAGGATGTTCATCGACGACACGCCTGGCCTCACGCCGCTCGCGCTGCGCTCCCGCGCCCGCCGCCTCCACAAGAAGGAGGGGCTCCAGCTCATCGTCGTGGACTACCTCCAGCTGATGAGCGGCGGGACCACCCGCCGCGAGGAGAACCGCCAGCAGGAGATCTCCTACATCAGCCGGAGCCTCAAGGAGCTGGCCCGGGAGCTCTCCGTGCCCGTCATCGCCATCAGCCAGCTCAACCGCGGCGTCGACGCCCGGGCGGACCACCGGCCCATGATGAGCGACCTCCGCGAGTCCGGGGCCATCGAGCAGGACGCCGACGTCGTCATGCTCCTCCACCGGCCCGAGTACTACGAGCACGATCCCGAGAAGAAGCGGGAGATCGAGGGGGAGGCGGAGCTCATCATCGCCAAGCAGCGCAACGGCCCCACGGGCATCGTCGGCCTCACCTTCCTGTCGAAGTTCATGCGATTCGAGAACGGCGCGAAGGACGGGTACGGCAGGGGCGGTGCCGGCGGGGCCGGCGGGGCCGGTGCCGGCGGCGGCGGGTACGGGGGCTAGGCGGGGAAGAGGTCATCGGATCGCCGCCCGCCCGTCCAAGGGGGCGGGGCGGTCACGGAGGGCGGATTGAGGGGAACAGCGGGCGTCTTCGCAGCGGCAGGGGCCGCCGTGTTCGCCGCGGCCGCGGCGGCGCCGGCCTCCGCCCAGGAGTCGGTGAAGGTCGAGAGCATCCGCTTCGAGGGCAACCTCCGGTACTCCGAGGCCAACCTCAAGTACTCCATGCGGACCAAGGAGGGGAAGCCCCTCGACCGCGAGCTCCTCGCCCGCGACCTCTCCATGCTCCGGAGCTTCTTCGACGAGATCTCCCTGAAGGAGGAGCCCGTCCCCGGCGCCGTCCGCCTCGTCTTCCAGGTGCGGGAGAACCCCCTGGTCGCGCGGGTCTACTTCCTCGGCATCGACCACTTCACCGAGGAGGAGCTGAAGCCCCTCGTGGACACCCGCACGGGGTACCCGCTGGCGGCCTACCGGCTCGAGAACGACGTGCGCGTGCTGGAGCGCAAGTACCGCGACGCCGGATTCCACTTCGTCGAGGTCCGGGCCGAGACCCTCGAGGAGGAGGGGGCCCGCAAGGTGATCTTCCGCGTCGTGGAGGGCCCCGAGGTGGACGTCGAGGCGGTCCGGTTCCAGGGCCTCCGCACCGTCGAGGCGAAGACGCTCCTCCAGGTCATGGCGCTCCGCCCCGCCGGGCTGCTCTCCTCCCGCCCCTACGTGGAGCGCCGCATCGAGGAGGACCGCGTGGCCGTCGCGCGCCTGCTCCGGGACGAGGGGCTGCTCGACGCCCGCGTCTGGTACAGGGGCGTCGACTTCAACGCCGACCGCGACGAGGCGACCCTCACCTACGCCGTGGAGGAGGGGGAGCCCTGGACCCTCGGCGAGGTGCAGGTCACGGGAGGGGAGACCATCCCCGAGCGCGCCTCCGTCGTGGAGGCCGCGGCGGAGCTCGTCCCGGGCAGCCGGTGGAACCGGAAGGCCGCCGACCGGGTCGTGGCCCGGATGGAGGAGGAGGCCCGCCGCCAGGGCTTCAGCGACGTCCGCATCGATCTCGAGCCCATCCCCCGCGCCGAGGGCCGCGTGCAGGACCTGCGCCTGGCCGTCGTCGAGGGCCGCCGGACCACGGTCCGGTTCATCAGCGTCTCCGGCAACACCATCACCCGGGACAAGGTCGTCCTGCGGGAGTTCACCGTGGCCCCCGGGGAGCCCCTCGATTCCGGGGCCGTCTCGAAGTCCGTGCGGCGCGCCCTCGACACCCAGTACTTCACCTCCGTCGTCCCCGTCTACAAGGACACGGACCGGCCGGACCAGAAGGACGTCGAGATCCGCGTGGAGGAGAACCCCCGCACGAGCCAGTTCCGCATCGGCTTCGGCGTCTCCTCCGACACGGGGCTCTTCGGCACCATCTCCCTCACCTTCCGCAACTTCGACATCGAGGACGTCCCGTCGAGCTTCGCCGAGTTCGGCGAGGGGCGGGCCTTCCGGGGGGCGGGCCAGACGCTCTCCATCGTCGCGCAGCCGGGGTCCAGCTACTCCTCCTACCGGCTCGCCTTCACGGAGCCGTGGCTCCTCGACCAGCCCGTCTCCGCGGGGTTCGACGTCTACGCCACGAAGTCCTCCCTGTTCGCCTACGACGAGGACCGGGTGGGCGCCAGCGTCTTCCTCGAGCGCCGGTGGCTCATGCCCCGCCGCGACCTCGACGACCTCTACACCCTCGGCCTGCGCCCCCGCATCGAGTCCATCGACATCAGCCACGTCGACGACGACGGCCCGCCCAACGCCTTCGAGGTGGAGGGCCACAACGGGCTCCACGCCCTGGCCCTCGAGGGGGGCTGGCGGCGCCTCGACCAGGAGTTCGTCTCGGAGCGGGGCTGGAGGGTCTCCGCGACGACGGAGCTCGTGGGCGGCGCCCTCGGCGGGGACATCGACACGTGGAAGAACTCCGCCGAGGTGGTGCGCGTCCTCACCCTGTTCAAGGACGCCGACGAGCGGGCCCACACGGTCCGGCTCCGGGCGGGGGCGGCCACGGCCTGGGGCTTCCGCGGCGATCCGACCCCCCTCATGGAGCGCTGGACCGCCGGCGGCGCCTCGGGGATCGGGGCCGTGCGCGGCTACCGGTACGGCGGCCTCGGCCCCCACGGCGTGGGGAACCCGGCGACGCAGCCCAACCGGGTGCGCAACTCCATCGAGGAGAGCCGGGGCGAGCCCATGGGAGGCGAGGCACTGCTGGCGGGGAGCGTCGAATACGGCTTCCCCCTCTGGTCCGACGTCCTCCGCGGCGCGGTCTTCTTCGACGCCGGCAACCTGCAGAACAACACCGGGGACCTCCGCCGCGACTGGAGGGCCTCCGTGGGCTTCGGGATCCTCGTGAAGGTGCCCTTCTTCGGGCCCGTGCCCCTGCGCTTCGATTTCGGCTTCCCCGTCATCACCGTCGACGGCGACGAGAGGCAGGTCCTCTCCTTCGAGTTCAGCCGCTTCTTCTAGGAGGTCCACCATGCGTACGTTCACGGCACTGGCGGGGGGAGCCCTCGCCGCGGTCATCGGTCTCGCGGGCGGCAGGGTCATGGCCGCATTCCAGGACGGGGCGCCGGCCGCCAAGGCCGGCCTCTGCGTCTGCACGGTCAACGTGGGGAAGGTGTTCGAGGCCACCCCGCGGTCCCGGAAGCTCCAGGAGGGGCTCCAGGTCGAGATGGACGGCCTCAAGGCCTCCATGGCGCAGCGGGAAGGGGAGCTTCGCAAGCAGGCCCAGGACCTCGAGGCGAGGAATGAGCCCGGGACTCCTGCCTACGAGCAGGAGCGGAAGAAGATCGAGCTCCGCATCGCCGAACTCCAGTACGACCAGAAGCGGGACGTCGAGAACCTCCGCCGCAAGCAGGTGACGGGCATGGCCGCCGTCTACCGGGAGATCGCCGCCGAGGCGGAGCGCATCGCCACCGCGAAGGGGTACCGGGTCGCCCTCTCCATCGACGACGAGCCCATCGCCGTCGAGGAGCGGGGGCAGGTCATGGCCGCCAACGACCTCAAGCTCCAGATGGCGCTCCGGACGGTGATCTGGGCCGACCCCGCGGTGGACATCACGAAGGAGGTCATCGAGGCCCTGGCGGCGGACGCCCCGGAGAAGGAGAAGGAGAAGGAGAAGGACAGGTAGGCCGGGAACCGGGGCCGGGGGAGCCCGTGACCGTCGCCGAGCTGGCGGCCCTGGTGGGCGGCTCCGTGGTGGGGGACGGCTCCGTCCCCGTCACCGGGGCCTCGGGGCTCCGGGACGCCCGCCCCGGCGAGGTCGCCTTCCTCTCCCGGGCCCGCTACGCCCCCCTCGTGGAGGGGACGGCGGCGGCGGCGCTCCTGGTGAAGGAGCCCCTCCCCGGCTGCCGCCTCCCTCAGGTGGTGGTACGGGACCCGGAGGCGGCCATGACGGTGGCGGCCGCCGCCCTCGCCCCGCCGCCCGTCCGCGCCCCCGCGGGGATCCACCCGTCGGCGGTGGTGGATCCCGCGGCGGCCCTCGGGGCGGGGGTCTCCGTCGGCCCCCTCGCGGTCGTGGAGGCGGGGGCGCGGGTCGGGGACGGCACGGTCCTCCGGGCCGGCTCCTTCGTCGGGCGGGGCGCCTCCGTCGGGCGGGACGGCCTCCTCCACCCCGGCGCCCGGGTCCTCGACGGCGTGACCGTGGGGGACCGGGCCGTGATCGGCGCCTCCTCCGTGGTGGGCTGCGACGGCTACGGCTTCCTCCCCGCGGGGCCGGGGCGGCTTCCCCTCCGGGTCCCGCACCTCGGCACCGTGGTCGTCGGGGACGACGTGGACATCGGGGCCTGCGTGACCATCGCCCGGGCCCGCTTCGGCCGGACGACCATCGGGAACGGCGTGAAGATCGACACCCACGTCCACGTGGCCCACAACTGCCACGTCGGCGACGGGAGCCTCCTCGTCTCCCAGGTGGGCCTCGCGGGGTCCACGGTGCTCGGCCGGGGCGTCATCGTGGGGGGGCAGGCCGGCTTCGCGGGCCACCTCGAGGTGGGGGACGGCGCCCGCGTGGCCGCCCGCACGGCGGTCACCCGCGACATCCCCGCGGGCCGGGACGTGGCCGGCCACCCCGCCGTCCCCCACCGGGAGTGGAAGCGGCAGACGGCCGCCCTCCGGAAGGTCCCCGAGGTCCTCGAGCGGCTCCGGCGGCTCGAGCGGGCCCCCGGAGAGGCCTCCGGGGAGGATTCCGGCGCCGCGGGAGCCGACGGCCCCGTTTGACGGGGCCCCCGCGGCGGGCCGCTGATACCCTTTGGCCCATCGTGCGCAACCAGCGGACCGTCCAGTCCACGGCGGAACTCCGGGGCGTCGGCCTCCACACGGGGGCGGCGACGACGCTGCGCCTCTCCCCGGCCCCCGCCGACGCGGGCGTCGTCTTCATCCGGACCGACCTCCCGGGCCGGCCGCGCATCCCCGCGGACGGCCGGCACGTGGTGGACCGGGGGCGGAGGACGGCGCTGGCCGAGGGCTCCGCCGAGGTCCACACCGTCGAGCACCTCCTCTCGGCCTGCTTCGGGCTCGGCATCGACGACCTCGTGGTGGAGATCGACGGCGTCGAGGTCCCGGGGATGGACGGGAGCGCGCTCCCCTTCGTCGAGGCCCTGAGGCGCGCCGGCCCCGCGGAGATCCACGACGCCCCCCGGCGGGAGCTCTTCCTCGCCGACGGCGTCGGGGTGGTGGAGCCGGGCAGCGAGGCCATCCTCTCGGCCCTCCCGCGGGAGCGCGGGCTCCAGGTCTCCTACACCCTGGACTACGGCCCCGGATCCCCCTTCGGCCCCCAGCACGTCTCCGTGGACCTCAACGAGGACTCCTACGTCCGCGAGATCGCCCCGGCCCGCACCTTCGTGCTCGAGTCCGAGGCGAAGGCCCTGCGCGGGATGGGCCTCGGGAAGGGCGCGACCCACGAGAACACCCTGGTCGTCGGCCCCGACGGCCCCATGCAGAACAGGCTCCGGTTCCCCGACGAGTACTGCCGTCACAAGCTCCTCGACATGACGGGGGACCTGTTCCTGCTGGGCGCCGACCTCAGGGCCCACGTGTCGGGGGTGCGGTCGGGGCACTCCGGCAACGCCCTCCTCGTGAGGAGGCTCGCGTCCCTCGTGCGCGCCGAGGTGGACGCCGAGGAGGGCCGCTCCCGCCGCCTCGACATCGGCGAGATCCAGCGCATCCTCCCGCACCGCTACCCCTTCCTCCTGGTGGACCGCGTGCTGGAGCTGGACGGCTTCCACAGGGCCGTGGGCATCAAGAACGTCACCATCAACGAGCAGTTCTTCCAGGGCCACTGGCCGGGCACGCCGGTCATGCCCGGCGTCCTCATCATCGAGGCCCTGGCCCAGCTCTCCGGCGTGCTCCTCCTCCGGAAGCTCGAGAACACGGGCCGCCTCGCGGTGCTCCTGAGCATCGACCGGGCGAAGCTGCGCCGCACCGTGGTGCCCGGGGACCAGCTCCGGCTGGAGATCGAGACGCTGAAGCTGAAGGCCCGCACGGGGCGGGTCCAGGGGCGGGCCACGGTGGAGGGGGAACTCGCCGCCGAGGCCCGCATCAACTTCATGCTGATCGACGCGTGAGCGCCACCGTCCATCCGACCGCCCACGTGGACCCCACGGCGACCCTCGCCGACGGGGTGACCATCGGCCCCTTCGCCTACGTGGGCCCGCAGTCGGAGATCGGGCCCGGGACGGAGCTCCTGCCCCACGCCGCGGTCCACGGCTGGACCCGGCTCGGGGAGGGGAACCGCGTCCACTCCTTCGCCACCCTCGGTGGGGACCCCCAGGACGTCTCCTACAGGGGGGAGGTGGTCCGCCTCGAGGTGGGGGACCGGAACGTCTTCCGCGAGGGGGTCACGGTCTCCCGGGGGACCTTCAAGGAGCAGGGGGTCACCCGGGTCGGCAGCGGCTGCCTCCTCATGGCCTGCTCCCACGTGGGCCACGACTGCGCCGTCGGAGACGGGGTGATCCTCGGGAACAACGTGCTGCTGGCGGGCCACGTCCATGTGGAGGCCCGCTCCATCCTCAACGGGGCCGCCGCCGTGCACCACTTCACCTCCATCGGGCGCCTCGCCTACGTGGGCGGCCTCTCGCGCATCGTCATGGACGTCCCCCCCTTCATGGTCGTTGAGGGGCACCCCGCGAGGGTCGTCAAGGTGAACGTCGTGGGGATGCAGCGGGCGGGGGTCCCCGCGGAGAGGATCCGGTCCGTCCGCGAGGCGCATCGTGCACTCTGGCGGAGCGACCAGCTCGTCCGCGAGAAGACCCTCGACCGTCTCGAGCGGGACGAACCGACGCCGGAGGTCCTCGAGCTGGTCGGGTTCCTCCGCAGGCAGATGGCCGGCAGGCAGGGGCGCGCACGGGAGGCGGCGAGGAAATGAGCGGACCGGAGGGTGCTCCCCTCGAGGTCGCGGTGGTCGGCGTGGGCGCCTTCGGCAGGAACCACGCCAGGGTCTGGTCGGAGCTGCCCGGGGCGAGGCTCGCGTGCGTCGTGGACAGGGACCCGGCGGCGGCGGCCGCCGCCGCGGAGAAGCACGGCTGCGCCGCCCTGGCGGACCCCGCGGACATTCCCGCCGGCGTGCGGGCCGTCTCCGTGGCGGTGCCCACCGTCCACCACGCCGCCGTCGCCGTGCCCCTGCTGCGGCGCGGGGTCGCCTGCCTCGTGGAGAAGCCCTTCGCGGCGACCCTGGAGGACGGGGAGGCCATGGTCCGCGCCGCCAGGGAGTCCGGGGCCGTCCTGGCCACGGGCCACATCGAGCGCTTCAACCCCGCCATCGCCTCCGTGGACCCGCGGGCCTTCCGGCCCCGCTTCCTCGAGGTGAACCGCATCTCCCCCTTCTCCTTCCGCAGCGCCGACGTGGGGGTGGTGCTGGACCTCATGATCCACGATCTCGACCTCATCCTCCACCTCGCCGGCTCGGAGCCTGTCCGGGTGGAGGCCGTGGGCGTGCCGGTGCTCACCCCCCACGAGGACATCGCCAACGCCCGCATCGAGTTCGCCGGCGGCTGCGTGGCCAACGTGACGGCGAGCCGCGTGGGGACGAAGACGGAGCGGAAGCTCCGGATGTTCTCGTCGGATTCCTACATGGTGCTCGACTTCGCGCAGCGCCAGGGGTGGACCTACCGGAAGGCCCCGGGGCTGACCCTCGAGAAGGTCATGGCGCTGAGGAAGGACGCGAAGAGCCTGGCCGACCTCAAGGGCATGGTCCTGTCGGGGCTCGTGGAGATGTCCCCCGTCCGGATCTCCGAGGAGGAGCCCCTGAAGGCCGAGCTCGGCTCCTTCCTGGAGGCGGTCCGGAACGGGACCGTCCCCGTGGTGAGCGGGGAGGACGGCCTCAGGGCGCTCCGCCTCGCGCTCAGGGTCGTGGCCTGCGTGAAGGAGAGGCTGGCGGCGGGGTGACCCCCCACCCCGCCCCCCATTTTCGTGGACGCGAGGGGGCCCTTCGCTATCCTCTGAAGGTTTGCGCCACGCCCGGGGTCCCCATTCCCCGGGGTGGTGCCCGTTCGGTCGGAAACAGCTGGAGGAACGTCTTGTCCATCGACACGGCCCCGCTCGTCACGGTCCAGGAACTCATCGACAACGGCGTGCACTTCGGCCACCGGGCCTCCCGGTGGAACCCGAAGATGCAGCCCTTCATCTACGGGAAGCGGAACACGGTCCACATCATCGATCTCCGGACCACGGTCCGCGGCCTCGTCCGCGCCTGCAACTTCCTCCAGCGCATCGCCGGGGAGGGCCGCGACGTCCTCTTCGTCGGCACCAAGCGCGGGGCGAAGCAGGTGGTGCTCAACTCCGCCAACAAGTGCGGCATGCCGACGGTGACGGAGCGCTGGCTCGGCGGCACCCTCACCAACTTCGAGACCATCCGCAAGCGGCTCGCCCGGCTCGAGGAGCTCGAGGCGCTGGAGACCTCCGACGCCTTCGGTGCCATGAGCAAGAAGGACGTCTCCCGCCACAACCGCGAGAAGCGCAAGCTCACCAAGAACCTCTCCGGCATCCGGAAGATGTCCACCCTGCCCGGCGTGATGGTCGTGGTGGATCCCCGCCGCGAGGCCATCTGCGTCAAGGAGGCCAACCGGATGGGCATCCCCGTCGTGGCCCTCATCGACACCGACTGCGACCCCGACGTGGTGGACATCGCCATCCCCGGGAACGACGACTCCATGCGATCCGTCGAGACCATCCTCAGCCGCCTGTCCACGGCCGTGACCGAGGGATCCAGGAACGCCAAGGCGCGCGGCGTCCAGGTGATGGCCGCCCCCGGCGCCCGGGACGACGCGCTGGCCGACGCCATGCGCGTGGCCGGTCCCGGCGGACGCGGCGGGAAGAAGGTCGTCGTCCGGCGCCGCACGGGCCCGGGCCGGGGCAACCCCGGCGGCCGCGGTCCCGCGGGCGGCGGCGGGGACTCCTCCCGCCCCTCCTAGGGATCGGGAACGGCGGGCGCCGGCGAAGAAGCCTTCCGGACGATGGAGCCTCCCGGACGGCGGGGACCGCGCGCGGCGGGATCCGTCCTCCCGCCCCCCCGGGGGCGGCGTCGCGACGACAGAGCACAGGAGCCGACCATGTCAGAGATCAGCGCGAAGACCGTGATGGAGCTCCGGGCCCGCACCGGGCTCGGGATGATGGAGTGCAAGAAGGCCCTCTCCGAGGCCGGAGGCGACCTCGTCAAGGCCGAGGAGTGGCTCCGCAAGCAGGGGGAGAAGGTGGCCGCCTCCAAGCACGGGCGGGACGTGAAGGAGGGGCGCATCGGCTCCTACCTGCACCATACCGGCAAGCTCGGCGTCCTCGTCGAGGTGCAGTGCGAGGACGACTTCGCCGCCCGCAACGAGCTCTTCCAGGAGTTCATCAAGAAGCTGGCCCAGCACATCGCCGCGGCGGCCCCGCCGCCGGTGGCGGTGACGCGCGAGCAGATCCCCGCCGCCCTCGTCGAGAAGGAGCGGGAGATCGCCGAGGGGCAGCTCGCCGCCGACCCGAAGAACCTGAAGAAGCCCGCCGAGATCCGGGCCAAGATCGTGGACGGCAAGGTGAACGCCTTCTACAAGGAGCGGGTCCTGCTCGAGCAGGCCTGGATCCACGACAACACGATGACCGTGGAGCAGGTCTTCAAGGGCCTCATCCAGAAGATCGGCCAGAACATGGTCATCCGGCGCTTCGCCCGCCTCGAAGTCGGCGCCGAATAGGCGCGCCGTGGCGCGGCGGGTCCTCCTCAAGCTCTCCGGCGAGGGGCTCTGCGGCCCCTCGGCCTTCGGCTTCGATCCCGACCAGGTCCGCGCCATCGCCGCGGAGATCGCCTCCCTCCCCGCGGCCGGCATCCAGTGCGCCGTGGTGGTCGGCGCCGGCAACCTGGTCCGGGGGCGGGACCTCCCCCCGGACCTCGTCCCCCGCACCTCCGCCGACGCCGTGGGGATGCTGGCGACGACGGCCAACGCCCTCGTGCTCGCCGAGGCGGTCCGCGGGGCCGGCGCCCCCGCGCGGGTGCTGACGGCGGTCCCCATGCCCGACGTGGCCGACCCCTTCACGGCGGACCGGGCCCGCTCCCTCCTCGAGGCGGGGGAGACGCTGATCCTCGCCGGCGGCACGGGGCGGCCCTTCTTCACGACGGACACGGCGGCGGCGCTGCGGGCCCTCGAGGTCGGGGCGGAGGTCCTCCTCAAGGCGACCACCGTGGACGGGGTCTACGACCGGGACCCGCGGCGGGACCCGGCGGCGGTCCGCTTCGACGCCCTCACCTTCGGGGAGTGCATCGAGCGGCGGCTCGGGGTGATGGACCAGACGGCCTTCACCCTGTGCCGCGAGAACGGGCTCCCCGTGGTGGTGTTCTCGCTGCGCCCCTCGGGCAACCTCGCCCGGGCCGCGGCGGGGGAGCGGGTGGGGACCCGCATCGGTTAGGATCGGGGCCGGCAACCGGGAGGCACGCCATGTACGACGACATCCTTCTCGACACGGAAGACAAGATGGAGAAGGCCGTGGCCCACGTGGTCTCGGAGTTCAACCACATCCGCACCGGCCGGGCGACGCCGGGGCTGGTGGACGGGGTGCGGGTGGACTACTACGGGGCGCCGACGCCCCTCAAGCAGCTCGCGACGATCTCCATCCCCGAGGCGCGGCTCATCGTGATCAAGCCCTTCGACCCGGGCTCCATCAAGGAGATCGAGAAGGCGATCCAGAAGAGCAACCTCGGGGTGACGCCGCAGAGCGACGGGAAGCTGGTGCGGCTCAACCTGCCGCCGCTGTCCGAGGAGCAGCGGAGGAAGCTCGCCGCGCGCTGCAAGGAGCTGGCCGAGGCGGCCCGGGTCTCCATCCGGAACATCCGTCGTGACGCGAACAAGGCCGGCGAGACGGCGGAGGCCGACGGGGAGATGACGGAGGACCAGGGGACGAAGCTGAAGGACGAGATCCAGTCGCTCACGAAGAAGTACGAGGGGTCCGTGGACGCGAACCTCGAGAAGAAGACGAAAGAGATCATGGAGGTCTGACCCCGCCGGGGTCGGCCTCCTCGCGGGGCCGGCGCCGCGGGGCCGCCCGCGATAGTATCATAGTGTGATACAAGTGCGGGCGTAGCGCAATCGGCAGCGCAGGGGTCTTTTAAGCCCTTGGTTGTGGGTTCGAGTCCCACCGCCCGCACCATCATGACCGTTCCCATCCGAAGGGATGACCGTCGTCAGGTTGCTGGGAGGGGACTACCCTGAGGTCCACACTCTTCCGGAGTCAGGCCGGGCGTTTCCCCCCTCCGCGCCGGGTCTCCCTGTGACGGCACCCATCCCCCCCGGCCGAAGCAGCGACCGCGGCAGGAGGGTGGTCGCCGCGCTGCTCCTGTTCACGGGGCTCGCCGGGTTCCTCATGTGCGGGCCGTTCAGCGTCGAGCTGATCCTCGAATCGGCCGCCGGGGCGTTGCGGGGGGAGTTCCACGAGTTCACCCTTCCCAGCCTTCTCGTGCTGCTCCTCATCGTCGTGGGCCTGTACGGGCTGGTGAGGATCGGGCGGGGGGGCCGGAAGGGGGGAGGGGGGCACGAGCCGGGTGCCCAGTGACGTGGAGGAGCCCGCCCGGGGAGCCGGGCTTCACCGCGGTCCCCATCGAAGGGTTGGCCGTCCTCGGGGCGCCGTTCGGTTCCGCCCGGGCGCGCTACCTCCGGGAGAACCCCACGACGCTGGCGCCGCCCTCCGACCCGGGTAGGATGGGGACCGGGAAGAGGGGACGGAGGTGTTCCATGAGGAGGCTCCTCGCCGGGCTCCTGGCGGTCCTCGCGGCGGTGCTGGTCGGCGGCGCGGCGACGGTCTTGGCCGTGTGGGCCTTCGGTGCCATCCTCTTCTCGGGCCCCCTCACGAGGTTGTTCGAGGGCACCCCCTGGAAAGAGCCGGCCATCATCGCCGGCGTCCTGTTCATCGTCTCCCTCATCGTGTCGAGCGCCCTCATCGGCGCGTGGGTCGGCGAGAGGACCCTGGCGTGGAGGGGGTTCCCCCTGCCCCGGAGGGACGGGGGTCCCCTGCCGCTCCGGAAGAGGGTGGCGGCGGGAATCGCGGGTTACGCCGTCGGGCTCGGGTGGACCGTCCTCACGGCGATGCTGATTGCGGTGCCGTACCTGGAACCCCTCGCCCTCCTCCTCGCCGCCGCCGGCCCCTGCATGGGAGTGGCCGCGATGCGCTTCGTGGAACGGTGGGCCCTCCGGCCCCGCGGGGGTGACGGCGGCGGCGGGGCGGCACCAGGCGGCTCGGCGGCCCCCTCGGGCGCCGCCGCGGCGGGGGACGGCGTTCCCTCCGCCCCGCCTCAGCCGGCCGCCTCCCCCCCGCCCTCCTCCTTCGGCGGCTGCTTCACCATCACCAGCGCCGCCACGGCGAGCACGGCGGCGAGGACCGCCCCGAGCACGTAGGGCCGCTGGTGGTGGGCGAGGTCCCCGAAGAGGGGATCCAGGGCGTGGCCGATGAAGGTGGACCTCTGCCCCTCGGGGGCGTAGACGACGTTCCCGATGAAGGGCCCGAAGATGCGCCCGAGGGCCGAGGCGCTGGCCGCGAGCCCCATCATCGCCCCCTGGGCCGCGGCGTCGGCCTGCCGCGAGATGAGGGAGGACATGGAGGGCGTGACGAACCCGAACCCGCAGACGGCCACCCCGAGGGAGACGAGGAGTCCCGTGAGGGTCGTGCAGACGGCCACCCCGGCGAGGCCGCCGCTCATGAGGAGGAAGCCGGCGCGGACCATGGTCCGCTCCGACGCTACGGAGAGCAGTTTCCGCACGAGGAGGCCCTGCACCAGGGTGAGGGTCACCCCGATGAAGAGGTAGACCTTCCCCATGTTCGCCTCGCCGTACCGGTAGCGCTCCGCCAGCATCAGCGAGAGCGTCCCCTCGAAGCTGGAGAAGGCGAAGACGGAGAGGAAGTGGACGACGAGGAGCACTTCCAGCGCCCCCGGCGCCCGGGCCTTCCGGAGGGCGCCGAGGTCGAGGAGGCTCCGCTTCGTCTCGGCGTGGCGGGGGGGCTCGCCGACGCTGGTCCAGGTCCACAGGAAGGACACGAGGCAGATGGCGGCGGCGGTGAACCCGGGGAGCCCCCGCGCCAGGACCTCGCCGATGATGAAGTTGTCCCTCAGGAACTTCCCGTCCCAGGCGGCGAAGAGCCCGAGGGGAGGGCCGATGGTGAAGCCGATGCCGAAGGCCGCTCCGATGAGGGCCATGCCCCGGCCCCGCTGCTCCGCCGGGGTGACGTCGGCGATGTAGGCGTTGGAGATGGAGATGGTGGCCCCGCAGATGCCGGCGCCGATGCGGGAGATGAAGAGCCAGAGCACCGAGTCGGCGAAGCCGAAGACGGTGTAGAAGATGACGCTGCCGGCGAGCCCGATGAGCAGCACCGGCCGGCGCCCGTAGCGGTCGGAGATGCGGCCCCACACGGGGGCGAAGAGGAACTGCATCGCCGAGAAGGAGGCGAAGAGGAGGCCGATCTCCTCCCCCGAGGCGTGGAAGCGATCGGCGTAGAGCGGGAGCAGCGGGATGACGATCCCGAACCCGATCAGGTCCACGACGACCGTCAGGAAGACCGCGCCCACGCTGGTTCTCTTCATGGAAGCCGGGGATTGTAGCCCCGGCCGGGCGGCCGCCTTCCCAACCGGGGAGGGGTGTGGCATCATGGGACGGCGCCGGCGGAGGAGGGCGAGGCTTGGAGAACACGCGCCGCACCACCAGGAGGGAGGCGCTCCGGCTCGGGGCGGGCGCCGCCTCCCTGCTCCTCCTCCCGCGCATCCTCCGCGGGGGGGGAGGGGACGACGCCGTGGAGGTCAGCCCGCCGGAGACCGTCGCCGACTACGCGGCGCGCCTCGCCTTCCACCGCAGGCTCGTGTTCGCGGAGGCCGTGAAGACGGGGGCGCTCCCCGCCTCCGCGGCGGAGGTCGAGGTGGACCCGAAGGCCTCCATCGGGTGCGCGCTGCATTCCGCCTACATCCTCCTCAACGATCCCAAGCTCGAGTCGAAGGGAGCGGAGGTTCCGGGCCGGCCGGGGTACACGGAGGAGGGGGCCGAGGCGGCGAGGTCCGCGAATCGCGACGGCACGGCCTCCCCCGGACTCGCCATCGACCTCCTCGTCGCCACCGTCACATGGCGCCACCACCTGTTCGATCCGGGCGGCACGGTCGTCGCCTTCGGCGCCGCGTGCCGGAAGGGGACGCGCCAGGGGATCGCCTACTCGTCCATCACCAGGGCCCGGGCCGGGACCTGGCCGGAGCAGCCCCTCCTCGTGCCCGCCCCCGGGCAGCGGGAGGTGCCTCCCCTCTACATCGCCAGCACGCCGGACGTCCTTCCCGACGGGGAGAGGGAGTCCAGCGGGACGGCCGTGACCGCCTTCTTCCCCCCCGGCACGAGCCTCCGCGGGGCGCGGATGCGGCTCGAGGACGGCAGGGGGAAGGAGGTCGAGGCCCGGCTCTCCTCCCCGGAAACCCCCTTCGACATGGGGCCCGGCAACCGGAGGGAGTGGCTCTCCCGCATGCTGGCCCTCATCCCGATGAAGGCCCTGCGGAAGAAGGAGACCTACCGGGCCCGGTTCTCCGCGGAGGTCACCCCCGCGGGGGAGGATCCGAAGCCGTGGAAGTGGGAGCGGGAGTGGACCTTCAGGACCATGGAGAAGCACTGGGACATGAGGGACCGCTACGCCATCGAGGTGAAGTGACGGGGGCGGGAGGGGAGGGTTCCATGGGCGCGGGCGCTCAGTGGGCGGCGGAGTTCGAGCGGGTGAACGGCGGGAACGAGGAGGGGGAGGCGTTCCACGGGCTCTCCCTCCGGTCGGTGACGGCGGCCATGGGCGCGGCGGCCGCCGCGGCGCGGCCCGTGGCCGCGGGGCACAACGCGGCGGAGATCCTCGAGCACGTGATCGCCTGGCGGGAGTGGGGGGCCCGCATCCTCGAGGGCGAGGGGAAGGTCAACCCCGAGGGGGACGGCTGGGTGCGCATCGACGCCCTCGACGAGGCGCAGTGGGACGCCCTGCGCGGGCGGGTGGAGGCCTCCGCGGAGCGGCTCTCGGGGGCGGTCCGCCGGCTCGACGGGAGGAAGGTCTCGAAGCACCGGGACCTCCTGCGCTTCCTCCTCCACCACGACCTCTCCCACGGGGGGCAGGTGGCGCTTCTCCGGCGAGCCGGGGGCTGAGGGCCCGACGACCCCCTCCCTGAGGAGTGGCGCCGGGGGCCCCCTTCCGGCAGAATGGCCGGTCGCCGGTGGCCCTGTCGTCTAGCCCGGCCCAGGACATCACCCTTTCAAGGTGCAGACACGGGTTCGAATCCCGTCAGGGCTACCACTCTCAGGAGGCGCGTGCCATAGGGGCATCGGGCCGATTGGCCCTCTTCGACTTCGGCATTCCGCGGCACCTGGAAGAAGCCCGCGGTAACCCGCGGAGGGATCGCATGGGGGATCGCACAGCGCCGTTGTCCTGACCCTCTGTGAAGCGCAGGGCCGGCGAGCGTGCTCCGAAGAGGCGGCATCGGAGATACCTAGGGTCGGTCCGGGAATCCGAAACGGGGAGAACCACTCCGGGCGGCCAGCCCGACTGGCGGGGTCACGCCCGCGGCTCCCCTAACCCGCTGCCTAAGATGAACTTGGGGCATACTCCAGAACAGTCATAGTATTTAATACGAAGCACCCCTTTTATTCTTGAAGTCGGACTCCGAGCCGGTTCTACTCGGCGAACCATGGCTACCTCGAAGGCGAGACAGATGCTGGTCGTTCCCGTGAGTTCGAGCCTCGCGCGAGACTTGCGCGCCTTTCTTGCAGATCCTGTGTGTGGGTACCTCACCCTTGGCGAGTTCGTCGAGGTTGCAGTCCTCAATCAGCTCGCCATGGAGCAGTCCGGGGCGGGGGTCGAGCGAGAGGCGACTCTCGACTGGGGGACTTCCGCTGCCAGGCCCGGTGCAGGAAGCCGAAGCGAGCTCCTGAGCAGGCCAACCGCGTCGCCACCGGACGATCGCGGCCTGGCCCAGCCGAGCGCCCAGGGGCCCCTCTTCCTCCTGACGAACCGGCTCAGTCCGATCAAGTTGGCTGCTCGCGTGGTCGCGAACCTGCGACTCTCGACGGGGACATGGCCGACTCTCAAGCAGTTCCACGACACCGCCTCATCCGTGGCACGTGAAGTGGGCCTAGCGCTGAGGCATCGCGACGAGGCGGCAGGTGCGGCCGGTTGGGCACGGCGGTGGGTTGCCTTTCCCGTCGGGAAGGACTCCAGAAAGGCAGAGTCGAGATTCACGACCTGCTTCGCGCTCACGGAGTCGGCGGGGGTCGAGAGAGGGCCCATGGCAACCCTGGGGCTCGCCACCTTGAAGGACAGCACCGTCGTCCTCACGGAACGCGGCTGGATGCTCGCATGCGCCGAAAGCCCCTACTTGGACGGCGAGGGAAGCGAGATGGTCGCGGCAGAAGAGGCGAGGATCTTCAGGGATGCGATCGAAGCCGCCCCTGAAGAGGCCGCGCGGGTGAGCGAGTTCCTGTCGATCGTGCGGAGGGCCTCGGGCGACCAGCCCGAGATTGACTCCCACTTGGCCAAGACGCACAAGCAGTGGTCACCGGCCAGGGTCGGAGCCTATCGCTCCTCAATGATCGGTCGCCTGATGGAGGCGAAGGTCTTGAGTCCGACTGGCAGAGGGTCGGATGGGAAAGTCGAGGTCGTCCTTGATTGGGATCCAAGGGGTGCCGGACCCGAAGTCAGGGCTGGGAGGAGGAAGGGCAATGACGAAACTGCCGGGTGAGACTTCTGCCTCGCTGTTCAAGATCCGAACCGAGGAGGATTTCCGTTCCTGGCTGCGGAGCGTCGACAAGGCGGCGGGGGGCGTGACGTGGATGCCACTCGGCGGGATCGAGAACAACGTGCACACGGTCGAGGTTGCTTCCGATTCCGGCCTTGCGCTCATCGAGCGCCCCACCAACTCGATCGACGCCCTCCTTGATTTCGAGGCACTCAAGAGGGGTGAGTCGGCCCCCACTCCCCACGAGGGAGCGAGGCGATGGCTTGGTGTCCCGGCCGAGGGGCTGTCTGGGCTCGACTCGAAGGGGGCAATCGCGCTTGCGGACAGGATCCGAGTGACGATGCTCGAGTCCGGGGACGCCGACAGGCCGACCATCACAATCCAGGACGAAGGGACGGGGCAGCATCCCGACTCCTTCGCCGACACGCTCCTGTCGCTTCTGAAGTCGAACAAGAAGACGAAGTCCCACCAGATGGGCGTCTACAACGCTGGCGGTGCCGCTTCCTGCCGATTCGCCAAGGTGGTGCTCGTTGCCTCCAGGCTCGCCCCTGTTCTGCTCAACGGCAAGTCGGACGAGATCGGCGTCAGCGCGATTCGCTACAACCCCCTCGATGCCGACAAGTTCAAGTCGGGCGTCTATGAGTACCTTGCCGCAAAGGACGGCAGCATCCTCCGGCTCGGGCTCGAGTCGTTGCCTGACCTGGCCTATGGAACTTTCGTCGCCCTCGTGGAATACGAGATTCCCAATCACGCCCGTGCGGCCCACGAGCCGAAGTCGAGCCTCTGGCATCTCTTCCACTCCTGCCTGCCTGACCCGGCGCTGCCCGTCCGCATCATCGAGACGCGCGCGAAGCGCTTTCCCGGAGTCAAGGGCGAGGCGGAGCGTCGCGTTGTTCGTGGGTTGCGTCACCTGCTGTCGAACAAGGAGACGACCGCCTACAAGGACGAGCGCTCGATCGACCTCGGGGACGCGGGCAAGGTCGCCGTGCGCTACTTCGTCCTCTCGGATGACAGGGATCCCGACGCCTACACCACGACTCACCAGGGTCTGACGATCATGCTGAACGGCCAGCGCCAGATCACAAGGGACCGGCAGTGGGTCAAGCGAAACCTCCAGCTCCACTTCTTGTTCCGGCGACTGGTGATCCTCGTCGACGCCACCGGGCTCAAAAGTGCAGCCAAGCGAGAGGTCTTCTCGTCCACGAGGGAGACCGGAGTGGACACCCCCCTCAGCCGCCGCATCCTCGATCGAGTTGTCGAGGACCTGAAGGATGACGAGCACCTCGGCGACCTGGACGAGCAGGCGCGAGAGAAGACGCTCAAGGACGCGACCAAGTCGTTGGACGAGAAGATTCGGAAGAAGCTCGCGTCTCAGATCGCCTCGTTCCTCAAGGGGCGAATGGACGGAGAGAAGGGCGGGGGGGGCGGTGGGGGGAGGAGGCGGCGCAGGCGCCGAAGGCCGATAGCACCGCCTCGCGATGACTCGGCGCTCCCCGAAGTTCCGGACTCGCTCGGGATCCTCACGAACCCACTCGAGGTCCACGCGGGCAGGGGCGGGTCTCTGGTCCTGGAGATCAACGCGAAGAATGGCTTCATCCCGCGCCACCAGGATGCACTGTCGGTTGTTCTCGATCCGGCCATCAAGGAGTCTGTCCGGGTCGCCTCAACCGGAACGCTGAACGGTGGCCAGCTGAGGATCCGCCTAGTTGCAGACGCGAATGCAGCGGTGGGCTCGTACTCGCTGAAGGTGGCTCTGATTGTCCCCACGCTCGGTGTCTTCCTGACGTGCCAGGGCGAGGTCAAGGTGCTCGAGCCGGAGCAGGACGAGGACGACCCTGAGAAGTCTGGAGGCGAGCCCGACATCGGAGTCAAGTGGGTCGGAAGAGATCGGTGGGAGAGCTTCGCTCCTGCGTGGGACGGTCAGACGGCTGGAATGTGCATCATCAAAAGAGAGGATCTCGCCAACAAGGCGGCGATCACGGGGATCGAGTGCATCCTCAACGAGGCTTTCGGCCCATTCGACAAGGTCCTGGACAGCAAGAACTTTGGAGAGGTGGCGCTCGAGAACTTTCGCAATCGGTACGCCGTGCCTGTCGTGTTCGGCCTCTTCAGGCAACAACTCGCCTTGGAAGCAAAGGCTGCCGAAGCAGACAAGGCGGGCCTGACGGTCGAGATCCCCGAGGACTACCAGAAGGGGGAGAAGGAGCGGATTGCAGGGGCAACGCTCATCGCGCTCGAGCCCGAGATCGATCTGTTCTCGAAGGATGATGACTGATAGCCGGGACGTGACCTAGTAGCGCGGCGGAACGTGTCAACGAAAATGAGACAACTTGATTCTGAGATTAGCGTAGGCCCTC
>CAYJMF010000084.1:0-20570 GCA_964370855.1 uncultured Planctomycetota bacterium | reverse complement strand
CCCTTCCCTCCGCCCCGGTTATTCTGTCAGCCCGTGAGCCCCCACCTCCTCTCGATCACCGGACTCTGCCTCCAGATCCTCGGCGCCTTCTTCCTCGCCAAGAGCATGATCTGGAAGGCCCCCCGCTTCTTCATGCGGGAGCTCATCGGCGTCCCCCTCGAGCGGTACCGGACTTTCCGCCACTACCTCGCCGGGCGCATCGAGGCGATCCTCGGCTTCCTCTTCCTCGCCGTGGGGGCCGGGTTCCAGATGGCCGCCGAGGTGCAGCGCGCCCCGCCGGGGGAGGCGCAGAACCTCCTCCTCTGGATCGCCGTCTCGCTCCTCGCCATCGGCGGCATCGCCGCCGGCCTCTACTTCCTCGTGCGGAGGATGGCGAAGAAGGTGTTCCTCGAGATCTTCGTGGAGCAGGTCCGCCGCCGCCACTGGCCCTTCCAGGAGGACCCGGAACTCCTGCGGGAACTCGGCGAGATGCTGGACCTCCCCCGCGGGGACGAGGACACCGTGGACTCCTACCAGGCGAAGGTCCGCGAGCGCCTCGGCCTGCCGCCGCGCCGCCCGCAGCCCCGGCGCCGCCGCGACGTGTAGGGCGGTCCCCTACTCCGTCTTCAGCACCCGCAGGGGCCGGTTCTGGCCGTAGGTCCCGTAGTAGGAGTAGGGATAGTAGGCGGAGCCAAGGACGAGGTCCCCGTCGCCGTCCCCGTCGAGGTCCCCCACCAGGGAGAAGCTCGACTGCCCGTAGTCCCCGTTGTAGGGGGAGGGCATCCAGGAGGAGGTCACGTCGGTGAAGTTCCCCGCCCCGTCGTTGACGAGGACGCGGGAGGCGGAGCGGTAGCCCGCGGGCATGATCCCGTAGTACCCGTAGCCCGAGGAGTTGTAGTCGAAGACCTTGTAGATCGACCCGGCGACGACGAGGTCGGGGGAGGCGTCCCCGTCGAGGTCGCCGAGCTGCACCGACCGCGCGGAGAGGATGGTCGTCGAGGAGCCGCCGATGAAGGAGGCGTCGGGCAGGAAGTCCCCCGTCGCCTCGGTGAAGGTGCCGCCGGAGTTGCGGAGGATGCGGATGGCCGGGGAGAGCTTCACGGACTGGGTGGCCGCGTCGTACCAGTACCCCGCGGTGTCGCGGCCCAGCACGACGTCGAGGTCGCCGTCCCCGTCGAGGTCCCCGATGGCCACGCAGTCCGCCTGCCCGTAGTCCAGGGAGTAGAGGTGGGTGGCCGCGTAGTTCGAGCCGAAGGAGGAGGACGCGTCGGTGAAGGTCCCGGAGCCGCCGTTGCGGAGGAAGCGGGAGGCCTGGTCGTAGTAGATGTAATAGGTCGAGGCGGCGGCGTTGTAGACGTAGTGGATGGCGGGTTGCGACCGGGCCACGATCATGTCCAGGTCGGAATCCCCGTCGAGGTCCCCGAGTGCCACGGCGTCGCCGCCCCAGTCCTCGCGGATGCGGACCCCGTAGTTCCCCGTCGTGTAGGTGAGCGCCGGGAAGGCGGAGGCCACGGGGGCGAGGACGCCGCCGGCGTTGCGGAGCACGCGGGTCCCCGCCAGGTAGGTCCACTGCTGCTGCAGGTAGTAGGCGACGCCCCCCTTGTAGGTGTAGGCGACGTAGCCGTTCACGACGGGGGCGGAGGCGAGCACCACGTCGAGATCCCCGTCCCCGTCGAGGTCCCCGAGGGCGGAGCCGGCCCCCTGCCACCGCTCGCCGAACCCGTAGAGCGGCGTCGAGGAGGAGGAGGGCATGCCCGAGGCCGTGGCGTTGGAGAGGTAACCGGACCCGTCGTTGTCGAGGCGGCGCGTCGCCGTGTAGGTCCGGTAGTCCGAGGTGTACCCGCCGCCGGGGATCGCGATGTAGTAGGCGTAGTACTTCGCGTTCCGGAGGAACATGTAGTCGGGGCTCGCCAGGGGCGTACCCAGGGAGAGGAGCACCTCGGGGCGATCGTCCCCGTCGAGGTCCCCCATGGCGACGGAGGAGCCCTGCCCGAAGTCCCCGGGATCGGAGAAGGTGCCGTTGCGGTCCTCCGTACCGTCGGAGAAGTTCCCGCCGCCGTCGTTCATGAGCAGGTGGGAGGCGGGCAGGTAGGTGCCGGTGTAGGTGACGGGATCGTAGTAGTAGGGGGCGTACTCCCGGGCGAGGACGAGGTCGGGATTGCCGTCGTGGTCGAGGTCCCCGAGGGCCCCGGTGGAGGCGAGGAAGTCGTTCCCCGCGGGGGAGGCGGGGACGGCGTCGCCGTCGAGGAGGAAGGGGCCGCGCCGGGAGAGGAGGCCCGTCGCCGTGGAGGCCTGCGCGAACTCGTCGCGGACCTCCACGTCGAAGGTGCCGGCGTCGCCGGCGGGCATGGGGAAGCGGAGGGAGGTCGTCGAGAGGATCGTCACGGGCAGGACCTCGGTCCCGTCCATGAAGACCCGCACGCCGGTCCGGTAGCGCGTCCCCGTCAGCGTGACGGGGCGCCCCCCCGTGAAGGAGGCCGAGTCCGGGGAGGCGGAGGTGATGGTGGGGGCCGTCACGTACTGGATTCCGGTGAGGAGGGTCGCCGTCCTCCCGAACTCGTCGGTGACGGCGACGGCGGCGGCGCCCTCGGGCCGGGCCGGGGCGGTGAAGGTGATCTGCGTGGAGTTCTGGAGCGTCGCGCCGGCCACGGGGTTCCCGGCGAGGGTCATGCCGAAGCCCGGGCGGAACCGCGACCCCGTGACCGTGATGGTGGAGCCGCCGGCGAGGGGCTGGTAGGCCGGGGAGACGGAGAGGACGGCGGGGATCCCGAGGAAGACGAAGGAGTTCGGCGCGGTCCCCTCCTGCCCGTCGGTGTTGACGACCCGGAGGGGGACGGAGGAGCCGGCGTCGGACTGGGCGCTCTTCGGCGCCGTGCAGGTGATCTGGGTGGCGGAGTCCACGGTGACGGAGGTGGAGGGCTCGTTCCCGAAGTAGACCGCCGCGCCGTCGACGAAGCCGGCACCCGTGATGGTGACGGCGGCCCCGTCGGGGCCCGAGGCCGGGGTGAAGGAGGCGGGGCGGGGCTCGGGGCCGAGGATGACGGTGCGCCGCGCGTCCTTGCCGACCTTCACCTTGATCTTCACGTCCACCTCGGAGGCGCCCGAGGCGGAGCCGTCGAGGCGCAGGGTGTAGAGCCCCGGCCCCCCCTCGAGGACGATGTTCGATCCCTTGAGGACGGCGCCCTTGCGGGTCACCAGGGCGTCGGGGAAGTCCATGACGTCCCCCGCGGGGTCGAGGACGACGACGCCGTCGATGGGCGCGCCGCTCGTCTCCTTCACCTGGAAGGAGAGGACGCCGCCGGTCGTGCCGCCGAAGGGGAGATCGAGGGCGCCGTTGGCGGGGACGAGGAGCGCCTTCAGGGTCCCCTTGGGACCCGTCGCCTTCACGGCGAGCTCGTAGTCGCCGACGGTGCCGCCGCTCCCGGAGACGACCAGCGCCCAGCCGCCGGTGGCCGTCGCGGCGACCGGCTTGAGGGTGACGGAGGGCTTCCCCGCCCCCTTGATGAGCCCGTCGAGGGGGGCGCTGGTGCCGTCGGGACGCAGGACCCGGAGCCCGGGGATCAGGGAGGCCCCCTTGGCCGCCTTCAGCTTGGCCGAGAGGCCGCCGCCGGCGACGACGCCCACGAGGAAGGAGTCCTCGTCGCCGGGGATGTCGATGGTGCCGGTGGACTTGTCCCCGCTCGACAGGGCCGTGCCGAGGTTGGCGGCCAGGAGGGAGGGGGCGAAGGCGAGGGCCCCCGCCAGGAGCACGAAGGCGAATCCCGTCCGACGGACCATGGCGGCACCTTTCCCCTGGCGAAGCCCGGAACCCGCGTTTCCCGGTCGCCCCATCCTAGGCCCCCCCGCCCCGGAGTCAAATGTGTGGGCGAGAGGCAGGGAAAGGCAGGGACGTTCCTAACTAAGTAACTAACTCCGCGAGGACCGGTCGCAAGTCCACCCGGGCCTCGTGGAGTTAGTTACTTAGTTAGGAACGTCCCTGCCTTTCCCCTCGCCCCTCCTCCCCGCCCTCGAATCCTTGTCCCGCCCGCTCGGGACCGGTAGGGTTCAGGGTTTGTACCACTCCCGACGGGGTGGGATGCGGCGATCGCGGGACGGAACCACACGGGAGCCTGGATGCCTGAGCCGGACCTGAAGGTCATCAAGGAGTACATCTACACGAAGTACGTCGACTTCGGCAGCCCGCCGGAGGAGGTCGACGAGGACCAGGCCATGAAGGTCCTCGACGCCCACTTCCGTTCGACCCCCGTCGCCGTGGACGGCGAGAACTACTACCTCGGCATCCTCCTCTTCGAGAACGCCGAGAACCACCCCGAGCGCCGCAAGCAGATGATGGCCCTGGCCAAGGTGATCTTCGAGTCCTACCGCCAGCGCACCAACGAGATGGACTGGGACGCCATCGAGGATCGCCTCGCCGACCTGGAGGACTTCCTCGGCAAGATCCCCGAGAAGGAGCGCACCGCCCTCCTCGAGAAGACCGCCCGGGACTGGTCCCCCTCCCCCGCCGCCTCCGAGGCCGCCGACAGGCCCGCCGTCACCCCGGGCATGATGCTCATCCCGGCGGGCCCCTTCCTCTCCGGCCCGACCCGGAGCCTCAAGGAGACCGGGGCCTACTGGATCGACTCCTTCCCCGTCACCAACGAGGAGTTCGCCGCCTTCTGCCAGGCGACGGGCTACCGCCACCCGAAGTTCTGGGCCGAGGGCCGCATGCGCGAGCCGAAGGCCCCCGTGGTGGGCGTCTCCTGGTTCGACGCCTACAAGTACGCCGCCTGGGCGGGCAAGTCGCTCCCCACCTTCGAGCAGTGGGAGAAGGCCGCCCGCGGAAAGGCGGGCCGGATCTTCCCGTGGGGCGACCAGATCGACCACAACAAGGCGGTCTACGGCCAGCCCGACGGGACCGACGCCGTGGCCCCCGTGGGGACCTGTCCCGAGAACCTCTCCGAGTACGGCGCCCGGGACATGGTCGGCAACGTCTGGCACTGGACCGACACATGGGACCGCCAGGAGCAGGAGATGAAGGTCATCTGCGGCGGCTCCTGGTGCGACCCCGTGGAGTTCCTGCGCCTCGACCAGCACCTCGCGACGAACCCCAAGGACAAGTTCGACAACATCGGCTTCCGCTGCGTGAAGCCCGCGGAGTAGCCGTGCCGGGGGGATCGGCGGCCTCCGCCCCCGCCGTCTCCATCCGCGGGCTCCGCAAGTCCTACCGGGGCGCCCCCCCCGCCGTGGACGGCCTCGACCTCGAGGTCTCCGCGGGCTCCTGCTTCGGCCTCCTCGGCCCCAACGGCGCCGGCAAGACCACCACCATCCGCGTCCTCTGCGCCGCCTCGCCGCGGGACGCGGGCGAGGTCTCCGTCCTCGGCCTCGACCCGGCCGCCGCCCCCGCCGCCCTCAAGGCCCGCATCGGCGTCGTCCCCCAGCTCGACAACCTCGACCCCGACTTCTCGGTGCTCCGCAACCTCGTCGTCTACGCCCGCTACTACGGCATCCCCGCGGCCCGGGCCCGGGAGCGGGCCGCGGAGCTGCTGCGCTTCGTGCGCATGGACGAGAGGGCGGGGGACCCCGTGGAGGAGCTCTCCGGGGGGCTCAGGCGCCGCCTCGTCATCGCCCGCGCGCTCCTCCACGATCCCGAGCTCCTCGTCCTCGACGAGCCCACCACGGGCCTCGACCCCCAGTCCCGCCGCGTCCTCTGGGACCGGGTGCGGGAACTGAAGAAGGCCGGGAAGACGGTGCTCCTCACGACGCACTACATGGAGGAGGCGGAGGCCCTCTGCGACCGCGTCGCCATCGTGGACCGGGGGCGGGTCCTCGTGGAGGGGGTGCCCGCGGAGCTCGTGGCCCGCCACGCGCGCCGCTCCGTGGTGGAGCTCCACGGGCCGGCGGCGGCGGCGGCGGCGGAGCTCGCGGGCCCCGGGGACGAGGTGGACCGCCTCGAGGACCGCATCGTCGTCTACTGCGGCGACGGGGAGACAGTGTATCATAATATGATACAGAAGGTCCCGGGCGCCGACGCCCTGCTCCGGCGGGCGACCCTGGAGGACGTCTTCCTGAGGCTCACGGGCCGGGGGCTCCGGGAGTGAGGCCCCTCGGGGAGGCCGGCCCGCTGGCGCTGCAGGTCTGGCGGCGCAACCTCGAGGTCTACCTCGTGACCTGGCGGACCGCCTGCGTCTCCGTCGTGGAGCCGATCTTCAACTTCATGGCCTTCGGCCTCGGCGTGGGGGCCCTCACCCGCGAGGTCGTGGTGGACGGCGCCGCGGTCCCCTACGAGGCCTGGGTGGCGCCGGGCATCGTGGCCATGTCGATCATGTTCCAGTCCTTCTTCGACTGCCTCTACGGCTCCTACATCCGCATGTACTACCAGCGCACCTTCGACGCCATCACGGCGACGCCGGCCTCCCTCGACGACGTGGTCGTGGGCGAGGCGATGTGGGGGGCGACCCGCGCCCTCATCGGGTCCACGACGACGCTGCTCGTGCTCTGGGCCTTCGGCCACGCGCGCAACCCGGGGGCGCTGGGCGTGCCGCTCCTGGCCGTCACCGGGGGGATGCTCTTCGGCGCCGCGGGCCTCTGCTTCACGGGCATCGTGAAGAACATCGACTCCATCAACTACCCGCTCCACCTCGTGGGCGTGCCCATGTACCTCTTCGGGGGGCTCTTCTTCCCCGTGGAGGTGATGCCGGAGTGGGCCCGGTGGGTGGCCCGCGCGAACCCCATGTACTACCTGGCCGAGGCGCTCCGCGCCTGCTGCGGCGGGGACCTCGGGCCGCGCCTCTGGCTCACGTCCCTCGGCCTGCTCGCGGCCTCCGTCCCCCTCCTCGCGCTCGCGATCCGCCTCATGCGGCGGCGGCTCATCAGGTAGGAGAGGGGGAGGCCCCTCTTCCTACTCGTCCACCTTCCCGGTCCGCGGCGGCGTCACCCGGAGGGAGAACGGGACCGGCCCCGTCGCCGGGACGCGGATCGCGTAGGTCCCCGCCCCCCCGGCGAGGAACTTCGGCGGGATCGTCCAGCCCTCCCCCTTCGCCTCCAGCGGGAGGGGGACCTCGCTCCCGTCGGGCCGCGCGAGGGTCGCCTCCCCCGCCACGCCCCCGCCGAGGGAGCCGGAGAGGAGGCAGCCCGTCACCGCCTCGAAGGGGATCTCCGCGATCCCGTCCGCCGGGATCGCCTCCCCCTTCGCCTTCGCCCGCGCCTTCACCCGCTTCACCTTCACCGAGAGTCCCGCCTCGCCCCCCGCCATCCCGTCGGCCCCGCCGGCCCGGAGGACGAGCCAGTGGTCCCCGGGGAGGGTCGCCTCGAACTTCGCGATGCCCGGCTTCCGCGCCGCCGGCGGCCACCGCCCGTCCACGACCTTCGCCTCCGCGGGATCGAAGAGGTCGAGGAGGGGTTCCGCCTCCCCCTTCCTCACGGAGGAGCGCAACCGGGGCTTCACCGTCAGGAGATCCCCAGGCAGCAACCCGATGCGGAAGGAGTCCACGTCGCCGCCGGCGTCGAGCGTGCCGCTCCACTTCTTCACGGCGTTGAGGAGCGGCGGCGCCTCCCCCACGAGCTCGATGGAATCCGACGCCGGCGCCGACGCGTTGCCCGCCCCGTCGAGGTACTCCACCTCGAGGAGGATCCCCCCCTCCGCCGCGGGGCGGGAGAGGGGGAGGGGCTCGGCGACGTCGTCCCCGGCGGACCACCCCCCCCCGCTCCAGCGGTGGCGGAAGGAGGCCACGCCCGATCCCCCCTCCCCGTCGCTCCACTCCCCGTCGGCGGTGAGCTCCTCCCAGGGCATGGCGTAGGGGGCGCCCCCGTTCACGGAGACGGCGCCCACGGGCGCCGTCATATCGAGGAGGACGGTGTCGGAGAGGATCCCGGAGACGTTTCCCGCCAAGTCCCGCAGTTCCGCCTCCACGGTGCGAATCCCCTCCCCCGCGGCGAGGGTCCAGGGGGACGTGAAGGCGTAGGGGATCCAGGGGCCCCAGGCCTCCCCCTCGTTGCGGAAGCGCATGGAGTCGATGGCGATCTGGTTGTCGAAGCCGAGCACCTGGAGGGTGACCGAGGTGTTGCGGACGGCGGCGGCGCCGCCGGCCACGGTGAGGAAGCCGATGGGCGGTTCCGAGTCCACGTCCTGTTCCGCCGCGTCCCCGAGGGCGTTGAAGGTCTCCCCGAAGGACTGGCTCGTCGCCTCCACGACGAAGGAGCGGATCCCGTTGGCCCCGTCCTCGTGGCGCAGGGTCCACGTGACGACCCGCTGGAAGCCGCCGCCGATGAGGGTGACGACGGTGCGCGGGTTTCCCCCCTCGACCAGGGTCGTCCCCGGCGGCGGGAAGAGGGTGACGACGGGGTCGAAGGCGGGGAGATCCCCGTCGTTGGTGAGGGTGGCCTCGACGGTGAATTCCTCTCCGCCCCGGACGAGGTCGGGAAGGGAGCTGAACTCGCAGCGCAGCGTCGGGGGCGCGGAGATCATGGAGGCCGTCGTCGCCTCCGTGGCCACGGCCCAGCGGACCTCCGTCTGCCCCGCGGGGAAGCCGTCCTCGAGGCGGATCTTGAGGACGGGGAAGTTGGAGGCGGCCGTCGCCTTCGCCTGCTCCGAACTGCCGAGGGCCCCCGTCGAGGATCCGAGGGCGGAGAAGTCCGCCTCCTCGTAGAGGTAGAGGTCGAGGTCCGCCGCGACCCGGTAGGTGGAGGGGGCGGACACGCCGTTCTCCAGCACCTCCCGGTTCCAGCAGAGGGTCGCCCTCTTCCCCGCGGTGAGCTTGCCGGAGCGCACGAAGGCGAAGGGGAGCCCCGAGGATTTGATGACCCCCTCCGCCACGGAGGCGCGGCTCGTGAAGGCGGCGGCGAGGTCCATGCCGCCGGCGCCCCAGTTGTTGTCCGGTGCCGAGGGGTAGGGGGTCGTGTTGCGCGCGGTGGAGGCGAGGAGGGCCTTCACCCCCTCGGGGCGCCAGGTGGCGCCGTAGTCGAAGAGGAGCGCCGCGGCGCCGGCGACATGGGGCGTCGCCATGCTGGTGCCGCTGGAGGAGACGAAGTCGTCCCCCCCCTCCCAGCCGGCGTTGCAGGAGGCGATGGCGGTGCCCGGTGCGCAGAGGTCGGGCTTCCTCCTCCCGTCGTCGAGGGGGCCGCGGCTCGAGAAGGAGGAGAGGACGTTGTCGGTGTGGGAGGAGGTCCCCTTGTCGTCGAGGCTCCCCGTGGTGAGGACGTTATAGGCGTCGCCGGGGACGAGGACGGTGGAAGCGGTCGGCCCGGAGTTCCCCGCGGCCACGGCGGCGAAGACGCCGAGATCGTCCACGAGGGCCTCGAAGAAGTGGGAGAGGGCGGTGGACGCGTCGGAGACGTCGTCGCCGCCGAAGGAGGCGTTGACG
The DNA here is from genome assembly GCA_964370855.1 of uncultured Planctomycetota bacterium. Taxonomy (GTDB): domain Bacteria; phylum Planctomycetota; class JAJSAM01; order JAJSAM01; family JAKLKS01; genus JAKLKS01. Next base: position 11,253 of record CAYJMF010000084.1, on the reverse strand, counting down.
GCGTCGGCCCCCTGGGCGGCGGCCCAGTCGCCGGCGGCCATGATGTCGGCGTCCTGGAGGGAGCCGTAGTAGTTCCCCTCGAAGAGGAGGCGGTAGCCGCACTTGGCGTCGATGAGGAAGCCGCCGGGGGCGACCCCCTTGTTCTGGGAGTCCGTGGACATGACGATGCCGCCGACGTGGGTGCCGTGGCCGTGGTAGTCGTCCGTGGAGTTCGCGTCGTCGGCGAAGCCGGCGTCGAGGGCGCCGGCGTCGAGGAAGACCGCCTCCGCCTGGACCGGGCCGGAGAGGGCGGGGTGGCCGGAGTCGATGCCGGTGTCCATGACGGCGACCTTCGTGGCGGAGGATCCGTCGTAGCCGGCGCCGGTCCACGTGGAGGCGCCGATGGTGGGGACGGAGACGTCGAGGAGGGATCGCCGCTCGCCGTGGGGAAGGATTCGGGCGACGGAGGGGACGCGATCGAGGAGCCCGGCGAGCTCCCCGGCGGGGAGCTCTACGGAAACGGAGCAGAGGATCGTCGAGCGCCCGAGAACGCGGGCGCCGGGGGTGGCGGCGAGGGCCGCCTCGACGGGCTCCCGCGCCGCGGCGGCGGGGCCGGCGGCGGCGGCCATGGCGTCGCGGCGCATGCCCTGGAGGAGGGCGGAGAGTTCGCCCCGCAGAAGACGCAGCTCCTCGCGCGCATCGGGGGAGAGGAGGCGGGCCTCCTCCTCGAGGCGGTGGCCGAGCTGGAGGAGCCGGTCCGGGTCCTCCTCCCGGGAGGGGCCGAGGGCGCCGACGACGGCGCGGATGCGGGCGAGCCGCTCCTCGACGGCGGGTCGGACGGCCTCGCGGGCGGCGGCGGCGGCGGCGCGGAGCGGCTGCGCCGCGGTGAGGAGCACGACGCGGACCGGCTCGGCGGCCCGGGCGGGATCCTCGACGGCCCCCCACAGCGCGGGGTGGAGTTTCCTCCGGAGCGGGGAGAGGAGATCCTCCTCCCCCGCCACGGCCGCGGCGAGGGACTCCCGCCGAACGCCGTCGGAGAGCCGCTCGAAGGACTTGTCCCCGGTGCGTGGATCTCGGAGCACCCGGAAGGCCGCCCCCGTGGGCGCGTAGCGGAACACCTCGCCCGTCGGCAGGAGCGGGTCCCCCTCCGCGAGTCCGTTCGCGCCTCCCGGAGGCAGGAGGAGGAGACCCAGTACCAGCGGCGCCCACCGTGCCCTCATCCCCCCATCATCCCCGAAACGGGGGGGGACGTTCCTCACTTCGTCACTTTCCTGTGGATAAGTCCCCTCGCCGACCCGTGCGGGTTCTCCCGGGCGGTGCGCGGCTCCGGCGCACGGCTCTCGACGGGGAGGGTTGAATGAAGGGAGGTGGATGACCGGGGGAGTTTTCCACAGGAAAGTGACGAAGTGAGGAACGTCCCCCCCCCCTTCACGGGACCTTCACCTCCGCCACGGGGAGGAACGTGCGGTCGAACCGCTCCACGAACTCCGCCAACAGGACCCGGGGGTCGGGCCGGACCGTCCCCTTCACCGACCTCCCCCGGTAGGCGACGACGACCGGCTTCCCCGCCTCGAAGTCCCCGGCGCGCAGGAGGACGCGGAACCGGTCCACCTCCCTCCCCTCGGCCTCGAAGAGCCCGGGCCCCTTCCGCACCACCCGCAGGCGCGCCGTCCGCTCGTCCATGGCCTTGGCGAACCGCTCCCGCTTCTCCTCCTCGGGAAGCCCGTTCCACTCAGGCCCCACCTTCAGGGTGAAGGTCGCCTTCGCCCCCTTCCCGGTGGCCAGGATCTCCGCCCCGAAGGCCCGCCCCTCCCCCTCCTCCACGGCCATGCGCACCACCTCCGCCGGGGACGGGTCGCGCCGGAGCCCCCCGAACCAGGCCTGCCAGTCCACCGCCGCCATGTCGAAGTCGTGGCCGAGATCGCGGAACTCGAGGAGCCGCGCGTCCCCGTTCCCCCACCCCTCGAGCCGCTCGAAGGCCCGCCTGAGCCCGGAGAGGAGCAGCGGGTCGTCCTGCGCCCCCTGGAGGTCCCGCACCGGCAGCCGCCGGAGGTTCTCGAGGAAGCGGGCGTTGTTCTCCCCCGCGGCGTTGGAGAGCCGCGGCCCCCCGATCATGGGCGCGATCCCCGCGAAGAGGTCGGGACGGCGCAGCGCGAGATCCCAGAGGAGGTGGCCCCCGGCGCTGATGCCGGTGCCGAGGATCCGGTTCTCGTCCACGTTCCACCGCCGCCGCGCCCACCGCAGCGCCGACAGCGCCCGCTCCCGCTCCTCGGCGGAGAACCGGTACCCCTTGTCCCGGGCGCGGTCCGTCGGCGCGAGCACGATCATCCCGAGCGCGTCCGCCGTCCCCTTCCAGCGCAGGTGCTCCTCCCGCCCGTGCCCTCCGGCCCCGTGGAGGGCGAGGAGGAGCGGGGCCGGCTTCGCCGGGTCGTACCCCGGGGGCGTGTAGACGGTGACCTCCCCGTCGGCGGACGCCTTCCCGTCGAAGAGCGGGACCGTGGCCGTCGCGGCGCCGGCCTTCACCGGATCGAAACGGCCGAAGGTGGCCATGGCCGCGAGGAGGACGTCCACCGTCGCGTCGGGGCGGCGGGAGAGGCGGAGCGCGGCCTCGGCGCGGGAGGAGGGATCGGGGAGGTCCACGGCTTCGGCGAGGGAAGCGGGGAGGGGTGGATCCTCGGCGGGGAGGAGGAGGGCGAGGAGGAGGAGTAGGCGCATAAGGCGGGCGCGAGGCGGGGACGTTCCTAACTAACTAACTTACTCCAGCACCCCCCCTCGGGAATCACGGGGGGGGATGCGGAGTAAGTTAGTTAGTTAGGAACGTCCCCTCCTCCCCCCTCTCCCTCGCCGCCTCCCCCCCCGCCCTCGAAGCAGTCGCGGCCGGGGACGCAGCGGTCGCGGTTGCAGGGGCGGGCGTCGGGGCCCGTGGCCCAGCCGGAGAGGTTGCACCACCAGGCGGCGGTGTCCGGGGGGAAGGGGAGTTCCGGCGGCGGACCGTCGTAGCCGGAGACGAACATCCCCTTGGTGCGGAGGTGCCGACAGAGGCGGCCGGAGAGGATCGACGTTCGGACGGGATGCATGGCTACCTCCCCCTCGCGGCGGCGGCGAGGACCGCGCGCTGCACGCAGACCCTGAGGTGCTGGACCTTGTGGCCGTTGTCGCGGAGCGGCGTCGCCTCCTTCGCCGCCGCATCGCCGGCGGCCGCGGCGGCGGCCCCGTCGGGGACCTTCCCGATAAGCGCCGCCACCGCCCCCGGGGAGAGGAGCGGGATCGGCGCCACCGCGCCGAGGGCCACGCGGGCCCGCTTCACCCGGTCCCCCTCCATATCGAGCACCACCGCCGCCGAGGCCGAGGCCCAGTCGAAGGACGCCTTCTGGTCCACCTCGACGTAGGCCGAGCGGGGGGCGGCCTTCGCGACGATCCCGATCACGAGCTCCCCCGGCTCGAGACGCGCTTCCCGCAGGAGGTCCTCCTTCGGGGAGACGAAGAAGTTCCCGTCGAGGCGGAGGTTCCGGGTCGTCGCCGCCCCGGTCTTCGGATCCACGGCCTGGAGGATCACCGCCTCCCCCCCCGCCGCCGCAAGGGCCACGGCGAGATTGCTCGGATGGACCGCGCAGCAGAGCGCGTTCATGAAGACAGCCCCTTCGGCGTGGTCCCCCTCCAGCGCGGGGCACTCCTTCCCGCCCCGCTTCCGGCAGTCGAAGAAGGGGTCGCGGAAGTAGGTGCAGCGCGGCCGCTGCAGGAGGTTCCCCGCCACGGTGGCCGTGTTCCGCACCAGCGGCGTCGCCGCCCCGGCGGCGGCCTCGGCGAGGGCGGGCAGCAGCCGCCGCACGTCGGCGGAGGCGGCCAGCGCAGCGAGCGTCACCCGGGGCCCGATGCGGAGCGAGCCGTCGGCCGCTTCGATGGCGTCGAGCCCCTCCACGCCGCGGAGGTCCACCATGGTCCCCGGCGTCGAGACGCCGTTCTTGGCGAGGTCGAGGAGGTCGTAACCCCCTCCCTTGGGACGGGCCGTCGCGGAGAGGAGCTTCAGGACCTCCCCGGTGCTCCCCGGTCGCGCGTAGGCGAAGGGCTTCATGCTACTTCCCCCCCTTCTTCGCTTCCTCGAGGGCCGCCAGCACCCGGGCCGGCGTGAGCGGGATCTCCCGCACCCGCGCGCCCGTGGCGTGGAAGACGGCGTTGGCGATGGCCCCCGCCGTCGGCACCGCCGGCGGCTCGCCGAGGCCCGACATGCCCAGCGAGTTCCCGGCGTTGGCCACGGAGAACATGACCGCCTCGATGTCCGGGATGTCCCGGGGCCCGGCGATGCGGTACCCCTCCATGTCCCCGTGGAGGAGGCGCGCCGTCCTCCGGTCGAGGCGGCGGTCCTCGAAGAGCGCGTAGGAGATCCCCTGGATGACGGCGCCCATGACCTGGCTCTCCGCCGTCAGCCGGTCGATGACCCGGCCGCAGTCCTGGATCGCCACCACCCGCGTCACCCGCACCACGCCGGTCTCCACGTCCACCTCGACCTCGGCGAACTGGCAGCCGGCGATGGCCCCCTCGAAGGTGTCGTAGTAGCCCGCCGGCTTCCCGAGGAAGGTGCGGCTCTCCTCCTCCATGCGGGCGCAGGCGGCGTTCCATCCCCTGCGGTCCGTCGCGGCCCCGCCGAGGATGGCGGCCCGCGCCTCCTCCGTCGCCATGCGCACCGCCGGCCCCAGCGTGGGCGCCGTGCAGGAGCCGCCGGAGCCGGGCCCCGCGGGCCACTCCGTGCTCCCGAGGTGGATACGGACGTCGCCCACCTCGAGGCCGAGCACCTCCGCCGCCACCATGGCCATCACCGTGCGGGTCCCGGTGCCGATGTCCTGGGCCCCGTTGTAGACGTCCACGCCGCCGTCCCTGTGGACCGTCACCTGCACCGTCGCCCGGGCGCGGCCCGTGTGGTACCAGGTCCCCGACGCCATGCCGACGCCGCGCTTGAGGGGACCGGACCCGGCGCCGGGCTTCACCTTCCGCGCCGCGGCCCAGCCGATGCGCCGCGCCCCCTCCTCGAACTGCGCGGCGCGTATGACCGAGCGGTTGATGCGCTTCCGGAACTCAAGGGGGTCGATGGCAAGGGCGTGGGCGGCCTCGTCCACGGCGGACTCGAGGCCGAAGGCCCCCTGCGGGTGGCCCGGCGCGCGGAAGGCGGCGGCCGGGGCGGCGTGGGTGCAGACGGTGATCTCCTCCTTCGCCTGCCGCCCGAGGTCGTAGATCATCGGGTTGGCCGCGCCGGCACCCCCCTCGGGGAAGCCCGCGGTGCCGCGGATGCGGGCGGTGTAGGCGACGAAGGTGCCGTCCTTCTTCAGCCCCATCTTCACGGTCTGCTCCGAGGAGGGGCGGTTGCCGCCCACGAGGTGCTCCTCGCGCCGGTCAAGCATGCAGCGCACCGGCACGCCGAGGGCCACGGCGGCGCGGGCCGCTTCCATGGCGAAGCCGGAGCCCGGGGCCGAGGGTTGCAGCTTCGCGCCGAAGCCGCCGCCCATGTGCTCCGTGATCACCTTCACCTTGTTGGCCGGGAGCCTGAGCGCGCCGGCGATGCCGTCCCGCACGGAGAAGGTCCCCTGGGTCGATGCGTACACGACGACGCCCCCGTCCCCGTCCGGGGCGACGACGACGCCGTGGGGTTCGAGGGAGGTGTGGACCTGGACCTGGGTCCGGTAGACCCGCTCGAGGACGAGGTCCGCCCCCTCCATGGCCTTCGCCGCGGCCTCGAAGGCGGGGGCGGGATCCCCCTTCTTCCCGGAGCCGATGGCGTTGCCGCGGAGGTTGTCGGGGGAATCGGCGTGCACCCGGGGGGCCCCGGCGGCGGCCGCGTCCTCGAGGGTGGCGACGGCGGGACCGGCCTCCACCTCCACGCGGCAGAGGGCGAGGGCGGCCTCGAGGTGATCCTCCGTGTCGGCCACGAGGAAGGCGAGGTCGCGGCCCTCGTGGGTGAGGGGCGTGCCGGGGCCGGTGACGGGCTTCGCGTACCGGACGCCGGGGGCCTTCTCCGCGGCGGCGAGGTCGATCCCCTTGAGCGTCCCGCCGGCGCATTCGGCGCGGAGCATGCGGCCGTGGAGCATCCCCGGGAGGCGGACGTCGGCGGTGTAGGTCGCCCGCCCCGTGGCCTTGGCGAGGCCGTCGATGCGGGGGAGCGCGGTCCCGACGACGCGGAGCTTCGCGTCGGCTCCCCAGATCTCCGGCTCCCCGTCGGGGACGTCGATCTCCATCTCCCGGGTCACGCCCTCGAAGCCGGCCAGGGTCTTCCGCTTCGCCATGGCTACTTCCCCTCCTTCAGGACGGAGGCCGCGTCGCGGCAGGCCTGCACGATGCGCGGGTAGGTGCCGCAGCGGCAGAGGTTGCCGGAGATCGCCTCCCGCACCTCGTCGGCGGAGGGGTCGGGGTTGCGGCGCAGGAGCCCGGCGCATGTGGTGACCATGCCCGGGGTGCAGAAGCCGCACTGGAGCGCGTCGTTGCGGACGAAGGCCCCGTGCAGGGGATGGGGCGTGCCGTCGGGAGCGGCGAGGCCCTCGACGGTGGTGATGCCGCGGCCCACGGCGTCCAGCGCGAGGACCATGCAGGAGGCGGCGGGCGCGCCGTCGAGGAGGACGGCGCAGGCGCCGCAGGCGCCCCGATCGCAGACCTCCTTCGGGCCCGTGATGTCGAGGGGGCCGCGGAGGGCGTCGAGGAGGGTGGTGTTGGGGGCGATCTCCAGCTCCCGCGCCTTCCCGTCGACGAGGAGCGTCACCTTCACGGGGCCGGGCCCGAGGATCTCCGGGCCCGCCTCCTCGGCGCGGAGCGCCGCGGCCACCGCGGGGAGCGCGGCCCCCCCGCCCGCGGCCACGGCGGCGGCCCCCTTCAGGAATGTGCGGCGGTCCCAGCCCCTGTTTCCCATGGCGACCTCCCGCTCTCTGCCGTTCGGTGTCGGGCGCACGTCGGCGTCCACGATATCATCCCGGCATGAGCGAGCCCGAACCTCCCGCGCTGGAGCCTGCCGCCATGGAGTCCCTGATCGTGCTGTCCGACGGCCGGCCGTGGAAGGGGTTCCCCGACGTGAAGGGGGTGGAGTACAAGGTCCTCCGGAAGCACCCCGCCGACGGCGGCCTCACGCTGCTCCTGCGTTTCGCGAAGGGGGCCCGGTACCCGACCCACCGCCATCCCGGCGGGGAGGAGTACTGGATGCTCGACGGGACCCTGCGGGACGGGGGGAAGTCCTACGGCAGGAACGCGTACGTGTGGCACCCCCCGGGGTCGATCCACACGCCGTCGAGCGTGGACGGGTGCGAGCTGATCGTGGTGCTGCCGAAGGGGATCGAGATCGTGGGGAGATAGGTGCCCAAGGAGGTCCATACGGCGCCAACTCCCCCGGCTTCGAGGACCCGTCGCATCGTGGCGGCCGGCGCAGCGGCGTTGTTGCTGGCGGCCGGGTTCTTTCTCGCGCAGGAGGTTGGGCCCCGAGATGCGTTCGCCCCGGTCCCGCTGGTGGTGGTCGGCACCGGCAGGGCCGTCTTCGCAGTGGACGAGTCGGGACGGCCCGTCCCGGTCCTCGAGGCCCTCGTCCGCGAACTCGAGTCCGCGGGCTACTACGCGTTCCGGGCATGGACCTTCTCCTCGAAGGGACGGCGGGTCGCCCTCGTCGCAAGACGGGAGCCTCGCGAGGGGGTGTTCGAGGAGACGCTCCTCGTCGCGGCAACCGACGGTCCCCCGCACGGGGTCACGGCGCTTCGCACCGACATGCCGCTGGTCCCCCGCGTGGCCTTGTCCCCCGACGGAGAGCGCGTCGCCTGCCGCGTCGGCGACGGGCTGCTGGTGCTGGGCCCGCGCGGAGAGTCCCTCGCGGAGGTGAAGACGGGATGGTTCGGCGGACTGGCCTTCTCCCCCGACGGGAGCCGAATCGCCTTCGACGACGACAGGGCGATTCGCGTGTTCGACATCGCCTCCGGAACGCACGCACCCGCGGAACTTCCCGGCACGGGGCGCGAGATCGCCTGCGTGCTGTCCTGGCAGGAGGACGGGCGCATCGCGTACAGGATCGGAGAGCGATCGGTCTACGCCGCGGCTGTTGGATCCAAGGCCGATGCTGCCTTCCATCTCCCGGAGGACGCGGGCGCCCCCTGCCTGTCGCGGTCAGGCGATGCTGTGGCCTTCAGCGTGCCTGTGCCTGCTGCGGGAGGCGATCGAATGGATGTCCGCCTTCTACGCGACGGCCGTGAGACTACCCTGCTCCCGAGGGTCCACGGCGCGATCGACGGCATCACCTGGGTCGATGGCACACGCTTCCGTCCGGAAGAGCCTGGCAAACTGTCGGGCACCGTCGCGGTCGTCGCGCTCGAGCACGATCTCCGCGGTTGGGAAGGCGACATCCGACAGATCGCAATCGCCCCGGACGGGCTCCGATACGCATGTGGCCTCGACAACGGGGCCGTCCTGATCTCGACCGTCGAGGCCGGGGCGAAGGCCCGACTCGTCGCCCGGCACGAATCCGATGTCGTCGGACTCGCGTTCTCCCCCGACGGGGCGAGACTCGTCTCCGCCTCGATCGGCGGGAAGGTGGTGATTACGGAGACTGCGGACGGCCGGGCCGTCGGAGGCTGGGACGTCCACGACTCCATCTCCTCCAACTGCCTGTTCGACGCAGCGGGCGAGGTTGTCGCGCTGGCCCTCGAGGACGGCACGCTAACGACATGGTCGGCGCTTGACGGCAAGTCACTGGCGGCAGTACGGGCGCACAAAGGGGCCGCCGGCTGCCTCGCGTGGGCCTCCGATGGGAAGAGGCTGCTCTCGGGAGGCGAGGACGGTGCGATCCGCGCCTGGGACCCCACCGGACGGTGGTCGGCCACGCCCCTGGCTGAGCTGGGAGACGGGGTCCTTTCCCTCGCCATCGACGCCAAGCGGGGCCTCGTCGCCGCCGGGCTCCTCGGCGGCGATCTCGTCCTGCTCGACGAGAAGACGGGGGCCGTGGTCCGGCGCGCTCGGGCACACCGGGACTCCTGCTCCGCGCTCGCATTCCTGCGCACGACGGACACACTCGCATCCGCGGCCCGGGACGGCACCGTGCGGATCTCGTCCGCCGGCTCCCTTGAGGGGCGCGCCGCAAGGTCGATTCCCGCGGTCCGGCTCGACGCGCTCTCAGCGTTCCCCGACGGTCGGCGGTTCGCCGTCGGCGGCACGTCTGGCATCCTCTACGTGTTCGACGCCGCGCCCGGCAGGTAGCGGTGTACCGGCTGTTCCGGCCCAGCACGAGATGGACGAGCGCGGAGAGGGCCTCGGAGCGCGCTATGCCCAGGAAAGGGGGTCCCTCCCCTACTCCTTCTCCCCCTACTCCCCTTCCTCGGCCTCGATCGCCCCTTCCAGCTCCGGAGTCTCCCCCATGATGATCATCCCGCCCCGCATCCCCCGCGCCTTCTCCAGCTTCTCGATCCTCTTCTCCAGCCGATCGATTCTCTTCGGAAGCCCCTCCCCCTCGACCCCGAACATCGCGATGCACCCCGGGAGGAGGAGGACGCCGGCGAGCAGGACGGCCGCGCGCCGGGCCCTCACTTCGCATCCCCCGAGATGGAGAAGATCTGGACCTGGCCCGGGCTCTCCAGCTTCTCCACCCTCTTCTCCAGCTCCCGCACCCGGTCCCGGAGGGGCTCGTTGTCCCCCGAGCCCACGGCGAAGACGCAGCCCGACAGGGGGAGGGCGACGAGGACGGCGGCGGCGAGACGGCGGAGCTTCATGGGGTCCTCCTTGACGCGGAGTCCATGGCGCGAAGGCGCCGGTGAACGGCCGCCTATCCCCCCTGCACGAAGGGCAGCGGCGTCACGACGCAGGATAGCACTGCGCCGCGGTCGTGCAACTCGAGGCGCGTCTCCGCGGCCGCCGCCTCGTGGCGGAGCAGGGCGAGGGCCACGACCCTCCCGAGGGCGGGGGAGAAGAGCGCGCTCGTCACGACGCCGACCTCCTTCCCCTCGTGGAGGAGGAGCCCCCCCGCCGCCACCACCGGCGCCCCGGCCTCGAGCAGCACCCCGGCCAGCCCCCGGTTCGTGTGCCCCCGGTTCTGGAGCCGCGCCACCGGCTCCTGCCCGAGGAAGCAGCCCTTGGTGAAGGAGACGAAATGGGAGAGTCCCGCCTCCTGGGGAAGCGTCTCCTCGCCGAACTCCGCCCCGAGCCGCGGCACCCCGTTCTCGACCCGGAGGACCTCCAGCCCCTCCGGAGACAGCGGGCCGCCGCCCAGCGCCGCCGCCGCCTCGAGGGCCGCGGCGCGGAGCGCGGGGAGGTGGTCCGCGGCCGCCACCAGGTCCACCGCGGGAAACCCCGCGCGCCTGTGGCGGAAGGCCGTCACGGCGATCCCCCCCGCCGCCGCCGCCGTCCCGTCGGCGGCCCCCGGCGAGGGGAGGGCCGGAAGGCCCTCCCCCAGCACCCGCGCGGCCGCCTCCTCCGCCCGGGGTCCGACGAGGGAGAGGAGGAGCGCCGCCCCGTGCCGGTCCTCGAGGGAGACGTCGTCGGCGATGACGAACCGCGACAGCCCCGCGAGGAGCCCCGGCCGCGCCTCCGCCGGGGCGATGAGCTCGACCCGGCCGGGGAGGAGGAAGAGGGAGAAGGAGGCCGTCACCTTCCCCTTCGCCGTCAGGAGGAGCCCCTCCGTGCCGGCCCCCGGCGCGAGGGAGCGGACGTCGCAGGAGAGGAGCCGGTGCAGGAAGGAGACCCCGTCGGCCCCCGCCGCGCGCAGCAGCACCGGGGCCGGGGGCTCCGCCACTCCCACCGCCGCGCGCGCCGCCGCCGTCTCCTCCCGCGGCCCCCCCATCTCAGTTGGGAAGTTCCGCGTCGTCGGTCAGCACCGCGAGGAGCCGCAGCACCGTGTCCGCGCCGCCGTCCCAGCGGGTCCCCGAGAGGTACTGCCGCAGGTCCTCGACGCCGCCGCTGCGGTCCCCCGTCTCCACCCGCAGGAGCCCCCGGTCCCGGTAGGCCTCGGGGAGCCCCGGCGCGAGGAGCAGCATGTCCTCGGCCACGCGGATCGCCTTCTCCCGCTCCCCCCGCCGCCGGAAGGAGGAGCGGAGGTTGCGGAGCAGCCGCAGGAGGAGTTCCCGGGGGGACATGGCCCGCAGCATGGCGGCGCGGAGGGGGACCGCGCGGCCGTGCAGCGAGTGCATGAGCCGCCGCAGCCCCGGGCGGTCGAGGACCTCGCCGCCGTGGAACGGGTCGAGGAGGAGCGGCGCGTTCTTCGTCTCCCCGGCGTCGCTCCCCCCCGGGGGGCGGGGGGGGGGGGGGGGGGGGGGGGGGGGGGGGGGGGGGGGG
>CAYJMF010000083.1:0-20773 GCA_964370855.1 uncultured Planctomycetota bacterium | reverse complement strand
TGCGGGCCTGGCTCCACCTCTGTCCCGGACCCAGGGGACCCGGGGCCGCGACGCCCGGGGGGGGGGCCCCCCCGCCCCCCCCCCCCACCACCCCCCCCCCCCCCCCGCCCGGGGGCCCGCAGGGGGCGCGCGGGATTGGCTCACATCCTCTGAAGGACCGGGCCCCGGAGGGGCTGGCCGCGGCGGTCCTCCTCGCCGCGGCTGCGGCGGGGATCCTCCTCCTCGGCGCGGGGCGGGACGCCGGCGCCGCGGCCCGCTCCGCGGGGTTCCAGCGGGCGACGGGGGGCATCGGCGGCGGGCGGGCGACGGCGCTCCTGCCCTGCGAGGGGGCCTTCGACGGGGGCGCGACGCGCCCCTGCGGGCGCGCCCTCGACCCGCTCCCCGGCGGTGAGGCCTTCTGCCCGCACCACGCGGGGCCCCTGGGCCGGCGCTGAATGGGAGGCTTCGGGGCCGTCGTCCGGAGCGGCATCGGCGCGGCCCTCCTCCACCCGCTCCGCAGCGGCGCCATCGTCGCCTGCGTGACGGCCCTCCTCCTCCCCTTCACGGCGGGCTCCGCGGTCTCCGGGGGGCTCGCGGCGGAGGCCGCCGACGCGGCCCGCCTCGGGCCCGACCTCCTCGTGGCGGGGCTCCGCTACGGGCGGCCCGCGCCCCTCCCCCTGGAGGTTGCCGGGCGCATCGGCGCCATGGAGGGGGTCCTCTCGGTGACGCCGCGGGTGGTGGGGGCCCTCGCCCTCGGCGCCGCGAAGGAGCCGGTCGTGGTGGTGGGGCTCCCCTTCGACGCCCTGCCGCCGGACGTCGCCTGCGTCGAGGGGAGGATGTTCGCGAAGGACGCCCCCATGGAGCTGGTGGCGGGCTCCCGCCTCGCGGAGCGGCTCGCCCTCGAGCCCGGCGCGCTGATCCCGCCCTTCTACTCCAACCGGGAGGGGCAGCGGGTCTCGAAGGTGGTGGGGGTCTTCCGCTCCGACCTCCCGGTCTGGGAGGCGAACCTCGTCCTCTGCTCGCTGGAGACGGCGCAGGCGATCTTCGACGAGCGGGGGACGGCGACGCAGTTCCTGGTGCGGTGCCGCGAGGGGTACGCGGAGGAGGTCTCCCGGGGGATCCGGCGGCGGGGGACCCTGGCCCTCGACGGGGAGGGGACGCCCCTCGCCCCGCGGGTGACGACGCGGGCCGAGACGGAGGCCCTCCTCGCGGAGGGATCGGTCTTCGGCGCGGGGGTGTTCTCACTCCACTTCGTGCTCCTATTCGCGGCGGCGATCCCGCTCCTCGTGGTGGCGACGGGGGCGGGGCTCCGGGAGCGGCGGCGGGAGACGGGGGTCCTCAAGATGCTCGGGTGGGGGACCGACGACGTGCTGCTGCGGGGCTTCGTGGAGAGCCTTCTGCTGGCCGCGGCGGGGGCCTCGCTCTCGGTGCTCCTCGCGGCGCTCTGGCTGGGGCCCCTGGAGGCGCGGGGCATCGCGGCGGTGCTCCTCCCCGGGGCCGACGCGGTGCCGGGGTTCGCGGTGCCATGGCGGCTGCTGCCGGGACCGGTCCTCATGGCCGGGGCCGTGGCGCTGGTGCTGGTGCTCGTGGGGACGATCCCCTCCAACTGGCGGGCGGCGGCGGCGGAGCCCATGGAGTCGATGCGGTGACCCCCTTCCTCGAGGCCCGCTCCGTCTCGAAGCGGTTCCCCGGCGGGGACGGCGGGGAGGTGCGCGCCGTGGAGGAGGTCTCCCTCTCCGTGGAGCGGGGGGCGTTCCTCCTCGTCACGGGCCCGAGCGGGAGCGGGAAGACGACGCTGTTGTCGCTGCTGGGGACCCTGGAGCGCCCCTCCTCGGGGGCGGTGCTCGTGGACGGCACCGACGCGGCCTCCGTCTCCGAGGGGGAGCGGTCCCGCCTCCGGCGCCGCCTCGGCTTCGCCTTCCCCGGGGGCCCGATGCTGCCGCGGCTCCCGCTGTGGGAGAACGTGACCCTCGGGCTCGTGCCCCTCGGGCGCGGCGTGGCGGAGCGGCGGGAGGCGGCGGGGACGGTGCTCGCGCGGCTCGGCCTCGGGGCCCGACTGCGGGCGGCGCCGGAGACCCTGAGCACCGGCGAGATGCAGCGGGCGACGCTGGCCCGGGCGCTGGTCGGCGGGGCCGAGGCGCTCCTCGTGGACGAGCCCCTGGCGAGCCTCGACGAGGCGTCCGCCCGCCTCGTCGTCGCCGAACTGGAGGGTTTCCACCGCGCCGGCGGCACCGTCGTCTGCGCGACCCACGTGACGGCCCCCTTCGGCTTCGCGACGGGGAGGATCGGGCTGGAGGGCGGGAGGGTGGCGGGGACCCGCGGGTGAGGGTCTCCGCGGCGCCTGCGGCGCCGCGGGCCCCCCCAAAGAAAACCCCCCCCCAGTGGGGGGGGGGGGGGGGGGGGGGGGGGGGGGGCCCCCGGGGGTTTTGGGTCCCCGCGGCGCGGGGGGGGGGGCGGACCGCCATACTGAACCCGACCCAGATTGGCGGCGGGGGCGGAGGCGAGACCCTTCCTCCCGGGCGATGTTGGTCCGCCCCCGCCCCCGCCGCCAATCTGGGTCGGGTTCAGTATGGCGGTCCTCTTCCTCCCCGCCTCCCTCCCCGGTACCCTGTCCCGCCATGCCGACGGCCCCCTCCGTTCCCCCCGCGCCCGCCTGCGTGCCGGACCTCGAGTCCTTCGGGCGGCGCCACGGGGGAAGGCTCCGCGACCGGGGCGAGGTCCGCCACCTGCACGGGCTCCTCGCCTCCCTCTGCGCCGGGGGAGAAGTGGAGGGCCGCCTGGAGGGGCTCGGAGTCCTCCTGCACTGGGTCCTCCGCCGCGCCCGCGCCCTTCCCCGCACGGCCGACGCCGGCGACCCCCGCACCGCCCGGCTCGGAACCCTCGTCGCGGTGCTCGAGGAGGAGCCGGCGCTCCGGGAGGCCCTCGCCGGGTCGCTCCGGGAGGTGCTCTCCCTCGCGTCCGTGGTCCGGCTCCTCTGCTCCACGGGGCTCCCCCGCGGCACCGGCCTCCTCGCCGAGCTCGGGGATCGCCTCTACGCGTCGCTCATGCCCGCGCCGCCGGACCAGCGGGACCTCGCCCGGGCGCTGCGCCGCACCTTCCGCCGCCGGGTCGACGTGGAGTGGCTCGACACCCTCGACGGTCCCCTCGCGGAGCGGCTGGTCCGGGTCCTCCTCGACGAGGGCGCGCGAACCGCCCTCGAGGCGGAGCGGAAGCGGGCCCTCGCCCACCTCGCGGCCCGCGTCGCCGCCCTCGGCCTGTCCGAGGACATCCTGCTCCGCGACGGGTGGGACGACGGGGCCTTCCTCGCGCTGGCGGCGGCGGTGGCGGCCAACGCGGGGGAGGGGCCGGCGGGCCCCGCCGCGGGGGAGGCCGTCGCCCGCTGCCGGGAGGCCTGCGGGAGGGTGCGGGAGCACATCGAGCACCACGGCGTGAGCACCGACCTCGTCTTCCGCCTCGAGTGCATCGACCAGGGGCTCGACCGCATCGCGACGCTGCTCCGGTTCGAGGGCCCCATGGCCGGGGGTGAGCGCGCCGGCGAGTCCACCCGCCTACTCGCGGCCCTGCTCCGCGACGCGACGCGGCAGAGCAGCGTCCTCGGCCTCCTCCGGACCAGCAGCCGCCAGCTCGCCCGCAAGGTGGTGGAGCGGGCGGGGACGACGGGTGGGCACTACGCGACCTCGACGCGGCGCGAGTGGCTGGGGATGCTGGCGGCGGCGGGCGGCGGCGGGGCGTTGACCGGCGGGACGACGGTGCTCAAGTTCCTGATCGGGTGGATGACGCTGCCCCTCTTCTTCCAGGGGCTCTTCCACTCCGCCAACTACGCCGCGAGCTTCCTGCTCATGGCCGCCCTCGGGATGACGCTCGCGACGAAGCAGCCCTCGGCCACGGCGGCCTGGCTCGCGGGGGCCCTCCGGGGGGCGGGCGGCGCCCGCGACTTCGGTCCCGTGGTCGCCATGGTGGCCCGGGTCACCCGGTCCCAGCTCGCCGCCATCCTCGGGAACATCGGCCTCGCCATCCCCGTCGCCGCGCTCTTCCACTTCTGGTGGCTGGGGAGGGAGGGGGCCCCCTTCCTCGACACCGCCACCGCGGACTACGTGATCCACTCCCTGCAGCCCTTCGACGGGCCCACGATCCCCTTCGCCGTGATCACCGGGGTCTTCCTCTGGATGTCGAGCCTCGCCGCGGGCTGGCTCGAGAACTGGGTGATCTACCGCCGCCTCCCCGAGGCGCTGGCCGCGGATCGGTTCCTCCGGGCCGTCGTCGGGATGCGCGGCGCCGCGGCGGCGGGGGAGGCGGTCCGGCGCCTCGCCGGGATCTTCGGGGGGAACGTGAGCCTCGGCCTCCTTCTCGGCATGTCCCCCGTCTTCGCCCGGTTCTTCGGGCTCCCCCTGGACGTGCGCCACGTCACCCTCTCCACGGCGGCCCTCACCCTGGCCCTCCTCTCCCTCGGGCCCGATCCCTTCGCGAACCCGCAGGCGATCTCCGCCGTGACGGGGATCGCCGTCATCGGGTTCCTCAACTTCGCGGTCTCCTTCGCCTGCGCCCTCCTCGTGGCCATGAGGGCCCGGGAGGTCGGCGCGCGGGACGGGGTGCGGCTCCTCGGGGCCGTCCTCCGCGACCTGGGGAAGCGGCCGGGGCGGTACTTCCTCCCTCCCAGGGGGGGCGAGGAGGGGGCGGCGGCGGGGCACGGGTGACCGGTCTACGCGGTGCGGCCGAGGACCTCCCGGACCTTCCCCGCCAGCTCATCGGGGATCGCCCCCTTGTTCATGGTCTCGTCGGCCCCCAGCGTCATGGCCAGGTGCAGGGGGAAGGCGCCGGTGCTGTGGCCGCGTCCCGACATGACGATCACGGGGACCTTCCGGCCCCCGTCCTCCATCTTCTCCAGGGTCTCGAACCCGTCGAGGCCGGGCATGAAGACGTCGAGGAGGACGAGGTCGAAGGACTGCTCCTTGAGGAGCTTCAGCCCCTCCGTCCCGTCGGGGGCCTCCACCAGCTCGTAGCCCGGGTCGTCGAGGATCTCCTTGATCATCGCCCGCGTGAAGGCGTCGTCGTCGATCACGAGGATGCGCTTCATTCGTGGCTCCATTCCCCGGCCGGGGTGGCGGCCGGAAGCGTGACGGTGAAGAGGATACCCCCGGGGTCGAGGGATTGCACCTCGACGGACCCGCCCTGGAGCCGCACCACCTTCTCGGCGACGGCGGGCCCGAGGCCGAGGTCCCCCCCGGGGGTCACCGGGTCGGCGACGCCGAAGACCTCGAAGAAGCCGGCCTGCGCGGAGGGGGGGAGGGTGCCCGAGGGGGTCCGGATCTGGAGCAGGATCCCGCTTCCCGCGGGGCCGCCGGTGACGGAGACCGCCTGCCCCGGTTCGCAGAACTTCACGGCGCACTCGAGGAGCGCCGAGAGGGCCCGGTCGAGGAGGCTCCCCGTGGCGGCCACCACCCCCTCGAGGGAGGGCACGTCGAGGGCGACCCCGCGGGCCGCCGCGAAGGGGGCCGCGTCGGCCGCCGCCCCCCGGAGGATCCCGGCCAGGGAGCGCTCCTCGCGGGGATGGTCGTCGGCGGCGAGCCTCAGCTCCGTCAGCAGGAGCGCGTCGTCCACGAGCCGGTTCAGGCGCTTGAGGGAGCCGCGGAAGATCTCGCGGAGCTCCCCGAGCCCGTCGTCGGCGGCCGCCTCGCCGATGATGATGTCGCTCGACGCGACGAGCCCCGTGAGGGGGGTCCGCATCTCGTGGGCGATGAGCGCCAGGAACCCGTCCTTGGCCCCGTCCACCTCGGAGAGCCGCGCGTGGGCGGCCTCGAGCTCCCCGGTCCGGGCGCGGACCTCGTCCACCAGCCGGAGGTTGGCCTCCTCGAGGCGCCGCTCGAACTCCCGGTCCCGGATCCGCCGCATGCGCCGCTCGATGCAGGGGCGGATCCGGGCCCGGAGCACGGCGAGGTCGAAGGGCTTCACCAGGAAGTCGTCGGCGCCGGCGTCCAGGCAGTGGACCGCGACGGCGTTCTCGGCGAGCCCCGTCACGATGATGACCGGGATGTCCCTCGTCCGGTCCCCCTGCTTGAGCCGCGCCAGGACTTCGCGGCCGTCGAGGCCCGGCATCTCCAGGTCCAGCAGCACCAGGTCGGGGAGCACCCGCCGGATCCGGGCGAGGCCGGTGATGCCGTCGGAGGCCAGCACCGCCTCGTGCCCCAGGGCGAGGACCTGCTCCCCGAGGAGGTTGCGGGTGGCGTCGGTGTCGTCCACGATGACGACCCTCGCCTTCCCGGGCCCGGCCTCGCCGGGGTCCGCCGCGCGGGCCCGGGCCGCGAACCCCCCGGCCGCCGCGGCGGGGCTCCTCCGCCCCTTCCCTGAGGCCTCCAGGGCGGCCCCGTACAGGCGGACCGCCGCCTTCGGAAGCCCGCGGAGGATCGACTCCTGCAGGGGGCGGCTCTGGAAGACGAACCGGTCGCCCGCCGCCCGCACCAGCCCCTGCTTCTCCTGGAGGGCGTTCAGCCGGCGGAGCAGGGGGATGGGGGCGTGGCCGAGAGCGTCTCCCACCACGAGGGGATCGAACTCGTAGCCCGCGCAGGCCGCGGCCTCGAGGATCTCCCGATCCGCGGGAGGGAGCTCCCCGATCCTCGGCCCGAGGAGATCCCCCACGGTCATGATGGTCTCGAGCGCCGAGGCCCCCTCCTTCAGGCACCAGGCGCCGTCGGCCCGCTCCACGAGGTCCCCGCCCTCGCGGAACCGACGCAGGATCTCCAGGGCGAAGAGCGGGTTCCCACCGGACTTCCCGAGGACCCGGTCGAGGAGTCCGGAGTCGGGAGACCCGGACCCCAGGGCGGCGGAGAGGAGGGCGGCGAGGTCCTCCCTCCCGAGCCCCCCGAGATGGAGGACGCGGCGGCCCGGGGCCCCCCCCCCCTCCGCCGCCGGCCCCGGGGGCGGGGGAGTCCGGGAGATCCTCACGAGGAGGATGCGCCTCCCCCGGACCTCCGCCGAGAGGGACGCGAAGAGGGCCTCCGCCGGCGCGCCCCCGGCGTGGACGTTCTCCAGGACGAGGACCGTGGTCCCCTCCCGGGAGAGGGAGTCGGCCAGGCGCCGAAGGAGGTCGGGACCGGCCGGGGGCGGTTCCCCGGGACGGCGGGACCCCCTCGCCGCGGCTTCGACCAGGGCCGACAGCGGGGCGGCGGGGTCGGCCATACCCGGCGGGAGGCCGGGGCGCTCCCCCGGGAGGGGGAAGGAGAGCGTGAGGAAGGTGGCCTTCCCCCCCTCGCGCTCCACCTCCGCCCTGAACTCCTCGAGGAGGCGGGACTTCCCGGCGCCGGCCTCCCCGTGGACGAGCACAACGGCGCCGGACCCGGTGGCCGCCTCCCGGAGCGCCTCCCCGAGGACCCGGAGCTCCTCCCGCCTCCCGAGGAGGGGGGATCCGCCGGGGGCCGGACGGTCCCCGCCCCGGCACCGTTCCCGCCACCAGGGGGAGGACTCCCCCTCCTGGAGGACCTCCGCCACCCCGTCGGCGGAGCCGAAGCGGTTCTCCGGGTCCTTGGCGAGGAGCCGGTGGACGACGGCCTCGAGGAAGGGGGAGATCCGGGGGTTGATGGAGCGCAGCGGTTCCGGCTCCCCCCGGAGCTGGCGGCCGACGACGGCGCGGTAGTCCATCCCCTTGAGGGGGTGGCCGCCGGCGGCGAGGGCGTAGAGGATCCACCCGAGGGCGTAGAGATCGGAGCGGTGGTCCACGGCGCCGCCCTCCCCGTCGATCTGCTCCGGGGCCGCGTAGGCGAGGGAGCCGAGGAACATCCCGGACCGGCTGATGCGCACCATCTCGCCGTGGACGAAGGCGAGGCCGAAGTCCATGATCTTCACGGTGTCGTCGTTCGTGACGAACACGTTGTCGAGCTTCATGTCCCGGTGCACGATGCCCGCCGCGTGGACCGCGGCGAGGCCGCGGGCCGCCTCGGACCCGATGTGGCGGCAGAGGGCCTCCGGGGCGGGGCCGGGGGTGTCCGTCAGGATCTCGCCGAGGGTCCGTCCCTCCACGAACTCCATCACGAGGTAGTAGACCGTCCTCCCGTCGAGGACGACGGTCCCCGCCCCCAGGGTGCGGACGACGTTGGGGTGGTCGATCCGCCGGCCGACGTCGGCCTCGCGGGTGAAGCGGCGGAGGTTCTCGGGGGAGGAGTCCACGAGGTGGCCGTGGATGCACTTGAGCGCCACCCGGGTGCCCCGCGCCAGCCCCGGGACCTCCCCCTCCACGGAGGCGAGGTAGACCGTGCCCATCCCGCCGGAGCCGAGGGTGGAAAGGACCCGGTACGGCCCGAGGGTCGTTCCCTCCATCCGCACGGTCATCGATCTACCCCCTTGAGACAGGGAGCCGGCGGCCCCCGTTCCTTCCACAGTTCCGAGGAAGACGAGTGTAGCCTCCCGGGGGGAAGGAGGGGTATACGGTACCCGACCCGATTCACCGGGGTTGGGCTCGCGGCTTCCGGCCGGGCGGAATCCCATCACCCAACCCCGATGAATCGGGTCGGGTACCGTATTCCCCTCCCACAGGAAAGTGACGAAGTGAGGAACGTCCCCCCCCTGAACGAAGAGGAGCTCGCGCGGAGATTCCGGGACGGGGATCCGGCGGCCCTCGAATCCCTCCTCGCCCTCTGCGACGCCGACCTCCGCCGGGCCGCGGAGCGCGGGCTCCCCTCCTCCCTCCGCCGCCGCGTCTCCGTCAACGACGTCATGCAGGAGGCCCGCTTCGCCGCCTACGAGGCCCGCGGCGGCTTCGAGTTCCGCGGCGACGGCTCCTTCCGGCGATGGGCCGTCGGCATCGCCGTCAAGAAGGCCCTCATGGCGGTCCGTGCCCACCTCGGCACGGGCAAGCGCTCCGCCCGCCGGGAGGGGGGCGGCCCCGACGACCCCACGGTCTCCCGCATCGCCTCCCCCGGGCCTTCCCCCAGCGAGATCGCCGTCGCCGGCGAGCTCGAGGACCACGCCCGCCGGGCCATGGAGGCCCTCCCCGAGGCGGAGCGCGCCATCCTCCGCCTCACGCGGGAGGAGGGTCTCACCGTCGCCGCCGCGGGGGAATCCATGCACCTCCCGCCGGCTTCCGCAAAGAGGTTGTACGGGAGGGCGTTGTTGCGCTTCCGGGAGGCCGTGGAGCGGCTGCGGGGCGGTGGCCATGGATGACCCCGAGGGGGGGCTCGAGGAACTGCTGGCGGAGGCCCAGGACCTCCAGTCCGCCGGCGCCTTCGACCTCGATGCCTTCTGCTCCGCCCACCCCGACCACGCCGCGGCCCTCCGCGCCCACCTCGGCCTCCTCCCCCTGGCGGACCGGGCGCTCCGCCCGGGGGCGGGGACGCGGTCGGAGCGGGATCGCGTGCGGGGCGCGGTCCGGCGGATGGTCGCCGCCGACGCCGACGGGGGCGCCCTCAAGGGGATGGAGGCCTACAAGAACCTCTTCCCGGGGTTCTGGGACATCGTGGCCGAGGAGCACCGCCGCGCCTCCGCCGCCGCGCGCCACGTGCTCGCCTCCGCGCCCACGCTGAAGGGGGGAGGGGACGCCGCGGCCGCCTCCACCTTCACGGGGGCCGTCGGGGATCGCCTCGGTTCCTACAGGCTGCTCCGGGAGCTCGGCCGGGGCGGCATGGGGGTCGTCTACCTCGCCGAGGACGAGCGGCTCCGCCGCCGCGCCGCCCTCAAGATCCTCTCCCCCGTCTTCGCCTCCTCCGACGTTCTCCGCAGGCGCTTCGAGCGGGAGGCCGCCGTCGCCTCCCGCCTCGACCACCCCGGCATCTGCACCGTCTTCGAGGCGGGCGAGATCGGCGGGGTCCCCTTCATCGCCATGCGCTACGTCGAGGGGGAGACCCTGGAGCACTGGATCCACGTCTCCCGCACCGCCGCTGGCCTCGTCGCCGACCCCGGCGCGAGCCGCGTCACGCGCCTCCCCCATGGGTCCACGGAGGCGGACGAGGCGGTCCCCGACGACCCCGGCGAACCGCCCGGGGGGAGCGGCGGGAAGGTCACGGCGGGCACGCGTGAGGAGGTACGCCGGGTGCTCCTCCTCGTCGAGCGGGCCTCCCGCGCCCTCCACGTGGCCCACGAGGCGGGCCTCATCCACCGGGACATCAAGCCGGGGAACATCATGATCACCCCCGGCGGCGACCCGGTGCTCCTCGACTTCGGCCTCGCCCGGGACGAGGAGGGGGTCGGCCTCAGCCTCACCCAGACCGGCGCCCTCATGGGCACCCCGGCCTACATGTCCCCGGAGCAGATCGCCGCCCACCGCATCCGCCTCGACCGCCGCACCGACGTCTACTCCATGGGCGTGACCCTCTACGAGGCCCTCACGCTCCGCCTCCCCTTCCGCGCCGCGTCGAGGGATTCCCTCTACCAGAAGATCCTCGCCACGGACCCCGAGAACCCCCGCAGGCTCAACCCCGTCATCCCCGCGGACCTCCGGGTCGTCATCGACAAGGTGATGGAGAAGGACCGGGAGCGGCGCTACCCGACGGCGGAGGAGTTCGCCGAGGAGCTGCGCCGGGTGCGCGTCGACGAACCCATCGCCGCGCGGCCGCCGGGGACGGCGACGCGGATCCGGCGGTGGGGAAAGCGGAACCCGGGGAAGGCGGGGGCCCTCCTCGTCGCCGCGGCCCTGGTGGCGGGGGGGCCCGTGGCCATCTCCGTCGTCGGGAAGGCGGCGGTGAAGGCCGCGAGGGACCGCATGAACAGGGACTCGCTCCTCAGCGGGTTCCGGGTCGAGATCGAGAGGGCCGAGAGGAGTTCCCGCGTGGAGCTCCAGCTCGCCGCGTCGAAGCTCAGGAACGCCGACGCCGCGCGGGGGGGCGAGGACCGCGAGGCGGCACGGAGGCTCGTCGAGGACGCCAGGAAGTATGCCGAGGGCATCCTGCCCGACGGCGCGGAACTCGCCGGGGTGGCGACGAGGATTCTCGAGATCCTCGACCGGGAATCCGCAAACAGGTAGGTGAGGAGGCGTTCCGTGAAGAGCGTGCCCGACAGGACGGCGCCGGACAGGACCGCGACGGAGGCGGTGGAGCGGATGCTGCGGCGGGCCCGGGATCTGGGCGCCAGCGACCTCCACCTCGACCCCGACGAGCGGGGGCTCCTCGTCCGCGCCCGCCGCGACGGGGCGCTGGAGGAGCTGGAGGTCCTGCCCGCGGCGCTCATGGCCACGGTGCTCGGGCGCCTCAAGTCCCTCTCCGACCTCCTCGTCTACCGCACCGACGTCCCCCAGGAGGGGCGCATCCCCGCGGACCGCTCCCCGACGGGGGCCGAGGTCCGCGTGGCCACCTTCCCCACCATCCTCGGCGAGCGGGCGGCGCTGCGCCTCGACGCGCCGGAGGCGGCGGCGCCGGACCTCGCGGCCCTCGGCCTCCCGCCGGCGCTGCTCTCGGGGCTCAAGCGGGCCGTGGAGCAGCCCTCCGGGGCGGTATTCCTCACGGGCCCGAGCGGGAGCGGGAAGACGACGACGCTCTACGCCTGCATCCGCCACCTCGCCGCCGCCGGCCGGCCCCGCTCCATCGTCACCGTGGAGGATCCCGTGGAGCGGCGCCTCCCGGGGGTGACGCAGACCCAGGTGAATCCCGCCGCGGGGCTCGACTTCGCCCGCGCGCTGCGCTCCCTCCTCCGGCAGGACCCGGAGGTGATCCTCGTGGGCGAGATCCGGGACCGGGAGACGGCGGCCATCGCGCTGGAGGCGGGGCTCACGGGCCACCTCGTCGTCTCCACGGTGCACGCGGGGACGGCGCCGGGGGTGTTCGCGCGGCTGCTGGAGATGGGGGTGGAGCCCTTCGTGCTGACGACGGCGGTGCGCGGGGTGCTCGGACAGCGGCTGGTGCGGCGGAGCGCGGGCGAGGGCTACCGGGGGAGGCGTCTCCTCGCCGAGTGGCTCCCCATGTCGGCGGGGCTTCGGCACGCGATTCTCGCGCGGGCCGATGCCGAGGGGCTGGCCGCGGCGGCGGCGGCGACGGGGTACCGGTCCATCCGCGAGGAGGCGGCGGCGCTGGTCGCCGCGGGAGGCACGACGGTGGAGGAGGTCGAACGGGTGCTGGGGGCGGCATGAGGGACCTGGATCAGCTCGTCCACTTCCACCGGGCGCTGGCGGACTTCTGCCGCATGGGGATGCCGCTCGGGCAGGCCTTCCGCGAGGTGGCGAAGGACCTCGCAGGGGGGAGGCTCCGGGCCGGCGCCGAGGCCATGGCCGCCGACGTCGAGGCGGGGGCCTCCCTCGCCGACGCCTACCGGAAGCGGGGGAAGGAGTTCCCGCCGGTGTACGCCGCCCTCCTGGAGGCCGGCGCCGCCTCCGGCGACCTCCCCGGCACCCTGGAGGAGATCGCCCGCCACGCCGCCCGGCGGGCCGAGGCCGACGCCCGGGTGCGGCGGGCCCTCACCTACCCGGTGATCATGCTGATCCTCCTCTCCGCCATCACCTGGTTCCTCTTCGAGTTCATCGTGCCCCAGTTCGGGGCGATCTTCCCGCAGGTGATGGACCGGCGCGGGAACCCCCTCGAACTCCCCGCGCTGACGAGGTTCCTCCTCGGGCTCGCCGGCGTCGGGGGCGGCCTCCTCCTCGTCCCCGCGGCCCTGGCCGCGGTCCTCCTCTTCTCCTGGCTGCGGCGTCCCATGGACGGGGTCGGCCTCCCCCTGGGGATCGGCTGGCGGCTCCCCTTCGTCGGCCCCATGCGCCTTGCGGCGGAGCTCGGCTCCTTCGCCTCCGTCCTGGAGGGGCTGCTGCGCCGGGGCCTTCCCGGGGATCGTGCCCTGCTCCTCGCCGGCGCGTCGGCGCAGGAGCCCGCCCTGCGGGCGGCGGCGGAGGCCGCGGCGGAGCGGGTCCGCGGCGGCTCCGGCCTGGCCGACGCCGTGAAGGAGGCGGGGATCCTCCCCCCCTCCATGGCCTGGCTCGTCGGGGCGGCGGAGCGGAGGGGGGAGGCGGGGGAGGGAATGGCGGAGGTGGCGCGCCTCCTCGACGAGACCCGCAGGGAGGTCCTGGACCGGTACGTCCAGGTCATCTCCCCCGCATTCCAGGTCTGCATCGGGTTCCTGGTGTTCGTCGTGGTGCTGGGGGTCATGTACCCCATCTTCGCCCTGCAGAGGGCGCTGCTCTGACCGGGCCATGACCGAGAGAGAACGACCCCGCCCGTTCTTCATCGCCGTCGGCACCCTGGCCGGCATCCTGGCCATCGGGACCGCCCTGTCGGCCTTCTCCGACTACGACCTGAACGCCATCGGCAACGCCCTGGTCGTCTCCGCCTTCGTCGGCCTCGCGCTCCTCTTCGCCCCCCGGTTCCTGCCCGTCGTGCTCCGGGGCCGACGGCGGCCCCTTCCGCTCCGCTTCCGGCTCCAGGTCCTGCGGTTCCTCGGCGCCGCGGCCCGGCGGGGGGAGAGTCCCGGCGCCGCCTTGGCCGCCCTGGCGGGGGACGTGTCGGGGCGGCGGAGGGCCGCGGTCCTCGAGGTCCTCGGGAAGGTCGACGGCGGGGCCTCCCTCGGGGCGAGCCTCGCCACGCCCCGGGCCCGGTTCCTCTCGCTGGAGGGGGCGGCGGCGGTGCGGGCCGTGGAGGGGACGGGCCGCGTGGCCGACGTCATCGCCGCGGCCGACGCGCGGGAGCCGGACTGGGTGGCGGTGCGCCGCCGGGCCGGCGTGGGGCTCCTCTACGCCGTCGTCGTCCTGCTCGTGGCGTGGTGGATGGTCGTCCTGATCCTGCCCCAGTTCTTCAGCATCGCCTCCCAGGTGGTCGTCCAGGAGTCGTCGGGGGCGGTCGTGGACTGGGACTGGCGCTCCCCCCGCTACGAGCACCTGATGCTCGCCCGGGGGCTCAAGGACGCCGCCCTCGTGGCGAGGGTGGTGCCCGTCGCCGCATGGGCGGCGCTGGTCCTCGCCTTCGGGGCCGCCGCCGTCGGGGCGTTCCGGAGGGACCCGCGGACCGCTCCCCTGGTCCGGGGAATGCTCCTCTGGATGCCCGGCCTCGGGCGCATCCTCCGCCTCGACGCCGCCGGGCGGGTGCTGCGGGTCATGGGGGTCCTCGTCTCCTCCGGCGTCCCCCTCCACGAGGTGTTCTCCCGGGCCGCCCCCGTGGCCGGGGCGCCGGTGCTGGCGGAGGCCCTCGAGGTGGCCGCCGCCGGCATCGCCCACGGCGAGCCCCTGGCCCGCGTCGCCCCCTTCTGCGGCCTTCCCCCCTTCGCCGCGGCCCGGCTCGTGGCCGCCTCCGGGGGACCGCCGGAGTCCTTCGGGGGGGCCCTCGTCGCCCTGGGGGGGGAGTGCGAGGAGAAGGCCCTCGCCGCGGCCGGGGTTGCCGCCTCCTGGTGCTACCCCGTGGTTCTCGTGGTGGCGGGGGGGCTGGCCTTTCTCGTCTACCGGAGCGTCTTCCTCGTCACCGGCGGCTACCAGGAGATCATCCGGCCATGGTGAGGGATCGCAACGGGGAGGGGGGGATCACGGCCATGGAGGTCGTGGTCTGCCTCGGGATCCTCGGCTTCCTCGCCTCCTCCCTCGTCGTCGTGGAATCGAAGGACTTCCGCTTCGCGCGGGAATCCCACGACCGCGTCGCCGCACAACGGGTCTGCACCTCGAGGCTCGAGGCCTTCGCCGCCGGCGCCGCCGCTCCGGAGCCGGGGGAGCGGGCGTTCACCGTCCCCGCGGACCTGGCGCGGAGGCTCTCCGGCGCCGCCGCGACGGAGAGGATCCGGCCCGCGGGGCCGGGGCTCGTCTCCGTCGAGGTGCGGGTCCGGTGGGTCTCCCCGGCCGGGGAGCCGCGGGAGGAGCGGCTGGCCACCCTGCGCGCCGTGGAGGAGCGGCCATGAGGAACCGGGAATCCGGCTTCACCCTCTCCGAGGCCCTCTTCGTCCTGTTCGTCGGCTCCTGCGTGGCGGCCCTCGCCGCGGGGCTGATGGTCCGCTCCCGGCGGGCCGCCGACCTCGGGCAGGACGCCGCGACGGTGGTGCAGGAGGCGGCCCGGACCCTGGACGCGCTGGAGCGGGACCTCCGCGGGGCCGCCGCGGTGGAGGAGGCGGGGGACGGGGTGCTCCGGGGCGCCGGGCCCGGGGGGGGATTCTCGTGGACGCTGCGGCGGGGGAGGCTGGTGCGCGCGGACGGCGCCGGTGAGCGCATCGTCGCCTCGGGGATCCGCTCCTTCCGGGCGGAACGGCGGGGGCGGCTCGTGGAGGCGACACTGCGCTACGCCCCGCGCGACGGAGGGGGGACGCCGCCGCCGCTGTCCACCGCCGTCGCTCTGCGGGCGGGGGAGGAGGGGAAGTGACGGCCCCCGCGACCCCGGCCGCCGGGCGGTCCCGCGAATCGGGATTCTCCATCCTCCTGGTCCTCGCCCTCGCCCTCCTCCTCTCGACCCTCGCCATGGTCACGGCGCAGAGGATGATGGACCTCTCCCGGGACGGCCGGCGGGGCCGGGACAGTGCGGCGGTCCTATACGCCGCCGAGGGCGGCGTCGAGGCGGCCCGCGCCGCCCTCGTCCGGGACCCCGCGTGGGCCGGCGGGTCCGTGGACGTGGACGGGATCGGGGTTCGCGTGACCGTGGAGCGCCTCTCCGCGGAGCCCGCCGCCTTCCGCGTCGCCGCCGTCGCCGTCGGGAGGGGCGCGAGCCGCCGCGTGGAGGCCGTCCTCCTCGCCCGCGGCACCGCCCTCCCCTCGTTGGCCTCCTGGAAGGAGTAGCGCCGCGGAGGCGGGGAGAGGCGGGGACGTTCTCAAGTTATAAAGTTATTCCACTTCCCCCCTCGTGGTTTGGAAGGTCGCACCGGGAATAACTTTATAACTTGAGAACGTCCCCGCCTCTCCCCGCCTTCCCACTGGAGCTTCCCGTGCCCTTCAACACGCTCGGCCTCCCCCCGGTCCTCTGCGACACGCTTCGTAAGCAGGGCTTCGAGAAGCCCACGCCCATCCAGGACAGGGCCATCCCCCTCGCCCTGGCCGGGGCCGATCTCGTCGCCTCGGCGGAGACGGGGAGCGGGAAGACGGCGGCCTTCCTCCTTCCGATCCTCACCCGGCTCCTCGCCGGGAAGCGCCCCGCGGGGACCCGGGCGCTGATCCTCGTCCCCACCCGCGAACTCGCCCTGCAGGTGCGGGGCGTCGCCATCGACCTCTCCGGGGGGACCTCCATCGGCTGCGCCGCGGTTTACGGCGGCGTCGGCATGGACGAGCAGTCCCGGGCGCTCCGCGGGGGCGTGGACATCGTCGTGGCGACCCCGGGCCGGCTGCTGGATCACGCCGCCCGCGGTGCCACCCGGTTCTCCGGGCTCGAGGTCCTCGTCCTCGACGAGGCCGACCGCATGCTCGACATGGGCTTCCTGCCCGACGTGCGGCGCATCTTCGCGCTGCTCCCCGCGGGCCGCCAGACCATGCTCTTCTCCGCCACCATGCCCCCGGAAGTGGACCGCCTCTCCCGCGAGGTCATGCGGAAGCCGGAGAAGATCCGCGTCGGCCACCCGAAGAAGACCATGGCCCCCGTGGGCATCACCCACGCCATCTTCCCCGTGCCCGCCCACCGCAAGACCGCCCTCGTCACGGTGCTGCTGCGCCGGGAGCGGATGGACGCCGTCCTCGTCTTCACCCGCACCAAGCACCGGGCCGACCGCCTCGCCAAGGCCCTGCGGCCCCACGGCATCGAGGCCGGCGTGCTCCACGGGGACCGCACCCAGGGCCAGCGGGAGAAGACCATGGCGGCCTTCCGCGCGGGCACCGTGCGGGTGCTCGTCGCCACGGACCTCGCCGCCCGCGGCATCGACGTCGAGGGGATCACCCACGTCGTCAACTTCGACTTCCCGCGCACCACGGAGGACTACCTCCACCGCGTCGGCCGCACCGCCCGCGCGGAATCCAAGGGGGACGCCTTCACCCTCGTGGCCCCGGAGGAGATGACCCTCGTGAAGAAGCTCGAGAAGGAGATCGGCGCCTCCATCCCGCGGGTGACCCTGCCCGAGTTCGACTACGCCGCCGGCCCCCCGCCGGCACCCCCGGGGGCGCAGGGGAAGGGCGGATCGAGGGGGCAGGGCCGCGGCGGCCGCGGCGGCGACGATCGTCCGCCCCCCGCCCCCAACAAGGCGGAGTTCTGGAAGCGGGTCCGGGCGCGGCAGGCCTCGAGGCGCCGCAGCCGGGGATAGGCGGGGCGGGCGGGGAGCCGTTGCACCGGCGTCCGCGCCGCGTCCCTCCCCCCGGAAGGAGGCACCGTGAACGCCGCCCCCCTGATGGTCGTCCTGCTGCTCCTCGCCGCGGGCTGCGCCTCCGCGGCCCCTTCGGGCCCCCGGGATCCGCGGGACGCGGCGCCCCCCGGCGTGGATCGCGCCTGGCTCCACTTCACCGCGTCCTCCGTCGAGGTCGGGTCCGCGGCACCGGACTTCACGCTCCTCACCGCCGACGGGCGGACGTCCCTCTCCCTCTCGACCTTCCAGGGGCGCCCGCTGGTCCTCGTCTTCGGCTCCGGGACCTGAGGACCCTTCCGTCGCCGGTTCGGCGACGTCGAGGCGGTGAAGGCGCGGCACGGGGCGACGGCGAACTTCCTCATGGTCTACGTCCGGGAGGCCCACGCCTCCGACGAGTGGGTCACCCCGGACAACGTGAAGGACGGGATCTCCGTCCCGCAGCCGCGCACCGACGGCGAGCGCCGCGCCGCCGCCGAGGCCTGCCTCGGCCGGTGCGGGGCGACCATGCCCGCCGTCGTGGACGGCGTGGACGACGCCGTGGGGCGCCTGTACGGGGCCTGGCCCGACCGCATGTACGTGCTGGACGCGGAGGGCATC
Organism: uncultured Planctomycetota bacterium; assembly: GCA_964370855.1. GTDB lineage: Bacteria > Planctomycetota > JAJSAM01 > JAJSAM01 > JAKLKS01 > JAKLKS01. Next base: position 3,070 of record CAYJMF010000083.1, on the reverse strand, counting down.
GTCCTCTACCGCGGGGAGCCCGGTCCCTTCGGGTTCCTGCCCGGGGAGGTGGAGGAGGTGCTGCGGCGGCTGGAGTGAGGCGGACCATCCCCCCTCCCCGCCCCCGGAGATTGCGGTCCCGCCCCCCTCACCGCCGATAATGGCGATTCGGGGTAGATGGCGTGGAGGCATCAAGGTGGCACCCACCGACGATTCGAACAAGGGCACCAAGGTCGTCGTCGCGTACCTGGACAAGAAGCGGGAGAGGGGGATCGTCGACGGATTCCGCCCCACGGGGGACGGTTTCACGCTCTTCCCCCCCCACGACGAGGCCCGCCAGCACGGCCGCTTCGTCGAGTTCCAGATCGTCAAGGCCGTCTACTTCGTGAAGTCCCTCGAGGGGAACAAGCACTTCAAGGAGAACAAGCTCAAGCTGCCCCCCGTCTACCGGCAGGGGCGGAAGGTGAACGTGAGCTTCCCCGACGGCGAGACGACGGTGGGGACCACGGAGGGCTTCAATCCCTCGCGCCCGGGCTTCTTCTTCTATCCCGCCGATCCGAAGAGCAACAACCTCGAGGTCTTCATCGTCACCTCCAACGCCGACGAGATCCGGATCCTCGCCGCCGAGCCCGGGGGCGTCGACAAGGTGATCCGCCCCATCCTCGAGCGGGGCATGTTCCTCCCGGAGAAGCGCCTCCAGGCGGTACAGCGGGTGCTCCGCGGGGAGTCCGTCGTGGAGGTGGCGAAGGAGCTCTCCGTGCCGCCGGAGACCCTCGCCGGATGGAAGGCGCGCTTCCTCTCCGGCGGCGCCGGGGCCCTGGGGATCGAGCCGAAGAAGCCGGGCTAGCCCCCCCGCCTCTCCAGCTCCTTCGCCCGGGCGTCGAGTTCCGACCCCCTCTTCTCCAGCGCCCGCGCCATGTCGTCGAAGGAGCGCTCCAGGTCCCCGAGCTCGCTCGGGTCCTGGCAGACGCGGACGCGGGCCCGGAGCTTCGAGAGGTCCGTGGAGGCGAGCCGCCGGGTGGCGAGGATGAGCCCGTTGACCCTCCGCAGGATGAGCCGGTTCCCGAGCACGCGGGCGACCCCGAGGCAGACGAGGAGCACCGTCCCCGTCAGGACGAGGTTGAGGAGGAGGGCCCGGTCCAGGGGCTCCGTGACGATGGACTCGGGGATGCCGATGGCGACGTTGAAGCCCTGCTTGCTGCCGCCCGTCACGAGGGGGCAGAGGCCGAAGAACTTCCGCACGCCGTCGGTGTCCGCGGCCACCACGGGGAGGTCCTCGCCGAGGGGGAGGTCCCGGAGGAGGGCGGGGGCGGGGTGCATCCACCCGGCGACGGGGGACCCGGCCTCGGGGAGGCGGAGCATCAGCCTCCCCTCGGGATCGAGGAGTTCGAGCACAGAGTCCCCGGGGAGATCCAGGGCCCGCTGGAACTGGGCCAGCCACCCGAGGCCGACGGTGGCCCCGAGGACGAGGTCCGGCGGCCCCTCCTTCCCCGCGAGGGGCAGGACGACGTGCACCGTGGGCCCCTGCCCGCCGCCGGTCCGGAAGTTCCCCACGGCGGACAGGGCGGTCTTCACGGACTCCGCGACGACCTCCCGGTCGCAGAGGGCGGCGGCCTCCTCCGCGGGGAGCGCGCTCGCGAGGACCGTGCCGTCGGGGCGGAGCAGGTGGATGTCGAGGAGGCCCGGGGTGCGGGAGACGAGGTCCCTGAAGTGGGCCGTCCGTTCCGCGGCGGTGCCCTCGCGAATCACACGCGCCCCGGAGAGGGCCTCGAGGAGCTGGCGGGTCCGGGCGAAGTCCTGCTCCTGGTTGCGGGCCGCGATGCGGGCGAGGCGCCCCGCCTCGCGGCCGGCGGCGACGACGGCGCCGGTGCGGGCGTGGACGTGCTCCACCACCAGCAGGGCGGCGAGGGGGAGGACGCAGAGCCCCACCAGGGCCGCGAGCCGGAACTGCAGCCTGTGGAGGAAGACCAGGGAGGGCGGGCTGTAGGAGTCCGGCCCGTCCCTCCAGGGCTCGTCCCCTCCCGCCCCGCCCGTTCCGCCCGCCCCGCTCCCGTCGGCCATGGCCGTTCTCCCCGCGCCCCCGTCGGGACGCCTCAATTGGTCAGTTTCCAGACGTCCCCGTCGTGCCCCGCCGTGCCCGTGGCGACGGGGGAGGTGATGCCCGCACCGAGGTAGGCCTCCTCCCCGGTCATCATCGTCGGGGACACCTCGTGCTTCGCCACCTCATTCCCCGACTGGAGGATGTCGCCGAGCTGGTAGGTGAAGAAGGCGCGGTTCCCGCTGGAGCCCCGCTTCACGGGGCGGGCGTAGGCGCACCAGATCGATTCCGACAGGTCCACGCCCACCTGCCCGGTGCCGCCGGAGTCGTTCTGGAGCCGCACGGACTCCACGGTCCGCGCCTTCTTTCCCTTGCCCTTCTTGCGGATCCGGACCTCCTCGTGGATCCAGCGGGAGGTGTCGCCGGAGTCGGGGAGGTAGATGGCGTAGCCGTATCCCCCCTTGACGAGCTCGCCGCGGTCCGTCAGCCCGTCCGCCAGGGCGGGGGAGAGGGGGGGCGGTGCGATGGGGGTGCCCTGGTCCTGGAAGGTCGCCCCGGCGGAGCGGCGGCCCTTCGAGTCCACGAGGGTCTTCCGGACGCCGGCCTCCCCGGTCAGCTCGATGAGGGTGGCGTGCTCCCCCACGGCGTCGGAGTCGACGTCGATCTTCCCCATGCCCTGCACCTGGGCCTGGGCGGAGACGAGGGAGCGCAGGGTCGCGATGGCCGCCGTCTCGTTGGAGGCGAGCTTGGCGGCGAGGAGGTTGGGGATGGCGATGGCGGCGATGAGGGCGATGATCGCGACGACGATCATCAACTCCATCAGGGTGAAGCCGGAATGCGCCCCTCGACTCATGGGAGTCTCCGCCCCCCCGGGCGACGACGAGTCAACCACGGGGGGGGAGGGGGGACCTAGGCAGTTCGCGGGGAGGGTCACGTTGATGCCCCGGCGAACGGGTGGACGGCCGATACCGACGGCGTTCCCCCTCCCTGGAGGAGGGTTCCGCGGCGCCTGCGGCGCCGCGGTGGCGCCCGTTTCGCCGGGTCCGGTCCGGA
>CAYJMF010000082.1:16952-21143 GCA_964370855.1 uncultured Planctomycetota bacterium | reverse complement strand
GCCCGAGAGGGGAGTTATCCACAGAAAAGTAGAAAAGTGGAGGACGTCCCCTTTCTCACCGCTTCAGGAGGCCCTTGAGGCTGTCGGCCAGGGGCCCCTTCAGGCCTTCGGTCAGGCGCTCGACGGAGGCGTTGACCAGGCGGATGGAGGTGCCCCTCAGGACCTTGAGGACGATGATCTTCACGATGGCCTCGGGGGAGTCGACGTTCCGGAACTCCTCGTGGTCCACGCCGACGTCCCAGGTCTCCTCCCTCGGCTTCCCGTCCTTCAGCTTCGTGTAGTCGAGGAGGAGGACCCGTCCCATGGTGAGTTCCAGCCGGTCGATCCGCCACCGGCGCCCGGGGCCAGAATCCGCGGGCTCCTTCGCCCCCCCCTTCCCCCCGTCCCCGGAGCCGCCGAGGGCGCGGAGCCGGTCGAGGTTGATCTCGCCGGCGGCGTTGCGGACGACGACGACCTCCTTCACGTCGAGGACGATCTCGGGGAGGTGGAGGACCTCGGACCGCACGCTCTCGAGGTCCACCTGGGCGACCAGCCGCGGGACCTCGATGCACCGGGGGTCCTCGAACCCCCCGGGATTGCGCAGGTGCATCCCCTTCATCTCGATGCGCCCGTCGAGGAGCCCGAGGTCGAAGGAGTCGAGGGTGAGGGGGAAGCCGGTCACCCTCGTGACGACGGCCTCCGTCCCTGCGCGGATGAGGGAGTTGCGGAAGAGGATCCCGGCGGCCAGCAGGACCAGGAGGACGAGGGCGAGCCGGAGGGCCCACTTGAGGAGTCCGGAGCGCTTCCCGGTGGCGGAGGAGGGCGGCGGGCCCGGGGCCGGGGCAGGGGCGGGGACGGAGTCGGCGGGGGCGGGGTCGGCCATGGGGGGAATCCTACCGCCGGCCGTTCCCGGGAGGACGGCCCGGTCCCCCCTTCACCCCGCCCCCCTTCCCGCCGAAGTACTTGGGATGGAGCCTCGCGTCGCCGTGGTCGTGCCCGTCCCGGCGGAGGCCGCCGGCCCCGTCGAGGAGTTCCGCCGCATCCACGATCCGCTCTTCCACAAGATCGCCGCCCACGTGGTCGTGGTCCCGGCCCAGGGCTGGTGCCCCGAGGAGCGGGCCGTCCCCCGGATCCTGGAGGCGGTGCGGGCCTCCGGGCAGGGCCCCTTCCCCCTCGCCCTCTCCGGCGTCGGCCGCACCCGCGACGGGGTCGTCTTCCTCCGGGTGGAGGAGGGGGCGGCCATCCTCGCCGATCTCCACCGCGCGCTGGTCCTCTCCATGGTTCCTCCCCCGGACCTCGAACTCCCCGAGTACCGGCCCGTGGCGGCCCTCGGCCGCGCCCCCGGGGACGCGGAGGCGGAGTTCCTGCAGAGGCAGGTCGCCGGGCACGTCGCCCCGATCCGCTTCCCCGTGGAGGCCCTCAGCGTCGTCGTCGAGGACGCCCGCGGCCTCTGGCACCTCCGCGAGCGCATCCCCCTCGAGCCCCACCCCTCCCACGAGCGGTAGCCGGGGGCCGTGGTATCCTCGCCGCCGTGAGCCGCCTCCTCCAGACCGTGGTCCTCGGGACCGTCTTCGGCGCCTCCTCCTGGGTCGGGTTCGCCCTCACCCGGCCCCCGGAGGAGGCGCCCGTGGCCCCCGCCCCCGCCCCCCTCCCCGCGCCGGCGCCCGCCGCCTCCCCGGCCGGGTCCGCGGCGTCCCCCCTCCCGGGGAAGAAGGTCGACGCCGCCCCCCCGGCCCCCGCCCTCGGGGACCTCGACGGGGGGGCGCCCCCCCCGGAGAAGAGCCGGGAGATCCTGAAGGTCACCTTCACGGACCTCAGCCAGTGGGACCTCGACCCGAAGGACGTGCAGGTGCCCCGCTCCATCCTGGCCATGGGGGGGAGGACCCTGGACGTGGTGGGCTACATGATCCCCTACGGCGACCCCGACAGCGTGACGGAGTTCGCCCTCGTTCGCGACCTCGGGTCGTGCTGCTTCGGGCAGGCCCCGCAGCCCCACCACGTCATCGAGTGCCGCATGCCCGAGGGGGCGAAGACCTCCTACGTGCCGGGGCCGGTCCGCGTGCGGGGGAAGTTCCGCGTGGAGGAGCACCGCCAGGGGCAGTTCCTCATCTCGGTCTACTCCATGACCGTGGACGACTGCACCGAGGTGCGGTGAGGCTCACTTCCCCAGGGTCAGGATCGCCACGGCCGTGACCGCAGCGTTGTGGATGCCGTGGGCGACCATGGGTGCGAGCAGCGATCCCCGCCACTCCCGCGCGTGGACGAGCCCCCAGGAGACGGCGAAGAGCAGCGGCACGAAGGTCCAGCCCTGGGGGTGGACGGCGGCGAAGAGGAGCCCCGAGGCGAGGGCCGAGACGATCACGGAGCCGCCCCGCTGCAGCAGGCCCGTCGCGTCCCGCAGGTGGCGGTAGAGGACGCCGCGGAAGAAGGTCTCCTCCACGACGGGGGCCACGACGGCGGCCAGGAGCAGGATCCCGATCCAGCCCGTCCCGTTCCCCACCTCGCCCATGGCGGGATGGCTCGGCATGGCCGGGGGGGCCAGGGGGTCGGGGGGGCCTGCCATGGACTGCTGCACCGCCATGAGGATGACGGAGACGACCAGGGCCGCGGCCATGACGGGGACGGCCATGGCCCAGCAGGCGACGCCGGCGAGGACGTCGCGGACGGGCGTGGGGGAGAGGAAGAGGCCGACGTCGGCGCGCACGCGGCTCCAGGGGACGCCGCGGTACACCGGCCAGCGGAGCGCCACGAGGCTCCCGAGGAAGGAGACGGCGCCGGGGAGGAGGATGCCGGAGCCCGGGGCGAGGAGGGCGAAGAGGAGTCCGGCGCCCACCTGCAGCCCGATGAACAGGAGGATCCAGGCGGCGAAGGTCTCGGCGTAGACGCCGTGGGGGGCGGCGCCGGGGCGGAGGAGGAACCGGACGGAGCCGTTGGCCGCGAGGACCCAGTGGAGGACGGCGGCGGCGAGGCCGACGCCGAGGAGGACGAGGAGGGCGGCCATGAGGACGAGCTGGCGGGTCGTCATGGCGCGGGCGGGGGCGAGGACGGCACCGCGGCCGGGGCTCCCCTCGGGGGCGAGGGCGAGGTCGCCGAACCAGTCGAGCTCCCGGCGCAGCGTCGCCTGCTCCGCCGCGGCGAGGACGGAGGGGTCGTGGGGGCGGGCGTCCCCGGCGTAGAGCCGGTGGAGAAGGGCCTGGACCTCCTTCTCCGTCCCCTCGAGGGGGATGCCCTTCTCCGCGAGGATCCGCTCCGTCTCCTCGAGCCGCTCCCGGGCCGCCGCCGGCCCCTCGATGTCCCCGGCGACCACGGCGAAGCGCTGTCGCTGCGGGACGGGGCCTTCCTTGAACCCGTCGAGGGCGGCGAGGCGGCTCTCCTCCAGGGCGCCGATCTTGAACCCCTTCACGACGTCGGAGACGCCGTACTGCTGCTGCACCTGCTGGCGCATCACCTCGAGGACGATCTTCGTCGCGCCCTCGGGGTCCTGGTCGGGGAGGAGGCGCATCGCCTGCACCGCGAGGAAGACGACGGCGATGACGGCCCACGCGATGCCCGTGCGGGGGCGGAGGATCGGCAGCACCGGCGGCGGGGGGGCGTCGGGGGTTCCCTCGGGCATGGAGGGATGATAGGGGTGTGCTCCCGGGGAGCGCAGGAAGGGCGGCCTACCTCGCCTCGAACCAGAGCGCCGAGAGGGGGTCGTCCTCGTCGTTGTAGTTGACGGTGATCTCCTCGCCCCGCGCGATGGCGCGTGTCGCGACCCAGTCCATGGACCCGTTGCGCCGGTCGATGAGGTTCCTCGTGTTGGGCTCGTAGGAGTGGTTGTAGAGGGACCCGAGGCCGAGCACCATGGCGCACCCCCCCTTCCCGTCCCACTCGTAGACGTAGTGGTCGAGGGGGGTCCTCGCGACGTGCTTCCACTGCTTCGCGGTCATGGCGATGACGGGGGAGCGCTCCAGGATCTCCCCCTCGCGGAAGCGGCGGGTGGCGAAGACCCCGCGCCCCTTGCCCCGGACGGTGCGGAGCTCGAGCCCCGGGGGGCAGGAGAGGTCGAGGCGGCGGCCCCTGGGTCGGGGTGATGGTCTCATCCCGTCCATGATCGCCGAAGGGCCGGGGCCCGCAAGTTCACCCCCGGGGAGTGCGGCGCGGGGGGTAGGGGGACCCCCCCCCCAAAGACGGGGGGGGGGGGGGGGGGGGGGGGGGGGGGGGGGGGGTGGG
>CAYJMF010000082.1:0-16942 GCA_964370855.1 uncultured Planctomycetota bacterium | reverse complement strand
GGCGCGGGAATCCGGTACCCGACCCGATTCATCGGGGTTGGGCGATGGGTAATCGCCTGGCCGGAAGTCTCGAGCCCAACCCCGATGAATCGGGTCGGGTACCGTATTCCCCTACAGCGGCAGGTTCCCGTGCTTCCGCGGCGGGTTGCGGTCCCGCTTGGTCTTCAGCATCTCCAGCGCGTCGCAGATGCGCTTCCGCGTCTCCCGCGGACGGATGACGTCGTCCACGTACCCCTCGGCGGCGGCGACGAAGGGGTTGGCGAACTTCTCCGTGTACTCGGCGATCTTCCGCGCCTCCTCGGCGGCGGGGTCGGCGGCGGCGGCGATCTCCCGCTTGAAGATGATCTCGACGGCCCCCTTCGGCCCCATGACCGCGATCTCCGCCGTCGGCCAGGCGAGGTTGAGATCGCCGCGGATGTGCTTGCTCGACATGACGTCGTAGGCGCCGCCGTAGGCCTTGCGCAGGATGACGGTCACCTTGGGCACCGTCGCCTCGCAGTAGGCGTAGAGGAGCTTCGCCCCGTGCTTGATGATCCCGCCGTACTCCTGGTCCGTCCCCGGCAGGAAGCCCGGCACGTCCTCGAGGGTCACGATGGGCACGTTGAAGGCGTCGCAGGTGCGGATGAAGCGGGCCCCCTTCATGGAGGCGGCGATGTCGAGCACCCCGGCGAGGTGGGCCGGCTGGTTCGCCACGATGCCCGCGGCCCGCCCGCCGAAGCGGGCGAAGCCGACCACCATGTTCTCGGCGTACTGGGAGTGCACCTCGAGGAAGCGCCCCCCGTCCACGATGCGGGAGATGACCTCCTTCACGTCGTAGGGCCGGTCCGGGTCCGCGGGCACGAGATCGTCGAGGGCGGCGTCGGCCCTGCCCGGATCGTCGTCCGTCGGGACGAAGGGCGGGTCCTCCATGTTGTTGGAGGGGAGGTAGGAGAGGATCTCCCGCACCCGCGCGAGGCAGGCGGCGTCGTCGGGGGCGGTGAAGTGGGCGACCCCGGAGCGGGAGGCATGGGTGTGGGCCCCGCCGAGCTCCTCGTGGGTGACCTCCTCGTGGGTGACCGTCTTCACCACGCTCGGGCCCGTCACGTACATGTAGGAGGTCTTCTCCACCATGAGGATGAAGTCGGTGATGGCGGGGGAGTAGACCGCCCCGCCGGCGCAGGGCCCGAGGACGGCGGAGACCTGGGGAATCACGCCGGAGGCGAGGGTGTTGCGGAGGAAGATGTCGGCGTAGCCCCCCAGCGAGACGACCCCCTCCTGGATGCGCGCCCCGCCGGAGTCGTTGAGCCCGACCACGGGGGCGCCCACCTTCATCGCCTGGTCCATGAGGCGGCAGATCTTCTCCGCGTAGGCGCCGGAGAGGCTTCCGCCGAAGACCGTGAAGTCCTGGGAGAAGACGAAGACGCGGCGCCCCTCCACGAGCCCGTGGCCCGTGACGACGCCGTCGCCGGGCACCCGCTTCCCCTCCATGCCGAAGTCCCGGCAGCGGTGGGTGACGAAGCCCCCGGCCTCGACGAAGGTCCCCTCGTCGAGCAGCAGCGCGATGCGCTCCCGGGCCGTGAGCTTCCCCCGCTCGTGCTGGCGCTTCGCCGCCTCCGCGCCGCCGCCGGCCAGCGACGCGGCCCGCAGCTCCTCGAGGCGGGTGAGGGACTTCTCCCGCCGGCCGTTCCCCTTCTCCCCGCCCTTCCCCGCCGCGCCCTTCGGTTTCGCCATCACTTCCTCTCCACGAGCTCGACGAGGATTCCCGCCGTGGACGACGGCTGGAGGAAGGCGATGGGGAGGCCCGCGGCGCCGATGCGCGGCTCCCGGTCGATCATCGCCGCGCCCTTGCCCACGAGCTCCGCGATGGCGGCCCGGATGTCGGGGACCGCGAAGCAGACATGGTGGAGCCCGGCGCCGCGCTTCGCGAGGAACCGCCCCACGGGCGTGTCCGGGCGGAGCGGCTCCAGGAACTCGCAGTACGATTCCCCGGAGGAGAGCTTCACCACCTTCACCCCCTGGTCGGGGACCGTGCGCTCGAGAGCCAGGGGCAGTCCGAAGAGGCGCTGGAAGAGGTCGGCCCCGCCCCGGGCGTCCTCGAGGGCGATGCCGACGTGATCGAGATGCATGGGCCAGGCCTCCCCGGTCAGGGACGGGACGGGTCGAAGGTGCCGAAGGACTTCTCCAGGGCGCCGCAGATCTCGCCCACCGTGGCCTCGGCCTCCACGGCCTTGAGGATGGAGGGCATGAGGCCCTCCGGGGCGGGGCTCCAGCCCGAGGCGATCACGAGGCCGAAGAGCGCCTCGTCGAGGAGGCGCGGGTCGCGGGCAGCCTTGCGGGCGGCGAGGCCGGCGACGATGGCCTCCCGCGCCGACTCCTCCACGCGGAAGGCGGGCGCGGCGGGGGCGCCCGCCCCCTCGACGTGGCGGTTGACCCCGACCACGGCGGCGTCCCCCTTCTCCACGGCCCGCTGGTGGGCGTAGGCCGCCTCGGCGATGCGGGCCGAGGTCCAGCCCCGGCGCGCCGCCTCCACGGGGCCGCCCTGCTCCTCCATCCTCCCGAGCAGCGCCCGGGCCTCCTCTTCGATGCGGTCCGTCTCCGCCTCGACGAGGGGCGCCCCGCCGAGGGGGTCCACCACGTCGGCGACGCCGGACTCCTCGGCGATGACCTGCTGCGTGCGGAGCGCCAGCAGCACGCTCGCCTCCGTGGGGAGGCCGAGGGCCTCGTCCCGGGAGTTGGTGTGGAGGGACTGGGTCCCGCCGAGCACCGCCGCCAGGGCCTGGAGGGTCACGCGCACGACGTTCACGTCGGGTTGTGCCGAGGTGAGGGCGACCCCCGCGGTCTGGGTGTGGAAGCGGAGCCGGCAGGAGGCGTCGTTCCCCTGGAACCGCTCGCGCACGAGCCGCGCCCAGAGGCGCCGCGCCGCGCGGAACTTGGCGATCTCCTCGAGGAAGTCCATCTGCGCCGCGAAGAAGAAGGAGATGCGGGGCGCCACCCGGTCCACGGGGAGCCCGGCCTTCGCGCAGCGATCGAGGTAGGCGAGACCGTGGCCGAGGGTGAAGGCGACCTCCTGGGCGGCGGTGCAGCCGGCCTCCCGCATGTGGTAGCCGGAGACGGAGATCGGGTTCCAGCGGGGCATGTGCTCCGTGCAGAAACGGATGAGGTCCGTGGAGAGCCTAAGCGACGGCTCCACGGGGAACCGCCAGGTGTTGCGGGCCACGAACTCCTTGAGGAGGTCGTTCTGCACCGTGCCGCCCACCTTCTCCAGGGGGACGCCGCGGCGCTTCGCCACGGCCGCCACCATGGCCACGAGGACGGGGGCCGTCGCGTTGATGGTCATGGAGACGGTGACGGCGTCGAGCGGGATGCCGTCGAGCACGGTCTCCATGTCGGCGAGGCTGTTGATCGGGACGCCGACCTTGCCGACCTCCCCCTCGGAGCGGGGGTCGTCGGAGTCGTAGCCGATCTGCGTCGGGAGGTCGAAGGCGATGGAGAGCCCCGTCTGGCCCTGGTCGAGGAGGTACCGGAAGCGCCGGTTGGTCTCCGCCGCGGAGGTGAAGCCGGCGTACTGCCGCATGGTCCAGGGGCGGCCCCGGTACATCGTCGCCTGCACCCCGCGGGTGAAGGGGAAGGAGCCGGGCCAGCCCACCTTCTCCTCGAAGGAGGCCGTAAGCCCCGGCGTGGGGACGGCGAGGGGGGTCTTCTCGAGGCCCGAGGTGTTGCGGAAGGAGGCCTTGCGACCGCCGCCCTTCTCCACGGCCTCTTTCCACGGCCCGGCGAGGAACCGCGCGAGGTCGGGAGAGCGGGGGGGAGGAGCGGGGTGCGAAATCGGGGGAAGGGTGGAGTGCGGGGGCGGAGGGGAGGGAGGTGAGGGAGGGGAGGAAGGCGAGGGAGGAGGAAGGATGGAGCGTGGAGGTGGCGCCGGTGAGACGTGCGAAGGAGGAGCCGGCGGCGCCGTGAACCGCGGAGTCGCGGGGGTCGGACGCCCGGAAGGAGGAGAAGAGGGAGGACCGAAGACATCGTCGTCTCCCGTCGCCCCTTCTCCCGCGGGCCGCGGCGGAAGATAGGGCGGCGGCGGCGGGGACTGGACGAATCCCGGGTTGCGGCCAGGATGCTGCCCCTGGGAGTGGGGGGGGCCGCCGTCCCTCCCTTCCCTCCCCTCCCTCCCGTCCCGATCCCTTCCGCGCCTCCCACGCCGCCTGCGGCGCCGACGGCCCTCGCCCCCCCCGTTCTCACGGGGCGGTCCGCCGGAATGCTGGGAGTGGGGGGACGCCGGCGCCGCCGGGGGCGGGCCGAATCCGCCGGAGGCCGGAGGAGGAGGTGGAGGAGAAGGAGGAGGTGGAGGAGAAGGAGAGAAGGCGGCGGTCGGCGGGGGAGCGGCGGGGGGCGGCGCCGTGGAGCGGGGCGGGGAGGGAGGCGGAGGAGGCGCCGGAACGCGGGCCGGGCGATCGCCGCCGCCTCCGCCTCCGCCGCCGCGCCCGCCGCGGCCCCGTCCGCGATCCTTCCCCCGGTCCCGTCCCCGTCCGCCGGTGCGCGGTCCCCGCTGTGGTCCGGGGAGGGCGGAGGGATCGGCCTTGAGTTCCACGTCCCTCTCGATGGGAGGGAGGCGGCGCGGGGGGGGACGGAGGAGGAGGTTGCGGGGGACGGGGCGGGGGCCGCGGGAGAGGGAGGCGAAGAAGTCCGCGGGGGGGCCGTCGTCCGCTTCCCCGGGATCCCCCTCGTCGGTCGGTTCGGCGGCGGGGGGCGGCGGCGGGGGAGGCGGCGCAGGAGGCGGCGGCGGCGGAGAGGTCGGCGCCGGGAACAGGGGGAACGCGGCCTCGGGGGGCGCGGCGGGAACGGCGCCCTTCGGCGCGGCCTTCTTCCTCGGCGCGGCGGGCTTCTTCCGGGGGGCGGCGGCCTTCTTCGCGGGGGCGGGAGGCGGCTCCGCGGCGTCGCTCACCGCAGGCTTCGGCTTGGGCGTGGTCTTTCGGGCCATGGAACCGCTCAATCTAATGCCGCCCCCTCGGGGGGCCGCAGGGAACCCGGGCCCGTCGGGTACCGTATGGCCATGAGGAGCCGCCGAACGCTCGGCGTGATCGGGGCCGCCGTCGGCGCGGGGCTCCTCCTCCGCGGGGCCGTGGCGATGCAGCTCGCCGCCGCGGACCCCACCTTCGACGAGCCCCTCATGGACGGGCGCATCTTCCTCGCCTGGGCCGGCCGCATCGCCGGCGGGGAGTGGGCGGGGACGGGGGCCTGGTTCTTCAACCCGCTCTACGCCTGGTTCCTCGCGCCCTTCGTCGCCCTCTTCGGGGACGGGGCGCTGGCGGCGGTGCGGGTGGCCCAGGCGCTCCTCGGCGTGGGCACGGTGCTCCTCCTCGCGTCGGCGACGCGGCGGCTCCTCGGGCGGCGGGAGGCGGTCCTCGCGGCGGCGCTCGGCGCCCTCTGGCCGGCGCTCGTCTACTTCGAGGGCATCGCCATCGGGGCGACGCTCGGGGTGTTCGTGAACGCCCTCGCCCTCGATCTCCTCGCCCGCTGGCGGACGCGGCCGACACGGGGGCGGCTCCTCGGGGCCGGCGCGGCGCTGGGGGTGGCGGTGCTGGGGCGGCCCAACGTGATCCTGTTCCCGGCGGCGCTTCCCCCGTGGCTCGCGCGCTCCCTTCCCCGCGGGGAGCGGTGGCGGCGGGCCGCCGCCGCCACGGCGCTGCTTTTCGCGGGGGTCGCGCTGCCGCTGCTGCCGGGGCTGGTGCGGAACCTCGCGGTGCTCGGGGAGCCGGTGGTGACGACGACGAGCATGGGGGTGAACCTCCACCTGTCGAACAATCCGCTCGCCCGGGAGACGGGGCGGATGGACAGCCCGGTCCTCCCCTTCAACCCGTTCCTGCTGGAGGGGGCGAGCCGGGCCGTCGCCGAGGCGGGGGAGGGGCGAACGCTGTCGCCGACGGAGGTCTCCTCCTTCTGGACGCGGCGGGCCGTCGAGGAGGCGCGGGCGGAGCCGGGGGCGACGGCGGGGTTCCTCCTGCGGAAGGGGCTCTACTTCTGCGGGTCGGCGGAACTGCCGTCGAGCGAGAGCTTCGCGCAGGGGAGGAGGGACTCCTGGATCCTGGACGTCCTCTCCGTGCCCCTCGGATTCGGCATCGCGCTTCCCTTCGCGCTGCTCGGGTGCGTGGCCGTCGTGGTCCGGCGCCGACGTGCGCTTCCTCTCGTACTTCTGCTCCTCGTCTACGCCTTCGGCCTCGTGATTTTCTTCCCCCTCGCCCACTACCGTCTCCCGGTGCTCCCGGCCCTCCTCCCCCTGGCGGCGGCGGGGGTGGTGGACCTCGCCGACGCCTTCCGGGGGCGGCGGGGGGCGCGGGCGGGATGGAGGATCGGGGCGCTTCTCGCGGCGGGGCTCCTCTCCCACGGGAACGCGCTGGCCGGGGCGGCGGGGGTCCCCTCCCTCGGTCCCTTCCCGGAGCCGGGCTCGTGGATCCTCGCCAACCGGGCGCAGGCGCTGGTGGAGCGGGCGCTCGCGCGGGAGCGCGCGGGGGACGCCGCGGGCCGGGATCGCGCCCTCGCGGAGGCCGAGACCCAGGCGCGGCGCGCGCGTGACGAGGCCGCCCCCGGGGACAACGCCGCCTGGCTCGTCCACGCCGCCTTCGCCCGCATCGCGCGGGCGCGCCGGGACCTGGCCCTCGAGGAGAAGCACCTCGGCGACGCACTCACCCTCATGCCGGGCCAGCCGCAGCTCCTCGCCGACCTCGCGCGGGTCTACCTCGCGACCGGCCGCGTGGAGATGGCCCGCCGTACGGGCCTCCAGGCGCTGCGCGGTGGGGCGGTGCTGGACCCGGAGGTGGAGGCGGTGATCCGGTAGGGGGATGCCGTGGACCCTCCGGAATGACGGGGGTGCATCGAAACTTGTCATGTTGTCTCACGGTGTTGATATGATAAGTATCGACCGAGGAGGTGTCCCATGACCGCGGACGTCATCGCACCGAACCTCCGGCGCCTGCGGGCGGACCGGGGGATGACCCAGGTCGATCTCGCCAGGGCCGCGGGGCTGTCCCGCGTGGGATACTCGAACATCGAGGCTGGCCGCTCCGCCCCCCGTGCCGACAACCTGCGGGCCATCGCCGGGGCCCTCCGGGTCCCTGTGAGCGACCTCGTCACCCCGGTCCGGGAGCTCCGGCACGTCCGCTTCCGCTCCCTCAAGAAACTGAAGAGCAGGACCTCAATCCTTGCGGGAGTCTCCCGGACCCTCGAGGACTTCGGCGAGCTCGAGCGGCTTCTCGACGTGCCCGCGCGGGATCCCCTCCCGGGAGTCGATGACTGCGGATCCCCCGTGGCGGCGGCGGCCGCGGCCCGCAGGGCCTTCGGCCTGGACGGGATCGAGCCCGTGCGGGACATCTGCGGGCTCCTGGAGGCGCGGGGGGTGAAGGTCATCCCCCGCTCCGTGGCCTCGGACGCGTTCTTCGGGCTCTCCGTCGGTCCCGAGGACGGGGGGCCCGCCGTCGTGGTCAACACCTGGAATCGCATCCCCGTCGAGCGCTGGATCTTCACCGCCGCCCACGAGCTCGGGCATCTGGTCCTCCACCGGGGGGCCTACGACGTCCAGGCGACCGGGGAGAGGAAGGGCGAGGAGGCGGAGGCGAACCTGTTCGCCTCCCGGTTCCTCCTGCCGGAGGAGGGATTCCGGAAGGAGTGGGCCGAGACCGCGGGGCTGGATCCCATCGACCGCGTCCTGAAGGCCAAGCGGATCTTCCGCGTCTCCTACCGGACCATCCTCTTCCGGCTCACCGAGGGCCGTCCCGGCGGGTCCGGCGTCTGGCCGATGTTCCAGGCGGCGTGGAGGAAGCGTTGCGGGAGCACCCTGAAGAAGGCGGACGAGCCGGAGGGGCTGGATCCCGGTGCTTTCCGGGACCCGTCGCCCGACCCCCCCAGGTCGAGGGAACCGCAGGGCCTCGGCCGCTACGACTTCGCAGAGGACCGCCTGTCGCTCCTGGTACGCAGGGCCCTGGAGGCGGGGGTGATCTCCCTCGACCGGGCCGCGCGGATCCTCGATCTTCCTCTCCGCGAGATGAGGGAGCGGTCCGCGACGTGGACATGCACGTGGAACGGAGTGGGTCGGGCGCAGTAGGATGCTGTTCCCGCGGCCCCATGCGCAGTCCCTCCTTCCGAAGGTGGATCGGCCGGCCCGCCACGGCGGGCGGGGCGCTCGTGATCCTGGCCTGTCTGTCCCCTTGCGCATCCCCTGACGCTTCGGGCATTGCGGACTCCCCTCCGGGCCGCTTCGGATTCTCCCTGTGCGCCGTCGGCGACGTGGACCGGGACGGCGTCTCCGACGTCGCCGTCGGCGCTCCCATGGCCGGTCGCGACGGCACGGGGAGCGTCGCCGTCCTGTCGGGGAAGTCGGGGAGGCCGATCTGGACGCGGGTCGGGACCGACGAGGGGGGCATGCTGGGCTACGCGCTGGCCTCGCCGGAGGACGTGGACGGGGATGGGGTCCATGAGGTGGTCGCCGGCGCACCCCTCGCCATGCGGAGGTCCGGAACCGATGCCCGCCCGACGGAGGGCTTCCTCGGAGGGCTGGCCCTCCTCTTCTCCGGGAAGAAAGGGGAGCCCCTCACCCTCATCACCGGAAGGAAGGCGAGTCCCCTCGACTTCCAGCGCTGGGAGCCCGGGTCGCACGTGGGGCAGCGATTCGGCGCCGCCCTCGCCGTGGTCCGCGGTCCCGCGACCGGCGGGGCCCCCCGGGTCCTCGTCGGGTGTCCCGGTCTGCAGGTGGACGGGAAGGAGCCCGCGCGCACCGGGAGCGCCCTCCTGTGCGCCGTCGACGGCGGTCTCGCCTCCCTCGGGATCGGCGGCGTCGGTCCGGGGGACGATTTCGGGGCCGCGGTGGCCGGCGGGGGGGACTTCGACGGCGATGGAATCCCGGATCTCGTCATCGGTGCGCCGGGGGCCCGCGGGAAGGGAGGGGCCGCGGCGGGGGAGGTGAGGATCTTCTCCGGGAAGGGGGGCGCGCTCCTCCGTTTCCTCGTCGGCAGCGGCCCGGGGAGCCGGTTCGGGGCCGCCGTCGCAGCCTACGAGGCGGGGGACGGCGGGGCCCCGCCGGCCATCGTCGTCGGGGCCCCGGGTGGAGTCGACCCCGGAGGAAGGCGCTGCGGGGAAGTCGGGATCTTCGCGATGCCGAAGGGGACTCCCCGGCTCACGCTGCGCGGCGAGGCCGAGGGCGACGAGTTCGGCTTCGCGGTGGCGCCCGCGGGCGACGTCGACGGGGACGGGACCCCCGACCTCCTGGTCGGCAGCCCCGGCGCCGGGCGGACGGACGCGGGCAGGACGGGCGCGGTCCGGCTCCTGTCCGGGAAGGACGGAAAGGTCCTCCGCTCCTGGTCCGGGAGCGGAACAGGGGACCGGTTCGGGGCGTCCATGGCGCTCCTCGGGAGATCGGGGAGCGACCGCCCTTCGATCCTGGCCGTGGGTGCGCCCATGGCCGACGGGGGGCGGGGCGAGGTGCGGTTCGTGGCCCTGGACGGGAGCGCGCCGACGCGGGTGATCCGCGCCGAGTGAGTCTTCAGTCCCCCGCCTCCTCCTCCACCGCCTTTGGCACCGGAGGCTCCTCCTCGACGCCCATCTCCGCCGCGAGGGTCTCCGGGGCCGACGCGCCGCCGGCGCGGAGGAAGGCGAGGAGCGCCTCGAAGTCCGGGGGGACGGGGGCCTCGAAGAGCA
The DNA here is from genome assembly GCA_964370855.1 of uncultured Planctomycetota bacterium. Lineage (GTDB taxonomy): Bacteria > Planctomycetota > JAJSAM01 > JAJSAM01 > JAKLKS01 > JAKLKS01. The sequence goes on along the minus strand of CAYJMF010000082.1, from coordinate 7,285 downwards.
TCATCTCCCCGGACCCCGGGTGGCGGAGCTCGAGGCGCCAGGCGTGGAGCGCCTGGCGGGCCATCACCGGCCTGAGCACCCGGTCCTGGCGCCCGTAGACCCGGTCCGCCACGAGGGGATGCCCCAGCGCCGCCATGTGCACGCGGATCTGGTGGGTCCGGCCCGACCGCGGGTGCACCTCCACGAAGGTGTGCCGCTCGAACCGCTCGCGGACCTCGTAGTAGGTCTCCGACGCCCGCCCGATCCCGTCGTGGCGCACCGACATCCGCTCCGGCCGCGTCGGGTGCCGCCCGATGGGGAGGCTCACCAGGTCGGCGTCGAAGGCGACCACCCCGTGCACCACCGCGAGGTAGGTCTTGTGCACCGTGCGGGACTTGAACTGGTCCGCCAGCACCGCGTGCACGTCGTCGTTCCGGGCGATCACCATCACCCCGGACGTGTCCTTGTCGAGCCGGTGCACGATGCCCGGCCGGAGCGGCCCCTGCACCGAGGAGAGCTCCCCGAACCGGTAGGCCAGCGCGTTGGCCAGCGTCCCGCGCCGCTCCCCGGCCCCGGGGTGCACCGTCATCCCCGGCGGCTTGTTCACCACCACGATCCACTCGTCCTCGTGGAGGATCACCAGCGGGATGTTGTCGGGCTTCGCGTAGGAGCGGGTCTCCACCTCCATCAGCACCACGACCTCGTCCCCGGGCATCAGCGCGCGCCCCGGGCGGGCCGTCTTCCCGTTCACCGTCGCGAAGCCCCCCTTCACGAGCCGCTGCAGCTTGCTCCGGCTGTAGCCGGGGAAGCGCGACACCAGCGCGAGGTCGAGGCGCACCCCGTCCTCCGCCCTCTCGGCGATGAAGCGCTGGCGGAATCGAGGCTCCTCCCGTTCCATGGATCCCACGGTAGACCCCCGGCGCCAAGGCCGCCAAAGGTTGCAGGCCCGGCGGACACGGGCAGAATGGCCGATCCCGGGAGCGGCGGTGCTGGGCGGGCGCTCCCCTCGGAGGTCCCCCCTTGACGAAGTCGCCGGCGAAGATCCAGGCAGCCCTCGCGCTGGGGTTCGCGCTCCTCCTGTGGATCGCGTGGTCCCTGTTCGGCACGCCCCTCCGCGTCCGGTGGATCGTCGCCCGGGGCGCGCCGCCCGCCGGCGGCGAGGCCTCCGACGCCGCCCTCGAGGAGATCCGCGCCGTCGGGTTCCCCGCCCGCTCCGCCCTCCTGTCCATCCTCGAGGGGGACGGATCCCGGGCCCGCAAATCCTGGGTCGCCTCGGCCCTCCTCCGCGCTCCCTTCTTCGCCTCCGCGGAGGTGGAGAAGGCGGTCTCCTCGCCGGTCCTCTCCACGCGCCGCGCCGCGGTCTTCTCCCTGATGCGGGGGGAGGACCTGCGGGAGTCCTTCGAGGCCTCCACGGCGCGCATCCAGCCCGGCGGGGAGGCCCTCGGGAAGGGGCGGCCCCGGGCGGAGTGGGATCCGGGGCCGGCCGTCCCCCTGCTCCTCGAGTGGCTCGCCGACGCCGGCGACCCCGAGGCCCGCTTCGCCGCCCGCCTCCTCGGCACCCTCCCCCCGGGGGACGACCGGGTGCGGGAGGCCCTGCTGCGGGTCGTGGAGGAGACGAAGGACATCCTCGGCCCCGGGGCGGGCGGGGAGCGCCAGCTCAGGAAGTTCGTGGTCGTGGACTCCATGCAGGCCCTCCTCCCGTGGGCGAAGGAGGATCCCTCCGTCGTGGAGAGGGTCTCGAAGGTGGTGGCCTGGATCGACGAGGAGAAGCTCTCCGACGCCGGCTGGGACCTGCAGGCCTACGCCCTCGGCCTCGTGGAGGTCTCCCGCGGGAAGGGGCTCGACCCCTCCCTCCTCATGCGCCTCGCGAAGAGCCCGAGCCCGGTGCTCCGCCAGCGCCTCGCCGGCGTCATCGAGAAGATCCCCGGAAGCGAGGGGATCGCCGTCCTCGAGTACCTGGTCCACGACGAGACCGCCACGGTGCGCCGCTCCGCGGCGCTCACTTTCATGAAGAGGCTCGAGCCCCGGATCCTCGACCTGGCGCCGGTCCTCGTGGAGGACTGCTACATCTACGTGCGTTCCGACGCGCTCCGCGCCATCGGCGCCCTCCGCGCCGCGGAGCCGGCCCGCTGCCGCGCCCTCCTCCCGCTCCTCGTATCCTGCATCGAGGAGCCCTGGCAGGGGGAGACGGCGGCGGAGGGCACCCCCATGGCGACCTTCCAGCGGGAGGGCCGCGTGGACGTCGTGGAGGCCGCCTCCCTCTCCCTGTGGCAGCTCGCGTCCATGGCCCCCGGCTTCCAGCGGAAGGATCCGGCGGGGAAGGCCGTCAACGACATCTTCGACTGGCGTCAACGCTCCTCCGTCGCCCGCCGCATCGCCGAGGAGCCGGCGTTCCGCGCGACCGTCGTGGAGGAGTGGCGGAGGACGGTCCCGCCGCGGCCCGAGGGGGAGCGCGTGCGCGCCCTCGTGCGGCGCCTCCTCGAGGACCGGGACCCGGAGAACGCCGTGCGCGCCATGAGGGAGCTGAAGCGGCTGACCGGGGACGACGCCTCCTTCCCCCCCGCGGCCATGACGCGGAAGGACGACGACGCCGAGGCGCGCAACGCCGTCCGCGAGTGGTGGAAGCAGGGGGGCCGCGAGAAGGCCCGGGAGCACTGGGGGCGGCTGCTGGCGGAGTAGGGGAGGAGTGCCGGCTCCTCGCAGAATCGTGAGGGTTGCCCCCCGGGCGTTACGCGCCTTCCGGCGCGTGGGTCCCGGAAAGGAATCGTCCCGAAAGGCCGGGACGCTTCCTTTCCGGGACCGATGGTGAGGAAGAGGCGTGGGGCTTCCTTGAGGATGGCGGGAGATGGACCCCGGGGTCGGGGCCGGTGGGTCGGGGGGGACGGCGGGCATCTACAGGCGTTCCGGATGTTCCAAGGCCAGGGAAGGTGAACGCGGCTCCCCCCCTCCCTGGGTACCGGCCACGGGGGCGATTCTCCGCATTCCTCAAGGAGGCCACACGTCTTCTCCTCACCATCGGTCCGGGAACGAGTTCGTCCCGGACTCTCGGGACGAACTCGTTCCCGGACCCACGCGCCGGTAGGCGCGTAACTCCATCGGGGCAACCCACACGATTCGGCGAGGATCCGGGGGACCGTCTTCCCCTACTTCTCCTCCACCCGGAAATCCTCCTCCACCACGATCCCCGGATCCGAGCGGAGCGCGATGCGCCACTCGCGCACGCGGATGCCCACGAAGTCCTCGCGCACCCGGTCGGCGGCCTCCTCGAAGGAGGGGGCCGGGGTGCGGCGCTCCACGAGCACGATGTGGTACCCGTCCACGGCCTTGAGGGGCCCGAGCACCGCGCCCTCCTTCGCGGCGAAGACGGAATCGAGCACCGCCTGGGGGAGGAGGGCCGTCTTCATGGCGGGGCTCACCTCGATGACCTGCCCGCGGGCGGCCTCCTCCGGCACGTCCTCGGACCACTTCCGGGCGGCGGTCTCGAAGGGCGTCCCGGCGCGGATCTCCGCCGCCGCCTTCTCCGCCTTCTCCAGCGCCTTCGCCATGGGAGGCGCCGCGGCGCCGAAGCGGCCGGGCCGGTCGTCCCCCCGCACGAGGATCCGCCGGACGCGGGCCGTCTCCCCGTACCGCTCCGGGTGGCCCTCGAACTCCGCCCGGATCTCCTCGTCCTTCACCGCCGCGGCGAGGATCTTGCGCGCCAGGAGGTTGGCCCGGAAGGAGGGGTCCTTCCGCAACTCCTCCATGGTCATCCCGAAGCGCTGTTCGAGCCAGTTCTCGAAGGTGACGCCGGAGCCCTCCACGGCGGGCTGGCGACCGAAGTCCTGCCTCAGGCGGTAGAGGCCCGCGGCCACCTCCTCGGGGGTCATGGTGATCCCCGCCTCCGCGGCGCGCGCGTCCACGGCCAGGGCGAAGGCCTGGTCGAGGACGGTGCCGTAGAGGTCGGCCCGGCGCACGGTGCGGGCGAGCCAGCGGCCCGCCTCCTCGAAGCCGAGGACCTCCTCGCCGATCCTCGCCACGGCCCCCGCGGGGAGAACCGCGGGATCGGCGACGACCTTCCACTTCCCGACGAGGTCCCGGAGCCAGACCTCGAGCTGGGCGTTGGGCACCTCGCCGGGGGCGGCGAGATCCTCCCGCGCCATCCTCTGGAGCGCGAGGTACTGCCTGGTGTGGGTGCGGAACTCCTCGAGGGTGAACCCGGAGGAGCGGAGGAACTTCGCCAGGGCGTCCTCCTCCGTGACCTTCTCCCCGTACCGGGCCATCTGCTCCGCCGTGCGGCGCCGCGCGTCGGCGACGGCGGCGTCGATCTCCTCCTCCGTCACGCGCACGCCCCGCTTCACCTGCTCGCGGCGGGCCACGGTCTCCGTGAGGAACTGCTCCAGCACGCGGTCCCCCCCGGGCCCGCGGAGGAAGCGGCGCGCGAGGGCCTCGTACACGGCGGACCTCGCGAGGGGGCGGCCGTGCACGACGGCGGCGGGCCTCTCGGCGGAGGGGTTCCCGGCGGGGGGCTCCTCGGCCGCAACCCCGGCGGGGGCGGCGAGGGCGATGGAGAGGGCCAGGACGAGGCCGGCGGCGGGGCGGGCGGTCATCTTCGGTGTCCTTTCGGGGTTGCGGTGGAGCGGATCAGCGGGGCGGCGTCATCTTCCGCCTCGCGGAGCGGACCTCCTCGAGGAGCTGCTTTGCGCGGCGGTAGTCGCGGGCGGACTCGAGGGCCAGCAGGAGCTCCTTCTCCGCAGCGGGGAGATCCGTCGGGGGGATCTTCGCGAAGACCTCCGCCCGGTTGTAGCGGGCCTTGGGGTTCGCCGGGTCGATGGCGAGGACGCCGTCGGCCCAGGCGAGGGCCGCCTCCCTCTGGGCGGCGGCGTTGCGGAGGTGGGGCTCCCTCGCCGCGGGATCCGCGAGCTCCGCCGCCCTGGCGACGTCGTAGGCGGCCTGCCGCATGCACACGACGGCCATGTTGTTGCGCGGGCGGAGGTACTTCCCGTCGGCCTCGGCGGACTGCCGGAAGGCCTCCGCCGCCGACTCGAGGCGGCCCCCGTCCACGAGGACCATCCCCATGTAGTTGCGGCGGATGGCCTCGAAGGCGCCCTCCCCGGCGGCCGCCCCGCCGCCGTCGGCGGCCCGAAGCCCCTCGAGGATCTCCAGGGCCCGCGTGAGCTTCTTCACCCGCTCCCCGGGGTCGGAGCGCGCCGAGGCCTGGCGCAGGGAGTCGGCGAGGCGGAGCCTGAAGAGGGGGTTCCTGTCGAGGGCGCAGATGCCCTCCCACTGCGCGAGGGTCCCCTCCCGGTCCCCGCGCTCCTCGAGGAGGCCGGCGATGCCGGCCATGGCCGGGATGAAGTCGGGGTGGGCCGCGAGGGCCTCGCGGAAGCGCTTCTCCGCGCCCGCCGGGTCCCCGGAGCGGCGCCGGATGACGCCGAGCTGGTAGAGGGCCTGGAGCTTCTGCGGTCCCGTCGCGGTCCGGAGGACCTCGCCGAAGGCCTCCTCGGCCTCCTCCAGGCGATCCTGCTGCAGGAAGGAGACGGCCATGTGCATGAGGGCCCGGACCGGCCCCTCCTCCTCGGTGCCGACGTAGCCGACGGCGAGGAGGTGGGACATGGCGTCCTCGAGGGCGGCGTCCTCCGTCGGGTCGTTCCCCCCGGCGTCGAGGCGGCGCCGCTCCTCCCGCTGCATGCGCTCCTTCGCGAGGCGCGTCGAGCGGCCGGTCTCGTAGGTGTCCACCTCCCCCGTGGCGAGGTCGAGGTCGAAGATCTCCCCGAGGACGCGGCCGGGCATGTCCTTCGCCTTGGGGAACCCCATGAGGGCGAGCGCCGTCGGCGCGATGTCGAGGAGGCGGGCGTGGACCGGGGGCTTGACGGGGGCGAAGGCGGGCACGGCGAACCCCTTCCGGACGCCCCGGCCGAAGGCGGCGAGGAGCCCCTCCACGCGGTGGTACTGGGCGCCGCCGCTCGTGGATCGGAAGGAGGAATCGAAGGGGGGCTTCGCGGGGCCCGACTCGAAGCCGTGGTCGGAGACGACCAGCAGCGTCGTGCGGTCGTCCATGGCGTCCATGACCTCGCCGAGGATGCGGTCGGCCTCCACGTAGGCGGCGTCCACGGCCCGGCCCCACCGCTTCACCCGCTCCGGGTCGGCCCCCGTCGCCAGCTCCCGGATCTGGCCGAGATAGCGGACCTGCCCCTCGGGGACCTGGACCTTCTCCTCCTCGGGCATCTCGCCGCGGATCTTGCGCACCAGGGCCTCGACCATGGCCCGGTCCACGGGGGGCGCCCCCGGCGGCGGGTCCCCCTTGAAGAACTTGAGGATCTCGTCCGCGTCGCGGGGCTTCCAGGTGACGGGCTCCCGGTAGGCCATGAAGTTGTGGGAGACGGCGTCGAGGTCCTCGAAGTAGATGCAGAGGAGGTCCGGCGCGCGGCTCCGCCAGAGGTGCATCCCCATGCGGAGGAAGTTGTCGGCGGCGCAGTGGATGAGGCGGAGGTTGTTGACCCGCCGGTCGTCGGAGAACTCCTCCGTGGCGGTGGCGGCCCGGTACTGCTCCTCGGTGACGTCCACGAAGGGGAGGAGCTCCTCCCGCGCGACCTCCGAGGGGGAGCGCCGGAGCGGGCGCAGCTCGTCGATGAGCTCCGGCGGCCAGGTCTTCCCCTCGTCGGAGGCCAGGGCCTTCTCCCCGAAGAGGTAGGCGAGGAGCTCGGTGCGCTCCGACACGGCCCAGCCGTTCACCCGCTCGGCGGGATGGGAGGCGAGCCAGCCGACGAGGGCGACCTTCCTCCCGTAGCGGCCGGCGATGTCCCACAGCGCCTCCACCTGGCGGTTGCGGCTCTGCACCGTGGTGCGCTTCTTCGGGTCGCTCTCGTCCCGGACGAGGAAGTCGAGGACCCCGTGCTCCGTGGGCCACTTCCCCGTGGCGATGGTGGTCCAGAGGAGGGGGGAGAGCATGGGGAGCTGGCTGTAGAGGGGGCCGAAGGCGCCCTCCTCCATGAGCCGGCGGAAATGGGGCAGGCGGCCCGCCGCGACGAGCTCCTTCACGAGGTCCGGGTCGGCCCCGTCGAGGCCGAGGACGATGACCCGGTTGCCGGATAGGCGCGCGTTGCGGACGAGGGCGGCCTGGACGACGGGGTCGAGGCGGGAGGAGTCGGCGGATCCCCCCGCGCCGGTGCCCTTGCCATCGTCGCTCCCGGAGGGACAGCCCGCCATGAGGAGGGCGAGGGCGAGGAGGAGCGTCGCGGGCCCGAAGGCGCGCAGCGCCCGGTGGAGGGGGTGGCTGTCCATTCCCGTGAGTATCCCCGGGGCGGGTGCGGAGGGGGGAGGATATGGG
>CAYJMF010000081.1:0-21174 GCA_964370855.1 uncultured Planctomycetota bacterium | reverse complement strand
CCCCCGCGTCGGGCGGCCCCCCCGGGGCGGGGCCCCCGCGCGCGGTTGGGCGCCCCACGCCCGGGCGGGAATCCCCCCGATCCCCCCGGGTTCCCCGCCGTGACATGCATCCCCTCCGCTCGTTGACGCCGCTCCCGCCCCGGGGCTAGGCTGGTCCCCCGAAGGTCGGGAGGGACAGGGCATGGACTTCTCCTCCGCGCTCCTCCTCCTCGCCGCGGAGGAGACGGCGCCCGCCGCGGACGTGTCCGGCGCCTTCGTCGGCCTGGCGCAGCGCGGGGCCATCGCCATGCTGCTCGGCCTCCTCGTCGGCGCCGAGCGGGAGTACTCCCACACGGAGAAGGAGCAGCTCTTCGCCGGGGTCCGCACCTTCCCGCTCATCGGGATGCTCGGGTTCCTCGGGGCCTTCCTCGCGGACCGGGGGGGCGACAGCCTCATCTTCGCGGTGATCTCCCTCGCCTTCGGCGGCCTCATCCTCGCCACCTACGTCATCACCTCCATGGGGGAGGACAAGGGGGCGACGACGGAGATCGCCGCCCTCACGGTCTACTTCCTCGGCGCCCTCTGCTTCTGGGGGGAGGAGCGCTTCGCCTCCGCCGTGGCAGTGACCGCGACGGCGCTCCTGTCCATGCGGGAGGCGCTCCACGGGTTCGTCGAGAAGATCGACCGGGACGACGTCTACGCGGTGCTGAAGCTGGCCATCGTCACCCTGGTCGTACTGCCGCTGCTGCCCACGGGGGACTACGGCCCCTACGGCGCCTTCAACCCCTACAAGACGTGGAAGTACGTGGTCCTCATCGCCTCCATCTCCTTCGCCGGCTACGTGGCCGTGAAGGCCCTCGGCGCGAGGAAGGGCATCGGGATCACGGGGCTCTTCGGCGGCCTCGCCTCCAGCACCGCCGTGGCCATGGCCTTCTCGAGGAAGAGCCGGGAGGAGCCGCGGCTCTCCCGCTCCTTCGCCAGCGCCATCGTCATCGCCTCCACCATCATGTTCCCGCGGACGCTCTTCTACGCAGCCGTGGCCTGCCCGCCGCTCCTCGCGATGCTCTGGAAGCCCGTGGCGATCCTCACCGCCGTCGGCGTGGCGGCGAGCCTCGTGCTCCACTTCCACGGGGAGACGAGCGAGGGCGGCGGGGAGGGGGTGGCCCTCAAGAACCCCTTCGAGCTCGGATCCGCGGTGAAGTTCGGCATCGTGCTCGCGTCCATCGGCTTCGCGAGCCGCGCCGCCAAGGCCCTCTTCGGGGACGGCGGGTTCCTCCTCGTCAGCGGCATCGCCGGCATGGCCGACGCCGACGGACTCGCGGTGCAGGCGGCCAACCAGGGGAAGGACCTCCTCGACGCCTCCGGGGGGAACCCCGCCGCCGTCCCCTTCCTCGCCACCGCCTCCGCGGGCATCCTCCTCGCCATGGTGGCCAACACCGTCGTCAAGGGGGGCATGACCGTCGCCATGGGGGCGCCGGAGCTGAGGCGCTACACGGTCCCCGCCTTCGGGGCCCTGGCCCTCATCGGCGCGGGGGCGGCGGCCTGGATCATGGCCTGACGCGGAGGGCCGCGGGCCTCAACCCCGGCGGTCGGCGAGGATCTCCGCGGCCAGCACGGCGAGGGAGGGGACCCGGCGGCAGTCCCTGTCCCCGTTCACGCCGGCGGGGTCCACGAGGACGGCGCGCAGACCCGCGGCCCGGGCGCCGACGACGTCGATCTCGTAGAAGTCCCCGGCGTGCAGCGTCGCGGCGCGGTCGGCCCCGGAGACGCGGAGGGCCTCCTCGAAGATGCGGGGGTCGGGCTTCTCGATGCCGAGGCGGCCGGAATCGACGACGGCGTCGAAGGACCCGCCGAGGCCCACGCGGCGGAAGAGGGACTCGATGGAGCCGTCGGCGTTGGAGACCACCACGAGCCGGAGCCCCGCGGCGCGCAGCGCCGCCAGCGCCGCGGGGACGCCGGGCGGCACCACGCTCCAGAGGTTGGAGGCGGCGTGGGCCTCCCGCAGGACCCCGTCGGCGGCCTCCAGGAGATCCGCGGGCAGGTCGAGGCCCGCCAGGCGGAGCACGGAGCGGAAGTACATCCCGCCGCGGCGGCGATCGTCCGTGGAGAGGACCGTCGGCGCGACGTCGAGCTCCCTCTTGGCGGCGGGCTCGACGGCGGCGAGGCGGGCGGGGTCGGCGGCGATGCCCCTCCCGGCGAGGATCCGCGACACCCGCTCCCAGTCCGGGTCCACGAGGACGCCGCCGGCGTCGAGGAAGAGGGTCGCGAGGGGGGGAGGGCCCTTCACCGCCGGGCCCTTCCCACCTCCAGGACCTTCGCCACGGCCGCCACCAGGTCGAGGGGCCGGTAGGGCTTCGCGAGGACTCCGGCCACCCCGGCGCGGAGATCCGGGTCGAGGAGCCCCTCCTCCACGTTTCCGCTGCTGAGGAGGACGGGGAGTTCGGGGAAGAGGGCGCGCAGCCGCCGGAAGACGTCGGCGCCGCCGGCCCGTGGGAGGACGAGGTCGAGGACCACGAGGTCGAAGGAGGCCCCGGGCTCCTCCAGGGCGGCCATGGCCGCGACGCCGTCCATGGCGGGCACCACGAGGTGGCCCTCCCGCCGCAGGAAGGTGGCGGCGAGGTCGAGGATGAGGGGTTCGTCCTCCACGAAGAGGATCCGCGCGGGGCCGGGCCCGCGGGCCGCCGCCGCCTCCTCCGGGGCGGCGGGCGCCTCGTGGGCGCCCCGGGCCGCCGGGAGGAAGATGCGGAACACCGTCCCCCGTCCGGGGTTCGACTCCACCTCCACGACGCCCCCGTGGGCCTGGATCCCCTGGAACACCATGAAGAGGCCGAGGCCCGTGCCCTTGCCCCGCTCCTTGGTGGTGAAGAAGGGCTCGAAGATCCGGGAGAGGACCTCGGGCTCCATGCCCTCGCCCCCGTCGGCGACCTCGACCAGGACCCAGGACGGCGGCGGCTCCCCCTCCTGGGGGCGCGCCGGCCCCGCGGCGTCCTCCCGGGCGGAGAGCCGCAGCACCCCGCCCCCGGGCATGGCGTCCCTCGCGTTGATGCAGAGGTTGAGCACGGCCTGGTGGAGGTCCGAGGCCCGGCCCATCACGCGGGGCAGCCCCGGTGCCGCGTCGAGCACGATCTCGACGCGGCGGTCGAAGGTCTCCCGCGCCAGGCGTGTGCAGTCGGCGAGCACCGCCGCGATGTCCACCGGGGCCGTCTCGCCGGGGGCCTCCCGGGCGATGCCGAGGAGGCGTCGCGTGAGGTCCGCGCCCCGCTCCGCCGCCTCCTCGATGCGCCGGGCGGCCTCCGCGGCCTTGGGGTCGAGCCCCCCCCGGGTCCGGAGGAGGGAGGCGTACCCGAGGACGCTGCAGAGGAGGTTGTTGAAGTCGTGGGCGATGCCCGAGGCCAGCGTGCCCACGGCCTCGAGCCGCCGGGCCTTCTGCAGGTGGTCGGCGAGGTCCGTCTCGGCGGTGACGTCCTCGACGATCCCGAGGAGGTGCTCCCGGCCCGGCAGGCGCCGCGCCGAGACGCGCAGGCGCACCCGCCTGCCGTCCCTCCGCTCCGCCTCGAACTCCCGCGGGTGGGTCTCCTCCCCGTCGGCGAGGGCCGAGAGGGCGGCGGCGATGCCCGGGGGCTCCAGGCGCGCCGCGGCCCCCGCGTCGGCCAGGACCCCGGCGGGCCCCTCGTAGCCGAGGATCTCCGCGAGCCGCGCGTTCACGTCGAGGAGGGGGCCCTCCACGTGGCGGCGGTAGATGCCCACGGGGGCGTCCCCGACGAGGGCGCGCATCTCCTCCTCGCTGCGGCGGAGGGAGCGCTCGAGGAGGCGCTCCTGCACGAGGATCCCGCCGATGGCGAGGAGGCGCTCGGCGAGGCGGATGCGATCGAGGCGGTCCGGGGAGGGGGCGTTCCCGTCCTCCGGGAAGTCCAGGGAGAAGACGCCGATCTCCCGCCCCCCGGAACCCGTCACGAGGATGAAGAGGCGGTCCCTCGGGTCCCACGTCCCCCGGTTCCGGGGGAGGTGGAAGTACTCGTCGGAGAGGGGGGCGCGGTCGAGGTCCACGCCGTGGGGGACGAAGGCGATGCCCGTGCCCGGGTAGCAGTGGGCCCGGATGCGGCGCCGCTTGTCGACGCGGTAGTCGATGGCCGTGCGCGTGGCCCTGCGCTTGAAGCGGACCCGGTCCTCCTCGGGGAGGTTCCACGTGCCCACCATGGCCCCCTCGGGGAGGGCCAGGGAGAGGAGTCCCGCCGAGTAGCCCGCGACGCGCGCCGCCTGCTCCGCAAGGAGGTCGAGGAGGGCCTCCGTGTCGAGGACGGAGTTGAGGGACTCGACGATGCCGAGGATCCGCCGCGCCTCCTCGGCCTCGGAATCCCCCTTCCGGCGCCTCTCGGGGGATTCCTCCCCCCGGGGCGGGGACTTCCGGCCCTTTTCCGTGGACATGGTGGCTGTTCCCCCTGCGGGCACAGGGTACCCCGGGGGGTCCGGAGCCGCCATTCCTTCGGCGGCGGGGCGGCGGCGGGCGCAACGGCGGTCACGGACCGCTCCGCGGGCGGGGGAGCCGGGGGAGGCGCGGGAGCGTAGGATCGCCATTCCCGGGTCGGGCGCGCATCGAGGACCTGCCGCCGTCCCGGGAGGGAGGTGCCCGTGGCCCGCAGGAAAGCGAAGGCCGCCGCGACCGCGAAGGGCGACGTCGGAGCCCGCCGCCCGCGGAGGAGGGTCCCGAAGCCGCCGAAGCCCTCCTACATCGTCCGTCCCGACACCGCGGTCCTCACCCGGGGGTTCGACCCGACCCTCTCCGTGGGTTCCGCGCGGCCCGCGGTCTTCCGCTCCTCCACCTTCGTCTTCCGCACCCCGGAGTCCGCGGAGCGGGCCTTCGCCGTGGCCCTCGGGAAGGTGCGGGCGGAGGTCGGCGAGAACGTGGACCTCATCTACTCCCGCCTCTCCCACCCCAACGCGGAGATCCTGGAGGACCAGCTCCTGCCCCTGGAGCCAGAGGCGAAGGCCGCCGCCGTCTTCAACGCCGGCCTCGCCGCCATCGCCACCATGTTCCTGACCCTTCTCAGGCCCGGGGATTCCCTCGTCTTCACGGAGCCCGTCTACGGCGGCACCCACCACATGATCCAGGAGCTCCTGGTGCCCCTCGGGATCCACGCCGTGCCCGTGCCCGCGGGGGACGTCCGCGCCCTGTCCGCGGCCATCGCCTCCGCGCGGAGCCTCCGCCTCGTCCTCGTGGAATCCCCCGCGAACCCGACCCTCGTGATGACGGACATCGCCGCCGCCGCCGCCGCCGCGCGGGCCCGCCCGGAGCGCCCCCCCGTGGCCGTGGACAACACCTTCATGGGGCCCGTCTTCCAGCACCCCCTGGTGCTCGGCGCCGACCTCTCCGTCTACTCCGCCACCAAGTACCTCGCAGGGCACAGCGACATGCTCGGCGGCGTCATCCTCGGCCGGGACCCGGAGCTGGTGCAGCGCTTCCGCGGACTGCGGGCCATCCTCGGCACCATCCTGCAGCCCGACGAGTGCTGGCTCCTCGACGGCCGCATCGCGACCGTCGCCCTGCGCATGAACCGCCAGAGCAAGAACGCCGAGCGCATCGTGGCGGGCCTCAAGGGCCACCGCCGCATCCTGCGCCTCCACTACCCGACCTGCATCGAGGACCGCGAGCAGCGCCGCATCTACCGGGCGCAGTGCTCCTTCCCCGGGGCCATCTTCGCCATGGAGCTGCGGGGGGGGAAGGCGGCAGCCTTCGACTTCATCCGCCGCCTGGAGATCGTGAAGAACGCCGTGAGCCTCGGGAGCGTGGAGTCCCTCTGCTGCCACCCCGCCTCCACCACCCACTCGGAGATGTCCCCGGCGGACCTCGCCGCCGCCGGCGTCACCCCGGACCTCGTGCGCATCTCCGTGGGCGTGGAGGACTGGCGGGACCTCCTCGACGACATCCGCCGCGCCCTTGAATGAAGGCGGGGAAAGGCAGGGACGTTCCTAACTAAGTAACTAACTCGGGGGAGGAACCGCTACAGCAAGGGCGGAAGGCTGTCTCCCCCGAGTTAGTTACTTAGTCAGGAACGTCCCTGCCTCTATTCTCTCCCGCCCGCGGAGAGGTTCCAGAGCGGCCGAATGGGCGCGCTTGGAAAGCGCGTGATGGTGAAAGCCATCCGGGGGTTCAAATCCCCCCCTCTCCGCCACGGGTCCCCCCCGGGGCGAATACCGCGGAGGTTTCGGCGGGAGCCCGTAGGATGCATCCCTTCACCGGCGGCGGACGCCGCCGGAAAGGTCGTGCAGCCGGGGAACTAGCGGTGCCCTGTACCCGCAATCCGCTTCAGCGGGGGTGATGCCGAGCAGAGGCGCTCGCGTCCGGCGGTCGTGGATGGGCGAGTCGCGTTGACGGCCATGTCCCATGCAACGGCGGGACGTGAACCGGGTCAGGTCCGGAAGGAAGCAGCCCTAAGCGGTCACCCGTCGTGTGTGTGGGTCCGCGTGGCCCGAGCAGCCCGCCCGAAGCGATCGTCGTCCGCGGCGTCGACGGGAGGCGCACGACCTTTTCGATGGCGTCCGCCCCGGCAGCCCGGGGGTGATCGCCGCCGTGAGCCGAGCCGCCAAGCGACCGACCGACGCTTCCCCCTCCCCCGGGTCCGGGGCGGCGCCGCGGCCCCACACCGCCTTCGCCCGGAAGTACCGCCCCCTCCGCTTCGAGGAGGTGGTGGGCCAGGAGGCCGTGGGGCGCACCATCCGGGGCGCCATCCGCGCCGGCGAGATCCCCTCCACCTTCCTCTTCGCGGGGCCGAGGGGCGTCGGCAAGACCACCATGGCGAGGCTCCTCGCCAAGGCCCTCAACTGCACCTCCTCCGACGGCCCCACCCCGGACCCCTGCGGGACCTGCGCCGCCTGCACGGCCATCGCCGACGGCTCCGCCCTGGACGTCGTCGAGGTGGACGCCGCGAGCCACAACGGCGTGGACGACGTGCGGGAGATCCGGGAGCGCGTGGCCCACCTGCCGGCGGGGGGCCGCTTCAAGGTCTACATCCTCGACGAGGCCCACATGTTCTCCACGGCGGCGTGGAACGCCTTCCTCAAGACCCTGGAGGAGCCCCCCCGCCACGCCCGCTTCATCTTCGCGACGACGGAGCCGGAGAAGGTCCCCGAGACCATCCTCTCCCGCTGCCAGCGCTTCGACTTCCGCCGCATCCAGGCGCGGGACATCGTGAAGACCCTCCGGTCCATCGTGGACCGGGAGAACGCGGAGCGGGTGCGCCCCATCGAGGTGGGGGATCCGGCCCTGGCGGCCCTGGCCCGGTACGCGCGGGGGGGGCTGCGCGACGCCGAGTCCCTCCTGGAGCAGGCCATCCTCGCGGGGGAGGGAAAGGTCGTCGAGGAGGATCTCGCGGCCCTCCTCGGCACGGTCCCCCGGGAGCGCGTGCGGGAGATCCTCGCCCGGGCCGCGGCGGGGGACGGGCCGGGCACCCTCGGGGCCTACGCCGACGTGCACGACGCCGGCGCCGACGCGGCGACCTTCCTCGGCCAGGCCCTGGAACTCCTCCGGGAGGTCACGGCGGTCTCCGTGGGCGGGCCCCGCACCCCCCTCGTGGAGGCGGAGGACGCCGAGCGGGAGGCCCTGGCGGCCCTCGCCGGCTCCTTCGGCCCCGGGGGATCCCTCCGCGCCACCCAGGTCCTCGCCGAGACCCTGCGCCTCGTGAAGGCCACCGACGAGGAGCGCCCCCTCGTGGAGGCGGGCCTCCTCCGGGTCGCCCTCGGGGGCCGCGTGGCCACACTGCCGGAGGTCCTCCAGGCCCTCGCCTCCGTGGCGGCGGGCCTGGCGACGGGGGGGGGGGGGGGGGCCTTGGGGGGGGCGGCCCCCGCCGCGTAGGCCTCCGACGGAAGAGTCGCGCCGGGGGGGCCCCCCCGCCCCCCCGCACCGTCCCCCCGCGCTGAGGGGGGGGGCGAGTCCGGGGGGACCGGCGGGGCGGCGGGGGCCCGGGCCGGCCTCTTCGGGGACGCCCGCCCCGCGGCCCCGGGTCCCAACGCCGGGGACGGGACCACGCTCCTCACCCTGGAGCAGGCCCTCGGGCTCTGGCCCCGGGTCGTCGAGGGGGCAAAGGCGAGGACCGTCTCCCTCGGGGCCTTCCTGGCCCCCGCCCGGCCCGTGGTCCTCTCCGAGGACTCCCTCACCCTCGGCTTCCCCGCCGCCATGGGGTTCCACAGGGCGCAGTGCGAGGAGGAGGGCCGCCGGAGGGCCGTCGAGGAGGTCGTCGCGGCGGTCTTCGGGAGGCCGCTCAGGCTCCTCTTCGAGACCCTTCCCGGCGAGGCCGCCCCGGCCCCGGCGGCGGCCGGCGGGAACGGGGGCGGCGGGGCCCCCCCTCCCCCGGCGGCGGAGGCCTTCGACCGGCTCACCCACGAGGAGGTCGCCGCCCTGCAGCAGTCGCCGCCGGTGCGGGCCCTGGAGAAGGAGTTCCGGGTGCGGATGGTGAAGGTGGGCCGCAGCCACCGGGAGGAGGAGGCGCCGGAGGAGGCCGCCCCCGTGGAGGCGGCCCCGGCGGGCCCGGGATCGGGGCCCGCGGAGGACGCGGAGGACGCGGAGGCAGGTGGAATCGACGCAGGAACGGGGTCCCGCGGGACCCGGGAGGAGGAGGCGTGAAGAACCTGGGCGGAGGCGGGGGCGGGATGGGCGACATCGTGCGGCGGGCGCAGGAGGCGCAGAAGAACCTCTCCAAGGTCCAGGAGGACCTCCGCGAGAGGGTCGTGGAGGCGAGCAGCGGGGGCGGCGCCGTGACGGCCTTCGTCAACGGACAGCAGGAGATCGTCAAGATCACCATCAAGCCCGAGGTCGTGGACCCCGCCGAGGTGGCCATGCTCGAGGACCTCGTCGCCGCCGCCGTGCGCCAGGCCATCGAGAAGTCCAAGAAGATGATGCAGGACGAGATGTCCCGGGCCATGGGCGGCTTCAAGGTTCCGGGTCTCTTCTAGGCGCCCCGTGAGCGAAGGCCGCCCCGAGTCCGTCGAACGCCTCGTGGAGGAGCTCGGGAAGCTCCCTGGCGTGGGGCGCCGCACCGCGGAGCGCCTCGCCGACCACCTCGTCCGGGCCACCGGGGAGGAGGCCATGGCCCTGGCACTGGCCATCCGGGACGTGAAGAAGTCGGTCCGCCCCTGCTCCACCTGCGGCAACTTCGCCGAGAGCGACCCTTGCGCGCTCTGCGGCGACGAGCGGCGGGACCGGACCCTGGTCTGCGTCGTCTCCTCCGTGAAGGACCTCCTCGCCTTCGAGAAGGCGGGGGTCTGGCGGGGCCTCTACCACGTCCTCGGCGGGCGGGTCGCCCCCCTGGAGGGGATCGGCCCCGAGGACCTCCGTCTGGGCTCCCTCGTGGAGCGGGTCAGGGCGGGGGGGGTCCGGGAGGTCGTCCTCGCCACGGATTCCGACGCCGAGGGGGACATGACCGCCCACCACGTGGCCCGGGCCATGGCGGAGCTCGGGGTGAGGGTGACCCGGCTCTCCCGGGGGCTCCCCTCGGGCTCCTCCGTGGAGTTCGCCTCCCCGGCCACCCTGGGGGAGGCCCTGGAGGGGCGCCGGGAGGTGTAACCTTTTTGGTATGGCGGTTGCTAATGTCGCCGCCATACGCTAATCTCATGCCATCGGGTCCATGACAACGGAGGCCGCCGATGCGCCTGGAAGTGTCCCTCCAGCAGAAGCAGCAGCTGCAGCTGCGCCTGGCCCCCCAGATGATCCAGGCCATCGAGATCCTCCAGCTCCCCAACCTCGACCTCAAGGACCGCATCGACCTGGAGCTGGCGGAGAACGAGGTGCTGGAGGTGGAGGAGGAGTCCTCTCCCCAGTACGAGGCGCCGGCCGTGCCCGAGGAGTCCTCCGCCCCCGTGGCCGACAGCCCCGAGGGGGAGGAGCCCGGGGCCGACGCCCCCGACCAGGAGTTCAGCAACACCATCGAGCGGCTCACCTCCATGAACGAGGAGGACCGGGACGCCGGGCTCTTCCGCTCCCGGGGAGAGGGCCAGGAGGCGTCGGACCGCAAGCTCGAGGCCCTCCAGGCCACCGCCGCCCCGCCCCCCTCCCTCCAGGACCTCCTCGCGGACCAGCTCTCCCTCCTCGAGGCTCCCGGGGAGGTGATGGCCGTGGCCCGGGCCATCGTCTACTGCATCGACGCCGACGGGCTCTTCCCCGTCCACCCCCTGGCACGCCCCGTCCTCGCCGCCATGGACCCCGAGGGGAACCTCTTGCGCTCCCTGCAGGAGGCCCTCGACGGGACCGTCCTCCCGGGGTCCGCGGCCGGCGGGAACGGGAGGGGGACCCCCGGCGTCGCGGAGGACGTGGAGGGGGCCGGGGAGGCGCTCGAGGCGCCGCCCGCGGCCGTTCCCGGGGGGGGAAGGCCCTACGGCGCCTTCCCCGGGTTCGGAGCCGCCGGCGGCGGACGGGCCGGCCCCCGGGACCCGGACCGGGCCGCAGCCCAGCGGGAGGCGCGCCGCAGGGAACGGGACCAGGTCCGCGAGGAGCAGCTCCGCGAGGCCGCCCGCGTGGCCGCCACGGCCGCCTCCCTCCGCCGCCGCCTCCGCAGGGAGACCATCGAGGCCGACCTCGACGAGGAGGTCCTCCTGTTCCCCCTCGTGGAGGTCCTCGATCTCCTGGAGGCCGAGGGCGTGCAGGCCGATCTCTCCACGGCCACCCGCGCCCTGGACCTCGTCCAGACCATGGAACCGCGGGGCATCGGAGGGCGCACCTCGGAGGAGACGCTCCTCCTCCAGCTCCGCCCCGGGGATCCGCTGCGCGAGCGCAAGCGCCAGCTCATCACCCACCACCTCGAGGACTGGCAGCGCAACCGCCTCCCCCGCATCTGCCAGGCCATGGGCATCTCCATGGAGGACCTCCGGGAGCTCCTCGAGGAGATGGCCGGGCTCCATCCCCATCCCGGGGCGCTGCTGCGCAGCGAGCGCAGCGCCTACGTCCACCCCGACGTCGTCATCGAGTGGACGGAGACCGAGGCCGGGGAGCCGGACTACGAGGTGCGGCTCGTGAACGAGTACTTCCCCACGCTCCGCATCAGCCCCCAGTACCTGCGCCTCTTCGAGGACGCCGGCACGGACCCGGCGGTGCGGGAGATGATCAAGAAGAAGATCGGCTCCGCGCGGTGGCTCATCGACGCCATCCGCCAGCGCCAGGACACCCTGCTCCGGGTGGTCCGGGAGATCGTCCGCCACCAGAGCGAGTTCCTCGACCACGGCCTGCCCGCCATGCGGCCCCTCAAGATGCAGCGCATCGCCGACGACCTCGGTATCCACGTCTCCACCGTCTCCCGGGCCATCGCCGACAAGTACGCCCAGACGCCGCGGGGGATCTTCCCCCTCAAGTTCTTCTTCCACGGCGGCACGGAGAGCTCCGACGGCTCCGTCGAGTCCCGGCTCTCCGTGAAGGAGAAGGTCCGCCTGGCCATCGAGGGGGAGGACCACCGCAACCCGCTCTCCGACGAGGACCTCGCCAACCGCTTCAAGGGGGAGGGCCTCAACATCGCCCGCCGCACGGTCACCAAGTACCGCAAGCAGCTCGGGCTCCCCTCCTCCCGCGAGCGCCGGGAGTGGCAGTAGCGGGGGCCGCCGGGGAGGGGGCGGGCGGGGCTCCCCGCGCCGTCCGGTGGTTTTGCGGCGTCGTCGAGTACGACGGCACCGACTTCCACGGCTGGCAGGTGCAGGACGGCCACCGCACCGTGCAGGAGGTCCTCGAGGGGGTCCTCGCCTCCGTGCTCGGGGAGCGGGTCCCCGTGACGGCCTCGGGCCGCACCGACGCCGGCGTCCACGCCGAGGGGCAGGTCGTCTCCTTCCGGGCGGCCACGGCCCTCCCGCCGGAGCGCATCGCCGCGGCGGTGAACGCACGCCTGCCCCGGGACGCCGCCCTCCTCTCCCTGGCCGACGCCCCCCCGGGGTTCCACGCCACCCGGGACGCCGTGTCCAAGGTCTACCGCTACCTGATCCTCCCCGGGCGGATCCCCCGCCCCCTCCTCCGGCGGACCACCTGGAGGGTGCCGCAGCCCCTCGACCTCCGCCGCATGCGGGAGGGGGCCGCCCACCTCGTCGGACGCCACGACTTCGCCTCCTTCCGCTCCAACCCGGGTCCCGAGGCCGAGGGGAGGGGCACGGTCCGCACGATCCACCGCATCGACGTCCGCCGCGTCGACGTCCGCCGCCGCGGGGGGCTCGTGGCCGTGGAGGTGGAGGGGGACGGCTTCCTCTACAACATGGTCCGGTCCATCGCCGGGACCCTCGTGGAGGTCGGCCGCGGCCGCTGGGAGCCGGCCCGCGTACGGGAGATCCTCGAGGCCCGGGATCGCGGGCGCGCCGGACCCACGGCCCCCGCGCGAGGGCTCACCCTCGTGTCCGTGGAAGTGGGGTTGCCCTTGCGGGGTGAAGTGGGGTTGCCCTTGCGGGGTGAAGTGGGGGAGCCCCCGCGGGGAGACGTCGGTCGCGCGGGAGAGGGGCAAAAGATGGATCCCGCCCCCCCCGGTGGGCCTAGGATGAGGAAGGACGGCGATGGCCGTGCGGCGGGTCGCCCGCGGGAGGCGAAGCCATGAACGTGCGCTTCACCGGTCGCCACGTCGGCATCAGCGAGGAGGACAGGGCCTGGGCCGACGGGAAGGCGGAGGCCCTGGGGAAGTTCCACCGGACCCTCGGGAGCATCGAGGTCCGGGTGGAGAAGGACGGCGGGTTGATGGAGCGCGTGGAGCTGGAGGCGAGCCTCGGGCACCAGCACCGCGCCGTCGCCAAGGCCGAGGCCGCAGGGTTCCGCGCCGCCTTCGATCTCGCGGCGGAGGGACTCCGCCGCCAGCTGCTCAAGGACAAGGAGAGGGTCGTCGACCGCCGCCGGCGGTCCGCCGCCCGCGACAAGAGGAAACCCGGAGAGACGCCAAGATGAGCCCCACCAAGATCGCCCGCGCCCTGAAGAAGAAGAACGTCTTCATCGACCTCCAGTCCACCACCAAGGAGGAGGTCCTGAAGGAGATGATCGGGCGCCTCCAGGAGAACGGGGAGCTCACCCGCGCCCTCGCCCGGACGGCCCTCGAGGCCGTCGTGGCGCGGGAGAAGATGGGGAGCACGGGCATCGGGAACGGCATCGCCATCCCCCACGTGAAGCTGAAGAACGGCCCCGAGGAGTCCCTGGTCGCCATCGCGAGATCCGACGCCGGGGTGGACTTCGCGGCCATCGACGGGGAGAAGGTGACGGTCCTCTTCCTCGTCATCTCCCACGACGACCACCCCGAGGATCACCTCTCGATCCTCAAGTCCATCTCCGCCATGGTCCGGGACGGCTACCGCCACCGCCTGCTCCTCGGCTCCCGTACCCCCGAGGACTTCGTCGACCTCTTCAGGGACGACGAGGCCTGACCGGGATGGGTGACGCCGCCCCTCCCCCCGGGAGGGAGCCGGTGCGGGAGGTGGAGCTGGTGCTCCTCAACCGCCACGGGCTCCACCTCCGGCCGGCGACCCGCTTCGCCCAGGAGGCGATGCGGTTCCGCTGCGACGTCCGCGTCGCCTGCAACGGCACCGAGGCCAACGGGAAGAGCATCCTCCTCCTCACCTCCCTTGCCGCGGAGCGCGGGACCCGCCTGCGGATCCGGGCCGAGGGGGCCGACGCCGATGCCTGCATCGCCGCCCTCTCCGCCCTCGTGGCGGGGAACTTCGGCGAGGACCCCCCCGCCTCCGGGGAGCGCTGAGCCGTGGACGTCGTCCAGGGCATCCCCGTCTCCCCGGGGGTCGCCGCGGCCCCCGCCTTCCTCCTCGAGAGCGGCGATTTCTGCGTGCCCGCCCGGCGCATCGCCGAGGGGAGGGCCGACGCCGAGGTGGCGAGGCTCCAGGGGGCCGTGGAGGAGGCGGCGGGCCAGATCGAGGCCCTGAGGGCCCGCATCTCCGGGGCCACGGCGGAGGTGGACGGGGTGCTGGAGGCCCACCTCGCCATCGTCCGCGACCCGGCCCTCGGCGGGGAGGCGGAGCGCCTCATCCGCGCGAAGGGCTGGTCCCCGGAGTGGGCCCTCTCCAGCGTCATCGACGGCCATGCCGAGGCCCTCCTGGCCATGGGGGACGAGTACCTGGCCCACCGCGTGTCGGACCTCAGGGACATCAAGCACCGCATCCTCCGCGTGCTCCTCGGCCAGAGGGAGGAGGAGCTCGCCCGCTTCGAGGGCAAGGTCGTCATCGTCGCCCGGGACCTCACCCCGAGCCAGACCGCGGGGCTCGACAGGGCCAAGGTCGCCGGCCTCGTCACCGACGAGGGGGGCCCGACCTCCCACACCGCCATCATCGCCCGGAGCCTCGGGATCCCCGCCGTGGTCGCCGCCGCGGGGGTCTCCTCCCGGGTCGCGCCGGGGATGCGGATGATCGTGGACGGGAGCCGGGGCCAGGTGGTCCTCGATCCGGACCGGGCCACCCTCAGCCGCTTCGAGGCCATCTCCGTCGACTACGCCCGCCACCGCACCGCCGTGGAGAAGGTCCGCGCCCTCCCGGCGGAGACCCGGGACGGGCACAGGATCCACGTCCTCGCCAACGTGGAGAACGCCTCCGAGGTGGCCGCGGCCATCGCCGCCGGGGCCGAGGGCATCGGGCTCTTCCGGACGGAGTTCCTCATCAGGCCCGGCCGGCCCCTCCCCACGGAGGCCGATCACCTCCGCGCCTACCGGGAGGCCCTCGACTCCCTGGGGGGGCGCGCCCTGACCATCCGGACCCTGGACGTGGGCGCCGACAAGGTGAACCCCGACCCCGCGGCCCCCATGGAGCCGAACCCCTTCCTCGGCCGGCGCTCCCTGCGGCTCTGCCTCGAGCGGCCGGACCTGTTCCTCCCCCAGGTGCGGGCCATCCTCCGGGCGGCGGCCTTCGGCGACGTCCGGGTCCTCCTCCCCATGGTCGCCTCCGTGGGGGAGCTCCTCCAGGCCCGCCAGATCTTCGAGACCGAGCGCGCCCGGCTGCGGCGGGAGGGGGTCCACCCCCCCGTGGAGCTGCCCATCGGCGTCATGATCGAGGTCCCCTCTGCGGCCCTCACCGCCGACGTGCTGGCCCGCCACGCCGCCTTCTTCTCCGTGGGGACCAACGACCTCATCCAGTACACCCTCGCCGTGGACCGGGTGAACCCCCGGGTCGCCCACCTCTACGAGCCGACCCACCCCGCCGTCCTCCGCCTCATCTCCCGCGTCATCCAGGCGGCGCGGGGGCAGGGCATCGAGGTGGCCGTCTGCGGCGAGATGTCCGGGGAGCCCCTGTTCTCCTACATGCTCATGGGGCTCGGCGTGCGCGTGCTCAGCATGAACACCCGCTCCATCCCCGAGGTGAAGCAGGTGGTCCGGGCCGGGACCATGGAGGACGCATGGCGCCTGGCCCGGGAGATCCGGGAGCTCTCCGACGGCGACGCCATCCGGGACTGCCTCCGACAACGGATGAGGGAGCTCGTCCCCGTCCTGTTCTGACCGGTCCCCGGGGGGGGCCGGGGCCGGGAAACCGGGCGGGCCGGGGCGAATCCGCGCAAACCCAAGGGAGTAGAGGCTTTTGGATTGACGTGGTGGGGGTCCCGTGCGCTACATTTCGTATGTCGCCCCCGTGTTCAGGGCAGGAAGGGCCCCGGGTGTCGTGATCGCGGATCGTCGTCGGAGGTCCGGGCGCGGTGCTCCGGGCCATGTGGCTGGGGACTGGGAGGGGTAAGGGAAAGCGATGTTCATCAACAGGACCCGACGCCTCATCGGCCTCGACATCGGCTCGAACTGCGTCAAGGCCGTCGAGCTGACCCAGACCGGCTCCGAGGTCGTCCTCACCGGCTTCGGCCAGGCCGAGATGGTCTCCGAGGGCTCCAAGGCCGACGCCGTCGTCCAGGCGACCCGCGGCTTCCACACCAAGCGGACCGTCAGTTCCGTGTCCGGGAAGTCGGTCATCGTCCGCTTCCTGAACATGGCCAAGACCACGGACGACAACCTGATGAACGTGATCCGGGTCGAGGCGGACAAGTACATCCCCTTCGACGTGGAGGAGGTCGTCCTCGACGCCCAGCGGATGCCGGATCCCGCGGCGGGGGACGAGATGCGCGTCCTCCTGTGCGCCGTCAAGCGGAGCCTCATCGACGAGCACGTGGCGCTCCTCCAGGGCGTCGGCCTCCAGCCCGAGATGGTGGACGTCGACTCCTTCGCCCTCGGCAACGCCTACGAGATGCGCACCCGGCTCTCCGCCCAGTCCGAAGAGGCGGAAAGGACCGTCGCCCTCGTGGACGTGGGCGCCAACAAGACGAACGTGAACATCCTCCGGGGCAACGTCTCCTTCTTCATCCGCGAGATCTACCTCGGCGGGGACGACCTCACGAGCAGCATCAGCAAGCGCCTGGGCATCGAGCTGCACAGCGCCGAGAACCTCAAGCGCGAGCCCGGCGAGAACGCCGACCAGCTCCGCGAGGCCGTCATGAGCTCCATCGAGGACCTCGGCAACGAGATCCACCTCTCCCTGGACTACTTCGAGAACCAGTTCGACAAGTCCGTGGACGAGGTCTTCCTCTCCGGCGGCGCCTCCCGCCTGAAGTTCCTCGGCGAGGCCTTCGAGAAGATCTTCGAGAAGCGCGTGCGCACCTGGGACCCCACCGAGAACATGAAGATGGAGGAGGGGGTCGTGGATGCCATGAAGCTCCGTGAGAACGCGTCCCAGATCGCCATCGCCGTGGGTCTCGCGGCGAGGATCCTCAAGGACTAGCTGGAGAGCCCCCCATGATCCGCGTAAACCTGCTTCCCCAGGAGTACCGCAAGGCGGAGGCGACTCCGCTCAAGCAGTTCTTCGCCACGGTGGGGGCCGTCGTGCTCGCGGCCCTGGCCGGGACGGTCTGGGCCTTCATCTACTTCGGGTCCCTCGAGCCGATGATCAAGGAGCGGGACGACCTGAAGCAGCGCATCACCGACCAGAAGGCCGGGCTCGACCGGGTGAAGAAGCTCGACACCCGCGTGAAGGAGCTCAAGGCCCAGTACAACAAGATCGACGAGGTCGCCAAGAACCGGGTGGTGTGGTCCCGGAAGCTCGACGAGCTCTGGGAGGTCGTGGTCAGCCCCAAGCAGCCCGGCCGGTACGAGGCGTGGCTGAAGGGCCTCACCTGCCAGGTCGCCACGGGCGGCCCCAAGGTGACCATCGGCGGGACCGTCCAGTTCGCCGGCGTCTCCGCCGGGGCCCAGGTGACCCGCCTCTCCGACTTCCACGAGGACATCGGGACCAGCGCGTTCTTCCACGACTTCCAGAAGATCACCCCCCCCTTCGGCACCCGCGAGGAGCTTCCCGGCGACGACCGGGACCCGAAGGAGGGATGGACCTTCAACTTCACCATGTCCCTGAAGTCCCTCGAGGACATCGCCAAGGAGCGCAAGGCGGAGGCGGACGAGGCGGCCAAGAAGTGACGGCCCTCCGGAACGGACGGGATCGGTGCGCATCGGCGACGGGAGCGGGAGGCGACCTTGCCCAAGTTTAACGACAACCAGAAGTCGCTGATCATCCTCGGCGTCGGCGTCGCCGCCGCCATCGGCTTCGGCGTCATGGGGTACCTGCACTGGCAGGACTACCAGGAGGTCAAGGCCGACAAGGCGACCCTCCAGGCGACCCACGACAAGAACCAGAAGGAGATCGACCGGGAGCGCGAGCTCAAGCACCAGGTCGTCGCCTACGGGAGCATCGTCGCGGAGAACGCGAAGATCCTCCCGACGGAGGAGGACCTCAACCAGTTCATCAGGGACCTCGGGACCCTGGAGAAGGACACGGGGGTCAGCATCCGCGTCCTCCCCTCCTTCACGCCCACGAAGGACAAGCGGGACCCGACCATCGTCCGCATCCCCATGAAGCTCACCCTCACGGCCACGACGCGGAACTTCCTCTCGTTCCTCAACCAGCTCGAGAACCGGGAGCGCCTCGTCACCGTGACCGACTTCCGCTTCAGCCCCGCCGGGGAGGATGCGAAGCCCGGGCAGGACCTCGAGCACGACGTGAGCATGTCCTTCGACGTCTACAAGTACGACCCCGCGGGCGCCAAGGAACGCGAGGACCTCGTCACCGCGGCCGAGACCCTCCTCATGCGCGAGTCCAACGAGGTCAAGGAGATCATCAAGAAGGAGGGCAAGCCGACCTTCCTCGAGAAGTACCGCCTGGCCCGGGTGAAGGAGAGCCGCCGCGACCTGTTCCTCGACCCCCGCCGCCGCACGGGCAAGGTGGGCGAGGAGGCCGTCGACAACACCCGCGAGCTCGAGGCCGTCCGCCTCGAGGCCCTCCGCATCCTCTACGAGAAGGCGCGCCTCGAGCTCGAGAGCTACCGCGAAGCGGAGGCCAACTCCACGGACTTCCTGCGCCGCTCCGCCGCCAAGCGGGCCTTCCAGGTCGCCTTCGAGCAGTTCTCGGGGGAGATCGGCAAGGTCTCGCGCCGCTCCCCGGAGTTCGCCTCGCGGGACATCCAGGACCGCTACGTGGTGGAGGTGAAGCGGCCCTACGAGAAGCTGGTGGAGGACTCGCGGGACCTCGGGACCGCCCCCGCCACGGGGATCACCGAGGAGCAGGCGAAGGGGTACCACGGCGAGGTCAAGGCCCTGGCCGACGAGCGGAAGTTCAAGGAGACCGTGGACAAGTGGCTCGCCGTGGAGACCCTCGTCAAGGACGCCGGCAAGAACATCGAGGACAAGGCCCGCCCGCACATCGATCGCATCCGCGTCCTCGGCGAGCACGCCCAGTACCAGGTCCTGCTCGCCCAGAGGAAGATCCAGGTCCAGGGCGTGGTGCAGATGAACCGGAAGGTGGAGGCCGGCGAGGGGGCCCCCCCCGGTGCCGCCGCCGGGGGCGACGGAACCATGGAGCGGGTCTCCGCGGTCATCATCAACGGCCGGTTCCTCAAGCCCGGCGAGTACCTCGACAAGGACCTCGTCTTCCGGGGGGTCGACCCTGACGGGCGGCTCCTCTTCACCTTCATCGTCAAGAAGGCGGACACGGGAGCCGTGGAGAAGCACGACGTCGACTACGTGCAGCAGCAGCCCGACCTCCTCGAACAGCAGTCCGCCATCCTGGGACAGGAGTAGGGAGCCTCGACCGCAGCAGGGCAGGAAAGGAAGCCGCCGCCGCACCCGCTCCGGATGTACGCCGGGCGCGGAGTCGCCGAGAACGGACAGGAAACTGGATTGGCCGCGCCCGCCGAGGCGGGAACGGCCATCGGGACGAAATCGCAGGAGGGCATCGAAATGAGGGAGAGCGTCTGCCGCACCTTGGGCGCGGCCGCGGCTCTGGCGGCCCTGCTCTGCATGGCCGGGCCTCTGGCCGCCCAGGATGCGGCGCCAGTCGGCGAGGCGGCGGCGGCGACGGGCGGGCCCACTTCGGGAACCTGCACCTTCGACGTCCGCGACCGCTCCATCAAGGACGTGATCGAGATCTACATCCGCAAGGCGTCGAACACGAACATCGTGGTCGCGTCGGAGGCGGAGAAGGAGACGGTCACCCTCAAGGTGGAGAAGATGGCCTGGAGGGACGCCCTCGAGCTCATCGCCCGGCGCACGAAGTGCACCGTGGAGGTGGTGGGCAACTACCTCTCCGTGGAGAAGCCGCCCCGGGTGACCTGGTCCTTCGAGCAGGCCGAGATCTCCAAGGTCATCCGCACCATCGCGGCGGTCTCCGGCGCGAACATCGTCACCAACCCCGACGAGATCAAGGGCATGGTGACGGTGAACCTCCGGGACGTCCCCTGGAAGCGGGCCCTCCACGCCATCGTCACCTCCAAGGGGTACGTCCTCGTCGAGGAGCCGGGCGGCATCCTCAGCGTCGTCTCCACGGCCAAGCTGAAGGCGGACCTGGAGACCCGCGTCTACCAGCTGAAGTACCTCCGCCCGCCTCCGGACTACTCCCCCAAGCTCGGGTCGACGACCTACGTCGTGAAGACGGGGACCTCCCCGGCCGGCGACATCGAGAAGACCTTCAACATCATCACCTCCCTCCGCGAGGCGCTGAAGCCCGAGGGCGGGCTCGAGTACATCAACGCCGCCAACTCCTTCGTCCTCAAGGGCACCAAGCCGAAGCTCGCCCAGGTCGAGGCGATGCTCCAGAAGCTCGACGTCGAACCGATGCAGGTCTTCATCGACATGCAGTTCATCTCCACCCGCAACACCGACCTCTTCCAGATGGGCATGGGCCCCGGCGACAACGGCATCTCCGGCTCCATGACCATGGCCCGCATCGAGGGCGGCGTCCGCCTCCCCTTCAACACCGGCTCCGGCGGCTGGGAGGACTGGTTCATGGTCGATGACCTGCCGGTCATCGGCGCGTGGAGCCCGACCACCTCCTACGGGAACCTCGACTTCAGCGCGACGAGCCTCATCCTGAAGGTCCTCAAGAGGGACACCAAGTCCCGCGTCGTCCAGGCCCCGAAGCTGTTCATCCTGGACAACCAGGAGGCCACGATCTTCGTCGGCGAGTCCATCCGGTACGCCCAGTCCGAGGCGTCGTCCAGCCAGAACGGCACGCTGCAGTTCTCCGTCCGCGAGGCCGACAACTCCCCGGTCAGCACCGGCTTCCAGCTGCTCCTGGTCCCCCACGTCATCCCCGAGACCGACAAGGTCATGATGACCCTGGTCCCGACCCAGAACAGCCTGACGGGCACCTCCCCGGAGCTCCCGGGCTTCGACAAGTTCACCGTGGGCGGCGGCACCGCCGAGCAGACGATCTTCCTGCCCCGCGAGTCCTCCAGCACCCTCATCACGACCCTCGTCTGCGAGCACGGCACCACGGCGGTCCTCGGCGGCCTCATGCAGGAGACGCTGTCGGTGTCGACGAACAAGGTCCCGTGGCTCGGGGACATCCCCTTCTTCGGCTACCTCTTCAAGACCGAGGCGAAGTCGAAGGAGACGCGCAACCTGATGATCTTCCTCACCCCCTGGCTCGTGAAGGACGCCTCCAAGCAGCGCGAGTCCCTGGAGGCCGACCTGCTGCGCCGCGAGCCCGGCCTCGACGACGAGTGGTCGCGCCTCATGATGTCCGGGGACCTCGGCGCCATGCAGGTGCCCGGCGAGCCCGGGGGCATGGCCCCCATGGGCGTCGAGCCGGTGAAGGAGCCCGTCGCCCCGGAGAAGAAGCCGGCCGGCGGGAAGTAGCCGCAGAACGCAGAACGGTTCACGGGGCCCCCCCGGGGCCGCGGGGGGCCCGTGGATTGCGGGGGGGGGGGGGGGGTTGCGGGGGGGGGGGGGGGGGGGGGGG
>CAYJMF010000080.1:0-21654 GCA_964370855.1 uncultured Planctomycetota bacterium | reverse complement strand
ACGGAACTCGCTTGGCGGGGAGGGCCTCCTCATGGAAGGCGCGCAACGCCCGGGAGAACCGCAGGAGACAACGGGAAGATCGCTACCCCCTGAGCGCCCCCAGCAGCTCCTCCATCCGCACCTGCGCCACGTGGATCCCGCGGTCCGAGAACCCGTAGGGCAGCACTAGCGTCCCGCCGTGCACGAGGCCCCCGCAGGAGTAGACCACGTTGGGCACGTACCCCTCCCGCTCCTCCCCGTCGGGTTCGAGGAGCGGCTCCCGGAGCGCCCCGATCACCCTCCACGGCTCCTCGAGGTCGAGCAGCATGGCCCCGATGGAGTACCTCCTCATCGCACCCACCCCGTGGGTGATCACGAGCCAACCCTCCCCCGTCTCGATGGGGGAGCCGCAGTTGCCGATCTGGAGGAGCTCCCACGATCGGGTCGGGTGGCGGAACTCCCGGGATTCGTTCCAGAACCGCACCTCGTCGGAGGCGGCGAGGTGGAGGTTCTCGCGGTCCTTCCGCGACAGCATCAGGTACTTCCCGCCGACCCGCCGAGGGAACAGCGCCATCCCCTTGTTCTGCGCCGCGGACCCGTTCAGGGTCGCGACCCGGAACTCGGAGAAGTCCGGGGTCTCGATCAGCTGGGGCAGGATCTGGAATCCGTCGTAGGCGGTGTAGGTGGCGTACCAGGTCGCGCTCCCGTCCTCCTCCGTGAACCGGACGAAACGGGCATCCTCCATCCCCCGCGTCTCGTTGGGACCCGCGGGGAAGAGCACCCGCTCCGGGAGGGCGGAACCGGCGGGGAACCGCGTCACGTAGTTGGAGGCGGCGAGGATCCGCATGATCTTGAGGGTCTCGTACTTGACGGCCGTGGGGGCCCCGTCCTTCTCCAGCACCGCGAGGGCCCCCTCCAGCTCCGCCGGCGTGAACCGGTCCGGCAGGCGGTCGAGCACTCCCGAGGCGATGTCGCTCCCGGCGCCGAGCTCGCCGATCTTGGCCCGGAACAGGTGCCTGTCGTAGCGCTCCGGGGCGGTGCGCGTCCCGGCGACGAGCATCGTCCCCGGCGGGTCGAAGGACACCCCGCACCGGGCGTCCAGGGTGCCGGTGCGGAACTCGATGGAGGAGATGTGGCCCTCGCCCACGGCCCGGACGCTCATCACGAACCGGAGGTGGCCCGGGGGGAGTCCACGCTGGTCCGCGGCGGGGACCATGGAGGGGTTGAAGAGGGCCGCGGCTTCCACCGCGTACTCCGCGGTGAAGAAGGCCCCGATCAGGAGCCGCCGCCCGCGGCCGGGGGCGGCTCCCGGGGGAAGGTGGTGCGCCGCCAGCCCGAAGTTCCGCTCCAGGATCCCCTCGAAGTCCCCGTGGCGCGCCGAGAATCGTTCGAGGACCCCCGCCAGGGCCCGGGCCGCCTCCTCCTCGGGGAGCTCCAGCACCCGGTCCATCAGCTGCCCCGCCCGGGTCCGGCCCCCGGCGAGGGCATCCTCCCCGGGAAGGAAGGGCCGGGCGAGGACGCGGCGGCGGTCGGGCAGCAGCTCGTGGGAGGTCCGGGTGGCCGCGATGCGCGGGCCGGTCATGCGTTCCGCCCCCGGACCGGGCCCCGGACCGGGCCCCCGAGCGGCCCGGGGTGCTCCAGGCCCTCGGCGGCGAGGCCGCGCATCTCGAGCAGGGCGAGCAGGAAGCACAGGGTGCTCTCTGCGCCCTGGTTCCGGTTCACGCCGTCGGCGCCGAGCCCGTCCCGGCAGCCCCCCGTCTCCGGGTCGTAGAGCGGGAGGCCGAGCCGGTTGTCGCCGAGGAACCAGGCGAAGGACTGCCGCATCCGGGCCAGGTACCGGTGGTCCCCGGTGGCGAGGAAGGCACCGCGGAAGGCGAGCACGAAGGCCGCGGCGTCGATGGCCTGCTCGTCGGCCGGGGGCTTCTCCCCGCCGCGGCTGTGCCAGCCCGCGTTGCCGACGAGGGTCAGGCGTCCCGTCCCGAAGCAGGTCTCCTCGAGGAACTCGACGGAATCCCGCGCCACGCGCAGGCAGACCCTCTCGCCCGTGACGGAGAATGCCTCGAAGAGGGCGAGGGGAAGCAGGGCGTTGTCGTAGGTGAGGGTGGGCTCGAACCACCGCCAGCCGTCGCCCGCCTCCGCCTCGTAGCGGGCCACGAGCCCCGCCGCTCCGCGGGAAAGGGCGCGGCGGGCCGCCTCGCAGGACGGGTCCGCGGAGAGGAGCCGGGCGAGCCCGAGGATGGTGGACGCCGTCCCCCGCGGGCCGAGATCGGCCGCCCGCGGCAGGGCCCGGTCGAACATCTCCCTCGCCAGAACGCGGCTGCCCTCGTCGGCCGCGAGCGCGACCGCCGTGCCGAGCCCCCAGAGGGCCCGGCCGAGGCAGTCCCCGTTGTCGGGGGTCGATTCCAGCCGGCGGTCGTAGGTCATCAGGTTCCGGAAACCCCCCTCGCGGTCCTGGGCGTTCTCCAGGAAGGCGAGGTAGGTGGTCACCAGCGCCCCGGCCCGGGGATGCCCTCCCGCCCTGTCCGCGCGGAGCGCCACGATGAGGGCCCTGGCGTTGTCGTCGACGCAGTACCCGCTCTCCCTCCTCGGCACGCTGTAGCGGGCGTGCTGGATCATCCCCGTGCCGTCGGTCATGCGGGCCAGGTGATCGAGGCGGAGCTCCGGGAGGCCGCCGGCGGGGGCGGGCCGGGGAGCGCCGGAGGGGGCGGGGCACTCGGCCAGCACGCGCTCCCCGAGGGCGAGGTAGGCCCTCCCGGTCCTCGGCCACACCAGGGTGCGGCTGAAGTCGAAGGCGGCGGAGCGCAGGCGTCCGATCTCGCCGGGGGATCCGAACAGGGAGTTGAGGATCCCGCCGAGGGCGCCGTGGTCGTCGAAGGGGAACAGCCGCCCGCGCCCCCCCGCGAGGATCTCCGCCGCGTGCCAGTAGGGCGTCGATACGACGGCGGCGCCGGCGCCCATGGCGTAGGACAGGGCGCCGCTCGTCACCTGGGCCTCGTTCCGGTAGGGGCTGACGTAGATGTCGGCGGCCTGGAGGTAGTCCCGGAGCTCCGCGTCGGGGACGAACTGGTCGCGGAAGACGACGTTCTCCCGGACGCCGAGGCGCTCGGCCTCCCGCTCGAGGGAGGTCCGGTAGGCCTCCCCGTGGTGGCGGACGATGGCGGGATGGGTCGCGCCGACGACGAAGTAGACGGCGTCGGGGAAGCGCTCCACCACCTCCGGAAGGGCGCGGATGACCGTCTCGATCCCCTTGTTCGGCCCGAGGAGGCCGAAGGTCAGCAGCATCCGGCGCCCGGCGACGCCGAGCCCCGCCTTCAGTCGTTCCGGGTCCCGGGGCTCCATGTCGGGGATGCCGTGGGGGATGAGCTCGATGCGATTCCCGTCCACGCCGTAGGAGGACCGGACCAGGTCCGCCGCCACCCGGCTCATCACCACCAGGCGCGAGCACTCCAGGGACAGCCTGCGGACGATGGCCCGCTGGGAATCGGAGGGCTCCCTGAGGACCGTGTGCAGCGTGGCGATGGCCGGGGGGCGGAGGGCCGCCACGAGGTCGAGGACGTGGGCGCCGTCGTCGCCGCCGAAGATGCCGTGCTCGTGCTGGATGGACACGAGCCCCGCGCCGGAGTCGTTGACGAACTCCGCGGCCCGGGCGTAGTCGCCCCGGATCCCCTGGCGGATCTCGTACCGGACCTCGCCGGGGTACTCGTACGGGCCCCCGGGGTCGGTCACGGCGACGACCATGGGCGGCGCGCCCCCGGAGGCCCCGCCGCAGGCGGCGGCGAGGTCCCGGGTGAACGTGGCGATGCCGCAGCGGCGGGGCGGGTAGGTCCCGAGGAAGGCGACGGGAACGCCGGCCATCAGGCGTCGGGCTCGTCGACCCGCACGTCCACGAATCCCGCCGTGACCGCGTACCTCGTGAGGCCCGCGACGTCGTGGATGTCGAGCTTCGTCATGAGCCGCTGGCGGTGCTTCTCGACGGTCTTGATGCTGATGTGGAGGGCCGCCGCGGTCTCCTTGTTGGCCTTTCCCTCGGCGATGAGCTGGAGCACCTCCGCCTCGCGGGAGCTGAGCCGGGGGACGCCCTTCCCCGGGGTGCCCGGTCCGGGGCTCCGCCCGGGGGCCTTCTCGACGAGCCGCTTCCGCACCACGGGGTCCATGGCGGTCCCCCCCTTCCCCGTCTCGCGGATCGCCTTCGTCAGCTCCGCGAGGGAGGAGTGCTTGAGGATGTAGCCGACGGCGCCGATGGCGTTCACGCGCTCGATGTACTGGTCGTCGCTGTGGGTGGTGAGCATGAGCACCCGGGAGCGGGGGGCGGCCTCGCGGATCTGCTTCGTCGCCTCGATGCCGTTGAGGTTGGGCATCCCGATGTCCATGAGGATGACGTCGGGGTCGAGGGAGACGGCCTTGGCGACGGCCTCCCGGCCGTCCGCCGCCTCGCCGGCGACGACGATGGAGGGATCGTGGGCGAGGAGGCCGCGGATCCCCTCGCGGAAGATCTCGTGATCGTCCACCAGGAGGACGGAGATGCGGGTCGGGGGCCGCGGGGCCGGCCGGGGGCGGGCGGGTGCCCTGGACTTACGCAAGGGAGTTCACCGGGAGCGGGACCTCGGCCCGGACGACGGTCCCCGCCTTCCTCGACGACCTGACCGAGAGGGTGCCGCCGACCATGTCCATGCGCTCGCGCATGCAGAGGAGGCCGAGGTGCTTCGTCGCGGGGGCCCCGTTCACGCGGGCCACGTCGAAGCCCTTCCCGTTGTCCCACACCTCGAGGGCGATGCCGTCGGGCGTCCTCCGGAGCGTGACCCGGGCCCTGCGGGCGCCGGAGTGGCGGCCGAGGTTGACGAGGGCCTCCTGGGCGACCCGGAAGAGGGCGGTGCGGCTGTCGCCGTCGAGCCGCGCCGGCTCCTCCGCGGCGGAGATCTCCACGGCGATGCCGTTGACCTTCGCGAACTCCCTCGTGAACCCGACGAGGGCCGGCACGAGGCCGAGGTCGTCGAGGAGCGCGGGACGCAGGTCCCGGGCGAACCGGTGGACCGTGCGCATGGACTTCTGGACGAGCCGCTGCGTCTTCGAGACGCTGTTCCGGTACCCCTTCGAGTCCACGGTGGACTCCGCCTTGAGGGCGGCGAGACCGACGTTGACCGCCGTGAGCGTCTGGCCGAGGGCGTCGTGGAGCTCCCGGCTGATGCGGCGGCGCTCGTCCTCGTGGGACCGCAGGAGGCTGCGGGAGAGCTGGCGGAGCCGCTCCTCCATCTGGCGGGAGCGCTTGACGAGGGCCCGGTGGTCGGCCTCGCTCGCGGCGAGGGCCCCCTCGACGTCCTTCCGCAGGCCGGTCTCGCGGGAGAGCCGGCGGTGGGCGGTGGCCAGCTCCACCACGCCGCGGTCGAGGGACAGGCCGAGGCGGCCGAGCTCGGCGACGGCGTCGACGGCCGGGCGGTGGGTCGCCTCGATGGGGGCGATGGCGTCGGCGAAGAAGGAGGCCGCCCGCACGGTCCGGCTGCGACGGCCGCGGGAGCCGGGGGCGGGAGGGGCGAGGGCGGCCAGGGCGTGGTCGTGGATGCGCGCCAGCGCCAGGGTCCCGATGCCGAGGAGATGGGCGCGCTTCCCGAGGCGCGGGGGGGGGGCGCGGCGGGGGGGGGGGGGGGGGGGGGGGGGGGGGGGGGGGCCCCCCCCCGCGCGGGCCCCCCCGCCCGGCGGGGGGGGGCGCCCCCCGCGCCCCCCCGCGGCGCCGCGGCGGGGTTCGCGGGCGGGCCGGAGGAAGGCGCGGAGCCCCGCGAGGTACCGCTTCTGGAACTCCTCCGTCCCTTCGGAGGGTTCGTGGGTGGTGTCCATGGCGAGCCTCGATCCCGTGCGACCGACGTCGATGCCTCGCGGGGATCCTCCGATCCGTCGGGCGGGCCCCACGCTCCTCCTCATCCTACACCGGAGGCGGGGCCCCGTTCCATGGGGCGGATCCCTACCCCGCCGCCGCCGGCGCCGCGCCGCCGCCGCCGCCGCGGGGTGGGGTTCCGCCCCATGTGGGGCGGGTTCCGCCCCATTGCGGGTCCCCGGCGGGGCGCGTAGCGTGGCTCCGTCGATGAAGTTCAGGGTCGTCATGAAGTCTCAAAGGAGGTCTGTCATGGCTCACAGCAATTCGGGTATGAGGGGATCCTTGAAGTACGCGGGGCTGCTGGCCGCGGTCGGGATCGTCATGGCGGGGGGAATGCTTCCCGCCCGCGCGGTCGAGGGGCCTTCCCTCGGGGCGGCGAGGTCCTTCGCCATCCTGGGAGCCTCCACCGTCGAGAGCACGGGCCTCACGTCCATCACCGGGGACGTCGGCGTCAGTCCCGGGACGGTGATCACCGGGTTCCCGCCGGGGGTCGTCTCCGACGGCGCCCTTCACGCGGGGGACGCGACGGCGGCCACGGCCCATTCCGACGCCGCCATCGCCTACGCGTTCCTGGCGGGCATGGCCACCATCCCGGCCAACGAACTCACCGGTGTGGACCTGGGCGGGAAGACGCTCCAGCCCGGGGTCTACTACTTCACCACCTCGGCCCAGCTGACGGGGACGCTCACCCTCGACGCCATGGGGGACTCGGCCGCGGTCTTCGTCTTCAAGATCGGGAGCACGCTCACGACGGCCTCCGGCTCCTTCGTCAAGGTGATCAACGGCGGGGCCGACTACGACGAGTCCAAGGTGTTCTGGCAGGTCGGAAGTTCCGCCACCCTCGGCTCCGGCACCGCCTTCACCGGGAACATCCTGGCCTACGCGAGCATCACCATCACGAGCGGCAGCTCCATGAAGGGCAACGCCCTCGCCATGGTCGGCAAGGTGACGCTGGACGCCAACGTCGTCACCAGTCCCGCGCTCGTGGCTCCCGGCCCGGCCATCATCGCTCCCACGAACCTGACGGCGGTCCTCAACGGCTCCCCGGTCGTTCCCGATGCCGATCTCTCATGGAAGGACGCGAGCACCAACGAGACGGAGTTCCGCGTCTACAGGCGTGAAGGCGCCGGCCCGGCCTGGGTCCAGATCGCCACCGTCGCCTCGACGTCCACGGCGGGCACCGGCGGCGTGAAGACCTACACCGACACCGGCCTCGACCGCATGAAGATCTACACCTACCGGGTGACCGCCTTCGCCACGCCCGTCGGCGAGTCGCTGCCCTCCAACGAGGCGCTGGTCGACACGGGCATCTTCCTCCCCATCAACCTGACGGCCGTCCTCGACGGATCGCCCATCCTCCCCGCGGCCGACCTCAGCTGGAACGACGCCAGCGACAACGAGACGCAGTTCCGCGTGTACCGCAGGGACGGCGCCGGACCGGACTGGGTCCAGGTCGGCACGGTCGCCTCGACGACCACCGCGGGCATCGGCGGCCTCAAGACCTTCACCGACCCCGGTCTCGACCGCATGATGATCTACACCTACCGGGTGACCGCCTTCGGCGCGGCCGTCGGCGAGTCGCTCCCCTCCAACGAGGCGCTGGTCGACACCGGCGTCTACCTCCCCATCAACCTGACGGCGGTCCTCAACGGCTCCCCCGTCTCCCCGACGGCGGACCTCTCCTGGAACGACGCCAGCGACAACGAGACGGAGTTCCGCGTGTACCGCAGGGACGGCGCCGGGCCCGACTGGGTCCGGATCGCGACGGTCCCCTCGACGACCTCCGCGGGCATCGGCGGCGTGAAGACCTACTCCGACTCCGGTCTCGACCGCATGATGATCTACACCTACCGGGTGACCGCCTTCGGCGCGGCCGTCGGCGAGTCGCTCCCCTCCAACGAGGCGCTGGTCGACACCGGCCTCTACGTCCCCATCGTGCTGACGGCGGTCCTGAGCGGGCCCTCCTCGTCCCCCGGGTCGGATCTCGCCTGGACGGACGTGAACGACGACGAGACGGAGTTCCGCGTCTACCGCAGGGACGGCGACTCCCCCGACTTCGTCCTGGTCGGCACGGTCCCCTCGACGGACACGGCGGGCACCGGCGGCGAAGTGACCTTCCATGACCCCGTCCTCGACCCCCTGACCACCTTCACCTACCGCGTGGCCGCCTACAGCCCCGCGGGGGGCGAGTCCGCCTACTCCAACGAGGTGCTGGTCTCGACGTCCTACGGACCGGCGGTCCGCTGGCTGGACGTCCACCTCGGCCGCTCGCGCAGCGTCATCCGCAACCGCCCCAGGGAGCGGGCGGACCGCATCTTCCTCCGCGGCTCCTACGTGGTCATCGACGTGGACTCGGAAGTCCCCTCCGTCCTCCCTACGGACGCCGAGGATCCCCGCAGCAACGGCATCGCCATCCAGATCCGGGCCCCGGGCAACATGTTCCTCCTCACCATCCCCGCCGACGACGCCGGCTGGAAGGTCTCCAAGAAGGGCGTCTACCGCTGGAAGTCGGCGGCCGGCAGCGGTTCCCCCGTCTCCCGGTTCCGGCTCGACACGAGGAAGTCCGAGTTCCAGCTGAACGCCCGGAAGCTCGACTTCCCCTCCATCCCCGTGAACGACATCATCGTCTCCCTCACCAGCTACGGGGCCACGGGCTCCGACGCCCGGGTGTGGGAGGTCCGCCTGAAGCAGCCGAAGGGCTCCGGGCAGCGCTTCACGCTTCCGAAGTAGCCGTCACCGGACGCAGGGTCCCACCCGCCCCCCGCGACCAGCGGGGGGCGGTTCCCATGACGGGGGGGACGGCCCGACGCGAAGCGGCCGCCCCCCGTGCCGTTGAAGAGAGGAGACGCGCATGACCCTCGGAGAGTTCTTCATCCTGCTGCTCGTGGGCCTCGTCGCCGGCTGGCTGGCCGGCCTCCTCATGAGGGGCGGTGGGTACGGCGTCCTCGGGGACATCCTCCTCGGGATCGTGGGCGCCGTGCTGGGCGGGTTCCTGTTCGGGCTCCTCGGCATCGCCGCCTACGGCATCCCGGGCCGCATCGCCGTCGCCCTGGTCGGCTCCATCGTCATCATCGCCCTGGCCCGCGTGCTCCGCGGCCCTCCCGCGAGAACCTCCCACTAGCGCCGCGCCCCCTCCCCGGAACCACCCGAGGAGGCGAGGGCCGCCTCGAGGATGACGAGGCGGCGGGCGGCGTGGAGTTCGGCGAACCGCGCGTCGAGGTCCGCGGGATCGGCCCCGAGGAGGGCGTCGACGGCGCCGGAGCCGCCCCCGAGCAGGCTCCCCGCCCCGTCGATCAGTCCGCCCCCCAGCGAGGTGAACACGCCGAGGATGCCGCCCCCGGCCTCCGCCAGGGCCCCCAGCGGGTCCCCCGTGACCGCATCGGCGCCCGCATTGACCAGTCCGGTGCCGAGGGAGACCCCCGCGTCCAGGACCCCGCCGCCGACGTCCGCGACGGCCCCGGCGCCGCCCGTGAGCACGGACCACCCGGCGCCGAGGGCGACCTCTCCGAACCGGCCGGCGCGGGAGAGGGGGATGCGGAGGAGGGAGGAGAGGGGACTCTCCCCCTCGAAGACCGGATCCCCCGTCGTTCCCCCGATGCCCATGGGCAGCAGGGTCCCGGACCCGGCCACCTCGCCCACGGCGGTCCCGGGCCCGATGACGCCGCCCCGCGACCGGACGTCCACGGCGAGGTGGACGAGGTCCCCGCCGATGGCCGCGCGCTCCGACGCCCCGACGTACTGGGGGATCCGGCGGAGGTCGAACCCCGTGACCGCCGCCTGCAGGGTCCACACCGGGGCCTCGCCCGGGGGGGAGCTCCAGATCGCGGCGGTGACCCGCGCGGGGAAGCCCGGCTGCTCGATCTCCCCGTCCGCGCGCAGATCCGTGGCGGAGGAGGCGGCGGGCTCTCCGGCGAGCTGCCACTCGGTGACGGTGCCCCGGAGGCGGAGGACCACGAGCCGCAGCGGCTGCCCGGGGTCGAGGATCGCGTCGGTGTACTCGACCCGGCCGTCCTCGATGGCCGCCTCGCGCAGCACCACGACGTCCCCGGGACCCGGTGCCCGCGCCCGCTTCCTCGGGGTCGCGAGGATCCGCTTCAGGTTCGTGCGGCCGTCGGGCTCCACGAAGATCCTGACCACCGGCCGCAGGACCGTCAGCCGCGCGCAGTCGTAGCGCCCGGCGACGAGGTCGAGGACCCGGCCATCCACCTCGATCCGCGCGGCCTCCAGGACGGTCACGGGGCCGTCCACGATGCGGACGTCCTCGAAGGAGGCCGTCCCGCGGAGGAGGGAGAGGGAGACGTCCCCGGCGCGGACTTCGAGGCCGTAGCGGTCCAGGAGGCCGGCACGGAGCGCATCGAGGAGCCGGTCCGCCGCCATCATCCGTCCGACGCCGGCGGTCCCGAGGAGGGCGGCGGCCGCCGCGGACGCGCCGACGGTCCATTTCCGGCGCCTCGACCAGGTCACGATGCCCGCGCCCGCGAACCCGCTACTTCCGCCACCCGTGGCCCGGCGGCGGACCCTTCCCCGGATGGGAGCTCCCGTGCCCGGCACGGGTCGAATGGAAGATGCATCCCGCCAGGGCCATGGCCGCGGCGAGGGTGAAGATGAATTTCATGATTCGCATGGCGCCTCCTGGGTCGAGGGCCACGCTACCCGTCGCCGCGGGCGCGGTAAATGGGGTGGATCCCCACTTCGCGGGTGCACGGGAGGTGCCCCGCGGAAAGGTGAAGGGCCCGGCCGTGGGGCCCGGGCCGTCGTGGAGAACCCCCCCCCGGGGGGCCGGGGCAGAAACAGGGGAGGGGGTGCCAGGGGCGGTTTCCCGCCCCCGGCGGCTTTACCGGGCGCCCGAGAGACTGGGCAATGAGGGAAGGGGTGAAAAGGTCGGACACCCGGCGGTGCGACGATCCGGCCGACGTGAGGGACGTTTCGCATCCGGCCCGTTGGGGCCCGTCCCTTCGTCGGAGAAGTTTCGAGAGAGCTGCGGGACGCCTCCGCGCGCGCATCGAGCCATGGACGCCATCAACGACGGCCACGCTACGCGGGGCACGGGGTGCCGGCAATGGGGTGGAACCCCACCCCGTGTTCTCTGGCCGGCGGTCGGGTTGCGCCCCATTGCGGGGCCCCATCCGCTCCTCCAGGATGTCCTTCGGTCGCAACCGTTTCCCGAAAGGAGATGCGCCATGGGTCTCGTCCTGCTCGTCGTCCTCGTGCTCCTGCTCCTCGGGGCCGTCCCCAGGTGGCCGCACAGCAAGAACTGGGGCTACTACCCGAGCGGCGGGGTGGGGCTCGCGCTCCTCGTCGTTCTGATCCTCGTCGTCGCCGGACGCCTCTAAAGTCGGGGCGCGGCCGCGGAAGGGCCCCGCCCCCCTGCGGGCGCCCGGGTCCCGGCCCGACCTCCCCGACGGTTCGTGCCGCCGGTTCCCGGCGGGAAGGACGTTCTCCATGCTCTGGACCCTGATCGTCGTGCTCGGCATCCTCTGGCTGCTCGGGATGGTCACCTCCTACACGGCGGGCGGACTCCTCCACATCCTGCTCGTGGTCGCCCTCATCGCCTTCGTGTTCCGCCTCGTCGGCGGCGGGGGACGCAGGTCCTGACCGGCCGGTTCGCCGAGGCAGGGGAATACCGTACCCGACCCGTTTCATCGGGGTTGGCCCCGGGGTTTCCGGCCGGGCGAGAGGGTCTTCCCGTGTTTCATGCGGGTTCTCCCGGGCGCTGCGCGCCGAGGGCGCGCAACGCCTGGGACGATTCGCACGAGACAGCGAGGTACCGGGAGGAGTCCATCGCACATCCCCGATGATTCGGGTCGGGTACCGTATTCCCCTCCTATTCCTCCTCGTCCCTCCGCAGGCGGTCCATCACGGCCCGCCGGGTGAGGAGCCCCGCGAGGCGCCCGTCGGCCCCGACCACGGGGACCTCGTCCCTGCCGGAGGCGTCCAGGATCCGGAGGGATTCGGCGAGGTTCGCCGTCCCGAGGACGAAGGGCGCGTCCTGCGCCAGGTCCCCGGCGAGGGCGAGGCCCGCGAGGTCCTCCTCCGCGATCCCGGCCAGGTCCTCGGCCCGGATCCTCCCCCGGAACCGGCCGTCGGCGTCCACCGCGTAGAGATCCCCCCGCTCCTCCTGCAGCCGGCGGAGGACCTCGCCCACGGGCTCGGCGGCGCCCACGGTCCGCTCCGGGGGCCCCATGCAGGAGGCCGCCGGGTAGGAGAGGAGGGTGGCCTCGGCGGGGTTCGCCGGCATCTCCACGCCGCGGCGGTGGAGCCGCTGGGTGTAGTGGGACCAGGGGTGGATCCGCCGGGCGACCAGGGTCGCGATGATGGCCGCCAGCATGAAGCCGGGGACCATCTCGTAGTCCCGCGTCAGCTCGAAGAGCATGAGCACCGCGGTCACCGGCGCGTGGGTCGTGGCCCCGATGGCCGCCGCCATCCCCAGCAGCGCGTAGGCGGCGGGGGTGCCCGTCGCGCCGGGGGCGATGCCGTGGACCGTCGCTCCGAGCATTCCGCCCATGGCCGCGCCCACGAACAGCGTCGGCGTGAAGATCCCGCCGAGCCCACCGGACCCGATGGTCACGGAAGTGGCCATGGGCTTGAGGACGAGGAGGGCGGCCATCAGGAGGAGGCCCATGCGGCCCGCCAGGATGAGGTTCACCGCGTCGAAGCCGTTCCCCCAGACCTCGGGGAACGCGATCCCGAGGGCGCCGAGGAGGAGCCCGCCCACGGCCGCGCGGAGAGCCGGCGAGGAGGGCAGGCGCGCGAAGGACTCCTCGCCGAAGGCGAGCACGCGCAGGAAGGCCGGCCCCGCGACACCGCCGAGGATTCCGAGGAGCGCGGCGAGGGACAGCTCCCACCAGCGGACGAGGCCGAGGTCCCTCGGGATGAGGTAGACGGGGTCGTTCCCCGCGACGGCCCGCACGACGCTGACGGCCGCCACGCTGGCCACGACCACGGGGGCGAGCCGGTGGACGGCGAAGGTCCCGAGCATCACCTCCAGCACGAACACCGAGGCCCCGAGCGGCGCCCGGTAGGCGGCGGCCATGCCGGCGGCGGCCCCGCAGGCGATGAAGAGGGGAACCCCCTCGGCCCTTCCCGTCGCCGCGCCCACCTTCGATCCCACGGCGGCTCCCAGCTCGACGATGGGGCCTTCGCGGCCGATGGAGCCCCCCGTCCCGATGACGCCGAGGGAGGCGAGCACGCGCAGCAGGGTGTAGCGCATGCGCACCGGGCCGCGGCGGAGGACCACCGCCTCCATGATCCCGCTCACTCCGAGGGAGGGGCGGCCCGGGTGGAACCACAGCAGGAGCACCGCCGCGAGCACGGCCCCGAGTGCGGGGACGAGGATCCGCCGCCACCAGGGGAGCGCCTCCACGGCGGCGAGGAAGGTGTCCCCGGGTCCCACGAGCAGGTTCTGGAGCCCCTTCGTGGCCGCGAAGAAGGCCAGCGCACCGATGCCCGCCGCCACCCCCACGGCGGCGGCGGCGGCGAGGGAGGCGCCGAAGGTCAGGTGGAAGGGGGGCACACCCGTCCCGGCGGCTCCCTCTCGTTCCACCCTGCCCTCCCCAAGGAATGAAGCCGTGCCCGGGAACCGGAGGATCCCGGACGTGGAGCGCCCATGGTAGGGGAGCGGGGGGGGACCCGGGGAGGAAGGGGAGGGAGGAAGGGGGGGAGGCTCCTCGCAGATCGTGCGGGTTCACCCCGGGCGTTGCGCGCTTCCCGCGCGCGGGTCCCGGAAGAAGAGGCGCCCCCTGAACGGAGGGGGCGCCTCTTCTTCCGGGACCGTAGGAGAGGCGGCGAGGTTGAGACGCCCTATGGCTCCGCGGGGGGATTTCCGGGATCGGGGCATCGGGACGGAGGGGACAGCGGGCACCCTGGCGGAGTTCCGGTGACTTCAAGGCACGAACGATGAACGCCGTCCCCCAGGATCCATGGCCCCGATCCCGGTGATCCCCCGCGGCGCCGGAAGGCGTCCCAACTCCGCCGCCTCTCCATCGGTCCCGGAAGTAGAGGCGTCCCCTCCGTTCAGGGGACGCCTCTACTTTCGGGACCCGCCCGCCGCAGGCGCGGAACGCCGGGGGATCTCCGCTCAGGACGCAGAAAGCCGCTCCCCCCCGCCCCCTACATCCCCCGGAACGTCCCCTTCACCCCGCCCTTCCCCGAGGGGGTCAGCAACACCGTCCCCGCGAGGGATTTCCCGTCGAGGTCCACCCGCAGCCACAGCACCCGCTCCCCGGCATCGGCGGGGAATCCCTTCACCGTCACCTTGAGGTTCCGCCCCGAGGGGCCCGCCTTCACCGTCCCGGTCATGCCCCCGGCTCCCGCCGCCGTCGCCTTCCAGGAGAGGCTCTTCGTTCCCTTCCAGGTGAGCAGGGCGAGGTCGCCCGTCGTCCCCCCCTCGCTCCCCACCCGCAGGCGGAAGAGGGCCGGCTCCGCAGCCTTCCCCGTCTCCGGGTCCCGTGCCGGGGGCAGTGCCGCCTCCGGCGCCGCCGCCGTGACCGAACCGGTTCCCGCCGCGGGCCGCTTCACCGTCGCCTTCCGGAGGAGGAGGCCCCGCGCGTCGAGGATGTCCTG
The DNA here is from genome assembly GCA_964370855.1 of uncultured Planctomycetota bacterium. Taxonomy (GTDB): domain Bacteria; phylum Planctomycetota; class JAJSAM01; order JAJSAM01; family JAKLKS01; genus JAKLKS01. The sequence continues at coordinate 7,247 of CAYJMF010000080.1, read as the reverse complement.
CCCGCCGAAGGAGCCGGCCCGGGCGGCGACGACGGCGTCGGAGCTCCCCGACCCGTCCACCCAGGCCGAGAACACGTAGGCCGGCGTCGCCGCGCAGCGGACGAAGGAGGTCTCCCCCGGGGCGACGGCGAGCCAGGGGCCGAGGGCGGGATCCAGCGTGTCCGGGGAGGGGGCGCCGAAGCGGTAGCCCGCCACGCGGCCCCCGCCCTCCGAGGGCCCGAGGTCGAAGAACCACCCGGGGCCGAAGAGCGCCCCGGCGCCGCCGCCGAGGGCCGGGACCGGCGGGGCGATCTCCTCCTCGAGCCGCCACGCCCCCGCGAGCTCCCTCACGTACCGGACCGCGGTCCCGTCCCCGCGGACCCCCTTGACCTCGATCCCCTCGGGGAGGCCGCCCACGACCACGTTCACGGCCGTGATGTCCGGCGGGCCGGAGAGGGATCCCGGTCCCGCGGCCTCGTCCCGGACGACGGTCCCGAAGGCGTCCACGAGCTTCACCAGCACGGTGCCCGAGAACCGGTGGGCGAGGAGCATGGCGCCGGGGAGGAAGGCGCCCGCGGCGCGCAGCGAGACCCGGCCGTCGGTGGAATCGCCGAGGGCGGCGCCGCCGTCGGGGAGGCGGAGCGTGGAGGATTCGACCACCTGGAAGCGCAGTCCCGCGCCCCCGTCGCGGCGCCAGCAGACCGCGGTCTCCCCTCCGGGCAGGAGCGCCACGGCGGGCCCCTGCTTCGCGTCGGAGGCGGAATCGAGGGGGATCCCCGGCACCGGCCATGAGAGGGCCCCGGACCCGCGCACCCGGTTGAACCGCAGGAACCCCTTCCCCTGCTCCCCGAAGACCGCCGCCGCCGACGCCCCGTCGGTGCCGTCGGCGGAGACCGCCGCGTCCTCCCCGTCGGGCCCGAGCCCCTCGAGCACCACCACGCCGCCGGCGGCGAACCGCGTCTCGCCGGCGGGGCCGAACCGCTGCACCCGGAGGTCCCGCCCGAGGATCGAGTTCTCGGTCCAGGCCACGACGACGCCGCCGTCCGTCGTGGGTAGGAGGTCGTAGGGGCCCCGGGCGTCCCCCCCGCGGCGGGTGCCCGCGAAGTCGAGGCCCCCCCCGGAGCGCGCGACGACGCCGGAGGCCCCGAAGGCGGGGAGTCCCGCGTCGGTCAGGCGCTGGACGCGGAGCACGGTGCCCGAGGATTCCGACCAGGCGAGGAAGAGGTCGCTCTGGCGGCCCGGCTCGATGGAGAGGTCCGCCGCGGCGGAGCCCGCGGGAAGGGTCGTGGCGCGGAGGCCGACGCCGGGCCCGTCGGGCCAGCCCGAGGGGTTCACCGCCCCCCCGGCCGGGACGAGGAGCGCCCCGGCGAAGAGCAGGGCGGCGGCGGTCGGGCGGAGGTGGGGGATCGGGCGCATGGGAGGTCGTGCGGGGCCCGCACCCCGCGAGAACCCCAGAGTAGATCGGGGGCCGGGGGAAGGGGGCCCAAATCCGCGGAACCGGCTCCTACCTCCCCGGCTCCGTCCACCGCCCCCGCTCGCGGATGAGGGCCACGAGCCGGTCGTCGGCCTCCGCCGCGGGGACGGAGCGGGCGACGCACTCCTTGCCGACGTAGAGGCTCACCTTCCCCGGCGCGCTCCCCACGTAGCCGAAGTCGGCGTCGGCCATCTCGCCGGGGCCGTTGACGATGCAGCCCATGACGGCGATCTTCAGGTCCTTCAGGTGGTCGGTCCGCTTCCGGATCCGCTCCGTCGTCTCCTCGAGATCGAAGAGCGTGCGGCCGCACCCGGGGCAGGCGATGTAGTCGGTGCGCGTCATCCGCACGCGGGAGCACTGGAGGATGGTGTAGGCGAGGTCCACGGCCTCGCGGCCGCGCGCCGGCGGGGCGCCGAGTTCCACGGCGTCGCCGATGCCGTCCACGAGGAGGGCGCCGAGATCCCGGGCCACGTCGAGGACCCCGTCGCCGATGTCCGCCTTGAGGAGCACGGGCACGGGAAGGCCTGCGTGGTCGAGGGCCGCAGCCAGGGCGCGGGCCACGGTGCGGCCGGCGCCGGAGACCGGCGCCTCCACCACGACCCCCTTCGCCCCCGCGGCGCGCAGGCCGGCGACGGTGGCGATGAGGCGGACGGCGACGACGACCGTGGACCGGTCCCCCTCGCGCCAGCGCGGGTAGACGATGACGGGGAGCCCGGAGCGGGCGGCGTCGCGGATCTCGCGATCCGGGGCACCGGCGGCGAGGGAGCGGGCGCCGGGGAAGTCCGTGGGGTGGGCGCCGCCGTGGAACTCGAGGGGGGGATTCCCCGGGGGAAGCTCCTCGGCCCCCTCGCCGCCCATGGTGAAGAGCCCCACGCGCACGGGTTCCTCGCCGCCAAGGCGGATCCCCTGCCACTCCACGACCTCGGTGCGGCGCCGCCGCGGATCGAAGGGGTTGCGCGCCTCCGGGGTCCCCGCGGGGAGCCCCTCGCGGGTGAGGACCGCCTCGCCGCCGTGGCGGCCGTCGCCGAGGAAGGGGGCCACGATGGCCCGCGCCACGGGGACCTCGCGCACGGGGTCCTCCGTCAGGGAGACGCGCACCGTGTCGCCGATGCCGTCGGCGAGCAGGGCGCCGATGCCGATGGCGCTCTTCACCCGCCCGTCGACGCCGTTGCCCGCCTCCGTGACGCCGAGGTGGAAGGGGTGGTCGAAGCCCTCCACGGCCATGCGGGCGGCGAGCAGGCGGTAGGCGGCGATCATGACCCGGACGCTGGAGGCCTTCATGGAGAGGATGACGTCGCGGAAGGCCATCCCCTCGGCGACGCGGAGGAACTCGAGCGCGCTCTCCACCATGCCCTCGGGGTTGTCCCCGAAACGGTTCATGATGCGATCCGAGAGGGAGCCGTGGTTCACGCCCACGCGGATGGCGCGGCCGAGGCGGGCGCACTTCTCGACGAGGGGGGCGAAGCGCTCCCCGACGCGGGCGACCTCGGCGGCGTACTCGGCGTCGGAGTACTCCTTCACGGCGGACTTCCGGCCGTCGGCGTAGTTGCCGGGGTTGACGCGGACCTTGTCGGCGAAGTCCGCCGCGCGCAGCGCCGCCTCGGGGTTGAAGTGGATGTCGGCGACCAGCGGCACCTCGCACCCCTTCGCGCGGAGCGCGTCGCGGATGCGGCCGAGGGCCTCGGCGTCCTTCACCGTGGGCGTGGTGACGCGCACGATGTCGCAGCCGGCGGCGGCGAGGGCCAGGGCCTGCTTCACGTTCCCGTCCACGTCCTGCGGATCCGGCGTCGTCATGGACTGGACGCTGATGGGGAACCCGCCCCCGACGGTCACCCGCCCCACCTTCACGGCCCGGGTCGGGCGGCGGCGGTAGCCGAAGGGGTCGAGGCAGTAGGGCAGGTGGGGGCTGGTCACGGGGGGATTGTAGCCCGGGGGGGGGCGCCGGCCGGCCGCCTCCCGGCCCGGGGTTACAATTGGGAGCGGCCCGGGGAGAGGGCGGCGGGGCGGGCGGGCCGGGGCGGGCGAGGAGGAACCGTGGTCCAGGGACTCCGGCGGTCCGGCGCGACCTCCCTCCTCCTCCCCCTCCTCGCCCTCCTCTCCGCGGGGGCCGCCCCTCCTCCTCCCCCCGCCCCCTCCCCCCCGGCCGCCGATCCCGTGGTCCTCCAGGATTTCGGCGATCCCTCCTCGGCGGGCGCCGTGGAGGCGTGGAACGTGAAGGCGACCCGGACCGCCGAGGGCGCGCTCCTCCTCGAGGAGTTCCGCCCCTCGCCGGAGACCGACAGCGTGCTCCGGATCCGCTTCGAGGCCCGGGACTTCCGCCCCCTCCAGGCGGTCTCCTTCCGCATCTCCGTCCCGAAGCCTCCCATGGAACTGGCCGTCTCCCTGCTTGCCGCCGGAGGCTCGCGGCGCCACGGGACCCGGCTGCGCCTCGAGGAGGCGGGGGACCGGGAGGTGATCCTCCCGCTGACCCACCTCGACTCGGAGTGGGGCGGCCTGCTGGCCACCTACGACTCGGTGGACGCCCTCGAGCTCCGCTGGTCCTCCCCGCCGGGGGGGGCCGTCGCCCTGGACGACCTGCGGGGCGTTCCCGGCACGCGCGGCGGGAACTCCTGGTATCCCTCCGACGAGCAGTGGCTCGCCTGGGCCTTCCCGGAAGGGGGCGGGAAGGCGGCCGCGGGGAAGAACTTCATCCTCTACACGGACCTGCCCGAATACCAGGGCTCGAAGGCCTCCCGCATCCTCGGGGAGCTCGACGGGGCCGTGGCCCTCGCCTCGGGCCGGATGCGCCTCCCGAAGCCCGACGTCCCCCGGCTGCCCTTCTTCCTGTTCCGGGACGCGGCCCGGGCCGACGCCTTCGGCGCGCGCCTGGGCCAGGCGCGGCGCGGGACGCCCCGGGCCACCGGCGGGACCGGCTTCGCGGCCTTCTCGGGGGTGGGCACCGCGATCGTGGCGCAGGGGCAGGCCCCCTACTTCCCCCACATCATCCACATCGCGCTGCACCCGTGGCTGGCCCGCAGCCTCGGGTCGAGGACGGCCTCGGAGTGGGTGCAGGAGGCCATCATCGGGATGGTGGGCTGGAAGCTGAACGCGGACGCCTGGGTGAAGGACCCGCAGCACTTCCGCAAGGTGGAGGCCGCCACCTTCCGGCGCCGGATGCAGGGGGAATCCACGAACCTCCTCCCCCTGGCGGAGCTGTTGAAGCCGGAGAACGAGAAGCCCGAGAACCTCATCGAGTTCGCCACCCTCGGCGAGTACCTGGCGACGTGCCACCGCGCGTCCCTTCCGAAGGTGTGGGAGGCGCTCCGTTCCCTGGACTCCTCCGATGCCGTGGAGCGCCTGGGAGCGGTGGCCCGGGCCCTCGGCACCACGCCGGAGGGGTTCGAGGCGGACTGGGTGCGGTGGGGCGCCTCCAACTGGAAGTGAGCCGCCCCCTCCCGGGGAATCTGCGCTCCCGCCGGGGGGAACGGCGATCCTCCTCCTCCATGGCCCCCCTCGAGACCCGCGTCGTGGTGAACGGCCCCTTCGTGGAGAACACCTTCCTCGCCTGGTGCGCGCGGACGGGGGAGGGGGTGATCATCGACCCCGGCTTCGAGCCGGAGCGGGTCCTCGCGCTGGCGCGGAAGGAGCGGGTGAAGGTGGTGCAGGTGCTGGCCACCCACGGCCACATCGACCACGTCTGGGGCGCCTCCGTGGTGTGCGCGGCGACGAAGGCCCCCTTCCGGATGCACCCCGCCGACGGCTACTGGCTCGAGGCCCTCACCCGGCAGGCGGCGATGTTCGGGCTCGAGGCGCCCCCCTCCCTCCCCGTCGTGGACGCGCCCCTGGCGGAGGGGGATCGCATCGTCCTCGGGGACGCCACCCTCTCGACGATCCACACCCCGGGCCACACCCCGGGCGGGGTCTGCTTCCACGACGGGCACGGGATTCTCTTCAGCGGGGACCTCCTGTTCCAGGGCTCCATCGGCCGCACCGACTTCCCCGGCGGGGACTTCGCGACCATCGTGGAATCCATCCGCGGGAAGGTGTTCGCCCTCCCCCCGGGGACCCGGGTCCTCCCGGGCCACGGGCCGGAGACGACGGTGGGGGAGGAGAAGGCCGGCAACCCCTTCGTCGGGGACGGGGCCTCCCTCGCCGACGCCCCCGGCGACCTCCCCTACGGGTAGGGCGGGGGATGGTCCACACCGGCGCCGCGGTGGCGATCTTCGCCGGGACCTACGTCCTCGTCTCGGCGCGGAGGCTCCGCTGGATCCCCGTCGGCCGGCCCGGAGCGGCGCTGCTGGGGGCGGCCCTCATGGTGCTCGTGGCGGGGCTCCCGCCGGAGGAGGCGCTGTCGGCGGTGGACCTCGGCACCCTGGGCCTCCTCCTCGGGATGATGGGCATCGTCGCCTACCTCGCGCGGTCGGGCTTCTTCGAGATCGCCGGGGGGGCGCTGCTCCGCGGGTTCCCGACGCCGGCGGCCCTCCTCGCCGGGACGGCGCTCCTCTCCGGGGCGCTGTCGGCGCTCCTCGTCAACGACGCGGTCTGCATCTTCCTGACACCGGTGGTCGTGGGAGTGTGCCACCGTATGAGACTCCCATACACTCCCTACCTCATGGCCGTGGCCACGGGCGCCAACGCGGGCAGCGTGGCGACCCTGGTGGGGAACCCGCAGTGCATGATCCTCGGGAGGCTCGGGAACATGGAGTTCGGCGCCTACGCGCTGCGCATGGCGCCGGTGGCGGCGGCGGCCCTCCTCGTGAACGCGGCCCTGCTCCTCCTCTTCTACGGGCGCTCCCTCGGCCCGCGGCGCGTGCTCCCCGCTCCTCCCCGGGGGCCGCGCCTGCCGGGTCTCCGCCGGGCCGTCATCGTGACGGTCCTCGTCGCGGCGGGCTTCCTCGCGGGGCTCCCCCTCCCCTGGTGCGCCCTCGCGGGGTTCGCGGTGCTGATCCTCCTCTCCCGGGAGGACCCGGGGCCGGTTCTCCGGAAGGTGGACGGGTCGGTGCTGCTGTTCTTCGCGGGGCTCTTCGTGGTGGTGCGGGGCTTCGCCCTGACGGGGCTCGCGGACCGGGCCTGGGAGGGGGTGCCGCCCATGGACCTCGCCACCCTCCACGGGCGGGGGATCCTGGCGGGGGCGCTGGCCGTGGGCAGCAACGTCGTGAGCAACGTCCCCATCGTGCTCGTGGCGGCGCCGAAGATAGCGGCCCTCGGCGCCGACGACCGGGGGTGGCATCTCGCGGCCATGGCGACGACCTTCGCGGGAAACCTGACCCTCCTCGGATCCGTGGCCAATATCATCGTCGCCGAGGGGGCCAAGGAGCACCACGAGCTCGGCTTCCTCGAGTACCTGAAGTTCGGCGCCTTGAGCACCGCGGCGACGCTGGCGGTGGGGGTGGTGATGCTGTGAAGGGGTCGCGGAAACCGGCCGCCGTCGCGCTCCTCGCTCTCGGGTTCCTCGCGGGCCCGGGCTGCGCCGTCGTGTCCGGCCACTCCGCCCCGGACGGGGCCTGGTTCGACGTGACCGGGCACCCGACGGGGGGGATCCCCGCCTCCCTCGGCTACTACGGCGGCGTCGCCCTCCTCGTCCCCGTGGAGTGGCTGCTCGGGGGCGTCCTCCCGCCCCCCGTGGACGGCCCCGTCTCCCGCGCCCCGGGGGACGTCGTCGGCACCGGCCTCGGCCTGGTGCTGGGGGCCCCCTTCCACCTGCTGGCTCTTCCCTTCGGGGGGGGCGGGGGAAAGGAAGAGGAGGAAGGGGAGCCGCGGCCGCCATACTGAACCCGACCCAGATTGGCGGCGGGGGCGGGGGCGAGACCCTCCC
>CAYJMF010000079.1:15596-22191 GCA_964370855.1 uncultured Planctomycetota bacterium | reverse complement strand
CGCCCCCCCCGGGGGGGCCCGCGCCCCGCCCCCCCCCCCAACGCCCGGGAGAACCCGCAAGAAACCCCGCCGCCTCCCCCTCCTCCGCCGACAGGAACCCGTGCACCCTTCCCTTCGGGAATCCCCGGGTCCGCCGGAAGAACTCCGACTCCGTGATGCGCGCGGGCCAGTCGAGGAGCACCGTCACCGCGGCGTCCTCGACGGGCTCCCGCGGCTCGACGCGGATCGCCCCGAGACGGGCCAGGTAGTCGAGGTCCCGCAGGAGCGCCTTCCGGGGGTTCCGCAGCAGGTAGAAGTGGGCCGAGAGCCGCTCGAGATCCCGGACCGGGAGCGTCCCCGCCTCGAGCAGGAGGTCGAGCAAGCGGACGTGCCTCTCCCCGAGCACCCGCCTCCGCGGCGTCTCCATCCGGCCGAAGAGGTCCGTCACGGTGACGCGGAAGAGCGCCTTCTCGACGTGGCGTCGGATCTCCGCGAACAGCCGCCGGCCCTGGATCGTCACCCCGCGGAGGCCGAACAGGAGGAAGGGGGTCAGGTCGTGTCCCCCCGCGCGCGTCGCGGCGAGGGCGCGGAGGTAGCCCGCCTTCTCCTCGCAGTGGTAGTTCGACATCGCGATGAACAGGACGTCCCGCAGCCCGAGCCTCTGGAGGAGGAGCGCCTCCAGGGCCCGCGCCGTGCGCCCGTTCCCGTCGAGGAAGGGGTGCATCGCCGCGACGTGGTAGTGGAGCGCCAGCGCCTGGAGGAGGGGATCGTGTCCGGGGAACTCGGACCGGAGAGCCGCGCAAAGCGCGGCCACGGCCTCGCCGCAGGGGCCGCCCCCCTCCACCCCGCGGTGGCGGGGATGGCCGAAGAGCACGTTCTGCCCCGCGCCGCGGAGCGTCCCCGGCGGGCAGTGATCGTCGTCGCATCCCGTGACGATGCGCCGGTGCACCTCGAGGAGGAGGGCGCCGTCCACGGGCCGATCCGCGGGGAGCCCGGCGATCCAGCGGTAGGTCGCCACGGCGGCGGCGGCCTGCCGTTGCGAGCGGGTCTCGGCCGCCGCCGCGGGATCGGCGAGGAGCGCGTCCAGTTCCCGTTCCGTCAGGTCCGCCCCCTCGATGCGCGAGGTCCCGGCGACCTCCCGCCTGAGCTGGATCTCCTGGAGCGGGTCGGCCCAGGAGCGCTGGAAGGGCATCCCGGAGAGGGCGAGCACCGCCGCCTTCGCCTCCGTCAGGGTGGCGGCGACGGCCAGGGGATCGTGGTGCAGCCACCGGCGGGGGGGGAGGTAGGGGACCGCCATGGAGGAGAAGATACCCGGAGTTCGTTTCCGAGTCGAGTTCGATCTTGGAGTGACTTAAGTATATTGTATAAAAGTGGTTGGGACTCTCACTCCCATTGGATCTCTGATTTCGTTTCCGTTCTCGTTTCCTCGGTGTTCCCGGCCTCCAGACCCTGCGTCCGATCTTCGCCAGCACCCGTTGAAGGTCGCGCTCGGCCGCATCGCCCGCCTCACCCTCTGCTGACCGATCCTGTTTCCCACTTCGTTTCCAGTGGTTCCCCGGTCCCCGTGGAATCATGGGCGTGGAGTTCCCCTTGACCAGGATGGGACACGCAGTGAAGGACCGGATTCGGAAAATGCGGAGGGTGTACTACAGTTTCGCCGCCATCCTCTCCGCAGCCATGGGGGTCGGTGTGGGTCTCGCTTGCCTCGATCCCGACGGCGGGGAGATGGGCGCCGGACCCTCGCTGATCGTCGGCGTCGTCATCGCCGCAGGCTCTTTCGCCATCATGGTCGGCATTCTGAAGACCATGGAGGGCACGGCGCTCCGGGGGGGGGCCCGGGATCCCGACGATCCGCAGCCCTGAAGCCGCCCCTGCGCCGCGTGCGCGCCCCGCCCCTTCCCCTCAGATCTTCGCCAGGATCCCGTTGAAGGTCGCGCTCGGCCGCATCGCCCGGGTCACCTTCTCCTCGTCGAGGAGGTAGTAGCCGCCGATGTCGATGGGGGCCCCCTGGGAGGCCTTCAACTCGCCGTCGATCCTCGCCTCGTTCTCCGAAAGGGCCTTCGCCACGGGGGCGAAGCGCTTCGCGAGGGCCCCGTCCTTCGTCTGCGCCGCCAGCGCCCGCGCCCAGTAGAGGGCGAGGTAGAAGTGGCTCCCGCGGTTGTCGAGCTCGCCGACCTTGCGGGCGGGGGACTTCTCGTTGTCGAGCACCTGCGAGGTCGCGGCGTCCAGGGTCTCCGCGAGGAGGCGGGCGCCGGCATGGCCGCACCGGTCGCCCATGTGCTCGAAGGAGGCGGCCATGGCGAGGAACTCCCCGAGGGAGTCCCAGCGCAGGTACCCCTCCTCGACGAACTGCTGCACGTGCTTCGGCGCCGAGCCGCCGGCGCCGGTCTCGAAGAGGCCGCCCCCGTCCATGAGCGGGACGATGGAGAGCATCTTCGCGCTGGTGCCCACCTCGATGATGGGGAAGAGGTCGGTCAGGTAGTCGCGGAGCACGTTGCCCGTGACGGAGATGGTGTCGAGCCCCTTCCGGAGCCGCGCCACGGTGAACCGCGTCGCCTCCTCGGGGGGGAGGATGCGGATGTCGAGGCCCTTGAGATCGTGGGTCGGCAGGTGCTCCCGCACCTTCTCGATGATCCGGGCGTCGTGGGCGCGCCCCTCGTCGAGCCAGAAGACCGCGGGCGTCGAGGAGAGCCTCGCCCGGGTCACGGCGAGCTTCACCCAGTCGCGGACGGGGGCGTCCTTCGCCTGGCAGGCGCGCCAGATGTCCCCCGCCTCCACGCGGTGCTCCATGAGGACGGCCCCGGCCCCGTCCACCACCCGGACGGCGCCGTCGGCGGCGACGACGAAGGTCTTGTCGTGGGAGCCGTACTCCTCCGCCTGCCGCGCCATGAGGCCGACGTTGGGGACGCTCCCCATGGTGGCGGGGTCGAAGGCGCCGTTCGCCCGGCAGTCCTCGATCATCACCCGGTAGACGCCGGCGTAGCAGGAGTCGGGGATGACGGCCTTCACGTCCTGCAGCTTCCCCGCCGCGTTCCACATCCGGCCGGAGTCGCGGATCATGGGGGGCATGGAGGCGTCGATGATGATGTCGCTCGGCACGTGGAGGTTCGTGATCCCCTTGTCGGAGTTCACCATCGCCAGCGCCGGGCCCTTCGCGTAGGCCGCGGCGATGTCCGCCTCCACGGCCTCCCGCTCCGCGGCGGGCAGCGAACCGAGCTTCGACAGCACGTCGCCGAATCCGTTCTTCGGATCGGCGCCCGCCTTCTCCAGCGCCGCCCCGTGCTTCGCGAAGACGTCCCCGAAGAAGACGCGCACCGCGTGGCCGAACATGACGGGGTCGGAGACCTTCATCATGGTGGCCTTGAGGTGGATGGAGAAGAGGACCCCCTTCGCCTTCGCGTCGGCCATCTGCTCCCCGAGGAACTTCACGAGGGCGCGGCGGCTCATGAAGGTCCCGTCGAGGATCTCGCCGGCCTCGAGCTTCAGCCCCTCCTTGAGGACCGCGGTCCTTCCGTCCTTCCCGACGTGCTCGAAGCGGACCGTCGTCGCCGCGGGGACCGTGACGGACTTCTCGTTGTGGCGGAAGTCGCCGGACTCCATGGTCGCGACGTGGGTCTTCGAGTCCTTCGACCAGGCGCCCATGCGGTGGGGGTGCTTGCGGGCGTACTCCTTCACGGCCTTCGGGGCGCGGCGGTCGGAGTTCCCCTCGCGGAGGACGGGGTTCACGGCGCTCCCCTTGACGCGGTCGTAGCGGGCGCGGGCCTCCTTCTCGGCCGCGGACTTCGGCTCCTCGGGGAAGTCGGGGAGGTCGAAGCCCCTCGAGCGCAGTTCCGCGATGGCGGCCTTCATCTGGGGGACCGAGGCGCTCACGTTGGGGAGCTTGATGATGTTCGCGTCGGGGGTCTTCGCGAGGGCCCCGAGCTCCGCCAGCGCGTCGCGGGCCTCCTGCCCGGGCTTCATCCGCTCCGGGAAGGCGGCCAGGATGCGGGCGGCCAGCGAGATGTCGCGGAGCTCGATGGTCACGCCGGCGGGCGCCGCGAAGGCCCGGAGCACCGGCAGCAGCGACCGCGTCGCCAGCGCCGGGGCCTCGTCGGTGAGGGTGTAGACGATGGGGGGGGACTTGCTCATGGCGTGTGGTTCCTCGGGTTGGACCGCCGAGTGTACGGGGGGTGCTGATCCGTGTCAGACGCTTTTCGGTCGCCGGTCGGTGACACGACAAGACGGTGTCAGACACCTGTCTGTCGCTCACCCCAGCAGTTGCAGATCCTCGAGGACGGCGTCCATCGAGGGGTAGCGGAGGTCGCGGTGGAAGGCGCACATGCGGGCGATGACCTCCTTCACGTCCTTCGGCCGCGCCCCGTCGGCGCCGGCGCCGGGGACGGAGATGGCCCGCCGGATGGAACCCGTGGAGACGTGGACGTCCCCGCCGGCGATGACCTGGTCCACGTCCTCGAAGGGGTGCCTCCCCGTGACCAGCTCGTAGAAGACGACGCCGAGGGAGAAGATGTCGGACTGCTCGTCCGCCGCGCCGGGCTCGATCCACGCCTCCGGCGCCACGTAGCGCGGGTCGAGGCGGGCCTTGAGCTCCTCCGGGTCGCGGAGATCCTCGTGGCCCCGGATGAGGGAGAGGTCGAAGCCGACGAGCTTCACGATGCCGGAGGGGTTCACGACGATGTGCAGGGGCTTGAGGTCCCGGTGCACGACGCCGTGGGCGTGGCAGTGGCGGAGCCCTGCGGCGGCCCTGCGCACGATCTCCACCCTCCGCTCCCAGGGGAGTGGGTGCTCCGCCGCCCCCTCCAGCACGAGGGAGAGGGGGAGCCCGTCCTCCACGTACTCCGTGGGCTCCACGAACTGGTCCCCCTCCCAGGCGAAGATGTCCCCCGTCCGCATGACGTTGGGATGGGCGCCCACGAGCCGGAGCGCGTCCTGGTCGTGGAAGACCGCGTCGATGCGCCGCTCCCGCTGCTCCTTCGCCAGGTACGGGTCGACGTGGTGGACCCGGAGCACCGTCGCGGGGCGCGTGCGGACGTGGCGGTGGTTGGCGAGGAAGACCGTCAGGTGGTCGTGCTGCGCGATCTTCGAGACGACGTCGTAGAGGCCGATGGACTTCACCTTGCGGGAGGGGCTGAAGTCCACGAGGACGCGGCCGACGTCGATGCGGTGGCGGGCGATGGAATCGGTCTTCACCGGGAGCCACGCGGGATCCGCCATGGCCCGCGCCGCCTCCTCGATGTTGAGCACGCGGCGGGACTGGGGGTCCTTCATCAGCGCGCGGGCCCGGTCGTCGGAGAGGAGGATCACCGTCTCCACGAACACGCGGCCGAGGGAGGCGGATCCGGCGGCGATGCGCTCGGCGAGGATCTTCGTCTTCTTGTTGGCCAGGGGGATGGGGCTCGGGTAGACGGCCCCGTTGTCGAGGTTCCAGGACCTGGAGTCGCCGTGGATCCGCCCCCGGTACCCCTTCACCTCGACGTGGTAGACGGCCCACTCGCCGACGACCACGATGTCGTACTCGTAGGGGAGCCCGCGCCCGGTGCAGACCTCGAAGTTGTGGATGAGGAGCCAGTCCCCGGGGAGGATCTCCCCGAGGCGCCGGATGGCCAGCGCCTCGCTCTCGTTCTCCGGCTCCCCCACCGCCTCGATGATGGCCATGCGGGGGAACACGGTAACCGCACGACAAACCGGTGTCAGACACCTATTTGTCGCCCGGTCTCCGCCACCTGAGGCCGGGGAACCGGGCGAAGTCGCCGTCCAGCGTGATCCACTCGCACCCGGACTCCACGGCCATGGCCGCGAGCCATGCGTCGGGGACTAGGTTGCCCTTCGCCCCGGACTCCCGGCAGAGGTCCTCGAAGATCCCGAAGTGGCGGTCGCCGGGGAGGACGACCCTCGCGTGGGGCTGGTGGAGGACCCCGCGGCAGAAGGCGAGGACCTCCTCCGTCCGGTCGGGCCGGGCGAAGACCCGGGGGTGGGTGCAGACACGCACCACGGAGGAGAGGACCTGGGGGGAGACGCCGTAGGCGGAGGGCCCGTTGACGACCGCCTCGAGCCAGGACCGGCACCGGGCGTGGTCCTCGAGGTCGGGGCGGAACGCGTTGACGAGGACGTTGACGTCGGCGAGGGTCAATCCCGCTCCTCCATGCAATCGAGGAGGGCGGCGGCGTCGTTGACGTCCACCCCGGGGAGGAGCCCGCCCCCCCGGCGGCTGACGGGGAGCCGCACCCGGCGCCGCGCCTCACCCCCGGGGGCCGGGGCGAGCACCGAACGCAGGCCCTGGTCGATGAGCGCCGTCAGGGTGGTCCCGCGCCGGGCGGCCTCCCTGCGGGCCCGGTCGAGGAGGGCGTCGTCGAGGCGGACGGTGGTGCGCATATGTCAGAGCATACATTCAGTATGTCCATATGTCAACGCCGAGGAAAACCGAAAAGCGTCCGACACCGAAGGGGCGCCACGAACGGGCGCCGGTAGGATCCACGCCATGTCGATGGGCAGGGGGTGGCTGGCGGTCGGCGCCGCGGGGGGGCTCGGACGCCTAGCCTGGTGGCGGCCCGCCCCCGGGCCCCCCCCGCCCCCCCCCCGCGGGGGGGGCCCCCCCCCCCCCCCCCCCCCCCCCCCCCCC
>CAYJMF010000079.1:0-15586 GCA_964370855.1 uncultured Planctomycetota bacterium | reverse complement strand
GGGGGGGGGGGGGGGGGGGGGGGGGGGGGGGGGGGGGGCGCCCCCCCCCCGGGGGGGGGGGCGCGGGGGGCCCCCCCCCGGCCCCCCCCCGCCGGGAGTGGGGGCCGCCCCCCGCGCCGTCCCCGCTCCTCCCTCCGACGCACCCCCGATCCCCGCGCCGGCCCCCGCGGAGGACCCGGCCCCCGCCGCCTCCTCCTCCCCCGCGTCCGCCCCCGCCGCCCCCGAACTCCCTCCGGCCGGCCCCGGCACCATCCTCGGGACCGTCTCCTACGCCGCCGGCTCCCGCGGCCCCGCGCCGGGGATCCTCGTCGTCCTCAAGAGCGGGACCGACGGCCGCGGCCTCCCCGACGCGGCGAGCGCCGTCTCCGGCCCCGACGGTTCCTTCCGCTTCGACGGGCTCGCGCCGGGCTCCTGGTGCTTCTCCACGCGGACCCCGGGCTCCGACGCGTGGGATCACGTGCACGGGGCCGTCACCCTCGATGGCGCCGCCCCGGGCGCGGCGGTCCTCCACGTCGAGCACCCGGTGCCCGAGGGGACGGGCCTCCTCGTGCGCGGCACCGTCTCCTTCGAGGACGGCACCCCCGTTCCCTCCTTCGAGATCGGCTTCGAGAGCGGGTCCGGGCTCTTCATCGCCGCGGGGACCGGGGGGCGGTTCGAGCGGCGGTTCCCCGGGCCCGGCACCTACCTCGTCGACAGCGTCTTCGTCGAGGGGCCGGCCGCCTTCGCCCCCCGGGGGCCCGTCGTGGTGGGGGAGGACGGCGCCGCCGTCGTCGTGCTCCGGCGGGGGAGGACGACCTTCCTCCTCGTCCTCGACGCCGCCACCGGCGAGCCTCTCCCCTCGGCCCGGGCCTACCTGTGGCAGTTCGAGAAGGGGAGCGGCATGTCGGACCACCACCCCAACGCGCGAACGCTCGCCGGCCCGCCGCTGCGCGCCGACGGTGCCGGGGTCATCGACCTCGGCGTGGGGGGGCCGGGGGGCGGAGCGGACGATTTCCACGTCGTCGCCGACGGCCACGCCTGGCGCAAGGTGACGGTGGAGTTCACCGGCGGGCCGCCGGTGCCGGTCCTCCTCAAGGCCGGCGGCGATCTCCGGCTCGAGGTCCTCCGCTGGCCCGAACTCCGGGAAGCGCGCGTCTGGCTGGAGGTGGCGGAGGACGCGTGGAAGGATCGCCAGGAGCTCCCTTCCCCGGACGCTTCCGGCGTCGTCCGCCTCCGGGGACTTCCGGAGGGCTCCTGGACCGTGGTGGTGCGCTCGGGCGCGCCCTGGAGGGAGGGCGTCGTCTACGGCAGGGGAACGGCCGTCATCGTCCCGGGCGTCGAGGCGTCCCTCGTGATCACCGCCGATCCCGGGACCGCGACCCCGCCGGTCCCCGTCACGCTGCGGATTTCCTCCCCCGCGGGCTGGGGGCAGCGGCAGGTGTCCGTGGAGATCGAGGGAGCGGAGCCGGCCACCGCGTCCACGGATCACCGGGGGCGGGTGATCCTCCCCGCCGACGGCTCCCCCGTCTCCTGGTCGCCGCCTCCCCTCGTCCCGGGGGCCTACCACGTCACCGTGGATCCCAACTCCTACCACGAGGTCGTCGTCCCGCCGGGGGGCGGGCCCCTCGACATCGTCCTGCCGGAGACGGTGGAGGTGCGGGTCCGCGTCCTCGACGCGGACACGGGGAAGCCCGTCGCCGCGCCGGAGGTGATGTGGCACCCGGACTCCTCCGTCCGCAGATCCTTCACCCTCGAGAAGGCCGCCTACGGGGAGGCGGAGGGGGAGTGCGTCTTCCGCGCGGCGCCGGGGAGGGTGGTGGTCTGGGCCGGAGGCGAGGGGTACCTCCAGGACGACGACATCACTCTGGACGTGGCCCCACCGGGCCCGGTGCGCCACGACGCGCGGGTCGGGAAGGGGGCCGTCCTCGTGGTGAAGTTCCGCTGGGAGGGGGCGACGCCGCTCTGGGACGACCTCGACATCGACCTCGACATGGGGAACACCACGCACTCCTTCTGGATCGAGGAGGGCCGGGGCGCCCGGGACGGGCTCCCGGCGGGCGCGGCGACGCTCACCGTGGAGGTCCCCGCCGAGGAGTACGAAGCGGTGCCCGACCGCGAGGTGGAACTGCGCGCCGGGGAGACGACGGAGGTGGAGATCCCGCTCGTGCGGAGGACCCGGTAGGGGGCCTCGCGTAGGATGGGCCGCTTCGCCGGGACCGGAACGGAACGGAGGACTCCATGAGCAAGGACGACCTGCTTGCCGCGATGCTGCGCGAGTGCGACCTGTGCATCCATCTCCACGGGAAGGTGCCGGAGGGGGGGATGGAGTTCCGCTTCACGCCGTCGCAGCGGAGCACGGCGGAGCTGCTGCGCTACCTCTCCTTCATCGGGGTCGCGGCGGTGAAGTGCTTCTCCGAGGGGAGCTGGGACGCCTACGGGCCGATGCGGAAGAAGGCCGAAGGCCTCGCGCCGGAGGAGTTCCCCGCGGCGATGAAGAAGCAGAAGGCGGCGCTGAAGCGGCTCTTCGGGAAGCTCACCGAGGCCGACCTCCGCAAGCGGAAGTTCGAGATGCCCTGGGGCGGGACGATGACCCTCGGGCCCGCCATCGTGGCGCTCGGGCTCTCGTCCCTGACGGCCTACCGGATGCAGCTCTTCCTCCACGCGAAGGCCGCCGGGAACGCGTCCATCGGCACCTCCAACTGCTGGGGCGGCTTCGACACAAAGGCGGAGTAGGGCACCCGTTCGGTGTCCACCCGTTCGGTGTCAGACGCATTTCGGCAGGGGACGGGGGGGGGCGACGGCGGACTCCCGCTGTAGAATCCGCGTTGACGGCCGGACTTCCCCGGCCCTGGGGGCGGACATGCCCGGTGACCCACTCCTGTCCCGAATCTCCGTGGACCAGCGCATCTGCTTCGGGAAGCCCTGCATCCGGGGGACGCGGATCTGGGTGGGGCTCGTCCTCGACCTGCTGGCGGCCGGGGAGACCGTGGAGTCCATCCTCGACAGCTACCCGCACCTCGTGGAGGCCGATGTCCGCGCGTGCCTCGCCTACGCGGCGGTCCTTGCCAGGGACCGGTTCGTGGAACTGCCCATGGTTCACGACGAATGAAGTTCAAGCTGGACGAGAACCTGGACCCCGCCGTCGCCTCCTTCCTCGACTCCGAGGGGCACGACGTCGCCACGGTGACCGGGCAGGGGCACGGAGGCATTCCCGACGTGGACCTGATGGAGGTCTGCCGGTCGGAAGGGCGATGCCTGATGACCATGGACCTGGGCTTCGCCGACCCGGTGACTTACCCGCCGGAGAAGAACGCGGGCATCGTGGTCATCCGGCCCAAGGACCAGGCTGGCCCCGCTTCCCAGGTCGCCTGCGCACGCACGTTCCTGCTGGGGCTCCGGTCCGAAGCGCTCCCGGATGCCGAGAGGCGTTCGATTTCCTGGGTGGTGGAGCCGGGGAGGGTGCGGACGTACCGGGTGGAAGAGCCGGAGGAGGATCTGGACGGATAGCAGATCGGTGTCAGACACCTGTTGGTCGCGGCCGGGGAAGCGGCCGGTCGCCCTCAGGAAGGCCTGCGGAGGAGGGAGGCCCGGAAGTTCGTCGGCTCCAGCCGGCAGTGGCGCTCCACGTCTCCCTGCAGGAGGAAGTACCTCGAGCGGACCTGGAAGGAGTAGATGCGGAAGAGGTGGTACCTCTCCTTCTCCTTCCTGGAGACCCGGAGCTCGTTGGAGGAGAGGTAGAAGGGCGAGTACCGGCTCGAGTTCGTGGTCTTCACCTCGATGAACCGATCGCTGCCGTCGCGCTCGTAGGAGTGGATGTCGAACCCGAGGTGGTCCCCCCCGGTCCGGGACACACGCTCGACCCCCTCCGCCAGGGAGTCCCGGCCCGCCTTCCGCAGGCGCTCCTTCTCGACGCGAAGGGCGAACTCCTCGCCGGCGCTCCCCAGGGTCCGGTTCCGCATCTCCCGCGCGAAGTAGTCGATGGGGGGAGGTTCGACGAGAGGCGGCGCCCAC
Organism: uncultured Planctomycetota bacterium; assembly: GCA_964370855.1. GTDB lineage: Bacteria > Planctomycetota > JAJSAM01 > JAJSAM01 > JAKLKS01 > JAKLKS01. Next base: position 11,596 of record CAYJMF010000079.1, on the reverse strand, counting down.
TCGCGCACCGCGTCCCCGGCCGGCAACGGGGGAGGAGGATCCTCCTGGCGTAGGAGGAGATCTTCGTCATCCACATCAGGCGGCGTCGCGGGGCGCTCGGCCCGTCCCCGGAGATCCGCGACGACTTCCGGATGCACGTGGAGGTAGCGGAAGACCTCCTCCTCCAGCAACTGCTGGTAGTTGGACCGCGGCTTGTACCCGTCGATGGTCGGGTAGTCCGCCCTGGCCAGGATGTGGCTGATGTTCGCGTGCTTGAACTCGATGGCGGACCGATTGCGCCCCTCCAGCCGGGCGAGCAGGGAGCGGTTGCGGGCGGCCTTGTTGGGAGGAGTTCCGGAGAGCTCGAGGGACAGCATCGCGAAGTAGTCCGCGACGATGGCCTCCACCTCGGCGCGGGACCATCCCCTGCCCATGGGACTCTCCGGGTGCGACACGGGCGGAATCCTACCAGGTCGATCCTGGACCCGGGGCGGGGGAGCCCGCCGGAGGCGAGGGCACCCCTGGAAGGCGATGCAGGATTCCCGAGTCCCCGGCCTGCTACGATTCGCGGCCGCCGACCCGGGCAGGGGTGAATCGGATGGACGAACGGACTCTCCACTACTACGACCAGCGGGCCGCGGAGCTGGCGTCGGTCTTCGACGGGATCCGCAGACCGCCCGAGGGCAAGTGGCTCCGCGCCTTCCCGGGAGGCGGGCGCATCCTCGACATCGGATCCGGCTCGGGGCGGGACGCCGCGGCACTGGTCGCGGAGGGCTACGAGGCCTGGGGAGTGGAGCCCTCCTCCGGCTTCCGGAAGCTCTCCGTCGAACGCCACCCGGAGTTGCGGGCCCGCATCGTCGGCGGGGGGCTTCCCGACGCCCTTCCCGATCCGGAGGACCTGGGCGGCCCCTTCGACGGGATCCTCTGCACCGCCGTCCTCCAGCACGTGCCCCGCCACCGGGTGATCGAGGCGATCCTCGAATTCAAGAAGGTGCTCAAGCCCGGGGGGCGGGCGCTCGTCACGGTCCCCCGGGAGCGCCCCGGGCTCGACGCGGAGTTCCGGGACGCCGGGGGAAGGCTGTTCACGCCGCTCGGGGCCTCGGAACTCCGCCTGATGTTCGAGAGGGCGGGTTTCGTCCTCATCGAGTCGCGGACGGCGGAGGACGTCCTCGGGAGGCCCGGGCACACCTGGTCGATCCTCCTCCTGCGGCTCGAGTCCGCCGCCGGCGGCCGGGCCATCGATCGCATCGAGGCGGTCCTCGGCAGGGACCAGAAGGTGGCGACCTACAAGCTCGCGCTCGTGCGCGCGCTGGCGGAGATCGCGGTGCGCCGGTTCCACCTCGCCGAGGAGGAGGAGGGCCGGGTCGCCGTGCCGGTCCGAGCGGTGGCGGAACTCTGGCTCCAGTACTACTGGCCCCTCCTCGAATCGGAGGAGTTCCTGCCCCAGTACCAGAACGACCGCGGGAAGGGCGCCCACAGCTTCAAGTTCGCCTCGCCGCTGAAGGCACTCATCGACGCCTATGCTCTGGCCGGTGGACTCCCGGCCTACCTGTTCGATCGCAGGAGCGGCGTCATCGTGCCGGCGGCCAGGCGACACCACGAGGTCGCCCTGGCGAAGGCGACGGCGGCGATCAAGGAGGGCCCCGTGAAGCACGCGGGTGCGACCTCGGTCGAGGGTGCCCTGTTCTCCGCCCGTGGCGATCGGATCCTCGTCCACGCGAGCCTCTGGCGGGAACTCTCGCTTCTCGGCCACTGGATCGCGGAGGCCGTGGTCCTGCGCTGGGCGGAGGAGACGGTCCGCCTCTCCGGAAGGAGCGTCGGGGCCGGCGTCGTCGTGGAGGCCCTCCTCGCCCGTGGCGATCCCGAGCGGGACCAGCTGGCGGCGCGGGCTCTCTTCACCGGTGCGGCCCCGCTGCGGTGCACATGGACCGACCGCAGCCTCACCCCCGGCACCATGGCCATCGACCACCTGATCCCCTTCTCCCTGTGGGGGAACAACGACCTCTGGAACCTGCTCCCGGTGGAGAGGAGCGTGAACGCCCGCAAGAGCGACCTGCTCCCCACGAGGTCCCTGCTGCGGGCCCGGAAGGAGCCAATCATCCATTGCTGGGAGGTGGCGCGGGAGAGGGGGAGCCGCCGGTTCGAGAACGAGGTGGCGGCCTGGACGGGACGGAAGCGGTTGCCCCTCGACGGTCTCTTCGATCTCGTGAGCGAGTCCATCGAGTTCACCGCGCTCCAGCGCGGGACGGGGCGATGGGAGCCGTGAACATGCATGGGTCCATCGGTGGGGAGAGCGGCCCGACGCCGAACCCCGATGAATCGGGTCGGGTACCGTATTCCCGTAGTATCGCCTCCATGACACGGAGACGCCTGCTCCAGGCCGGAGCCGTGGCCGCGCTCCTGGCGGTCCTCGCGGCCGGGCTGCTGTTCCCCGACGCCGTCGGGCGCCTCCTCGGGGCGAAGGAGGCTCCGTCCGATGCCTTCGGCGCCCGGGTCGTGGTGCCGCCGACCCTTCGCTCCCCGGCTCCACCGCCCGGGGAGAGCGCCGTCGCCGCGCCCGCCGACGATCCCGATCCTCCCCCGATCCCCGCCCTCCCCCCGCCCGTGGACCTCGACGCGCTGGACCGGGAGACGGTGCTCGGCGGCGTCGTCGTGGACGAGGAAGGGAAGCCGGTCCCGGGGGCCTCCGTCCATGCGTCGTCCTGGAGGCGGATCGTGGACCCCGCGACCGGGATCTCGAAATCAGATCCCGTCCCCCGCGGGGACGCGCGCACCGCCGCCGACGGGACCTTCGCGCTGCAACTCGACTGGGGCGCCGGCGTGACCCTCCTCGCGGAGGCGGAGGGCTTCGCCCCCGCGAACATGGACGACCGGCCCGCCGGCGCCCGGGTCCGCATCGTCATGCGGCGCGGGCGGCCCGTGGTCGTCCGGGCCGTGGACCCGGAGGGGGCCCCCGTGGACGGCGCGACGGTCGCCCTCGGCAGCGGCACCATCGACGAGCCGCAGCGCTTCCGGGAGACGGGGACCACCGCGGCCGGCGCGGGGGCGCGGTTCGCCGCCGTCCCCCCGGGCACGGCGGAGGTGGTCATCGAGCATCCCTCCTTCGGCGACTTCGGCTACCGGGAGTTCGAGGTCCCCCCGGGGGGGGACGACCTCGTGGTCTCCTTCACCCTCGATCCCGGCCGCGTCGTCGAGGGGACGGTGGTGGACGCCGAGACCGGGGGGCCGGTCCCCGGGGCCCGGGTCGGGAGGGGGTGGACCCTCCTCAGGGCCGTCACCGCCGACGCCGACGGCCGGTTCCGCTTCGCCGGGTGGAACCGGGTTCCCGGGTGGGACTACGGCCTCCTCCAGTGTATCGCCAGAGGATACACTTCCGCGAAAGCGGACGTCCCCGCCGCGGGCCCCGTGGAGTTCCGCCTCGTCCGCGGCGACCGGGTCACGGGCCGCGTCCTCGCTCCCGGCGGGGCGCCCGTGGCGGGGGCCCGGGTCTCCCTCCGCGGCTGGGGGCCCCGGGGGGAGGACGGGCATCGGGAGCAGGACCTCCTCGCCGCCGCCACCGACGCCGAGGGCCGCTTCTCCATCGAGGGGGTGCGGAGGGATCTCGATTCGACCGTGGAGGTGATTGCGGAGGGACGGCCGGAACTGGAGGCCCCGGTGCCCCATGCCGCCGGGCGCCGGGCCTGGTGGATCTCGGAGATCTCCGGCTCATCGACGGCACGCGCGCCTCCGGCGTCGTCCTCGACCCCGCGGGCCGGCCCGCGACGGACCTCGATGTCCACATCGAGGGGGGCGCCGGCCGCCGCCTCGACGACGCCGGCCGGTTCCGCCTGATCGCCGTTCCGCCGGGCCACCGCCGCCTCTGGGTCGTCCGCCCCGACGCGTATCCCCTGCTGGAGACGGAGATCGACGTCCCGGCGGACCGGGACCTCACCGGGGTGGAACTCCGCCTGCCGGCCTTTCACCGCATCGTGGTGAAGGTGGTGGATGCCGCGGGGACGCCGCTCCGCGGCGTCGTGGTCTACGCTTCCGGGGAGAACGACTTCGACTGGAAGGCCACCGGCGAGGACGGGCGGGCCGACCTCGATCAGTTGAAGGACGCCCTCGTGAACCTCCAGGCGGAGTGGGAGGACGGGAACGGGGAGCCCCTCGGCCTCCCCGTCTTCCCCGAAGACGAGGTGCGGGCCGGCGGGCAGGAGATCGTGCTCGTCATGGAGCGGGGGGTGCTCCTCGAGGGACGGGTTCTCGACGGGGAGGGGAGGCCCGCCGCGGCCGTCGCCGTGAGCGCGTCCACGGATGGCGGCTGGGAGGGCTGGGGAGGGCGCACCGGCCCCGACGGCCGCTTCCGCTTCCGCGTCCCCGGGGCGGGGCCCTGGATCATCGAAGCGACGAAGCGGAATGGAGAAGGGGGGATCCTCGCGCGGGGGACGGCCGGAGAGGCGGTCTTCGCCCCGGGAGAGGTGGAGATCCGCATCGCCCCCGTGCCGGAGGAGATCCCCGCTCCCGCCCCTCGGTAGTTCAGGAGCCGTGGCTCGCCAGCCACTCCCTCGCCTCGGCGAAGAACCGCTCCCGCGCATGGCGCTCGATCCACGGGTAGTGGCCGCAGCGCGGGAACTCGCGGTACTCGAGGTGGGGGAGGAAGGGCAGGAGGGAGTCCCGGATCATCGGGCCGGGGTGGGGGTCGAACTCCCCGTGGAGGAGGAGCACCGGTGTCTTCACGCGGTCATAGGCCGCGGGTACCCTGCCCTCGGCCTGCAGGCGCAGCATGTCCTCCCAGGCCTCCCGGTTGCCGCGCGCGTCCACCCCCTCGATCTCCAGGTCCGTGGTCGTCGCGTCGAAGTTGTAGAGCCCGTCGAGGAGCGCCGCCCGCCGCCGGAGCGCGCGGTCGGGATCGGGATCGGCGGCGGCCTCGGCGAGGCGGGCGCGGAGCGCGTCGTCGGTGCGCTCCTCGAGGATCGCCTTGAACCGCGCGCGGGAGGGGAGGTCGAAGGTCCCGCAGCCGACGAGCAGCAGCGGACCCACGGCGTCCGGCGCCGCGGCGGCGGCGGAGAGGGCGAGCATCGCCCCCCAGGAGGAGCCGAGCAGCGCCGGCCGCTCCCCGGGGAACGCCTCCGCCAGCGCGGCGAGGGTGTCCTCCACGTGCATCGCCACCGTGAGCGGGACCTCCCCGGACCAGCGTTGCAGCGGCTCCGCCACGCGGAAGGCGTCGGCGAGACCGCGCGCCACCGGGGCCATGTAGCCCGGCGCCCCGGGCCCGCCATGGAGGACGGCCACGGGGGGGCCGGAGGCGCCGTAGCGGCGGACGGAGGGGAGGGGGGGTGCCATTTCGCTTGTGCCGCGGGGAGGGGGATTGTATCCCGGCACCGGTGTCGGGGAGGGGAGTCCCATGAGGAGCGCATCCGGTCTCGCCGCGGCCGTCGCCCTCGCCCTGGTCGCGGGCGCGGCCCCGGCGGAGGGGCCGGCCACTCCCGCCCCTCCCGCCGCCCGCTCCTGGAACCAGGAGGGGGCGAACGCGTCCCGCACCTCCACCGTCGATCTCGAGCCCCTCGTCGCCGATCCCGTCGAGGAGTGGGCCCTCCCCCTGAAGGGGGCGCCGATGGCCGGTCCGGTCCACTGGGAGGGGACGCTGTTCGTCCTCTCCGGGACGATGCGGTCCGCCCGCCTCCTCGCCGTCTCCGCCGCCGACGGGAGGACGCTGGCCGCCCGCGAGGGGATGCGGCTCGAGGGGGACGGGGCCTTCCTCGCCGCGTGGAACGGCAGCGTGTTCCTCAGCGACGGGGAGCGGACGACGGCCCTCCACCCGCGGGCGGGGGCCTTCCAGACCGGGTGGATCGCGAAGGAGGGGAGCGTCTGCCCCCCGGCGGTCCGGGACGGCGTCCTCTTCCTCGCGGGGGCGAGCCGCTTCGCCTCCGTCGATCTCGAGACGGGGAAGGTCCGCGGGAGCGTGGCCCACGAACTGGGCACCGTGGAACCGCCCCGCCTCCTCGTCCACGGGGGCACCCTCGTCGCCGCGGCCTGGGCGCGGCGCGAGGGGTACGTCGGCGGATGCGCCGTCGTCTCCCGGGCCGGCGTTTCGGCGGGGGGGTTCCTCGGGCCCGCTCAGCGGACCTGGCACGGGCTCATCGAGGACGGCGTCTGGGGCCGCCGGCCGTGGCTCGCGGCCCTGCCCGGCGGGGACGGCGGGTGGTCCCTCTTCGTCTCCAGCCCCCGGGCCTTCCACGGCCAGTCCGACTTCCACTCCTCCCTCATCCTCCCCTTCCCCTCCCTCGATCCGAAGGGCTCCGCCCTCGGCCCCCTCGAATCTCCCTCCGTCCCGTGGAAGGAGGCCCTCGTGGGATTCGGGGACGGAGAGGGGCTCTTCTCCGTGGACCGGCGCGGCTACTACACCCCCGTCGTGGAGCGGAGCGCCCTCCCGAAGGGGGCCCGGGCCGGGGGGGCATCGGCGGCGGGGCGGGTGGCCTTCTTCGGGAACTGGGCTCTCGATCTCGGGAGCCGCCGGGTCCTCTGGGTGCTTCCCGACCTCGAGCCCGCCACGGCCCTGCAGCCGTCGGGGGACGGCCGCCTCGTCGTCGTGGACGCGAAGGGGCGGCTTGTCGGGCTCGTCGCGAAGTCGGCCCGGGGGAAGGAGGCGGCGGGGGGCGGGGCCGCGGGAGCGACGGCGGCGGCGGGGGTTCCCGCACCGGCGGCGGCCCCTGCGACGCCGCCGACCGGCGCCGACGGGCTGATCCTCCTCGACGGGAGGGAGGTCCCCGGCGCCGTCGCGTGGGAGGGCGGGACGCTCCTTCTCGCCGGCGAGGACGGTGCGCCCCGCGGGTTCCCCCCGGAGGAGGTGGCCATCGCCTGCCGGGAGGGGAAGGTCCTCCACCTCGGGAGCCACGGGGCGGTGCTCGACGCATGGCGCCGCCCGCTGCGGGAGGGGCTGGCGGCGGTCCTGCTGCGGGAGTCCGGCATCCTCGGCGGGGCGGGGCGGGTCGCCGCCGCGCGGACGCTGGTGGAGGAGGCCCGCCGGTGGGCGGGGACCGGGAGCGCGGCGGACGCCGCGGAGAGGGCCCTCTCCGGGAAGGCGGAATCGAAGGGGTTCGCGAAGGCGGTGCAGGACGCGGAGGGGAGGATCGCCGCGGCGCGGGCGGAGGCGCGGAAGGGCTTCGAGGAGGGGTCGGCGTGGTGCGCCGCCCGCGGCCTCGCGGCGGCCTCCTCGATCCTGCTGTCCGACGCCTCCGACGCGATCCCCGGGGGCCCCTACCCGGAGATGCGGCTCGAAGCCCTCGTCCCCCCGGAGTTCCCGTGGAAGGGGAAGTCCGGGGGGCGGGAGCTCTGGGCGCGGTGGGCCCCCATCCTCGCCGAGGCCGACGCCGCCTTCGTCGGCCCCGACCATCCGGCGCTCCGCGGCACCCTCCGGCCTCCGTGGGACCGGGAGACCATCCACCTGCGGACCCCGGAGATCCTCCTCTCCTCCCGGGTGACGGATCCCGATCTCGTGGGCCCCCTTTTCGTGCGGGCGGCGCGCACCCTCGCGGCCCTCGAGGGGCTCCTCGGGAGGGACGCCGTCATCCCCGTGCGGGACCACCACGACCTCCTCGACGTGCGCCTGCACCGCTCCCGGAAGGAGTACCTCGACGAGAACCTCGTGGGGGCCTTCCCCATGCCGTGGAGCGCGGGTGTCTACTCGCCCGCCGCCGGGGGATCCCGGTTCCACCTGCCCGACGCGGGGGACGCCGACGCCCTCGGCCGCGGCCTGGCCCAGGTCCTCTCCCACGAGCTGGTCCACCACTTCCTCGACCGGCGGTGGCGGGGGAAGGGGCGGGGCGCGGCCTCCGCGGATCTGAAGGGCCACTGGTGCGTCGAGGGCATCGCCCGGTTCGTCGAGGACCAGATGGACACGCCGCTGCGGACCGTCCCGCGGCTCGACGACCCGCGGGCCCCCTGCGTGGACGCCTCGGCGCGGGCGGCGGAGGCGCGCAAGGGGTTCCTCCCGAGCCGGCTCGTCCGGATGTCGGACAGGGACTTCGGCAGGCTCGGATCGGATCCGAAGGTCGAGGTGCGGCTGAAGAACACCGTGGGGGCCGTCGGCCTCGGGCCGCGCTCCCTCTTCTACGAGAACGCCGGCGCCCTCGCCTTCTTCCTCGTGCACCGCCGCGGGCCGGAGGGGCGGGCGGCCTTCTTCCGGTACCTGGCGGACCACTACTCCGGTCGCGACGCGGGGGACGGGGCCCGGGCGCTGGGGTTCGAGGGGCCGGAGGCGCTGGACGCGGCCTTCGCGGAGTTCCTCCGGGGGCAGTGACGGGGCAGGTGCGGAGGGGTGCAACGGTGAAGGACGTCCCCATGCTCGACGCGGCGGCGGCGCGGCGGCTGGCCCTGGCGCGGGGTGGGCTGCTGGCGCCCCGGTGGACGGGGCTGCCGGAGCGGGCGGCGGGGGCGGGGAAGCGGGCGCGGGACGCGGCCCACGCCGTCATCGGGCGGTTCGGCTACCTCCAGCTCGACACGGTGTCCGTGGCGGGGGCGCGGAGCCACGGGCTCGTGCTCCTCTCGCGCATCGAGGGGATGCACGGGGCCCTCGCCGAGAACCTGCTCGTGCCGGGGGCGCCGCTCTTCGAGTACTGGGGGCACGAGGCGTCGTGGATGCCGCTGGACCTCTACCCGCTCTTCGGCTGGCGGCGGAAGGCCTACCGCAGGCACCCGTGGTTCGGGGACGTCATCGGCGGGAACCGGGAGATGGCGGCGGAGATCCTGCGGCGGGCGCGGGAGGAGGGGCCCTTCCGGTCGAGCGACCTCGAGGGGGAGCGGTCGGGGCCGTGGTTCGGGCACAAGGAGTCGCGGAAGGTCGCCGAGGCGCTCTGGTCAGCGGGGGACCTCGCCATCCGGGAGCGGCGGGGGTTCCTGAAGGTGTACGACCTCGCGGAGCGGGTGATCCCGGCGGAGCTGCGCGCGCGGGAGGTGGGGGAGGAGGAGGCGGTGCGGGCCCTCGTGCTGCGCTCCCTCGACGGGCACGGGTGGGCGGAGACGGGGACCCTGGCGGCGACCTTCCGGCTGCGGACGACGCGGCCCTCCTTCAAGGCGGCGCTCCGGGACCTCGCCGGGGCGGGGGAGATCCTCCCCTGCAGGCTCCGGGAGACGGGGGGCGCGGTGCGGGCGGGGTGGATCCGGCCACGGGATCTCGAGGCGGCCGACGCGCTGCGGCGGTGGCGGCCGCGGGGGGACGGGCGGGGGGTGCTCCTCTCCCCCTTCGACCCGCTGCTCTGGGACCGGAAGCGGGCGCGCCTCCTCTTCGGGTTCGACCAGGTGCTCGAGATCTACGTGCCGAAGGAGAAGCGCCGGTTCGGGTACTTCGCCATGCCGGTGCTCCTCGGCGAGCGCCTCGTGGCCCGGGCCGACGTGAAGTCCGACCGGAAGGCGCGCCGCGTCCGCGCCCTGGCCGTGCACTACGAGGAGGCGCGGCCGTCGGCGGCCGCCCGCGAAGCCGTCCGCACCGCGCTCGCCCGCCTGGAGACAGGGACGTTCCTTACTAACTAACTAACTCCGCCTCCCCCCCCCCGGGAAGCCGAGGGTGCCCGCGGAGTTAGTTAGTTAGTAAGGAACGTCCCTGCCTCTTCTATCCTCGGGAGGGAGAGGCCAGGAGGGGCGGGCGCCATCCTTCAAGAGTTCCATCGGACGCTGGCGGAGATGTGCCGGGCGGGGATCCCCCTCGGGAGGGCGCTCTCCTCCCTCGCGGAGGAGATGGATCGGGGGCCGCTCCGGGAGGCCGCCTCGGACATGGCGCGGGAGGTGGAGGAGGGGGTCCCGCCGGCCGCCGCCTGGGAGAGGCGTCCCGGGATCTTCCCCCCGCTCTACGCCGCCCTCGTCGAGGCGGGCCTCGCCGCCGGGGACCTGCCCGGGACCCTGGAGGAGATCGCCCGCCACGCCGCCCTCCGGGACGACACCGCCCGCCGCCTGCGGCGGGCCACGGTCTACCCCGCCGCGGTCCTCGCCCTCCTCGCCGTCATCTCCTGCTACGTCTTCGCCGCGGTCCTCCCCCGCATCGACGCCATCTACCGCACCGTGGAGGAGTGGAGCGGCCGCGAGTTCCCCCTGCCGGCGTTCACGGCCTTCTTCCTCGACCATCCCGCGGCCGGGTTCGCGGCGCCGCTCCTCGTCGCCGTCCTCTTCGCCGCCGTCGGATTCCTGCGGGTCCCGGTGCACGGCCTCCGGCTCCGCCTCTCCCTCCGGGATCGGCTCCCCGTCCTCGGCCCCCTCCGCCTCCACGCCTGCCTCTCGGTCTTCGCCTCCACGCTCTCCCTCCTCCTCCGCCGCGGGGTCCCCCTGCCGAGGGCCCTGGAGCTGGCAGGGGCCGTGGCCGACCACCCCGCCCTCCTCCCCGCGGCCATGAAGGCGGCGGAGGACGTGCGGGGGGGCGCCGGGCTGGCGGAGGCGGCACGGGAGCGCGGCCTCCTCCCCCCGTCCCTCCTCTGGCTCGTCGGGTCCGGCGGCTCCGGGGGGAGCCTGGAGGCGGCCCTCGCCGACGTCGCCCGCATCGAAGCGGAGCGGTTCGACCGCGGCATGGAGGGGTTCACATGGGCCCTGGAGCCGATCTTCCAGGTCTCCGCCGGCGTCGTCGTGCTCCTCCTGTTCGTGGTCCTCTACGCGCCGCTGATGAGGCTCTCCACGACGGCCTGGAACTTCAACCGGTAGCCCGCCATGGGAAACGGCATCCGGATCCTCCTGTGGACGGCGGCGGTGGTCGGGTTCCTGGCGACGGTGGGCGGCGTCGTCGGCCTCGTGGGGGAGGGCGCCCCGCCGGAGGTCCGCCGGGTGGCGGTCTGGCTGCTCCTCCCCGGCCCCTTCCTCCTCCTCCTCGGCGTCGGCGCGGCCCTCGCCCTCCGGGCCCGCACCCACGCCGAGTTCCGCTTCGCGCTCCTCCAGGTCCTCGCCGCCGCGGTGCGCCGCGGCCGCACCCCGGCCCACGCCCTCTCGGCCCTGGCCGACGACTACCCCCCGGCGCTTCGCCGGCGGACCTGGCGCATCCTCAACGAGATCGACCGCGGGCTCCCGCTCTCCGGCGCCCTCGACCGGGGGGCCCGCGGCCTCCTCTCCCGCTCGGAGATCGGCGCCCTCGAGGCCGCCGAGGGGGGCCCCCGCCTCGGCGCCCTCCTCGACGGCCTCGTGGCCCGGGAGAACCGGCGGCGCTCCTCCGTGGACGGGGCGGCGCGCCGCCTCCTCTATCCCGCCGTGGTCTTCGGGCTCGCGGCGTGGCTCGGCCTGGGGGCGGTGCCCGACTTCCGCGACCGCATGGCCTACCTGACGGCCCGCCCCGGGAAGGAGGCGACGGCGGCCGCCTCCGCGGCCGTGGCCCCGGCGCTGGCCGTCTCCGCCCCCGCGACGGTCCTCTTCCTCGCCTCCGCCGCCGGCGTCCTCTCCTTCCTGGTCCTCGAGGGGAGCCGCCGGAGGGCGGGGCCGCTGCGCTGGATCCGCGACGCCGCCGCCGCGAGGCCCGGCGGCGGGGTGCTCGCCCTCGACCGTGCGGAGCTCCTCTGCCGCGCCCTGGCCGCCGCCTCCTCCGCGGGGCTCCCCCTCGACCGCGCCCTGGAGCGGGCCGCGGCGGCGGGCGGCGGAGGGCCCGGCGGCCGCGCGGTGCGCGCGGCGGCGG
>CAYJMF010000078.1:0-22193 GCA_964370855.1 uncultured Planctomycetota bacterium | reverse complement strand
GCGCGCCGGTAGGCGCGCATCGCCCGCGAGAACCCACACGGGATAGCGAGGAGCCATCCCCTCCCGTTTCGCCGCCAATCTGGGTCGGGTTCGGTATGGCGGCGGTAACCTCCCGGGATGTCCATCGCCATCCGCCGCGGGGTCCCCGCCGACGCTTCCGTCGTCGCCCGGTTCAACACGCTGCTGGCCTCGGAGACCGAGGACCACCACCTCGACCCCGCCGTCATCGGGCCGGGAGTGGCGGCGGTGCTGGGAGACCCCTCGAAGGGGCTCTACTTCATCGCCGAGTCCGGGGGGAGCGTCGTCGGCCAGACCATGGTCACCTTCGAGTGGTCGGACTGGCGCAACGGGACCATCTGGTGGATCCAGAGCGTCTACGTCGAGGCGTCGGCTCGGGAGCACGGGGTGTTCAAGGCCCTCCACGCCCGGGTGCTGGAGGAGGCGCGAAAGGCCGGCGCCGTCGCCGTCCGCCTCTACGTCTTCGACGGGAACACCCGCGCGCAGCAGGTCTACGCGCGGCTCGGCATGAAGGACGCGAAGTACCGGGTGCTCGAGCAGCTGCTGTAGTCCCCGGCGACCGGTGGTGGACACCGGCCCGGGCTTTGCGCTCCCCGAGGGCATGGAAGCGAGGGTCCTCCGCGGGGCGGCGTTCCGGGCGGCCCCCTTCCTCCTTCTCGCGTTCCTGGCCGGTGCCGTCCTCCGGCCGGAGACGTTTCTTCCCGGTGACCCCGGCGTCGCGGGGTGGGCCCTCGCGGCGGGGCGGCTCCCCTCCCCGGCCCGGCTCCCGGGCGTGGACCCGGCCCCGGCCGCGACCCCGGTCCCGGAGCCCGCTCCTCCTCCCGCCGAAGGCTCGACCCTCTCCCTCCGCGTCTTCGGTCCCGTCGAGGAGGAGGACTGGTCCTGGCAGGGGCGGCCTCCCGCCGGCGGCACCGAGGTCACGGTCCTGTCGGAGGCGGGCCTCCTCGCCATCGCCGTGGCCGATGGCGAGGGGCTCGTCGCCATTCCCGGCATCCCCGACGTGGACCTCGTCATCCAGGCCCGCCGGCCCGGGGAGGCGGGCCTCCTCTACCTGGAGCGGGGGCGCGGCGATGGGGCGTTCGACCTCCGCCTCGAACCCGAGGTGTGGATCTCCGGCCTCGTCACCGACGTCCGTGACGGTTCCGCCATCCCCGAGGCGGAGGTCTTCATCCAGGACTGCCACTACCCCGAGTTCTACGGACTCACGGGCGCCGCGATGGTCGCCGGGGAGGACGGCGGGCCGCCTCCCTACCGGGCCCAACTCGCCCGAGGACGGACCGACGCCACGGGCCGGTTCCGCATCTCCGCCGCGAAGCATCGCGTCGATACCGGGATCCTCGTCGCCCGCGCCCCCTCCTTCGCGCCCGCTGCCCTCGAGGACCTCGATCCCGACGAGGAGGTCCACCTCGCCCTGGATCCCGCCGGCTCCGTCAGGGGACGCGTCCTCGGAGCCGACGGGGCACCCGTCGCCGGGGCGGAGGTGCTGGTGCTGCGCGGCGGCGGGGACCTCTCCGGCCTGTCCCGCAACCGGTTCCCGGAGGTGGAGCCCCTCGCTCTCCTCTCCCTCTCCCGGACCGACGGGTCCTGGCGTGTCGATGGCGTACCGGCAGGGCGTGCCCTCACCCTCTTCGCGCGGAAGGAGGGCTTCGCCGACGCCCCACCAACGACGGACTCCTGGGTGCCCGTCCCCGGGGCGGTCGTCGAGCGGGACCTCGTCCTCCTCCGCAGTTCCCGCCTTGTGGTGCAGCTCGACGGGGTGAAGACGGAGGAGGGGAGGCATCTCCAGGTGGAGGCGATCCTCTCCGGGGACCGGGAGTCGCGCCGCCTCAATCAGATCCCGGGTTCCGGACCGGCCTCCTTCGTGCTGGAGGAAGTCCCTCCGGGACCAGTCCATCTCCGTGCCTACTCCGTCGTCCATCGCTCGACCTGTGGGGTGAACAGGCGGGATTGCGTGCTGGCGGCACGCGCCGTGGTGGAGGTGGAGTCCGGTACGGACGCGACGGTCACTCTCCGTCCGGTGGAGACGGGGACGTTGGAAGGGACGCTGGTCGACGAGGACGGGCTTCCGGTCGCGGGTTTCGGTCTGATGGCCCAGGCCGTAGATGATGGGAGATACTGGATCCGCCGCGATCATGTGGAGACGGATTCTGCAGGGGGCTTCCGTTTCACGGGGCTTCCCGACGGCGAGGTTCGGATTACCGTTGCCTACGAGCGGCGCACCCTCTCCGTCGTCGTGGCCCCCGCCGAGGGAGTCCGAATCTCCCTCCGGAACCGCTCATCCGTGGAGTTCTTCCTCGTCGGGTCCGACGGGGAGCGGACCCGGGGAACGACCTTCGTGGGGTGGGAAACCGCCGACGGGTTCGGATCCGCGAAGGTGTCCGTGGACGGCGCCGAAGGCCTGTGGGTGGCGGAGGACCTTCCCGCGGGGGAACTTTTCCTGCGCTTCGCCTCCCTCGCCGAAGGGGTGGCGGAGCGTCGCGTCCTCCTCCGGGCCGGGGAGAAGCGCGACCTCGGTGGACTGGAACTCCGCCCGTGGCTCCGTGTCCGCGGACGCGTCGTGGACGGGGGCGGGGATCCCGTGGCGGGGGCCACGGTCGCCGTGTTGGGGGCGGTGGTGAGCCCCGACGACGAGGACTCCCTCACCGACGGGGAGGGAGGGTTCGAGGTGGGAGTGGACGGGGAGCGCGAGGTCCTGCTCGCCATCGGCGCCGAGGGGTTCGCCGATCGTGAGTGGGCGGTGGAGGCGGGCGGGGGCGACGCGGGGACCCTGGTCCTGACTCGCCCCGGCGTCGCCGAGGTGCGCGTTTGCGCCCCCGACGGCCGACCCCTCCGGTGCATGGTGGAGTTCGTCCCCGAGTGCTCCACCGACCCGGAGGCGGACGCGTGGGCGGACCGGGCCGACGACCGCGGCCGGGTGCGGATGGACCTCTCCCCGGGACGGTGGCGGGTCCGGATCCCCGGGGAGGGGGAGGACGAGCCCTCCCGGGAACTCGGCGTCGTGGAGGTTCCCGAAGGCGGCTCCGTTGCCGCCGCGTTCGTCAACGACAAATAGGTGTCTGACACCTATCTGCTGTTGGCGATCACCACCACCGCGGGTCCGTCGGCGAACCAGCGGGCGCGGGCCTTAGCGAGATCCTCCGTGGTGAGGGCGGCCATCTCCTTCGCCAGCGCCCGGCCGTCGATGCCGAGCTGATCCCGCCGCCCGATGCCGAAGGCGACGCCGTAGGTGTTCTGCGCCGCCACCGCGTCGGGAACGGCCCACGTGCCCAGGGTCGAGCCGAGCATCAGCGAGTTGTACTGCCCGTCGGCGATGGGGAGGTCGAGGATGGCGGCCGCCGCCTTCCGGAGCCGTTCCGCGGCCGCCTCCGGCTTCTCCCCCTCGAGGAGGGGGCCTGCGAAGAAGGCGGGCCCCGGGAGGTCGAGGGGGAGGAGCATCCCCCGCGGCCCGTCCTCCCCGGGCTTCAACGCCTGCGCCGAGCGGAACATGAGCCGCGCCGCCAGCACCGTGAAGGCCGCGTACCCCTCCTCCGTGGGCAGGGGTCCCTCCCAGCCGAGGCAGATGCGGGAGCCGGGGACGAGGGGGTCCTCGGTCTTGATGATTGTCAGCATGGACTCTCTCACCTTGACCAACGGACCACCCGAGTCCGGGCTGCCCAGGTAGATGCGCGTGCGTCCGGGACCGTGCCTCTCCGGCGCCGTCCCCCGCGGCAGTTCCGCGAACCCCTCCCGGATCCGCTTCTCCGCCTCCTCGGGATCGAAGTTCCCCGCGACGACGAGCCGCGCGTTCCCCGCCCGGTAATGGGCGGCGGCGAAGGCCCGCGTCTCCTCGAGGGTGAGCGCCTCCACGCGCTCCCTGGATCCTCCTCGCCTCGGGGTTCCGGGCCAGGGGGGGCCTTCCCTCAACAGCCAGTTCATGGCCGCGAGGGCCGGGATCCTCCCGTACATGTTCTCCAGCTCATCGAGCACCCGCGGCCGCTCCCGTGAAAGGTCCGCCGCCGTCGGTGCGAGGGAGTCGAGCCGATCGGCCACGGCATCGAGTTCCGAGGGGAGCGCCTCCGGCTGGACAACGGTGGCGAGCACCGTGTAGTCCCGCCCCGTCTGCGCGTTCCAGCCGAGAGGGTAGGCGGCCGCGAGGGAATCGGCGGTGCGGGCCGGGGCCGTCGCCGTGGCGGCGGTGCACCAGAGGTGTTCGCAGAAGTGGGCGAGCCCGCTGCGCCCCGGCGGGTCGGCGTCCTCGCCGAAGCCGAAGAGCAGCACGACGGCGACGGAGGGGGCCCCGCGCAGCGGCTTCAGCGCGACGCGGAGCCCGTTGTCGAGGGTGAAGCGGTGCACTTCCGGCGGGGGAGGGGGAGGAGGCGCCGGCTCCTCGGCCGCGGCGGGGCCGGGGATCGCGAGCAGGGCGGCGAGGAGGAGGGGGGTGACGCGCACGGACAGACAATAAGTGTCTGACACCTATTTGCTGTCGGGGAAGACCTGGAGCTCCAGGCCGCGGGCGAGGTCGAAGGTGCGTATGACGATGTAAACATCGTCCCGGACGAGGAGCGTCCTCCCCCCGTGGGCGAAGGAGATCCTCGCCTTCGGCCCGCCGACGTAGTGGAGCTCCCTCCGCGCCCCCGCGCCGTCCACGACGAAGACGTAGGGAGTCTCCCCGGGCTTCCCGAAGCGGGGAGCGAGGGAAACCAGGGACCCTCCCGCCGGCGCCGGGACCCCGTCCCCGTCGAGGACGATGGAGGCCCCGCCGCCGTCGAGGAAGGGGGCCCGCGCCTCCGCCTCCGTCATCACCCGGTCCTTGAAGGTCCTCCCCTCGAGGCGCCCCTCCCGCAGGGCGGCGAGGGTCGCATCGTTGTGGGCCGTCATGTAGGCCATGGACCGATCGTCCACGACGCAGCCCATGGAGTACCGGAGGAGGCCGGTCTCCGGGTCGAGGGGGCTGTAGTCGATGCGCGGGAGCCCGATGAAGAGGAGGCAGGGCTCCCCCTTCGCGACGCCCGTCTCCGCCGCCGCCCGTCCCTCGTCGCCCCCCTTCACTCCCTCGGGGCTGGAGCACCCCGCCGCGAGGAGCAGCAGAAAGCCACCGCCCCAGGTCCGCCACGGGATGGTCATCTTCCCTCCGATGCGGGCCGGCCCCCCCCGGTTCCCGGAAACGCCGCCTCCATCGCCGCCCGCACGCGGGCGGCCTCCGCCGCGATGTCGGCCCGCCGCATCACCTCGGGGAAGGACGTGTCCCCGTCCTCCACCCACTCCAGCGCCAGCAGGAGGTCGAGGGGGTCCGCCGCCATGGCGCCCCGCCACCCCTCGAGCCAGAGCTTCGCGTTGCCCGCGGTCCTCCCGAGGGACGCGAGATGGCGCCACGGGTAGACCGCCGTCGGGTCGGCGTCGATGGCGGCGTCGTAGAGCCGCTCCGCCCCCTCGAGGTCGCCGGCCCGGGCGCGGAGCGACGCGCGGAGGTCGAGCACCTCCGGGTCCCTCGGGAACGCCCGGTCCACGGCCTCGAGCGCCCGCTCCGCCGCGGCCATGAGGGAGCCGGCCCCGTCCACGTCGTCCACCGCCAGGCGCGCCATGGAGAGGACGGCGTGCCGCTCGAGCCCGTCGGGGGGTTCCCGCGCCGCGACCCCCTCGAGGGCGAGGTGGAACAGCGTCGCCGCGTCGTCCTTCTCGCGCAGCACCCGCCGGCACTCCCCCTCGAGCCAGGGGCCGACGGGGTCCCCGGGCCGCTCCCTCTGGTAGCGCTCCGCCGGCGCCAGCCCCTCCCCCTGGTCGGAGCGGCTCTCCGCCGTGAGGAAGGCGCCCAGCAGCGCCGCCCCCGTCGGCCCCGGCAGGGATCGGAGCCGCGCCGCCAGGGCGGCGGCGACGGCATCGGGCCGCGCCTCCGGCAGCCGCCCCCGCCGCGCCCGCACCCGGGCGAGGTTGGCCGCGTCGAGTTCGAGGGAGCGGGGCCGGTCGGAGTCATAGGACATGAGTCCCGGCGTCGCGTACCCCGGGTGGCCGCGGGGGTAGTCCTTCGCCCCGAAGAGGTGGGCCGCCTCGTGGAGGAGGTTCCTCTCGAGGTCCGTCGCGTCGGCGCAGAGGAGAAGCCGGAGGTGCGGCTCCGCCGCCCCCGCCCGCTCCCCGCAGCGCCGCCCCGTCACCGCGACCACGGCGTCGCACCCGCCCCGGCCGAGGCGGAGCCGCGCCTCCCAGAGGAGGCGGAGGTCGTCCCTCACCCCGGGCGTGGGTTCGAAGAGGACCGCCCCCCCGACGCGGAAGCGGAACCCGGTCTCCGGGCCGAGCACGCGGTCCACGGTCGCCACGGCCCGCTCCAGGGAGGGGACGGCGTCCGCCCCCGCCCCCTCGAGGAAGGCGGCGTCGGGGGCGAGGAGGAGATCCACGGTCCCCGGGTCGCCGTCGGGGGCGGCGCGGGCCGCCAGCGCCTCGAGGGCGCGGAGCGCCGCCCGGAGCGGCGCCTCCGGCGGGGGCCCCCCGGCGCAACCCGCCGCCGCGAGGAGGAGGAGCGCTCCTCTCATCCCTGCACGTTCCTCGCGCGGAACTCCTTCCGCGGGACGACGGCCAGGGAGATGGCGAGGCCGATCAGCGCGACGGAGACGAGCACGATGATGCAGACCCCCTCCGGGTCCGGCGGCAGGAGGAAGAAGGCCCCCTCGAAGGGTTCCTTGTTCGGCGCGTGGGGCTCCATCAGGGACCGGAGGTAGTACCCGAGGGAGAGCCGCTTCGCCGCGCCGGGGATGAAGGGGACGACGAGCTCGTAGCCGTAGGCGTAGACGAGCCCCGCGAGGAACCCGCGGCGGAAGAGCGTCCCGAGGAGGGTGAAGACGCCGAGGTAGGCCGGGAAGCCGAGGAGCACCGCCAGCCAGGAGGCCCGCACGAAGGGGCCGAGGTCGTCGAGGGGTTTGGCCGTCAGGAGGAAGGTGAGCCCGAGGGAGACGAAGCCCACGGCCCAGCCCGCGACCAGGGCCGCGGCCCACTTGCCGAGCACCACGGCGGACTTCGACACCGGCGTCGAGAACAGGAAGGTGAGGGTCCCCTCCTCGGCCTCGTCGTAGATGAGCCCTGACCCGAGGCTCACGGCCACCAGCGGCAGGAGGAAGGGGACGAGGAGGAGCACGACGAGCCGCTCGAGGATCACCACGTCGGGATCGCGCACGAGGAGCGCCAGCGCCGGCGCGAGGAGGGCCAGTGCGCCGGCCACGTAGAACCGCTTCCCCCGGACCGTGGAGCCGAGCTGGCGGGCCATGACCTGCCCGGCGCTCTCCGCCACGGGCGGCGCCCCGGGGCGCTCCCCCGGGGGGACCGGCTCGGGGAGGAGGGCGGGGCTCATCCGCGCACCAGGTAGCGGAAGACCGCCTCGAGGTCGTCGTCGGGGGACTCCATGCGGGTCACCGCGTGGCGGCCCTCGACGACGGCGCGGACGAGGGCGGGGTAGAGGGCCGCGGGGTCGCGGCTCTGCACGACGAGGCGGCCCCCGGGCGCGATGCGCACCCCCTCGACGGGGGCGAGGGGGACGAGGGCCTGCGCCAGCTCCCGCGGGCGGTCGCAGTCGATCTCCACGCTGCGGGGGTGCTCGTCGAGGAGGTCGCGGATCTCCTGCACCGTCCCCTCGGCGAGGAGCCGGGCGCGGTGGAGGAGGAGGATCCGGTCCGTGGTCGCCTCCACCTCGTGGAGCACGTGGGAGGAGAGGAGGATGGAGGTCCCCCGGGCCGCGAGCCCCCGGAAGAGGGTGCGCAGCTCGCGGCGGCCCACGGGGTCGAGGCCCGTGAGGGGCTCGTCGAGGAGGAGGAACTCCGGGTCGTGGGCGATGGACTGCGCGATGCGGACGCGCTGTCGCATCCCCTTGCTGTAGCCCCCGACCTTCCGCCCCCAGGCGTCGGCGGGGAGCCCCGACGCCTCCAGGGCCGCCTCGGCGCGGGTGCGGGCGGCGGCCCCGTCGAAGCCGCGCAGGCGCAGGAGGTAGGCGACGAAGCCCGGGGCGTCCATGTCCTCGTAGAGGGCGTCCTGCTCGGGGCAGTAGCCGACGCGCCGGAAGAGGTCGGGGTTGTTCCAGGGGTCCTCGCCGAGGAGGAGCGCGCGCCCGGCGCTGGGCCGGATCTCCCCGGTCAGGATCCGCAGCAGCGTGGACTTCCCCGCCCCGTTGGGGCCGACCAGCGCCGTGAGCCCCGGCCCGAGCCGGAGGTTCACGGCGTTGAGGGCGATGACGGGGCCGTACCAGCGGCTGCAGCCGGCGATCTCGACGAGCGGGGGGGAGGAGTCGCTCACGTGACCACCTCCACGGCGCGGACCCTCTTCCAGAGGACGCCGAGCAGGGCGAGCGGCACGCCGAGGGCGAGGACCCAGTGGCGCTTCCAGGGGAAGTTGCGGGGGACCGGGCTGCCGAAGAGGTCGCGGCCGCAGGCCGCCAGCGTGGCCATGGGGGAGAGGGCGCGCCACTGCGCCATCCTGCTGCTGCTCCCGAGGGGGTCGAGGGAGATGGCGAGCCGCTCCCTGGCGGCCGCCATTTCCGCGTCGGTCTTCGCGCTCTCGAAGGCCTCGTGCACCTGCCTCTCCTCGTGGCCCTCCGTCCACGCCCTCGGCGGGGCCACGACGGCGGCCGTGAACCAGAGACCGAGGAGGACCGCCGCCGTCGCCACCGTCGCCC
Source organism: uncultured Planctomycetota bacterium (assembly GCA_964370855.1). GTDB lineage: Bacteria > Planctomycetota > JAJSAM01 > JAJSAM01 > JAKLKS01 > JAKLKS01. The sequence goes on along the minus strand of CAYJMF010000078.1, from coordinate 13,546 downwards.
AGCGGCGGCGGCGGGCCACGGCGCTGATCCCAAGCACGAAGCCCGACGCGAAGAAGGCCACGAGGAGCGCGGTCCCCAGGGCGGCGAAGGGGACGCCGGCGTGGCCCCAGAGCCACTTCCCCGTCCCCTCGAAGGAGGCCTGGATGACGAAGAGGAGGAGCGTCGGGAGGAGCATCACGAGGAACACGGCGACGGCGACGGCGGTGCACTTCCCGAGCACGTAGTCGAGGCGGGTGAGGGGCCGGCCCATGTAGAAGACCAGGGCCCCCGTGCGCAGGTCCTCGGCGATCTCGCCGGCGCCCACGACGATGGCCATCACCAGCGCCCAGAAGGTCTGGGCCGCCATCATGTCGGTGTAGAAGTTCGGGTGGTTGGCCATGGCGGAGAGGAAGGCCGCCCCCTCGATGGTCTTCCCGAACAGCGCCTGGGGGACGTAGCAGAGGGTGACGAAGAAGTACTCCTTGGCGCTGCCGAAGACGAGGCCGAGGAGCAGCAGGACCCACGCGTACCAGCGCCGGTTGCGCCGGAGCGCCGCGGCGGCGATGGGGAGGAAGCGGCCGCCGCCCCGGCGGACGGGCCCGCGGTAGGGCTCGTAGCCCTGCTCGATGATGGGCATCAGGCCCCGTTCCCGGAGGCCACGGCCTCCACGAAGACGTCCTCGAGGGAGACCTCCTCGGGAGCGACGGAGCGCAGATCCCACCCGCTCTCCGCGGCGGCGGTGAAGACGGGGGCCGATCCCGCCCCCGCGGGGACGCCGACGACGAAGTCGGCCCCGGCGCGGGACACGGTGCAGCCCGCGGCCCGGAGCGTCGTCTCGAATCCCGCGGCCTCGCCCCGCCCGCGCACGCGGAGGAAGTCCTTCCTCCCCCCGCGCACCTCCGCCATGGTCCCCTGCCGCGCCACCCGCCCGCCGGCCAGCAGCACCACGTGGTCGCAGGTGCGCTCCACGTCGCGGAGGAGGTGGCTGCAGAGGACGACCCTCTTCCCGTGGCGCCGGGCGAGGTCGCCGATGACGGTCAGGGTCTCCTCGCGCCCCTCGGGGTCGAGGCCGTTGGTGGGCTCGTCGAGGAAGAGGAGATCGGGGTCGTGGACGAGGGCCTGGGCGAGGCGGACCCGCTGGCGCATCCCCGTGGAGTACTCCTCGACCTTGCGGTAGCGCACCTCGCCGAGGCCGACGTAGTTGAGGACCGTGTGGGCCCTCTGCATGGCCGCCGCCCGCGGGAGGCCCGAGAGGACCCCCGCGTAGGAGACCGACTCGACCCCCGTGAGGCCGGTGATGTAGGCGTCCACCTCGGGCATGTAGCCGACCCGGCGCCGGACGCCGCGGGGGTCGCGCACGGGATCCACGCCGAGCACCGAGGCGGTGCCCCGGGAGGGGGGGAGGAGGCCGAGGAGGATCTTGAGGAGGGTGGACTTGCCCGCGCCATTGGGGCCGAGGAGGCCGACGGAGCCCGGCGGGAGGTCGAGGGTCACCTCGTCCAGCGCCCGCACGCGGCCGAAGTCCCGCCCGAGGCCGCGGAGGGAGACCACGGGCGGGGGGGCGGCGTCCGTCGCGGGCGGGGAGGGGGGAGGGGTTTCCACGGGGATGGGAGAATGTAACCGGGGAGGAGGAGCGGGGTTCGGGTCTACTTGCCGCCGTCGTCGTCGTCGTCGCCCGGGTCCACCTCCGGCAGGTCCGGCGGCGCCTGCACCGACGCCCGGAACATCGTCCCCGACGGGTGGTGGGCGATCCAGGCGTGGATCTCCCAGAAGCAGGAGTTCAGCGGCGCGAGTCCCTTCCCCCGGAGGGGCCCCGAGAGGCACTCCCCGGTCACGCCGTGGAACACGGAGCGGTCCTCGCCGGTCTCCTCGAGCCGCGGGAGCCCGTCCTCACCGTCCTCGGCGCGGCGGAGGTCCAGCGTCCTCCCCCCGATGCGCCGGTCGAAGGCGATGGCCGCCTTCGTCGCGGGGTGGTAGAGGACGGCCACGGGCACCTCGCCCACGCTCTCCTGGACCAGCGTCGCCCGCTCCAGTTCCGCGAGCTCGTAGAGCCGCTCCTCCTTCGGGGTCGAGAGGCCGAGGCCGAACTGGAGCTTCAGGGCGCGGTTGCGGCGGTCGTACCCGTCGATGGTCTGGTCGAGGTCGAGGGGGTTCTTGGCCAGCACCAGGGTCTTCGGGAAGGCCTTCCGCCAGACGTCCCAGGTCACGAAGCGGCTGGGGAGGGGCGGGAGCGCGCTCCCCCGCATCTTCCCCGCCAGCGCGCGGCCCGTGGCGTTGTGCCAGAGGGACTTCGTCTTCACGTCGTAGAGGAGGAAGGCGCTCCGGTAGAGCTGGCCCGAGTGGCCGAAGTCGTATTCCACCCCGTCGAGGGTCCGGGCGTGGACGGTGCCCGTGCGGCAGAGGGGGCACCAGCAGACGAGGAAGGCGATGCCGTCGCGGTCGTCCACGACGATCTCGTGGCGGTTGAGGATGTTGACGGGGTAGGCGAGCGGCGTCTCCCCGATCACGACCCCGATGACCCACTCCCCGGGGTCCATCTTGCGGGCCTCGGCGGCGGGGAGGTAGACGGGCTTGCGGATCACGGGGAAGGCGTCGGGCTTGAGGTTGCGCGGGTCGCTCCGGGCCTCCTTCAGGATCTCCCGCTCCGGGGGGAGGTCGGCGTCGAGGGGAGGGGCCTTGGCGGGCGGGGGCTCCCCTTCCTCCGCCGGGACGGGGGCCGCGGGGAGGAGGAGGGCGAGGAGGGCGAGGACGGTGGCGGCGGGGCGCATGTCGGGGGTCATCCTAGCACCGGGGGGCGGGGCCGCCGGGAGGCGGGAGGGGTCACGATTCCCCGCCCCTTGGCGGGGGAAGGGGCCTCGCCCCCCGTATAATGGGGGGAACGGGGCTCGTTCCCCGTGCGGCACGGTACCGGGCCGGTCACTCCGGCGGCCCCCCCGGGGGGCGAAAGGAACGGACATGCGACTTGGATGGCTGGCGGCGGCGCTCCTCCTCGCCGGGGCGGTTCCCGCCCTCGCGCAGGAAGCGAAGACGAGCCTCGTGGGGAAGGACGCCCCCGAGCTCTCGACCACGGAGTGGATCAACTCCGACGGCAGGACCAGCATCGCCGACTTCAAGGGCGAGGTGGTCCTCATCGAGGCATGGAAAACCGACTGACCACCTTGCCGTGGGCAGGTTGCCCACCTCTCGAAACTGATGGAAGAGTTCGGCAAGAAGGGTCTCAACATCATCTCCGTCACCCACGAATCCCGTGAGACCATCCTCAAGTTCCTGTCGCAGCAGAGCGCTGCCCCCGCGAGTTACACCATCGGGTTGAAGGGGGGAATCCAGAACTACCCCAACCTGACCAACACCGTCCCCTACGTCTGGCTCGTCGGCGCCGACGGCAAGGTGGTCTTCCAGGGGAACACCGGCGGCCTGTCCGACAAGGACATCGAGGCCGAGTTGCGCAAGGTCAAGATGACCCCCGAGATCTGGGCCGCCAGGGGGGCGAAGATGCTGGCGGCGGCCGAGGCCCACGTGGCGGAGAAGAAGGCGCTGCTGGGCCACGATCTCCTCACCCGCCTCGTGAAGGAGAAGGAGTTCAAGGGCTCCGAGGCGGCGAAGAAGGCCGACGAGAAGCTGAAGGAGCTCGACCGGGACGAGGAGTTCAAGAAGGAGCTCAAGGCGCAGCAGCTGCTCGACAAGATCGTCGGCGGCCTCGACCTCCCCAAGGAGAAGCTGAAGGGCAAGGAGCGGGACGGCAAGAAGGTCCTGCTCGAGGGCTTCATCAAGAAGAACAAGGAGGAGGCGCCCGTCGCCGCCTCCCTCGCCGAGACCTGGGTCAAGGTCATGGCCGAGGACTGGAAGGCCGAGAAGTAGCACGTCTTCCCGACCACGGTTCACCGGGGGCCGGTCCCGCGCGGGGCCGGCCCCCTTCTCTTGTATCCTCTGCGAATGCGCCCGCCCTCCCCGCTCCCCGCCGCCCTCCTCGCGGCGGCCCTCCTCCTCGGCGCGGGCTGCTCCCCGCCTCCCCCGGCCACGGACTCGGCCCGGGAGCTCTTCGCCTTCCTCGGGGAGGCCGCCGGGGAGTGGGCCGACGCGGAGACGGAGGCGCGGGGGGCCCTGGCCGCGGGGGAGTGGGACAGGGCGGGAGCGGCCTGGGAGAGGCGCATCGCCCTCTACCCCTCCCCGGGGCCCGACGCGCCCCGGCCCCGGGTCGTGGAGTTCCAGGTGTCCGTGGACCTCTACAACCTCGCCTGCGCGCGGGCCCTCGGCGGGAAGGCGGCGGCGGCCCTCGACGCCCTGGAGCAGGCGCTGGCGGGGGGGGCGGGGTTCGTGGGCTTCGATCACCTCGTCGGGGACCCGGACCTCCGCGCCCTCCGGGAGGAGCCGCGCTGGGAGGCCCTCCTCCGGAGGCTCTCCTGGAACGACGACGTGGCGGTGGCCGGGCCCGGGAGGCCGGGGGGGAGTCCGCTCCCCCTCGTCGTGCGCATCGGCGGGGAGGCCGGGGGGGAGGCGACGGGGGAGGTGGTGACGGCGGTCCCGCGGCCGCCCTACGCGGTGTCCCCGGGCATCTCCTCCTGGACGACGCGCCTCGACCGCGGGGAGCGGGCGGCGGAGAAGGTCGGCTTCGCCGTGGAGAGAGCGGGGAGGGCATGGCCTCTGGACCCCGCCCGGCGGGTGCTGCTCGCCGTCGGCGCCGGGGAGGCGGCGGTGGCCTGGGAGGTGCTCCTCCGGAGGCCCGACCTGTTCAGCGGGGCCGTGATCGCGGGGCCGGCGCCGGCGGCCTGGGACCTGCTGGATCGCGGGGCGGAGAAGGTGCGGGCGCGGATCCTCGTGGTGGGGGAGGGGGCGGCCCCGGACCCGGCGGTTCCCCTCAAGACGGGGAAGGCGGCCTCCGTCGAGGCGGCCCTCGCGGAGCTCCTCCGGTGACCGCGGAACGGGCCTGGAAGAACGTCGCGCCGGGGGTCTTCCTCCTCGGGCTCGGGATCATCCTCGCCTGGGGCAAGGACTGGCAGTGGATCTTCGTCGTCCTCTGCGGGATGTCCGTCGTGAAGGGCGTGCTGCGGCGGAACTGGGCCTGGCTCGTGCACCCCCTCGCGTGGGGCGCCGGCCTCTCCTGGTCCTACGCCACGGGGAAGGTCTCCGGCTGGGCGATGTTCCTGATGCTCTGCGGCGCGAGCATCCTCCTCTCCTTCCTCCTCTCCCTCGTCCCGAAGCCCCCCCCTCCTCCCCCCCGCCCCGGCTCCGGCACCGTCATCGACGTCTAGGGACGTCCTCCACTTTTCTACTTTTCTGTGGATAACTCCGGGACGTCCTCGGAGTTATCCACAGAAAAGTAGAAAAGTGGAGGACGTCCCCTTTCCTACTTCGGGAAGAGGGGGGTTCCCTTCCGGGTGGGGAGGCCGGCGAGGTCGGCGGCGTCGACGGCGGCGAAGGAGCGGTGGTCGCGGTCGTCGTCGAGGTGCTCGACGTTCTTCTGGCCCTCGCCGGGGTGGGCGAGGCGGAGGTCGTCGAAGGCGTCGCCGGGGAGGCCGAGCTGAATCCACATCTCCCGCGCCTTCCCGGGCATGACGGGGGAGAGGAGGACGGCGATGTTCTTCAGCGCGTCGGCGACGGCGTGCAGGAGGTCGCCCACGACCTTCCGCCCCTCCCCCGTCGGCTCCTTCATCAGCTTCCAGGGGGCCACGGAGTCGATGCGCTGGTTGGCCTGCCGCGCGAGGTCCACCACCGACTCCAGGGCCGCCGCGAAGTCGAGGGCGTCGTAGGCGCGGAGCGCCTGCTCCCTCCGGGCCAGGGTCAGGATTTCCAGCGCCCCGACGGAGTGGATGGAGTCCCCCTCCGGAAGGTAGGAGTTCCCGCTCGGCTCCGGGACCACCCCCTCGAAGTACTTCTCCGTCATCGTCAGGGTCCGGTGGAGGAGGTTGCCGATGGTGTTGGCGAGGTCCGTGGCGTACCGCTCCTCGAGCCGCTCGAGGGAGAACTCCCCGTCGGACCCCCAGGAGACCTCCCGCAGCAGGAAGTACCGCAGCGTCTCCGCCCCGTGGGAGGCCGCGACGTCCACGGGGGAGACGACGCCCCCCGCGTCCTTGGACATCTTCGCCCCGCCCACGTTCACGAAGCCGTGGACGAAGAGCGCCCGCGGCAGCGGGAGGTCCGCGGCCTTCAGCATGGCGGGCCACAGCAGCGCGTGGAACCGCACGATGTCCTTGCCGACCACGTGCAGGTCCGCGGGCCAGAACCCCGGCCCCCGCCCCGGCTCGTCGGGCCGCGCCGCGCCGTCCTCCGCGAGGCGCGCCCCCGTCACGTAGTTGATGAGGGCGTCGAACCAGACGTAGATGACCTGCGTTCCCTCGTCTCCGGGGAAGGGGATCCCCCATGGGACCGCCTTCAGCGGCCGGGAGATGGAGATGTCCTGCAGCCCCTCGGCGAGCAGCGCCAGCATCTCGTTGCGCTTGGACTCCGGCCGGAGCCAGCCCGGGTGACCCGCGTACCACTCCCGCAGCCACCCCTCGAAGGCCGACAGCCGGAAGAACCAGTTCTCCTCCCGCAGCCGCTCCGGCGTGCGCGACCGGTGGTTCGGGCACTTCCCGTCCACGAGGTCCTTCTCCCGGAGGTAGGCCTCGCAGCCGACGCAGTAGAGCCCCTCGTAGGCCCCCTTGTAGAGGAGGGGCTCCGCCCGCCCCGCGTCGCCGCGCCGGACCCGCTCGAAGAACCATCGCACCGTGTCACGGTGGCGGTCCGACGCCGTCCGGACGTACTCGTCGTACCGGACGCCCAGCGCCTTCCACGCCCCCTCGAAGGCCGCCGCCATCCCGTCGCAGTACGCCGCCGGGTCCTTCCCCTGCTCCGCCGCCCGCTGCGCCACCTTCTGCGCGTGGTCGTCGTTGCCGGAGAGGAAGAAGACGTCGTCCCCCCGCAGCCGCCGCCACCGCGCGATGACGTCGGTGCCGAGGATCTCGTAGGCGGTCCCGAGGTGGGGGACGGCGTTGGGGTAGTAGATGGCGGTGGTCAGGTAGAAGCGGGGCATCCCGGGATTGTAGGGGCGCGGGGGGGGGCGTTCTCCCTTTCCCGGCGGCGGCGGGGGCGGTAGAAGCGGGGGGCAGCGCGGGCCCGGAGATCGTCCTTGGCAGACCCCGAACGACGCCCCGACGACGCCCCCCCGCCCCCGGTCCCCGCGGGGCGCCTCAACTACGCCGACTACCTCCGGGTGGACGATCTCCTCCGCCTCCAGCACCCGGAATCGAAGCCGCCCCACCATGACGAGATGCAGTTCATCGTCGTCCACCAGGTCTTCGAGCTCTGGTTCCGTCTCCTCCTCCACGAATCCGATCGCGTGGCCGCCATGCTCCACCGGGGCGACGACGGCTCGCTCCGCGAGGTGGTCCACCTCTGCCGCCGCATCGCCCGCATCGCGCGGGGGATGCAGGAGCAGATCGGTCTCCTCGACTCCATGAAGCCGGCCCGCTTCCTCGGCTTCCGCGACGTGCTGGAGCCGGCCAGCGGGTTCCAGTCCTTCCAGTTCCGCGAGATGGAGGCGGCCTGGGGACTCAAGGACGCGGGCCACCTGAAGCACCACGCCGCCCGGCCCCACCGCGCCGCCCGCCTCGAGAAGCGTCTGGAGGCGCCCTCCATCCCCGACCGCCTGGGCTCCATGCTCCGCGCCCGCGGCTTCGACTGGCCCGAGGCCGCCGGCGAGGGGGCCGACTCCCCGGAGGGCCGCCGTCGCATCGGCGCCCTCAAGGAGATCTACGAGGCGCCGGCGAAGCACCCCCTCCTCGAGGAGGTCCTCGAGGCCCTCCTCGAGGTGGACGCGCAGGTGGCCCTCTGGCGCCGCCACCACGTCTTCATGGTGGAGCGCATGATCGGGCGGAAGTGGGGGACCGGCGGCTCCCAGGGCGTCCCCTACCTGGAGCGGACCCTCTCCGGGCGTTTCTTCCCCGAGATCTGGGCCGTGCGCACCCACCTCGCCAAGGGCGAGGCGTCGGAGGCACCCCCCGCATGACCCCGTCGATCCCTAGGCCGCTGTCCCCCGCGAAGGACCCGCTGGACCGCTGGCGGAAGCGGTTCCCCATCGTCGGGAAGACCACCTACCTCATCTCCAACTCCCTCGGCGCCATGCCGGAGGGGGCGCGGGAGGACCTCGCCGAGTACGCCGACACCTGGGCGACGCGCGGCGTGCGGGCCTGGGGCGAGGGCTGGTGGGAGATGGCCGTCTCCGTGGGGGACCTCGTGGGCCGCGTCATCGGCGCGCCCCCGGGCTCCGTCACGATGCACCAGAACGTCACCCTGGCCTCCGCCATCGTCGCCTCCTGCTTCGACTTCCGCCGCGGCCCGCGGCGCAAGGTGGTCATGGTGGACATGGAGTTCCCCTCGCTCCTCTACCTCTACCACCGCCTGCGCTCCCAGGGGCTCGAGCTCGAGGTGGTGAAGAGCGAGGACGGGGTCACGCTCCCCATGGACCGTCTGCTGGCCGCCATCGACCGGAACACGGCGCTGGTCCCCCTCTCCCACGTGCTCTTCCGCTCCTCCTACGTGGTGGACGCCGCGGCGGTCATGGAGCGGGCGCGCAAGGTCGGCGCCCGGGTCTGCCTCGACGTCTTCCAGTCCGCGGGGACGGTGCCCGTGGACGTGACGGGGCTGGGGGTGGACTTCGCCGTGGGCGGTGCCCTCAAGTGGCTCTGCGGCGGCCCCGGCGCGGCCTACCTCTACGTGCGGCCCGACCTGCGGAAGGCGCTCAAACCCCGGGTCACGGGCTGGCAGGCCCACGCCGCCCCCTTCGCCTTCGAGGCCGGGCCCATCCGATTCCGCGAGGACGGGTGGCGGTTCCTCACGGGGACGCCGAACATCCCGGCGCTGTACGCGGCCCGGGCGGGGATCACCATCCTCGGCGACATCGGCGCGGAGGCGGTGCGGGAGAAGTCGGTGCGGCAGACGACGCGGCTCCTCGCCCTGGCGGCGCGGGAGGGCTGGAGGACGACGGCCCACGCCGACCCGGAGCGGCGCGGCGGCACCGTGGCCATCGACGTCCCCCACGGGGCGGCGGTGGCGGCGGAGCTCAACGCCCGGGACGTGGTGGTGGACTTCCGCCCCGGCGCCGGTGTCCGGCTCTCCCCCCATTTCTACACGAGGGACAGGGAACTGGACGACGCCGTGGCCGCGATGCGCGACATCCTCGACTCCGGGGCCTGGGAGGCCCACGCCCGCGTGAAGCGGACGGTGACCTGATGGCGCGGCGGCGGATCCTCCTCGACATCAGCCAGCCCGTGGACGCCTCCATCGCCTGCTGGCCCGGGGACACCCCCTTCTCCTCGGAGTGGGCCTGCCGCCTGGAGGACGGGGCGTCGGTGACGGTGTCGCGGGTGACGACGTCGCCCCACAACGGGACCCACGCCGATGCGCCGAACCACTTCCTCGCCGGGGCGCCGGGCATCGGCGAGGTGGACGTCGGGAGGTACGTCGGGCCCTGCCGGGTCGTGGAGCGCATCGGCACCGGGCCGCTGACGGAGGCCGAGGTGCGGCGGTGGAAGCCGCGCCGCGGCGAGCGGATCCTCGTCCGGACGCGGAGGCGCCAGGACCCGCGTGCCTTCCCGGCCCGCTTCGCCCACCTGGTCGGCTCCTCGGCGGCCGTCCTCGCGGAGGCGGGGGTCGTCCTCTTCGGCATCGACACGCCGAGCGTCGATCACCGGGACAGCAAGACCATGGACGCCCACCGTGCGCTCCTCTCCGGCGGCGTCGCCATCCTCGAGAACCTCGACCTGTCGAAGGCGGCCCCGGGACGGTGGCGCCTCGTCGCGCCGCCCCTGCGGTGGCCCGGCCTCGACGCGGCGCCGGTGCGGGCGCTGCTGGAGAGGGTGTAGGGGGATACGGTACCCGACCCGATTCATCGGGGTCGGGATCGAGTCCTCCGGTCGGGCGAGTGCCCATCACCCAACCCCGATGAATCGGGTCGGGTACCGTATCCCCCCAGCTCCTCGACGACGGCGATGAGGCCCTCCACGGCCCTCCCCATCCTCCCGTAGTCGAGGGTCCCCGGCGTGTCGGAGCCGGAGTGGTACCGCTCGTTGCGGAAGGGGGCGGTGTCCGTCGCCATCACCGCCGGGTACCCGGCCCGCCAGAAGGACCAGTGGTCGGAGAGCCCGGCGCCGGGGACGAACTCCGGGAGCGCCGCCCCTTCCGAGGGGAGGGTCGCCCTCCCGCGGAAGGCGGCCACGCACTGCCGCACGAGGGAGCGCTCCGAGGCCCGGCCGACGAAGCAGAGGAAGTCCCCCGTGGAGGGGTAGACGGTGGAGAAGGGGAAGGGGTACTTCTGGGTGTTCTCGGCCGGGTCGTAGTAGCCCAGCGATTCGAGGCAGAGCATGGCGCGCACGTCGTCGCCGCGCTTCCGGCAGGCGAATGCGTAGTCGAGGCTCCCCATCCCCTCGTTCTGGAACCAGGGGGGCTCCTCGTTGACGAAGGCGGCGAAGCGGACCGTGCGGGCCGGTTTCCGCCCCGCGAAGGCGCGGGAGATCTCCAGCAGTGCCGCCACCCCGGAGGCGTTGTCGTCGGCTCCCGGCGTCGCCGAGTCGCTGTCGTAGTGGGCGCCGACCACGAGGATCTCGCTGCCCCGGGCACCACCGGGAATCTCCACCTCGAGGTTGGCCACCTCGATGCCGAGGGCCCGGTAGGGGAGGCGGCGGGGGGCGTGCCCCTGCCGCCGCCACTCCTCCTCGAGGAAGCGGGCCGACCGCTCGAGGGCCTCCGGGGCGAAGACCCCGCGCTTCCCGATGGTCCCCGCCAGCGTCTCCACGTGCCCGCGGAGGCGCGCCGCGAGGGCCACCTCTTCCGCCGTCGCCGGCGGGAGGGGGCCGCGGAAGGAGGTCCCGGGCATGGACGTGATCCACCAGCCGGAGACGGAGAAGAAGAGCGCCGGGATCCCGAGCACCGCGGCGCAGCGGATCCAGGCGCGGCGGCCCCGCGGGAGGATCCGCAGCTCCACCCTCACACGCCCAGGTCGTAGAGGTGCTCGAACTCGATGCCCGCGTCGTTCACGACCTGGTAGAGGCAGGCCAGGGACTTCATGAGGTTCCGGCGGGCGCAGGGGGGGAGGTCGTCCCGCGAGAGCATGGCCTTCGTCTTGCGGTAGAGCCAGCCGATCTCCTGGTGGAGCTCGTCCACGGGACGGCCGGCCAGGTCCTTCGGGTAGATGATGTCGGTGGTGTCGCCCATGGTCTCCTAGTACTCCCTCTTGTCCACCAGCCGCTTCGCCTTCAGCTCGAAGCGCGGCAGCGACCCCGCGTCGGCCAGCTCCAGCTCGAAGCGCAGGTTCTCGTGGGCCTGCGCGAGGTCGTGGTCCAGGGCCTTCTTGATGGAGGGCCAGTGGTCCTCGGAGCCCTTCTGGAGCTCGCAGCGCACCGTGATCTCGTCCCGGTCCTTCTCGCGCCAGAGCACGATCTGGAACTCCTCGACGAGGGCGTGCTCGCGGACGATGGCCTCCACGGCGCGCGGGTAGACGTTGGTCCCCCGGATCTTGTGCATGTCGTCCACGCGCCCGAGGATGCCGCCCTGGTAGATGTCGAATGTGCGGCCGCAGGTGCAGGAGGAGGCGGGCACGCGGCAGACGAGGTCGCGGGTCCGGTAGCGGACGAGGGGCAGGATGCCGCGGCCGAAGGATGTGACGACCCGCTCCCCCCGCTCGCCGTGGCCGACGGGCTCGCCGCTCTCCGGATCCAGCACCTCCTCGATGAAGTGGTCCTCGAGGATGTGCATGCCGCCGGGCCGGTGGCGGCACTCGAACATCATGATGGTGCCGATCTCCGTCATCCCCGCCGAGTCCCCGCAGGGGGCGCCCCAGGTCTCCTCGATCTTCCGGCGCACGGCGGGGACCGAGCCCGAGGGCTCGCCGGAGAGGATGATCTTGTCCACCTTCCCCTCCTTCCGGAGATCGATGCCCAGCTCGCGGGCCACCTGCGCGAGGCGGAGCACGTAGGTGGGGGTCGCGCACACCGTGGTCGCCCCGTTCTCGACGATGAGCTTCACCCGGGTGTCCGTGGGCAGGCTCCCCGAGGGGATGACGAGGGCGCCGAGCTTCTCGCAGGCGTAGTGGGCGCCCCAGAACCCGATGAAGGAGGCGTAGGAGAAGGCGAAGAAGACGGTGTCCGAGGGACGCACGCCGAAGGCGTGGAAGCCGTGGCACCACATCTCGGCGATCCATTCCCAGTCGCGCATGCCGTCCAGCGCGCGCAGCGGCATGCGGCCCGTGGTGCCGCTGGTGGTGTGGAGGCGGATGGCGACGGCGGGGTCCGCGGCGGGGAGGTCCCCGTAGGGGGGCTTCTCCGCCTGGGCCTCCATCCACTCGGCCCGGGTCATGGGGGGGATGCGGCGGAGGTCGTCGAGGGAGCGGAACTGGTCCGGCCGGAAGCCGGCGGCCTCCCAGCGGCGGCGGTGGAAGGGGGATCGCTCCCAGGACCAGGCGAGCTGGCGCTTCATCTTGGCCACCTGGATGGCGGTGATCTCGGCCCGGGGCATGGTCTCGTGACGCGGGTTCCAGTACTCGTCGGGCGCGATGCCCGGCTTCGCCGCCATGGGGCCTCCTTTCCTCGGGGCGCCACTCTAGGAGGGGCCCGGGGCGGAGTCAACGCCAACCCGGCCCTGCGGGCGCGGCGGGAGGGTGTAGGATTCCGCGATGCGGGTTGTCAGGTTCGACGGGGCGGCGGCGTTCCTCGACGCGGCGGAGGGGTACCTCGCCGCCGACGAGGCGCGGAACCACCTCCCTCTCGCCATCGCACGCACCTGCAGGGACGCGGCGGGTCGATACCCCGGGGCCAACTACTTCGCCACCGTGGAATCGAGGGGGCGGGTGGTGGGCGCCGCCCTCATGACGCCCCCGCACCAGGTCGCCGTCTACGTCCCGGCGGGGGCGGCGGCCCTCCTCGCGGAGGACCTCGCGGCGGGGGGGTTCCCGGTGCCCGGCGCCCACGGGCCCGTGGAGTGCGTGAACGTCTTCGCGGCCGCCTGGACCCTGCCCCGCGGGCTGCGGGCGGTCCCGCGGCGGGAGCTGCGCTCCTTCGCCCTCGAGCGGGTGATCCCCCCGCCCCCTGTCCCCGGCCGCATGCGGCCCGCGGAGCCCGGCGATCTCGAGACGGCGGCAGAATACTACGCCTCGTTCCTCCTGGACACCCACCCCCAGGCGCTCTCCCGCACCCCGAGGGAGATGGCGGAGGACGCCATCGCGGCGGGCCGCCTCCGCCTCTGGCAGGACGGCGCGCGGGTCGTCAGCCAGGCCGCCGTCTCCGGCTTCTCCCCGACGGGGGCCCGCATCGGGGCCGTCTACACCCCGCCCGGCGACCGCTGCCGCGGCTACGCGACCTCCCTCGTCGCCGCCCTCTCCGCCGAGGTCCTCGCCGGGGGCCGGAAGCACTGCTACCTCTTCACCGACCTCGCCAACCCGATCTCCAACTCCATCTACCCGAAGATCGGCTATCGCCCCGTGGGCGACTTCCGCGAATGGACGTGGTAGGCCGCCATACTGAACCCGACCCAGATTGGCGGCGGGGGCGGGGGCGAAACATCATCTCCCGGGAGGAAGGGTCTCGCCCCCGCCCCCGCC
>CAYJMF010000077.1:0-22603 GCA_964370855.1 uncultured Planctomycetota bacterium | reverse complement strand
CATCGGATCCTCTCCCGATGCTCCCCGTCGGGAGCCGCGCGCCGGTAGGCGCGCAGCGCCAGAAGGAACCCACACGATCCAGCGAGGAGCTCCCGGGTCCCCCGTCATGCGGATTCTCGGCCTGAGGGTGAAAACGCATCCGTATGATCCCGCGGAATGTCCGATGTCGACAGCGCCGTGCGGGATCTCGTCGCCTTCCTTGCCGCGGAGGTCTTCCTCAACCGCCCCCCGGAGACCATCGACATCGACGGGGACCTGGTCTCCATGGGGATGGACTCCCTCTCCGTGCTCCGCCTCGTCCTCCACCTCGAGAGCCGCTACGGCATCGAGGTGGGCGGCGAGGACATCCTGGGAGAGGGGTTGTCCACGGTGAGGGAGATTGCGGAACACTGCGTCGCCCGTGGCGGCTAGCCCGGCCCCCGATCCCGCGGATGCCCCCCGCGGGCTGGGAGGAGCCGACGTCTTCGCCCGCGTCCTCGACCGGGAGATCCGGGCCGCGGGCCTCTCCGGGTTCCACTCCTACGTGATCCTGTCCCTCGACCGCAGGCCCGACGTCGCGGCCCTGCGGCGCGCCCTGGCCGCCGACACGCCGCTCTCGCGGGGCGTCCGGATGGCGCTCCGCCGGAGGTTCCCGGGTCTCCCCCTCCGGTGGGAACCACGGGGGCCGGAATGCGCACCGGGCGTCGTCGAACTCCCCGCTCCGCCGCCGGAGGGTCCTCCCTGGACCTCCCTGATGAACGGGCGCCTCCGTCCCGACCGCGGCGAGAACGTGAAGTTCACCCTGTTCCCCGTTCCCGGGGACGGATGGAGGATGGCCGTCCTCTTCCACCACGTCCTCCTGGACGCGAAGGGGGCCGAGCGCCTCCTCGCGGCCCTCCCGACGGGAGGAACCTCCGCGGGCTGGGCTCCCCCCGGGGCCCTCATGGAGGGCATTCCCTTCGGCCGCCGCCTCGACATCCTCCGGGAGCACAACCGGTTCCTGGAGGGGCTCGGGGCCGGGGGGGTCCATCTCTGCGCCGGCCCCCGGGACGGTCCCGCCCGATCCTTCGACGGCCGGGCGGTCCTCCTCGAACCCGGGGCCACGGAGGAGGCGGTGAGGGCGGGAAGGCGGGCCGCGGGGTACGCCATGGAAGGGCTCTGGTTCCTGGCCTGCCTCCTCGCCGCGGACCGGGAGACCGACCCCCGTCCCGTCCGGGAAGGCTCGAGCTACGTCCTCTCCCTCCCGACGAGCCTCGACGGGAAGGGGGAGGCGCATCGCGTCTTCGGGAACCACCTCTCCTTCTCCTTCCTCGGAGTCCCCGTGGAGGCGGCGTCGGAGGCGCCCGGGACCGCCCGTGCCCTGCGGGACGGGCTCCTCGCCTCGCTCAGGAGCGATGCCCTCAGGAACTGCCGGGTGCAGCTGGATCTCTGCCGGAGGATTCCCCTCTTCCTCTACTCCCGCCTCGCGAAGGGGACCATGGGAGGCGCCTTCGGGAGCATCTTCTTCACCAATCCCGGACCCGTGGCGGCGGGCCTGGAGGAGTTCTTCGGGGCCGGGGTGCGCGAACTCCTCCACTTCCCCGTACCCGCTCCCGTTCCCGGGCTCTGCGCCGTCACGTGGCGATTCAGGGGGAGGCTCGGACTGGGCGTCACCTGGGTCCGGGATCGGATCCCGGAGGCCCGCGCGGAGGCGCTTCTCGAACACTGGAGACGGGGCGTGAGCGGAGCGCGGCCGTGAGCGCTTCCACGGTTGCGCGCGCCCTCCGCTCCCTCCGCGACGGAGGAGGGGTTCCCGCCGTCATCGACGGCTCGGGGGCCTGTTCGCGGGAGGAACTCCGGGTCATGGCGATGGGAGCGGCCGGTGCATTGCGCAACGAGGGCGTGGAGCCCGGGCAGCGGGTGGGTCTTCTCCTCCCGCGGGGACGCGGGGAGACCGCGGCCCTTCTCGGCGCCTGGATCGCGGGCGCCGTCCCCGTGCCGCTGGAACCCGGATCCCCCGATCTCCGGAACGGAGAGATCCTCGCGAGGTGCGGAGCCGGCCTCGTCATGGCCGGTGAAGGGATGGCGGCGCGTCTCGGCGTGAAGGCCGTACCCCATCTCCCGGGCGGAACTGCCGATGGTGCTCTCCCTCCGGAGCCGGACCCCGGTTCGGAGGCCATCCTCCTCCATACCTCGGGCAGCACCGGCGTCCCCAAGGGCGTCCCCGTCACCCACGAGGGCGTGTCCGCCTTCGTGGACTGGATGACGGGGGAGTTCGGCGTCGGCGAGGGGGACCGCGTCGCGGCCCTCGCGGGGCCGAGCTTCGACCTCGCCCTCTTCGAGCAGCTGGCGCCCCTGGCCGCGGGAGGGACGATCCTGCGGCCCCCGGAACGGGTCGTCCTCTCCGCACGGTCCCTCGCACGGTTCCTCGACGACAACGAAGCGGCGTTCCTCTACGCCGTCCCCTCCCTGCTCGTCCGCCTCCTCGATGGCGGGACGCCGCCTCCCCTTCGGCGGCTGCGGGCGGTCCTCTTCGCGGGGGAGGCATTCCCACCCGCGGGCCTCCGCCGCCTCATGGAGGCGCTCCCCGGGCGCGTCTTCGCCAACCTCTTCGGGCCCACGGAGACCAACGTCTCCCTGTTCCACCGGGTCCGGGACGGGGAACCCGGGGAGGGGTTCCTGCCCATCGGGATTCCGACCCCGTACTCCGAGGTCGCCATCGTGGAGGAGGAGGGGGAGGCGGAGGCGGAGCGCGGGGAGATCTGCGTGCGGGGGCCGGCCGTCCTCCGCGGCTACGTGGGCGGGGGAGGGGAGCGGCCGCGACGGGTGGTCCTGCGCGGGCGCGGACCCGGCCCCTTCCTGCGAACGGGGGATCGGGCCGAGAGGGGGCCCGACGGTCTCCTGCGGTTCCGGGGGCGCAGGGACGCGATGCTGAAGGTCCGCGGATACCGGGTGGAGCCCGGGGAGGTGGAGGCGGTCCTCGCGAGCCATCCGGGCGTGGCGGACGCCATGGCCCTCCGCGAAGTGGACCCTGCCCTCGGCGAAGTCATCGTCGCGGTCGTGGTCGGGATCCCGGGAGTCCCGCTCGATGCCGGGGGACTGAGGCGCCACGCGGCGCTGCGGCTCCCTCCGTACATGGTCCCCGCGAGGGTGGAGATCCGCGATCGACTGCCCCGGACCGACCGGGGGAAGCGGGATGGGGCCGATCCGGGATCGCGCCTCCCGGGGATAGGATGATCCGGCAGGGAGGATCGAACGTGGAATCGGCGGACCGGGACGTGGTGATCGTGGGAGGGGGGCCGGGAGGCTCCATGACCGCGGGCCTCCTCGCACGGGCCGGCCTCCGCGTGGTGGTGCTCGAGCGGGAGAGCCACCCCCGCTTCCACATCGGCGAGTCCATGCTCGCCCACTCCACCGGCGTCCTGGAGCGGGCGGGGCTCCTCGGGCGGATGCGGTCCGAGGGATTCGTCCGCAAGGACGGCGCCGTCTTCTCCTCGGGCGACGGACGCCGCACGGTGCGCATCGACTTCTCCGAGAGCGTGCCGCCGAGCCTCCATCCCCACGCGTTCCAGGTGGACAGGGCGGCCTTCGACCACCTCCTCCTGGAGTGGGCCCGCGAGGGGGGAGCGGAGGTCCGCGTGGCGGGGGAGGCCCGGGATCCCAGGGGGAGGGAGGGCACGGGGACCGCCTCCGTGGAGCAGGGCGGCGTCCGGTACCGGGCGCCCTTCGTGGTGGATGCCTGCGGCCTCGACTCCATCGCCGTGGAGGGAATGGGGTGGGTCCGCGAGCCCCTGGTCAAGGACCGGGTGGGGCTCTTCGGCCACTTCCGCCTGGCGAGGCCGGCCGTGGAACGGCTGGCGGCGGCGCGGCCGGGGGACATCCTGATCATCGAGGACCCCACTTCATGGGCATGGTGCATTCCCCTGCGGAAGGAGGTCACTTCCGTGGGTTTCGTGGTGCTCGCCGCGGAGCTGGCCGACCTGCCGGGCACCTCTCCCGAGGAGAAGTTCCGGTCCATGGCCCGGAGGGTGCCCGTCGTAGGCGAGATCCTGGCCGGTGGCGAGCGGCTCTCCCCCGTGCGGGGGATTCGATCCTACGGGCGGGCCACGCAGAAGGTCCACGGGGACGGAATCGTCCTGGTCGGGGATGCGGCGGGGTTCCTGGATCCCGTCTTCTCCTCGGGCCTCTGCCTCGCCCTCGGGGGGGCGGAGGTCCTGGCGGGGGTCATCCAGGCCGCGCTCCGGGAGCCGGCCCGCGAGGACGCCCTTCTCGACGGGTACGAGGCATCGGTCCGCCGCGCCATCGGTTCGATGCAGCCCTTCGTGGAGGGCTGGTACCACGGGCGCCTGAAGAGGGTGCTGTTCCACGAGCATCCCAATGACTGGGTCAAGCGCCGGTTCACGTCGATCCTGGGAGGGGAGCTGTGGAACCTGGAGAACCCCATGGTCCGGGAAGGGGATCGCTGGATCCGGGCCCTCGAGCAGGCCGTCGCCATCGGCCATGAGGGGGGGGGCTAGCCTTGGAACGGTTCGATGCCGTCGTGGTGGGGGCCGGGGTCTCCGGCCTCTCCGCGGGCATCCTCCTCGCGGAGCGGGGACGCCGGGTCCTCGTGCTGGAGCACCACACGATCCCGGGGGGCCTCCTGCAGCAGTTCCGGAGGAAGGGGATCCCCCTCGAGACGGGGTTCCACTACGTGGGGGGCGCGGGGGCCGGCGGCCCGCTGCGGCGCTACCTCCGCCGCCTCGGGGTGCTCGATCGGATCCGTCTGGTGCCCATGGATCCGGAGGGCTTCGACGAGGTCGTGTTCCCGGGACGGCGCGTCGCGTTTCCCCAGGGCCAGGACCGCCTCCGGGCCCACCTCCAGGAGGAGTTCCCCGGGGATGCGGGGGGAGTGGCCAGGTACTTCGATCTCGTCTCCGCGGAGGTGGAGAAGCACCCCTTCTTCTCCTTCCGGTCCGAACACCTCGGGGATCCCCCGGCGCCGCCGGAGGAACTGAAATCCCTGGCGGCGGTCCTCTCCGGGACGGTGCGGGACTCGGATCTGGCCGCGGTCCTCGCCTCCCACGGGGTCCTCTACGGGGTTCCGGCGTCGCGGGCGCCCTTCGCGGCCCATGCGCTCGTCTCCTCCTCCTTCTACCACTCGTCCCACGGGATCGAGGGGGGCGGGGAGGCCCTCGCCGCGGCCCTCGTCGCGCGGCTCCGGGAACTGGGGGGGGAGCTGCGCCTGCGGAACAGCGTGGAGGCGGTGGAGATCCAGGGACGGCGGGTCCGGAAGGTGGTCACCGGCGGCGGGGACGAGTTCGAGCCCGGTGTCCTCGTATGGTCGGCGCATCCGGCAGAGCTCGTCCGGCGGACCCGGGGGGAGTCGCTCCCGTCCAGGCACCTCCGGCGGCTCTCGGGACTGAGGAACACGGCCTCCGCGATCCTGCTGCATGCCGTGGCCCGGGGGGTTCCGGCGGTGGAGGCGCGCCGGAACCGGCTGTGGTTCAGGGAGCCCGCCGAGGCCATGAGCGAGGTCGGTTCCTGGATCCGGGGGCCCGCGGGGCCGGCCCGTGCCGTGGTCCTTCCCGGCCTGCCGTTGAGGGAAGCCCCCGGGGACACCGCATTCCAGGTGTGGGCACCCGTGATCGCGGAGGACATGGAGGAGGCCGGAATCGGGCGGGCCAGGGAGGGGTGGAAGCACGAGGTGGCACTGACCCTGCTCCCCATCGTGGACGCGTGCGTCCCGGAGTGGTCCGGGCGCGTGGAGGTCGTGAACGTGAGCACCCCGCGCGCCATCGAGGGGTTCGTTCGCAGTCCCGGGGGAAGCTGCTACGGGCTCGAGTCCACGGTGGCCTCGGGGAGCATGGCGAAACTGCCCTCCGAGATGGGTACGGCGGGCCTGCTGCTGGTCGGCCAGAACCTGGGCCTGCCGGGGGTGCTCGGTTCCATGGTGTCCGCGTTCCACGGGGTGGGCCACCTGGAGAGGTGTCTACCGGACCTCTACTTGGACCTGCGCAACGGCGACCCTATAATTCCCCCGGGTCTCCCGGGCCGACAGTCAGGAGTGAACTGATGAGCGGGCAGTCGGAAATCGGGGTCGAGGACATGGTGAAGGACGTCCTCATGAACAAGTTCGACGTCCCCGGCGAAGCCCTTCGTCCCGGAGCCCGCCTGAAGGAGGATCTCGGGCTGGAGAGCCTCGACTTCCTGGACATGGTCGTGGAGTTCGAGTGCTTCGTCGGCAGGCGCATCGAGAACGAGAATCTCACGGGCCTGACGACCCTGGATGATGTCGTGGATCTCCTGCGCAGGCTGCGGGCGGCCCCCCCTTCCCCGGGGAAGTAGTCCTCTCCGGTTCGATCTCGAAGAGGATCTCCGCCGCAGGCTCCATTCCCACGGAGTGCGAGGCCCGGACCAGGGCCGGGCTTCCCGCGGGCTCCTCGATCCGGATCAGGATGGTGAGGTCCTCGCCCGGAACCACCTTCCGCGTGAACCGGGCGCGGAGGATCCGGGAGGGGCGAATTCTCCTTCCGAGCACGTGGCTTGCCGCGTCCACCGCGAGATCCAGGTGGCACATGCCGGGGAGCACCGGTTCCCCCGGGAAATGGCCCTGCAATCCCGGATGCGAGGGAAGCAGGTGGAAATCGCATTCTCCTCCGTCACCGGAGAGGTGCCGGAACCGGAGGTCCGGCGGAGGTTCCCCGGTCAGGGGAACTTCTCCCCGGCCTCCGCGGGGGAGAGCCGCACTTCGACGATCTCCAGGTCGACCCGGTGCCCGTCCACGAGATCCCGGAGCCTCACTTCCCTCGGAACCCCGTCGGAGTCCGGGTCCAGGTAGTCCACCTCGGCGCGCGGGATCCGATCGGGGCCGAGCAGGACCGCGCGGGAGGGGACGGTCCCCTCCCCGAGGGAGGCGCGGGACAGGACGATCCAGGAACCGTCCGGGAGCGGGAACGCGACGCGCCCCGGTGCGTCCCCCTCCGGTGCATCCTCGAGGACATCCCGGGCCGGGGGGAGCACGGTGCCGAGGCCGAAGACGCTCAGGTCCCCGTACATGCGGCGGAGGTCCGCGCCCAGCAGATCCGCCGTTCCCTGCGGACCCGCCAGCGGGCTCACCACCCGCACATCGACCACGGCCCCGTGGACCTCCAGGTCCATGATCGTCAGCCCCGATTCCGCACCGAAGTGGGCCTGGATGTCGCCGCCCCGGATCCGGAGGTAGGCCAGGGCCGCGAAGGAGGCGCCGCCGGTTCCAAGGGACGCTTCGGCGACGGCGAGGTGGGGAGGGAGAACCGGGGGATTCCCGGGAACGAAGGAGTCCCTTTCGGCCAGGGGCCATGGGGAGGCGCAGGCCGCGCCGAGGGAGGCGGCGAACAGGATTCCCGCGCGACGGATGGCGCGCCGCGGGCGCCCCCGGGGTCGTGGTGCACAATCTTGGAGCGGAGGCTTCGAGGGCGAAGATACCATGGCCTTCATGTCCTCAAACTCCGGGGATCTCCTCCTGAGAATCCTACCACACAGGCCACCGATGGTATTCCTGGACGAAGTCGCCGCCGGTGGTGGAGAACGTGGAGAACGGGTGGAATCGCGGTGGACCGTCCCTTCCGAGGGGCCGTGGGTGCGGTCGGGACTGCTCAACCGCGCGGTCCTCGTCGAGGTGGCGGCACAGACCGCCGCCGCGGGCGCCGGGTTCGAGAGGATGGCGCGGGGCCTGGCCCCGCTTCCCGGGTACCTGGGGGCCATCCACGATTTCGTGTTCTCCGGGGACGCGCGGCCGGGGGATCGGCTGCGGTGCACCATGGAGCCGCGGTTGAGGCTGGGATCGGTGACCCGCGTCTCCTGCTCCATCCACCGGGGGGGGGACCCGGACGGTCCGCCCCTGGCGAAGGGGGAGTTGTCCCTCGCCGTCGCCTCCGACGCCGGGGCGAAGGGGGGAGCATGAACCCGCAACTCGCACTGGTGACCGGCGCCACGCGGGGAATCGGGCGGGCCATCGCGCTGGGCCTGGCCGGGGACGGGCTCGACATCCTGGCGACCTTCCGGGAGCGGGAGGACCTGGCCTCCTCCCTCGAGGCGGAGGTGGCCGCTCTCGGCAGGGGATGCCGGTGCCTCCGCTTCGACGTGGCCGACCCCGTGCAGTGCGAGGAGATCCTCCGGCCCGCGGTCGAGGAGAGGGCCCCGTCGGTGCTCGTCAACAACGCGGGGATCGCCCGGGACGGCCTCTTCGCGCTGATGCCGAGGGCGGACTGGGACGCGGTCATCGGAACGACCCTCGGGGGATTCTTCAACGTCACGAGCCTCGTGGTGCGCGGCATGATCTCGGCGCGCGCGGGGCGGATCGTGAGCATCTCCTCCGTCTCCGGCATGGGGGGGACGCCGGGCCAGGTCAACTACTCCGCGGCCAAGGCGGGGCTCGTGGGCGCCACGCGATCCCTGGCCCGCGAACTGGGCAGGTACGGGATCACCGTGAACGCCGTCGCCCCCGGGCTCATCCGGACGGACATGCTCCAGGAGGCGGTCCTCCAGCGGGCCCTCGCGCACATCCCCCTCGGGCGGGCCGGGACGCCGGAGGAGGTGGCCGCCACGGTCCGCTTCCTCGCCTCCCCGGGAGCGGCCTACATCACGGGCCAGGTGCTCGAAGTGAACGGCGGGATCCGCTGATGGCGCGCCGCCGCGTCGTCGTCACGGGGGTCGGCCACCGCTCCCCCCTGGGGAGCACCAACCGCGAACTCCTGGAGGGGCTCACCACCGGGCGATCCGGCGTCGTCGGCGCCCCGGAGTGGGACCGGGTGAAGGACCTGAGGACCCGCGTGGTGGGGCGCGCCGTCGCGCCGGACCCCTCCACCCTCCCCCGGCCCATCCGTCGGACGGCCGGCAGGGTCGGCCTCCTCGCCCTGGCCGCCCTGGAGGACGCCATCCGGGACAGCGGGATCTCCCCCGAGGAGGCCGCCGGCGAGGACTCGTGGCTGCTCCTGGGATCCACGCTGGGGGCCCTCGAGGACATCTCGCAGATGTTCGTCCGTCTCGACCGGACCGCGTCGGTCCTCGGGACGACGTCCTCCGGGGTGCTCCGATCCATGGGGCACACGGCGGCGATCACCTGCGCCCTCCGCATGGGCTTCCGCGGACGGCTCGTGGCCCCCTCGGCGGCGTGCGCCACGGGCAGCCTCTGCATCGGCATGGGGTACGAGGCCATCCAGGACGGGCGCGCGGAAGTCGTCCTGGCGGGGGGCGTGGACGAGGCCCACGTGAGCACCGCGGTCCTCTTCGACACCCTGCACGCGGCCTCCTTCACCCACAACGACGACCCCGCCGCCGCCTCCCGGCCCTTCGACGCGCGCCGGGACGGCATCGTGTGCTCCGAGGGCGCGGGGTTCCTGGTCCTGGAGTCATGGGAGAGGGCGCAGCGCAGGGGGGCCCCCGTGTACGGGGAGGTGACGGGATTCGCCACCACATCCTCCGGGGTCGCCGCCACCACTCCCGACATGCAGGCCATCGTCCGGTGCATGCAGGCCTCGCTTCGCATGGCGGGGGTCTCCCCCGGACAGGTCTCCTGGGTCAACGCCCATGCCACCGGCACCCTGGCGGGGGATTCCGCCGAAGCCGGCGCGATAGCGGAGGCCGTGGGGAACCGCGTCCCGGTCTCGAGCCCCAAGGGCCACATGGGCCACACCATGGCCGCCGCCGGCGCCATCGAGAGCATCATCTGCCTCCTCATGATCCGGGCAGGACTCATCCACCCCACGCTCAACCTCGAGACGGTCGCGGAGGATTGCCGCGGCGTGGACCATGTGGACTCGGTCCGCGAAGGCGACCTCGGGATCGTCCTGAACAACAACTTCGCACTGGGAGGGATCCACACGTGCCTCGCTTTCCGGAAGGCATGATCCGCCGCCCCGCGATCGCGGCGCTCCTCGTCGGATTCCTCGCGGGAGCCGCGCCCCTCCGCGCGGGAGAAGGGCCGGTTCCCCCCGTGCCGGGTCCACCCGTGAAGGAGGCGCAGGACCCGGCGGCGCCGGCCTCGTCGGCGGGGGACGCCGCGAAGCCCCTGCCCGCCGACGGGGAGGCGGACGCGGAGGACGTGGAGTCCATGGATGCCGCGGAGGCGAAGAGGCGACTCCGCCTCGCCCTGGAGGGGCTCTCCAGGGACTTCTCGGGACTGCGCACCCTCAGGGCCCGCTTCGTCCAGAGGAAGTGGCTGGAGATCCTCGAGGAGGAGGCCGTGAGCCGCGGCACGCTCGCGCTGGAGCTGTCCTCGAAGATCCGGTGGGAATACTCGGAACCCATCAAGACGGTCCTCGTGGTGAACGGCACCCGGGCCCGGCGCGAACGCACCTCGCGGAAGGGGGAGGTCACCTCGACCTCCTTCGATCTCAAGGACGAGCCCATCGCAGCGGCGACGGCGGAGCAGGTGTTCCTCTGGGTGGGGGGGAAGACCGGGGAGGCGGAGAAGTCCCACGCCCTTCGGCTCGTGAGCGAGAAGCCCCTGCGGATCGCCGCCACCCCCAGGGACGAGCGCGTGGCCCGGGTGATCGTGTCCGTGGAACTCGGGTTCTCCGGGGACCCCGCCCACCTCTCGCGCATCGTCCTCAACGAGACGTCGAAGACGAAGACGGAGATCGAGTTCACCGACGTGGAGCGGGACCTCGACCTCAAGGCGGATCTGTTCGACGTGAGGGAAGAGCGGGATCGCTAGGCGGTGGGACAGGTCCTCTCGGGTCTGCTCGCCCGGATCCTGGAGGCCGTGCTCCGCCGTCCCCTCGCCGTCCTCTCCGCGTGGGCGGCGATCACCGGCATCCTCCTGGCAACGGTCCTCTCCATCCGCGTCGACGGGCGGGTGGAGGCGTTCCTGCCGGAGAGGGACGCCCACCTGGCCGACTACACCGACGCCCTTCGGCATTTCGGACTGGCCGAGACGCTCTTCGTGGACGTGGAGGCCGCCACGGGAGCACCGCTGAAGAACGCCGTGGACCTGGTGCGCGGGAGGATGGCGTCCTCGGGGCTCATCGGGGAGGTCTTCGGGTCCCCCGACGAGGATGCGCGGATCCGGACCGCCCGGGCCCTGGCCCCCGCGGTGCCCTTCCTGATCCCGGGGGAGGAGTTCGGACGCCTGGAGGCGCGCCTCGAGCCGGGCGATCTCGCGGACCGGATGGACGAGCACTACGAGCGCCTGATGGGGCCGGCGGGCGGGGTCTACCAGGAGTTCCTCCGC
The DNA here is from genome assembly GCA_964370855.1 of uncultured Planctomycetota bacterium. GTDB lineage: Bacteria > Planctomycetota > JAJSAM01 > JAJSAM01 > JAKLKS01 > JAKLKS01. The sequence goes on along the minus strand of CAYJMF010000077.1, from coordinate 11,451 downwards.
GGGGATCCCCTGGAACTGGGGACCTTCGCGATGACGGCCATGATGCGATCCTCCCTGGCCCCGGGCCAGAGGTTCGAGGGAGGAGCCCTCCTGTCCGCCGATGGACGGCACGGACTGGTGACCGCCCGCCCGCTTGCCGCCGTGGGGGACGAGGAGGCCGCGGCCGCCCTGGAGGTCCTCATGGAGGGGATCCGCCGGGATCTCGGCGGGGACGGGCGGCTCACCTGGGTGGGCGGCCACCGGTTCTACCTGGCGAACTCCCGGGCGATCCGGGCCGACGTCCAGCACGTCTCCACGGTCGCGCTCCTGCTCGTGCTGGGGATCGTCTTCCTCGGATTCCGCGGCGCCCGCCTCGTGGTCCTCGCGGGGGCGGCCGTGGCCGTCGCGAGCATCGCCGGGCTGGCCGCCGGCGTCCTCGTGTTCGGCCCCGTCTCCGGCGTCGCCCTCGCCTTCGGCGGAGCCCTCGGGGGGATCTGCGTGGACTACGTCCTCCACCTCCACGCGGTCCCCCACGCGGGGGAGTCGAGGAGGGAGGCGGTCCGGAGGGTCTACCTCGGGGTCGGACCCACGGCGGTGATCGGCGCGCTCACCTCGGCCGCCGCCTTCCTCGTCCTCGCGGCGAGCCCGGTCCCCGTCCACCGGCAGATGGGAGTGGTCGCGGCGGCGGGGATCCTCGCCGCCCTCTGCTTCTCCCTGACCGCGGGGCCCGCCCTCGCGGCGGGGCTCCGGCCGGAGAAGCGGGCCGCCGCGGATGCCGCGCCCACCCCCCTCGACCGGATCTCCGGGGCCTGGTTCGGGGCGGTCCTGCGGCGACCCCGCGCCGCCATGTGGATCGCCCTGGCCCTCGTGGCGGCGGCCGCGGCGGCCGCCCCGTCCCTCCGATTCGAGAAGGACCTCCGGCGATTCGAGTTCAAGGACGCGGCCACGCTGGAGGACGAGCGGAGGTTCGCCTCGACCTGGGGAGGGATGCTCTCGAGGGCGGTGGTCATCGTTCCGGGGGACGACCTGCAGGCGGCCCTGCGTGGGGCCGAGGACGCGGAGGCCGCCCTCCGCGAAGGGGGCGCGGGCGGGGAAGGAACCCTCGGCCCCTCCTCCGTCCTCCCCTCCCTCCGCACCCAGGATCGGCGCTGGGCGAAGTGGAGGGAGTTCTGGACGGAGGATCGGGTCTCCCGGCTCCGCGAGGACCTCGGGGCGGCGGCGGCGGAACGGGGCATCCGGAAGGGGACCTTCGATCCCTTCTTCGATTCCCTCCTCGTCCGCCCGCCCCCGCTCGCTCCGGAACGGATCCGGGGCACGGCCTTCGAGCCCGTCCTCACCCGGCACGTCCGGGAGGAGGACGGGAGGACCCGGGTCATGCTCATGGCACCGGGCGCGGTCCTCGAGGGAGAGGCGGGAGAACGGGTCGCCGCGGCGATGGAGGAGGCGGCGCCCGGCACCCGGGTCCTGACGGGGAAGGGGCTCGCGGACGCCGTCGCCGAGGCCACGGTCACCGAACTGACGGCTCTCTCCCTCCCGGCCCTCGCCCTCGTGGCGGTGCTGCTCGCCCTCTACTACCGCCGGCTTCGCGGGGTCCTGGTCGCCCTTGTCCCCCTGGCGGGCGGCCTCCTCCTCCTGGCCGGGACGCTGGTCGTCGCGGGGGAACCCCTCAGCGTCCTCAGCATCCCCGCCGTGGTCCCCGTCTTCGGAATGGGCGTGGACTACGGGGTCTTCCTGATCGATGCTCTTGCCGCCGCCGACGGTCGCGGCCCCATGCCGGAACCGGTGGCCCGGCGGTCCGCCCCCGTCCTCGGGGCCATGCTCACGACCGTCGCCATGGGGTTCGCCCTCTTCATGGCGGACCACCCCGGTTTCAAGACCCTGGGCCTCGCGATGGGGGTCGGCGTGGGAGGGGCCTTCCTGGTGGCGTGGCTGGCCGTTCCCGGACTCACCGGGCGGAGGGGGTCCGGGCGGTGAACCCCCTCCAGGTCACGGGGTACGGATGCGTCACCTCCCTCGGGGAGGGAGTGGAGGCCCTCTACGAGGGCTGGCGGTCGGGACGGCGCGGACTCGCTCCGATCCGGAGGTTCGACACCTCCGCCCTGGGGTGCCGGATCGGGGGAGAAATGCCCGATCCCGCGGGGTGGACGGGCGGAGGCCGGCGCGGCGCCCGTCACCTGGAGGCGGCTCTCGCGGAAGCCCTCGCCTCGAGCGGGCTCCCGCCGGGCGCACGGACTGCGTTCCTCGTGGCCACGGCGAAGGGGTTCCTCGAGTCCGGGGCGGAGGTCGCCGCCCGCTCGGAGACGATGGACCCGGGACTTCCGGCCCGCTGGCTCGGGGAGCGGATGGCCCCGGAGAGAGGAGACCTCGTCGCCGGCGGGGGGATGACCACGGTCTCCACGGCCTGCGCCAGCGGAACCGCCGCGCTGGCTCTTGCGTCGTCCATGGGCCGCGCCCTCGAGGAAGGGAGATGGGACGCGATTCTCTGCGCCGGGGTGGACCTCCTCTCCGACTTCGTCTTCCGGGGCTTCGCCGCCCTCGGGGCCATGGACCCGGCCCCGTGCCGCCCCTTCGACCTGGACCGGGCCGGGATGTCCGCCTCGGAGGCGGCGGCGGTCCTGGTCCTCGAGTCTCCCGCGGCGGCCCGCGCCCGGGGAGCACCGGCGCGGGGGCTGCTCCTCGGGGGGGGGCTCGGGTGCGATGCGTCCCACCCCACGGCGCCGAACCGCGACGGAGGAGGGATGGCCACGGCCATCGCGGGGGCGCTCCGGACCTCTGGCACGGACCCCTCCCGCCTCGGCCACATCCACGGCCACGGAACGGCCACGGTCTTCAACGACGCCATGGAGATTCGCGCCCTGGAACGCGCCCTCGGCCCCGGCGCACGGGGGGTCCCCCTGACCACCGTGAAGGGGAACATCGGCCACTCCTTCGGTCCCGCGGGGCTGGTGGAGGCCATCGCCTCCCTCGAGGCGGTGCGCCGGGGGTTCCTCCCGCCGGTGGCCGGTCTGGAGCGTCCGGAGCCGGGCTGGCCCGCGCTCGTGCGCGGGGAGGCGGTGCGCGGGCCGAGGTTCCTCAAGCTGGGCGCAGGATTCGGCGGCTTCAACGCGGCCGTCGTGCTCGAGGGGGCGGCGCCGTGAGGGAATCCCGTTGCGCCGTGATGGCGGGGACGATCTCCGCCGGGGAGGCTCCGCGCCGGTTCCACGGAGCGCGCCGTCCCCCGTTCCACCGGATGGGGCCGAGGACCCTGGCCGCGGTCCTCGCCGCCTCCGGGGCCCTGGAGGCGGCGGGATGCACGGGGATCCCGGAGGAGGGAACGGAGCGCGTGTTCCTCTGGGTGGCGACGGACCGCGGGTCCGAGGACGCCGACGGCGCCTACTGGGAGACGGCCCGGGATGAAGGGGGATGCCTCGCCTCCCCCGCCCTCTTCGCCGACACCCTCCCGAGCGCGCTTGCCGGGGAGGTCGCCCGCGCGCTCGGGCTCACGGGGCCCGCGCTGGTGACGGCGGGGACGGGGGCGGTCGAGGCCGCCGCGGCCTCGGCGCGGGATCTCGCGGAATCCATGGGGACCGCCGGGATCCTGCTTCTCCTCCTGGATCGCGGGCGCGGGGACTCCGCCATCGAAGCCCTCGCCTTCCCCCTCCGCGCGGGGAGGGAGTAATGCTTCCCGGGCGGGATCCCGGCGGCGAGACTCGGACCCGCATGGAGAACAGGGCGGCAGGGAGCGGTCGCCTCTGCGTCGCCGCCGTGGGAATCGTCACGGCGGCCGGCCGCGGCCCGGAAGCGACGGCACGGGCGCTGGGAGGGGACGGCGCCGCCCCGTCGGCTCCACGGACGATCCGGAGCGGGCTCGAGTCCGCGTACCCGGTGTTCGAGGTCCCGGAGGAGTGCTTCCTCGATCCGCCCGCGAGGTTGCCGGGTGGGAGGGGCCGTCGAGGCGTGCGGCTGGCGCTGCTCGCGGGGGGGGACGCGCTCCGGGGGCTCGATCTCCCCGTGGACCGGTCGCGCTTCGGCGTCGTGGCGGGCGCCACGGTGGGCGGGATGATGCACACCGAGGACTGGGTGGAGGAGGTCGCCCGCGGGGGCCCGGAAAAGGTCGCGGCCCGCGCCGCCATCCGCCACCTGCCGCTGTGGGACGCACCGCGCACCCTCGCCGGGAGGATGGGCCTCGAGGGGCCCTGCTTCTCCGTCGCCACGGCCTGCACCAGCGGAGCCCAGGCCATCGCCTGCGGGGCGGAACTGGTCTCCTCCGGCACCTGCGACGCCGTACTGGCGGGCGGCGTGGACGCCCTCTCCCGGGTCACCTACCACGGTTTCGCGGCGCTCCAGCTCCTCTCCCGTTCCCGCTGCTCCCCCTTCGACGGGGGCCGCACGGGGTTGAACCTCGGGGAGGGCGCGGCCTTCCTCGTCCTCGCCGACGAGTCGCGCGTGCCCCGCCCCCTGGCACGGCTGGCGGGGTGGGCTTCCTCCGCCGACGCCCACCATCCCACCGCTCCCAGTCCCGACGGGGGAGGGATCACCGAGGCGATGCGGGGGGCCCTCGACATGGCCCGTCGGGTCCCCGACCAGGTGGACTGGGTCCACGCCCACGGAACGGGGACCCTGAACAACGACGCCGTCGAGGGGGCGGCCATCGCCCGCCTGTTCGGGGGTCGGGAGGTGCCGGTCTCCAGCACGAAGCACCGGTTCGGCCACACGCTGGGAGCGGCCGGAGCCGTGGGAGCGGTGGTGGCCGTCCTGGCCATCCGGGACGGGTTCATCCCCGGCAACGCCCCCGTCTCCCGCCCCGATCCCTCCTGTCATGTCCGGGTCGTTCCCGAAGGGGGGCTCCGGCGCGGAGTCCGGACGGTCCTCGTGAACACGCTGGGATTCGGCGGCTCCAACTGCTCCCTCGTGCTCACCGGTGGGGACTGATGCCGATGGTCATCGCGATCCGCGGGGCGGGGATGGTCTGCGCCATGGGGAACGGCGCGTCGGCGGTTCGTGCGGCCCTGGCGGCGGGCCCCGGGGCCACGGGGGTTCGGGCGCCATCGGGGGATGGGCCGCCCTTCGCCGCCTCCTTCGATCCGGCGGTGGACCTGCCGGACGGGGTGGGCCGGAGGATGGGCCGGCAGCCGGCCATGGCGCTGGCGGCCGTCCTGGAGGCCACGCGCGGGTGCCGGGATCTCCGGGATGCGGCCCTCGTCCTCGGGACCGCCCACGGCGCCATCGGGGAGACCATCAACTTCATCTTCGACGCCACCCGCCACGGGGCGCCCCTGGCATCCCCCCTCCTCTTCGCCTCCTCCCTCCACAACGCCATGTGCGGCGCCGCCAGCCGCGTCCTCGGCATGCGCGGTCCGACCTTCGCCATCACCAACGGGAGCACCTCCTTCGAGGCGGCTCTCGGGGTGGCGGTGCGACTGCTCGGGGCCGGCCGCGTGTCGAGGGCGGTGGTCGGGTCCTCCGACGTGTGGCACCCGGTGCTCGGGCGGGCGCTGCGCCGCACGGGGTTGACCGCGGGGTCCGCCGCGCCCCGGACCTCCCGCGAGCCCCCCGCGGGGTACTTCCAGGGGGAAGGTGCCGGGGCCCTCCTTCTGGAAACGGTCCCCCGGGAGGGCGCGGGGGTCGTCCTCGAGTCCGCGATCCTCGGGCCGGAGCCGGTTCCGTCCTCCCTCCCGTTCGGAGAGGTCCTCCTCATGGCCACCGGGGAGGCGGGGGACGCCCGGTCCTGTGCGGAGGAGTGGGGACGGCTGCGCGCCCGGGAGGGGCCCGCCGTTCCGGAGCCCGGGTATCCCGCGGCGCTCTTCGGCGCCTTCGGCAGTCTCTCCGCCGTCGCCACGGCATGGGAGGCGGCCCGCCGCCTGGAGGGAGAGGGGCCCGGGGGCGCCACCCTCCTCCTCAACGTCCCGCACCGCGAGTCCCGCGGGGCGGTGATCCTCAGCGGTACCGGGTGATCCGGGATGAAGCTGGCCATCCTGTCCGTCGTCGCGGCCGCGGCGGGGGTGCTCGCCGCCGTGTGGCTCCCCGCTCCGGAGGGTGGGGTCGCGGCCTGGGCGCTCCTGCTGCTCGTCCTCGGCCTCCTGCTCCGGGGGACCCTGTCGATGCGCTCGGGGCTGGTGGAGCCCACGGCATGGAGATCCGAGGACCCCACGGATCGCCGCGTGGGCCTTTCCTTCGATGACGGCCCCCATCCCGAGTGGACGCCGAGAGTCCTGGACGCTCTCCGGGCGGAGCGGGTCCACGCCACCTTCTTCCTCATCGGCGAGAACGTCCGTCGGCATCCCGGCCTGGCCCGGCGCATCCATGCCGAGGGGCACGAGGTGGCCTGCCACGCCGATACCCACTCCCCCTGGACCCCCTTCTTCACGCCCTCGCGCATGGGGGCGGAGATCCGGGCCTGCCTGGAGGCCGTGCGAGCCGATGCGGGGGTGACCCCCCGGCTGTACAGGCCGCCCTTCGGGATCCGGAGCCCGGCCCACCACGGCGTCGTGCGGCATCTCGACCTCTTCCTCGTCGGCATGGCCCGCCGGGGAATGGACAAGGTCCGATCCATGACGGCCGGAGCCCTCGCCCGGAGGGTCGTGGGCCGTGCCCGGCCCGGGGAGATCCTCGCCCTCCACGACGGAGACGAACCCGGGAGGTCCACGGGCCGGTGCCTGACCGCCGACGCCCTCCCGGAGATCCTCCGGGGGCTCCGGGGGCTGGGCATGGAGCCGGTGCCCGTGTCCACCCTGATGGTCGAGCGGCCCTACCGCGAGTCGCCACGCCGTGGGTGGTCGGGCCGGACGCGAGGGGGCCGCTTCGGGAACGCCTTCTTCGTCCACGCGGTCCGACTTCTCGGTCCCGGTCCCACGATGGTGGCGGCCTCGGTCGTGGCGGCGTGGTTCGCGGCCTTCGCCGGCGAGGGCCGGAGGGCCTCCATCGACCTCCGACGCAGGCTTCACGGGCGGGGAGGATGGCTCGCCGAGAGCCTGTGGGTCTACCGCCACTTCCGCACCTACGGGAGGACCCTTCTCTGGCGGTTGGACTCCCGGAATCCCGCCCGGAAGCCTCCCCGGGTCGAGCGCGAGGGATTCGACGACGTCCTCCGGGAAACCGTGGAGAGGCCGGGGCCCCTCCTGATCGTGTCCGCCCACCTCGGGGACTGGAGCGGTGCCAGCCGCACCCTGCTGGCGGAGGAGAAGCGGGGCCTGTGGGTCGTTGCCTTCCGCGGGACCGGCGTGGGACCCCACCAGGTGGCGGCGGGGGCGGCGGCGGAGAAGAAGGACGCCCGGTACCACCTCATCGACGTCGAGTCCCCCCCCGGGGACGTCGCCCTCGCCATGACGGCGGCCCTGGGGGCGGGGGACGTCGTGGCGATGCACGCCGACCGGGTCATGGACGAACGGGACGGCCTGCGCGTCCCCTTCCTGGGCGCGGAGGCCCGCCTGCCGCGGGGGGTGTGGAACGTCGCCATGGTGACGGGGGCGCCGGCCGTCGTCCTCTTCGCGATACCGCTCTCCCCGGATCACGTCGTCATGCGCTGGTACGGCCCCATCCGCGTCCCCCGCGTACCCCGGGAGCGGAGGGAGGAGGCCGTGGCCGCGGCGGTCCGCGAGTACGCGGGGTTCCTCGAGGACTGCCTGCGGCGCCACCCCCTGCACTGGGGGAACTTCTACGACTTCTGGAAGGCGTGATGGAGGCGGCCTTCCGTCCCTGCGTCATCATCCCCGTGTACGACCACGCGTCCACGGTGGCGGCCGTCGTCCGGGGGGCGGCGGGGTTCGTGGACCGGGTCCTCGTCGTGGACGACGGAAGCGGGGACGGCAGCGGGGAGGCCTCCCGTGCCGGGATCCCCCCGGGCCGGGAGGGGAACCCCCTCGAAGTCCTCCGCCTCGACCCCAACCGGGGGAAGGGGGCGGCCATCCTGGCGGGACTGGGGAGGGCGGCGGCCCTCGGGTGCACCCATGCCGTCGTCCTCGACGCGGACGGCCAGCACTTCCCCTCCGACATCCCGCGGTTCCTCGAGGAGGCCCGGTCCCGTCCGCGGGCCATCATCCTCGGGGAGCGGCGGCTGGAGGGGACCCGGGCCCCCAGGGCGAGCGGCGTGGGCCGATGGGTCTCCAATTTCTGGACCCTGAGGACCACCGGGTTCGACCTGGCCGACACCCAGTGCGGGTTCCGGGCCTACCCCGTGGAGGAGGTGCTCGCCCTCCCGCTCCGGCGCCGCCGCTACGACTTCGAGGTGGAGGTCCTCGTGCGCGGCGCCTGGGCCGGGCTGGACCTCGTGAGCATCCCCGTGAAGGTCTGGTACCCGCCGCGGGAGGAGCGCATCAGCCACTTCAGGGCCCTCGCCGACAACGTGCGGATTTCCTGGACCTACACCCTCCTGGTCGCCCGGCGGCTCCTCCCGACCCGGGTCCGGTGGAAGGAGGCGAAGGGACGGCCGCGGCCCGGGATACGGCTGAGGGAGACCCTCCGGGTCCTGAAGGAACTCGGTCGCGGCGGGACGAGGCCCGCGGAGATCGGTCTGGCCGTGGCGACGGGGGCCTTCATCGGCTCGACCCCCCTGTGGGGCCTCCACGGGATCCTGTCGGTGTACGTCTGCGGGCGCCTGCACCTGAACGTGCTGGCGGCCTTCCTCGGAAGCAACGTGAGCCTGCCGTTCCTGGCGCCCTATCTCATCTTCGCATCGGTGCAGTGCGGCCACCTGATGCTCCGCGGGACCTTCCTCCCCCTGGACGGAGGCCTCATCGATCCGTCCCGGATGCCGGAGAACGTGCTCCTCTACATCCTGGGCTCGCTCCCCGTGGCGACGGTCCTGGCCGTGGTCCTGGGGTCACTCTCGGCGGCCGTGGCCTGGCTCATCGGGCGGAAGCGAGGGCGGCGATGAAGGAGGGATCCCCCCGGCTCTTCTTCAGCATCGCCATGTACGCGTGGCTGCTGACGCTCCTGCTGATCGTCGTCCTCCTCTCCGTTCTCCTGCTTCCGTGGACCCTCGTCTTCGACCGCGACCGCCGCGCCATGGCGAGAATCGGGGCCTTCCTCCTGCGGACCTCCCTCCGCGCCCCCTCCCGCTGGCGCCCGGCCATGGACTCCATCTCCCGCATCGATCTCTCCCGCCCCGCCGTCCTGGTGATGAACCACCGGTCCATCGCCGACATCGCCATCGCCGTCGCCGTGCCCGGGGGGCCGAGGCTCTGCGCCAAGCCCTGGGTCGGGCGCATCCCCCTCATGAGCGCGGCCATGCGGGCCTCCGGCCACGTGCTCTTCGACCCCGCCGACCCCGGCGAGGTGCGGGATGCCCTCGATGCCCTCGAGGGGCTCCTCCGGCGCGGCACCTCCGTGGTCTTCTTCCCCGAAGGCACGCGGAGGAGGGAGCCGGGGTTGGGGTCCTTCGAGGCCGGCGCCTTCTACCTCGCCGTCCGCTGCGGGGTGGACGTGCTTCCCGTGGTCCTCGAGGGCACCGACGCCCTCGTTCCGCGCGGCCGGATCCTGTTCCACGACGTGGACGTGGTCGCCCTGCCGCTGCCGCGCATGGCCCCCGGGAAGGACCGCGACGCCCTCTCCCGTGCCGTGCGGGCGGCCATGGCTACCGCGAGGGGGGATCCGCCAGGGTGAGCAGGCGGGAGCGCTCGGGCCCGGGCACCGGCTGGCGGAGGAGCGCCCGGGCGGCCGTGGCCCTGGCCTCCTCCGTGCGCCCCGCCGCCCGCTGCGCCTCGGCCACGGCCAGGAGCGATTCCGGGGTCTCCGACGCCGCCGTCGCGGCCTCGACCGCCCGCTCGAGGGCGGCGCCGGCGTCCCCGCCGGCCAGGAGGGCCGCGGATTCCCCGAGGAGGCGCTTCGCCCGGGCGGTGCGTTCCGGGGCTTCCGGATCCTCCGCCTCCTGGATCCCGGCGGGGCCGGGGATCCGCAGGTCCTCGGGGCCGCGGGGCCGCTCTCCGCGGAAGAAGCGGGCCACGTCGTAGGCGACGAACTCCCCGAGGCCCCGGGGGGCCCGCGAGACGTGGAGGGTGCCCGCGGCCGCGTCGTAGACGACGGCATGGGCGGCGATGAGCGCGGAGATCGACGTGCGGTTGCCGAGCCCGATGTCCGCCCCCCCGAGCCCGCGGCGGTCCCGGAGGATGCTCCCCGCCTCCGCCGCGTCCAGCCGGCCCCGCGCCTCCGCGACCCTCTCCTCCATCCGGGCCTGGCGCAGCGGACTGCTCCCCGCCCGCAGGGCCGCCTGCACGACGGCGTCGTTCCGCCACCCGGGATCCCGGAGGGTGTTGGCGGCGACGGCGACGCCCGCCTCCGCGGGGAGGACGACGGTCCGCGTCGGATCGGTCTCGATGACGGCGGATCTCCCCGTGGCCCCCTCCGCCACCACCACGATGGCGGCCGCGTGCCGTGGGCTCCCGCGGAAGCGCGCGGCCACCTCCTCGATGGTCCGGTCGTGGAGCAGCGCGTCGCGGAGGATGAGGGGGACGGGCCTTCCCGGCGCGGGGAACCGCGTGCTCTCCGTGCGGGCGGCATGGAGCATGACGACGAGGCCGTGCTCGTTCACCCCGCTGATCGCGCCGATCATCCCGGCCCAGGACACGCACACGTAGCGGGCCCCCTCGGAGGGGGCCACGAAGAACACCAGCTTGCGGTCGTCGAAGATCGCGCCGGCCTCGAAGTCGCAGTTCCTCCCGAGGACGAGGCGGCCCGATGCCGTCGCCGCGCCCGACGCGGCGAAGGACGTGCATCCGATCTCCGTGTCCACGAGGCCGGCCTCCGCCATGGACTGGCCGATGTCGTAGAGGGCCTGGTAGAAGACGACCCTCTGGTAGATGGGGAGGACGTCGGCCCGGGGCCGCGGGCCGCTCCGCTCGAGGGCGGGCACCATGGCGGCGGCTTCCAGCTTCTCGGCGTCGGACATGAAATCGGGCAGGTTCCGGAAGGCGAACATCATCCCGCGCTGCAGCAGGAAGCGCCGGGCCCGCCCCGGCAGGAGCCGGTCCAGCTCGTGGAGGAGCTGGTCCTCCTGGGCGTCCATGGCTTCCCTGCAGAGGGACGCCGTCGCGTGGCCCCGGGCCACCGGGTCCCCTTCGAGGTAGATCTCGCCGATGCCCCGGTCCCGGTGCATCCAGGAGTCTCCGCACCGGCTGAGGTCCCGTCCGTCGGCGACGACGGACAGCCGGAGGGCGGGACCGTCCCCGGGCAGCGGGGGAGGGGTGTAGAGGCAGTACCGGTCCACCCAGAGGATGAACCCCAGGGCGGCGACCAGGATCGCGCCGAGCGCCGCGCCGCTCCACCGGAGGATCCGGCGCCGCAGGCTCCTGCGGCGCGGAATCCCGGGCGAAGGCGTCGCCGTCGGGGGTGTCGGACCGGGCACGGGCGGATTCTAGGGGCCGGGGTCCCGGGGCCGCCGAAAGTGCGGTGCGGGGGCGGGGAAGGGAGGGTCCTCCGCCGGATCGCGTGGATTCTCCCGGGAGATGCGCGCCTCCGGCGGGGGGGGGGGGGGGGGGGGGGGGGGGGGGGGGGGGGGGG
>CAYJMF010000076.1:0-23019 GCA_964370855.1 uncultured Planctomycetota bacterium | reverse complement strand
GCGCGGGGGCCGTTGGGGGGGGGGGGCCTGGGCGGGGGGCCCCCCCCCCCCCGGGGGGGGCCGCCGCGACGACCGGGTCCGACGCATCCGCCCTGCGGACCCACTCGAGGGCGCCGTCGGGATCGTCCCGCGTGTTCACGGAGACGCAGTACGCGGCGATGCTCCGCTCGGTCTCGCTGCCCGCGAGGGCGTACGCCGCCACCCAGTGCTCGCGCGCCCCCGCCGACTCGCCGAGGGACGCCAGCAGGGTGCCGATCCTGGATCGCGTCTCGAACGTGTCGCCCCCCGCCTCCAGCGCGGCGGCGAGGTGCGCGTCGCACGCGTCCCTCTTCCCGAGCCAGAACGCCACCCGCGCCGCGGCGAACTCGTACTCGGGATCGCCGGCCGCGACGCCGTCGATGGCGGTCAGCACCCGCTCGGCCTGCAGGAGCTCGCGGCGCTCCTCCTCCGCGTCGGACATCGACCGGGCCCGCTGCATGCGGACGATGCCGAGGTCCATGGCCACCGGCACGATCCGGGCGGCATCGCGGTACCGGTTCCGCCGGTCGGCGAGGGAGGCGTCCTTCTCGACCCGCGCCGCGACGGCTTCGGACACCATGCGGGATCGCGCCGCCTCGTCGGCCCGCTCGTGTCGCGCGTACCAGTCCTCCGTTTCGCCGCCGCGGCGCAGGTGCTCCATCGCCGCCTCCTGCGCGGCGGCGACGGCCTTCGAGAACGCCTCGGTCTCGGAGTGGAGCCGATCGAGGCGCTTCTCGAGGTACCGGTCCAGCAGCGGGAACGCCTCCTCGAACCGGCCCTGCCCCGCGCGGATCTGCCCGAGGATGCGCGCTCCCTCGAGGTCCCCGAGGCGCGCCGCGTGGGGCGCGAGGAGCGCCTCCGCCCCGGCGGCGTCGGACCGGGCCTCGAGCTCCAGGGCGAGCTCCGAAACGGACCACAAGTCCGGCGGCGAGGCGCCGGCGCCGCGCTCCACGAGCCGGCGGCGCTCCGCCGCGACGGCGTCCGCCCCGGGAGCGAGGGGGGCGAGGGACGTCAGGAGCTGGACCTGGTTCGCGACGGGCAGGCGCGCCGGGTCGGAGGCGTACGCCGTCGCCCGCCGCCAGAGGTCGGGGAGCACCGGCCCCGCGCCGCCGCCCGGATCGTGGGCCGCGAGGAGGACGGCAACCGCGTCCGCCGGATCCGTCTCCGGGGACACCGCTTCCACGGCCCCCCGCAGGCCGTCCCGCGCGGACTCCGCGACCTTCCGCCCGCTCCGGGCGAGCATTCGGAACCGTTCCGCCGCCTCGCGGATGCGGCCTCTCCTGGTCGCCTCCCGTGCGCCCGACAGTTCCACGCCGTCCTTGTACCCGTCCGTGGTCCTGTAGCCGCCCCACGCCGCCATGAAGGCGCCGAAGAGGAGCAGACCCAGGGCGACCCGACGAGCGGCGAGCATCGACGGGCTCGGCGGCTCCCGCCCCACGACGAACCAGCCGCCCGTGGGGGCGTCGGAGACGCGGTACGCTCCGACGGGGAACAGGGGGATCCACAGGATCGTGACGCACAGCGTCTTCACGTACGTCCCGGTCGGCGCATCGAAGTCGCGGGAGAAGTAGAGTGCAAGGCCGCAGCCGTTGAGCTGGAAGAGCCCGGGCAGCCGCGCTCCGACCACGAGGCCCGGGAAACGCTCCTGCAACTCCCCCTTGTCCATCGTCTCGATCCCCCCGGCACGCCGCGCCGGCCGCGCATCGGGAGTCTACCCCGCGCGAGGGGCGCTCCGGCCGAGTTCCTCCGTCCGGCCCCCCTGCCCGCCCCGGAGCCCCCGACGGCCGCGGTCACGGGCGGGCCGTGCAGCCCCTTGCATGCCCCCGCCCCCGCGCTAGAGTCGGGGCATCTGCGGGATGCGGGAGTGCCGGCATGGCGAGGCTACGGCTCCTCTTCGGGCTTCCGTCGCGGGCGGCCGCGGCGGCGGGACTGGTGCTGGCCCTCTCGACGGGATCCCCGGGGGAGATCCGGACCTCCCCTCCCGACAGGCCCCGCGGCCGCGCGGCCGCGCCGGAACTCCTCGGGGACCTGCTCGCGGGATCCTTCGAGCCCGCCCCCTCCTCTCCCGGGGAACCACCGGCCTTCATCGGCATCGGCCGGACCCTCCGCGTCCGCGTGGATGCGGGGGGCGCGACCCTCTCCGCCGGGGCGGCCCGCGTGCGCCTCGCCTTCCCCCGCGGCGCCCCCGCGGAGCGCGTCCTCCCTACGGCGCCCCTCCCCGGCCGGAGCCGGCACTACCCGGGCAGGGACGGGAAACGGTGGAGGCGCGACGTTCCCCGCTTCGCCGGGGTCCGCCCCGGGGATGCGGCCCGGGGAGTGTCCACCCTCTTCCGGTTCCGGGGGTCCGATCCCGAGTACGAGTTCACCGTCGCGCCGGGCGCCGACGTCGCCGCCATCGAGGTCGCCGTCGAGGGGGCGCGCGAGCTCCGCGTCGATGATCGGGGCGACCTCCTCGCCGTGGTCCCCGACGGCGTCTTCCGTCATGGCCGGCCCCGGGCCTTCGAGGAGGGGCCCGACGGCCCCCGCGAGATCCCCGCGGGCTTCCGCCTCCTCGGCGGGAACCGCTACGGCTTCTCCGTCGGCCCCCGCGACCCCGGAAGGGTGCTCCGCATCGACCCGGTGCTCACCTTCTCCTCCCCCCTCGGGGGCGGCGATTCCGATTCCGCCTCCGCCATCGCCTTCGCTCCCGACGGGACCCTCTGGATCGGCGGCCAGACCGAGTCGACCGACTTCCCGGCCGGGGACGGCCGGGAGCCGAAGTACTCCGACGCCGTCGTCGTGCACTTCGATCCCGCCTCCCGGACGGTGCTCTCGACCACGTGGCTCGGGGGGACCTACCACGAGGGGGTCACCGCCCTCGCCGTCGACCCCGCAGGCGGGGTCTTCGCGGCGGGCACGACGGGATCCGAGGACTTCCCGGCGACGGGCGGCCCGCGGACGGTTTACGGAGGCGGCGAAGACGCCTTCCTCGTGCGGCTGGATCCCGCGGGAGGCGCGCTCTCCTGGTCCACCTTCCTGGGCGGCTGGGATTCGGAGGGTCCGACGATCTCCCTGGCCCTGACGGCGGAGGGGGATCCGGTGGTGGCGGGGACGACCGAGTCCCCGGACTTCCCCCTTCGTGGCGCGTTCCGCGAGACCCTGGGCGGCGGGTCCGACGGGTTCGTCTCCTGCGTCCGCGCGGACGGATCGGACTTCCTCTTCTCGACGTACCTCGGCGGCGCTTCCTACGACTCGGTCTCGCCCCTGACCATCGCCCCCGACGGCGGGATCCTCGTCGCGGGGACCACGTGGTCCGCGGACTTCTCGGGGCCCCGTCTCTTCGCCCTGACCCCGGGCAGCGGGTGGGAGGGCTTCCTCGCCGAACTGGACCCCGCGGGAGGGACTCTCCGGAGGCTGGTCCTCCTCGGGCGATGCAACCCGACCTCGCTGGCCTTCGAGCCGGCGGGTTCGCTCCTCCTGGCCGGCAGCACCACGGACCCCTCCTTCCCCCTCCCCTCCGCCCCCCACGGCCCTCCGGAGTCCTACGCCGGCGACGCCCTCCTCGCCCGCATCGACCGGGGGCTGGAGCAGGTGCTCGCCGGGACGCTCTACGGCGGCGCCGGGAGCGAGACCCGGTCCCTCGTCGCCTCCGCGCCCGACGGGACGGTGTGGCTCGCGGGGTCCACGACCTCCACGGACCTCCCCGGGGCGCTCCCTCCCTCCCGCCTCCCCTTCCCGGACGCCACCGAGACCGCGTACCTGGCCCACGTGGACCTCGGCGGGCCGGGCGTGCTCTCCGCCCGCCACGTCGGAACCGGATACACGACCCCCTGGGCCCTCGTGGTCGCCCCCGACGGAGCGCCCTGGATGGTCGGCAGGACCTCCGCCGCGGAATTCCCCCTCGTGGACCCAATCCAGGCGGGCCCGCGGGGAGGGTGGTCCGACATGTTCCTCGCGCGGTTCGTCGCCGGGGAATCCGCGGCGCCCCCCGTCGCCCCGGGCGCCGTCGGGGCCTGGGCCCTGTCGGGCAACGAGGTCCTCGTGACCTGGAGCGACGACTCCTCCGACGAGGCGGGGTTCGCGATCTACCGCTACGCCGACGAGTCCAACACCGGGTATTCCCTCCCCATCGAACGCGTGGGCGCCGTCCCGCCGGGGACGACGGCCTTCGTCGACGGCACCGCCCTGCCCGATCGCCGCTACCTCTACGCGGTGCAGGCGCTGGACGAGGCGGGGGGCGCCTCCTCCTCCGGAGCAGCCGAAGTCGTGACCCCCTCGACCCTGATCGTCGATATCCGGGGAGGGAGCCTCTGGTACACCTCCCCCTCCACCTGGGGTTCGCTCCGCGGGCGGTTGATCCTGCGGGACCGGACGGATGCAAGACCGCTGGACCTGGTGAAGGACGGCCTGACTCTCGAGTGCTCCATCAGGGGCGGCTTCCCCGGCTCCAGGGTTGGACTCCCCGAGGTGAGCCCCCAATGGCGGATCTCCCGCCACAGGATCCTCTGGAGGAGCAACCCCTACTCCTGGGCCACGACGATCCGCTTCCATCCCCGGACGGGGGTCTTCCGATTCCGCAACATCCACCTGGGAGGGGACCTGGCGGACGGTGTGGTCTGCCGCTTCCGCCTGACGTCGGGGGTCCATTCGGGCGAGGCCCGCATCGTCCTCGGGAACGGGGGTCGGATCACCGGCGCCGGGGAGGGGGAGTAGCCGACCTCGGCTGCGACGCCGCGATGTCGGTGCACGGGGAGAGGGCCCGGAGGCCTTCCCGTCGACCGAACCCGGCCCCGATGGGGGCCGCCATCGGGGCCCTGGGGCGATAGGCTGTGCCCCATGCACCTCCGCTCCCGGGGCCTCGGGACCGACCTCCTCATCGCCGGTTTCGACGGCGAACTGCTCGAACCCGGGCCGAGCCAGCCCCGCGCCCCTGCACGCCGCGATCATCCGCTGCACGCCGCTGCCCCACTGCTCGACGAGGCCGAGTTCCTTGAACACGCGGCCGATGACGCGGTTGCGAAGGCGCGACACGCCGTCCTGCATCTCCTCGATCGTCAGCCCCGGGAGCAGGATGCGGTCGTGGAATGACAACGACTATGGGTTCGACGGGGAACTGGCCAAGGAGTTCAAGATGGTCTCGACGGACCACTATCATGCGATGTGCGACGCAGTCGTTGCGGCCACGAACGACTCTGCGTGGCCTCCTGCCCCTGGGAGACCGCATGGCCGTTCAAAGGAGCACTGATGGGTTGGCTCGACCGGCTCCTTGGCAGGCAAGCCGCACGTTCCACGACGAGGAAGACCTCTGCTGACAATCCGTACGTAGTCCGTGACCCGCGCCTCGCCCTCATGAACCTCGTTGGCGCCGAGGCGCAATCCCTCGTTGACGCGGATGCCACTGCGATTGCTCGGCACTTCGCCTCCTGCGTCCAGCCCGGGAGTGAGGTTCCGCAGTGCGATGTCCTCGCCCTCTACTGCCGGCTCGACTCGAACGGGCGCATCGCGCCGTCTGGCCGGATCGTTCAGCGGGTCATCCAGGACAGCCAAGCGCCGATCATCCTGATCGCGTGGCCGAACCCGAACGAGCACTACATCGCCGCGTCCAAGGCGGGCTCTTTCCGATTCGCCAATGTCGTCATGACCCTGGACCGCAATGGGAGTGCGTTCTCCCGCTTCTTCGAGCAACTCTTCCGCAAGATGGCGGCGGGAACAACGATGCCACTCGCCTGGGTGGAACTTGTCCCTCAGGCCCCGGGTCCCTGGCAGAAGGACGTGCCATCAACGATCTTCGTCTGCGGCGCAGGCCACATCGCCTTCGCACCGCCGGGGTAAGCGCTCCCCCGGATCAGGCGGAGCCACACGCTCGGGGGCGGGTCCTTGGGTCACTCGGCCGGGAGGTACCTCCAGAGGTGCTCGGGCCGCTGCGTGAGGAGCTGCCAGTCGAGTCAGGGGATGGCCTCGATCAGGGCCCACAGTCTCTTCCGCTCCGACGAGAGGTCCGTCGGCCCGTGGTAGTCCTCGAACACGTCGGCCATGGAGGCGCAGAAGACCCGTTGGCGGCGTCCCTCGGCCTTTGCCTGCTCGTTCCACTCGAGTCAAGACCTGCAACGCAATCCCTCTCACGACGAACGACATCGGCGTGAGCGGCCCGTTGGCCGCGGCGGATCGTGACGCGTCGGTCTGAACCGCGCCGGCATCGGTAGTGTTCCGCCCCATGGAACGGGATCGTCTGGATCACTAGCCTGTCCCTCCCATAGCGAAACCCGAGGCGGCAGACGGCCCGAAGGCGGACAGGGCGGTCTTCACCTACGAGGGCACCCAAGACATCCACGGCCTCATCCTGGGCGAAAGGATCACGGGGATCCCCGCCTGCAAGGGATGGGCCACCACGATCCGGCCACGGCCGGAAGGAAGAGGCACCATGAAGAAGGCCCTCACGACGCTGGCGTTCGCCGCCCTGCTCCTCGCGGGCGCGGGTCTCGCGGGCTGCGCCTCCAGCAGACCGGGCACCGACGCCGCCAAGAAGTGCGCCGATTGCGGCTGCCCCGACTGCAAGACCGCGGGCAGCATCTGTTGGAAGTGCAAGGACACGATGAAGAAGAAGTGCGCCGAGTGCGGCTGCCCGGACTGCAAGGCCATGGGCGACGCCTGCGGGAAGTGCTGCGAGAAGATGGGCATGTAGCAGGAGCCTTCGGCTCGCGGATTCACCACGGGTCCCCCGCGCGGGGCTCCGCGTGGGTTGGAATCGGGGCAACCACCCCAAGGGGGCGCTCGTCGGTGGTTGTGCCTGAGAACCCGGCAAGGTCCTGTCTGCGCGACTCCTCCGAGAAGTAAAACAACAACCCCGAGAATCCGGTGAGTCGTAGAGGATGGGAGTTGGAGATTCTCGATTCCGCCGGAACCCCTTGCGGGCGGGTCCCTTGGGTGCTGGTCGGGGCGAGAGGATTTGAACCTCCGGCCTCTTGCTCCCGAAGTTGTGGTTCGGTCCTTTGCCAGCAAGGACTTACGGCGACGCGCTGTTGCAGTAGTTGCAGTGGTTGCACAGGACGACGGACGCAATACAACTGGATACAACAAGTCCGGAGGAATCCGAACCGCCCCTCCATGCAGCCGGGTACCTCATTTGCCCCCCGTTCCCGCTGGAGCGGTCAGTTCGAGGGGATCGCAGGGAACCCTGAAGGTGCCCAGCATCCGTTCCTCGGCATCCTCCGGGAGGTAGGAGTCGATCCTCAGGGTGACCTCGCCCGGGGCAAGGCCGCCGATCTCGAATTTCCCTTCCTTGTCGGTCTCGATCCGGATGGTCTCGGGTTCCCCGTCCACCAGCACGGTCAGGACGATGTCCTCCTCCAGGACGGCCCCGCCGGTGTCCCGCAGAACTCCGCGGAGGGTGACTCCCTTGGCGACACGGAGGGCGGCGTCCTTCCCGCCCGGCATCAGGAGGGGCCTTTCCCGCGACCAGGAGAATGCGGTGCCGGGACCGCCGGCCACGACCCTGTACTTCAAGTTCCCCAGCTTCTCCAGGACGAACGTCCCCCCCGGCAGCGTCTCCGTCTCCACCGGATCACCCGTCGTGTCCCGGGGACTCGCCTTCACCGGCAACCCCGGGGGAACGGGCTTCCCTTCCTCGTCCACCACGGTCCCCGAGATCGTCCCCTCCCTCTGCTCGGGCACCACCTCCACGTCCACCGCCCCCGCGGGCACGTCGCGGGCGACCCAGAACCTGCCGTCCTTCGAGGAAACCGACAGGTCGTACGATCGCCCGTCGTCCAGGCCTCCCGTGACGAAGGAGCCGTCGTCAAGGAGATTCAGGTAGCCGTTGCCCGGGCGTTCCGCCTTCCCTGCGTACCCGACGGTCAACCACATGTCTCCGAACGGAAGCCCTCCATCCGCCTTCACGACCCTTCCGGAGATGGGCCGCCCCCGATGGAGCTTCACCACCAGGTCCTCGGTTCCGGCAGCGATGTCCTCCACCGTGGCCGGAAGGAACGTCGAGTCCCGGGTCTCCCCGAAAGAGTGGGAGTCGATCTCCAGCGTGTACTTTCCGGACGGAAGGGAGGAGAACAGGAAGGTGCCGTCCCTGTTGACGGACTGGCTCCTGGAACTCAGACCGTGCTTCGTCGGGGGGAAGTGCAGATCCACGGAGAGCCCGCCGGACCGGACCGGATTCCCTTCGAGGTCCGTCACCCGCCCCGCGATGCAGCGTCCCCGCTCCAGGTGGACGATCAGGTCCTTCGTCCCGGCGGGCACGCCATCGATCCTCGTCCCCGGATAGAGGGGGTCGTGGTCGAATGGGCCCTTGCCGCTCGCGATCTCGTAGTTCCCCTCCCGCAGCCCGGCCAGCGTGAAGGTCCCGTCCGCAGCGGAGACCGTCTCCCTCATTTCGAAGAACCGCATCTCCGGGGACCCCTCTTCGTAGGCGCACAGGGTGATCCCCCCGATGGGCCTGCCCGCCTCCACCTCGAGAACGCGTCCGGAGATGGCGAACCCGGGTTCGAGGACCACCTTCAGGTCCTCCGTCCCGGCATCGGCGGTCAGGATGGAATCCGGCCCATCCGGAGGATGCACCCGGAGGTCGTACGTCCCCTCCAGGAGTCCGTCCACCCGGAAGCGTCCGCCCTCGCCGGTGACGGCGGCGATGTCCCTGCGTCCGAGACGGAAGGACCTCCCGGACGGGCGGGCATTCACCTCCGCGCCGACGACGGGTTCTCCGGAGGAATCGCACACTGTTCCTCCCACCGACCATCCCTTAGGCAGGACGACCTCGATCCCCTCCACCGTCGCCCCTGGGGCCAGTTGGATCGAAGGCCCCCTCGCCTCGCTGCAACCGTCGGCCGTGCAGGAGAACGTGTACCGCCCGGCGGCGAGGCCGGTCGCGGAGAAGGTCCCGTCCTCGGTCACGGGGACCCGCTTCGCCCCCCGGAGCTGGTAGGGCCAGATGAAGTCCGCCTCTTCATTCGGATCCACCCTCACCAGGCGCAGGACGGCGTTGCGAACCGGCTGTCCGTCGCCGCAGCGGACTCGGCCGGATACACCGGCCCATGAGGGAACCTGGAGGTCCAGGTCGCCGGGGTTCCTCCCCTCCTCCAAGGCGAAGGGAGAGGAGCGCGCCACAAGCCCCCCC
Organism: uncultured Planctomycetota bacterium; assembly: GCA_964370855.1. GTDB lineage: Bacteria > Planctomycetota > JAJSAM01 > JAJSAM01 > JAKLKS01 > JAKLKS01. Next base: position 13,901 of record CAYJMF010000076.1, on the reverse strand, counting down.
GGCCCCTCGGCCTCGACGACCAGGCCCGCACCACCCTCAGCGGAGTAGATGCAGAAGGTGCCGTTCGAGTCCGTGGGTAAGGCCGTGGCACCCGGGAATCCGTGACCGTTCCGGCTGTCGCACAGACTCGGCGCGAACCCGACCGCCGGGGTCCCGTCCGCGAGGATGACCCGCCCGCGGATCACCCAGTCCGGGAGCATCACGAGGTCCTTCCGCACTTCGCCTTCGAGGGGAACGGTCACCGCGCTCGATTCGGGGATGCCCCCCTCCTCGCGCGCCTCCACCCAGCCGACGGCGCTCCCCTCGTTGTGGGAACCGGGGCCCCGCGCCTGGATGTAGGCCCGCCCGGGATGGGCCATCGGCACGAAGAAGGAGCCGTCGTCCGCCGTCCAGGCGACCGGTGAAACCAGGGGCCCTCTCCCGGGAATCGATGTGCTGACCCTCACCCAGGCGCGCGGCACGGGCGCTCCGTCCCGATCCCTCGCCACGCCTCGGACGGCGCCTCCCCTGTGGAGGGTCACGTCGATCCGGATCGCCTTTCCCGGGGCGAGGGAGTGGAAGCGCTCCTCGGGCTTGCCGAGGGAATCGGGGTACTCGAGGTACCCCGCCGCCCCCGCCTGCGGACCGTGGAAGGTCCCGACCGGAACATCCTGCATCCGGAACCCGCCCGAGGAATCCGTCCGGGTCTCCACGAGGGCCCAGAAGCGGTTCTCGCCCCTCTCGGAGACCGACCACGAGACGCGCGCGGCCGCCACCGGCTGATTCCCCGGGGCTCCCGTCACGCGCCCCTCGACCGTCCCCCGCGGAGGAAGCCAGACGTCCACCCCCGCCGCCGCCGGCACCTTCACCATCGGCCCCGGCTCCAGCACCCCGGGAAGGGCCTGCACGAGGAGCGGCCAGGTCCCTTCGCCGAGTCCTTCCATGCGGAACCGCCCTTCGGCATCGGCCTTCACCGTCAGGCAGCAGATGGAGTCGCTCCAGAGGACTCCCGATTCCATCGCGACGACGAGGGCGCCCGATGCCGGCGCTCCGCCCGCGAGGAAGACCCTCCCCTCGAGGGAGTGGCCCGGCTCGAGGACGATCGGGACCGGAGTCCCGGGGGTGCGGGAGGTGAGGAGCATGTTGCGCCTCGCGTACCCCGGCGCCACGGCCAGAAGGGCCCAGTCGGCCGAGGAGAGCCCCTTCAACGTGGCATTTCCCGTCGCGTCCGTCGTCGAGGAGGCGGCGATCGGCCAGGGTTCGATGTGGATGGGACCCGAACAGAGGTTCCCGCGGAGGGGGGCACGCGCAGTCACCGTCGCTCCCGCGACCGGGCTCCCGTCCCCGTCGACGACCCTGACGGGCAGGTCGACGGCCGCCTCCATCCCGATCCAGCCCAGGTCGGCATCCCCGACGTACGGCACATCGACTTCGGGCGTCATGAGGACGCCCGCCCCATCGGAGCGGGCGACGAGGCAGACCTTCTCTCCCCTCGGCAGTCCCGGGACGCGGAACCGCCCGTCCTGGCCGGCTTCCGCGGACCAGGTTCGTCCGCCTCTGTCGGTAACGACCACGCGGCCCGATCGCGGTTGTCCCGTCGCCACATGCAGAAGGGAACCGACCACCGCCCCGTCTTCGACGGGCTCGGGGACGGGCTGCGACGCGGAGGCCGGGGGAGGTGAGGGAGGAGGGGGAGCCGGCACGGGCGTGGCCGGCACGTCGGGCGGAACGGCGGGTCCGGGGACGACCACCTCGGCGACCGCCGGAGGCGGTGGAGCTCGAACGGCCCTCCCTTCGGGGTCGGGAGAGCAGGCGACGACCCCGGTGAGGACCAGGAGGAAGGCCCCGACGAGGGCCCCGGGATGTGGGGTCATGCTGAGGGTCCTCCTGCCGCTGTACTGCCCCCCGATGTTACCCGCCATCGCGGGACCGCGTGTGGGGAGCAGCGGGTTCCTTCCGCTCGTCCTCGATGGCGTGCAAGCCGCAGTACGCGCAGTCCCATTGCGTCAACGGCCCTTCATCAAACTTCGCCCACGCGAAACCCTTCCTTCTGCAGGCGGGGCAGAGAACCAGGCTCACTGAGGATCACCCGCTGTGTCGCCCGCGGCGGCTTGTGGAGGCGCACCTTCCGCTCGACCCGCCTCGTCTGCAACCTCCTCTTCCCAGCCCATCCCCTGCTCTTCTCTCCGGGTATCGCCCGACTCACCCAGTACTTCCTCCAGCCGCTCCCGTGCGAGGGGCACCCAGTTCTTCTCGAACCCGGAGAAGGCCGTGAACGCGATCTCCGAGACGGCCCCCGCGATCCGTGCGGAACGCTCCCACTCCCTGGCCTTGAAGGCGGCCCGGTGCGCGGCCCTGGCCCGATCCAACAGGGGCCGGATGCCCTTCCCCTCGGGGCCCTCGAGAAGTTTCCTGAGGTCGTAGTCGAGGGAGGTCCCCGAGAGCGGCCCCTGGTGCTGGAGGATGCGAAAGGTCTCGCTCCGGACCCGGGCAGGCGACACGCCCATGGCATCGAGCATCCGGGTCGCCTCTCCACTCTCCCCGTCAAGCAGGGCACCGGGGGAGTGGGGCGTGTCGAGGTCCAGCAAGGCGATGAGGAGGTGGGGCGTATCGAACTCATCCGTGTCGAGGTCGGCGGCGAGGCTCTCGGCCCTGTTCAATACGTCGAGTGCCACGGGGGAGAACGCCGTCCGCTTGCTCCCGGACTTTCCCGGCCCCGGACCCCTGACCTGGAGGAGTGCCTTCCGGGCCATGGCGACGGTGAGGCCTTCGTTCTTCAGCGCCCGGTAGGCGTTCCCGAGCCGCACCACGAGGAGCGCCACCAGGAGGTGGCCGGGGCCCAGTTCCTGATCGCCCCTCTGCAGCGCCTCCCCGTGGGCCCTGGCAATCACCGTCTCCAGCCTCTCCGTCATCAGGTCGAACATGAATCCCCCGAACCCGTCAAGCCGGCCGCCCTCCATCATCCACCACCCGACCCTGCCTCGAAAGGAGGTCCTCCATGCTCACCATCACAGCGAAGCTCGACGAGAAGCGCGGCACCGCCTCGCAGTACACCCGCCGGCCTCCCCGGCCCGTCGGACTTCGCCCCCGTCCGCAGCGGAGGGGGACTGGCCCGGGCGGTCAACAGCACCAGGAAGGGGAGCACGCGGCGCATCGGGCCCGACGATTGCCGACCTCGGCTGCGACGCCGCGATGTCGGTGCACGGGGAGAGGGCCCGGAGGCCTTCCCGTCGACCGAACCCGGCCCCGATGGGGGCCGCCATCGGGGCCCTGGGGCGATAGGCTGTGCCCCATGCACCTCCGCTCCCGGGGCCTCGGGACCGACCTCCTCATCGCCGGGTTCGACGGCGAACTGCTCGACCGCGGCGACTACCTCGTCGCCCTCACGCCGGCGAACCCGACCTTCTGGTTCGGGAACTTCGTCCTGTTCCGGGACGCCCCCCGGCCCGGGGAGAGGGAGCGCTGGGAGCGGGTCTTCGCCGAGGAGGTGGGGTCCCGGCCCGGTGTCGGGCATGTCAACCTCCTCTTCGATCGCACCGACGGGGAGGTCGGAGCGGCGGAGGAGTTCGTGGATGGAGGCTATCTCCTCCTCCGCGACCTGTTCCTGCGTGCGACGGGGACGCGCCCCGCGGAGCGCCGCGTTCCGGGTGCCGTGGTCCGCCCCCTCGAGGGGGATGCCGAGTGGGCCCAGGCTCTCGCCGTGCACCACGCCACCGCTCCCGGGGATCTAGAGCCCGTGAGATTCCGGGCGTTCCAGACCCGGAACCACGCCCGGTACCGGAGGATGGCCGAGGCCGGCTTCGGCTTCGTCTACGGGGCCTTCGAGGGCGACCGGGTCGTGGCGACGATGGGTATCTTCGGTCCCGACGGGCTCTCGCGCTGCCAGACCGTCGCCACCCACCCGGACTTCCAGCGGCGCGGCTACGCCGCCTCCCTCGTGCACGGCGCCTGCGAGCACGCGCGTGCGGAACTCGGGAGTCGTGAGATCTGGATGAGGGCGGACGCCGAAGGCGGGGCGCGGAGGGTCTACGAGCGGGTGGGCTTCGAACGGGCGGAGCAGGTGGCGGCACTGGCGCGCGCCCGCCCGCCCGACGGTCCCGGCGCCGCGCCCGGGTGACGAGGGAGCCCCCGCCCCCTGGATGTTCCTCATCCACCTGGCCCCACCGACCCCGGAAGACTACGCGGAGGGTCGTGGCGGGATCCGATGGGGTATTGGTCGGGGCGAGAGGATTTGAACCTCCGGCCTCTTGCTCCCGAAGTTGGGGTGCGATCGTTGTGCAGCACGGACTTATGGCGACCGTCCGTTGCAGGCGTTGCAGGAGTTGCACAAGGCGACGGACGTTATGCAACTGGATACAACAAGTCGGAACCCTCCGATCCGGACTAGAGTTCGTCCGTTACTCGACCTGATGGAAGTGGTCGGGGGGCAGCATCTCCCCTCCGGGTCGAAGGAGTTCCCCTATGAAGCGGACATGGCTTCTCCTGGTCTTGGGTGTTGCGGGATGTGCCGCGACTCCCGCTCCCGAAGCACCCACGGGAGCCGAGGTCCCCGCTGCGGATGCTGAACTCCCTCCCATCGTCCGCCGCCTGGAGATGCGGAGGTACGACGCTCTGGAGGAGAACAAGGGGGACGGGTTCTACCTCGACAACCTCCTGTACCGCCTGCAGGGGAACTTCCGGGTTTTCCCCAAGGACGGCTACGAGACTCTTGTTGAGGTCCGGGGAGAGCCGCTCCCCGAGTCCGCAGTCGCCGTGATGGACATCGGCTGGGGCAGCGGTCATGGCGGGTCCCTGACTTCCATCCGGGTCACCTTCGAGGGGGAGACGGCCTCGATGGAACGGGTCGAGTGGAACGGACCCAATCTCAGTCAGCAGGACAGGCTGGTTCGATCGGTAAAGCGTGCGCAGGTTCGGTCGGTGGAGCTTCACGAGATCCTGGGGATGACCCGGGTTCTGCCGATGGTCACTGTGGAGAAGCGGTCCCTCGGCACGGGAGGCCGCCGCCGAACCTCCATCCTGGTCTCCGACGCGGACGTCTTCATGCTCGTCCGACTGCTGGACTCCTCCGGCGGCACTCTTCTTGAGCGGGAGTGGGCCGGGTACCTTCCCTACAAGTTGGACGTTGCCCCCCTCGACGTAGTCATGGACGAGGCCATGAAGCGGCTCGGCGGAAGGGAACTCCCGTGGGAAACCGTCCCGCCCGAGCAGTGGAGGAGCTCCCACTTCACAGACGCCTTCCGGCGCAACCGGGACCTGATGTGCCGGGAGTTCCACTGGTGGGTCATGGAGCGCTCCCTGGAGATGCTCGGGTCCTTCGGCAACGGTGAGGCCCGGGAAACCGTCCGGTTCCTGCGGGAGAACGCGCCGAAGCTCAACGACCGCCGGATCGAGAAGCTCGATTCCCTCCTCGACCCCGCACGGGGCCTTCTCGAGGGGGAGCCCAAGATCTTGGGAAAGGCCGGCGGTCACGGGATGTAGCCGCGGTGACCGGTAGTTGGGTGTTGGTCGGGGCGAGAGGTTTGAACCTCCGGCCTCTTGCTCCCGAAGCGGCTCGGCTTCTCCGTCGTGTTCTGCCGCAAGTCGTTGACCGCGGGGAGTGTACATCGGACCGAGGACTTCGCAATGGTGAGCGGTCGCGAGCGATGCGCAGCCTCGGGCGAGAATCAAACCAGGTAGAAGCCGGTATGCCCACGCGTTCACGATGAACTCGCGGGTTCGCTGGCGCCTGTACGTCCCCCCACTCGAACAGAAGTGTGTGTCGAAGAGCCCGATGGTCGCACCGTAGGCAGTACCGACGACCTGCCCTTCGATTCGGTCCGGCCAGCAGTGAATCTCCCGAACGTCGACGCGCCAGCGAGCGCCACGCTCTACGTACGGGTACCGGGCGGGGCGGGAGGAGATGACCCTCAGGCCTCTTGCTCCCGAAGAGGCCCCTCCGTCCTTCGGACTGCGCCGCAGGTCGTTGAACAGCCTCATCGTCCGGGTCGGAACGTGATCCCATCCGCTTCGCCAGGGGCGGCGGCCCGGAGTGCGGGAGTGGTAGGATGAACTCCCCGAAAGAGGTGCCCCGTGAACAAGACCAAGACCCTCCGGACACGCAAGCGCAAGCCGCGTCCGCGATCCGGCCGGACCCCCGACCGCGCCGCGCTCGTGAAGATCCTCCGCCCCATCGTCCGCGACCTCATGGCCGAGGAACTGGATCGCCGGGAGGACGAGGGGGACGTGAGGGCGTCCCGCGAGGCCCTCTCCGAGGGCGGTGCCGTCCCCCACGAGGAGTTCTGGAAGCAGTTCGGCCTCTAGATGCCGTACCAGGTCGTCTACCTGCCCGCCGCGGGAAGGGACTTCGGACGGCTCCCACCCCACGTACTCCCCCGCATCCGGGACGCCGTTCTGCGCCTGGCGGACGATCCCAGGCCCCCCCAGTCGAAGAAGATGGAGGGTTCCGCCGGCACCTGGCGGCTCCGGGTGGGTGTCCTAGAGCCACAGGCCAAGGAACTCATGATGGTGCTAGAGGAGATGATCTATGGGCCTCCCCCACCGAACTTCCTCCCAACCCCTTCTCTGGGGTTCTCGAAGGGGCTTCAAGGGAGCTCCTCGGCCGTGAATGGTCCGGGTTGGGTCGCGTACCCCGCCAACGCGTTCCTGTACGCGGCTCGCATGGGGCTGCCACTCGTTACGGACAACCCGTACGCGTCAACGTGGTCCGGGAGGTCGCTCGTTCCCTGCCGGCGCCCGTCCGTCATCGGCCAGATCGACCCGCCTGACCCCCGTTCAGGCCCGCGCGGAACCGGCAGACATGAACCTCTCGTGCTCTTCGGCGGTGAGTAGCAGCCCCATGAAGTGCGTGCCCGCTTCCGATCGGTCGACTTCGAACCTCCCCTGATCGCCTTCGATGCCAGCCGCCTTGAGTTGCCGCGTCAGCGCGAGCATCGCCACCAGCATGGACTCCACCTGGTACTTCTCCGGCTTACGTGCCACGAGTTGCGACGAGATGACGTGGTTCACGTGGTCACCGTCGCGCGCGATCGTGTAGATGAAGCGAATCGTCTCGCGCAGCACGGCGGTCTGCTTCGCCATCGCAGCGGATGCCACCGTGTCCTCGCCCGCATGATGGACGTTGCTGGCGGCGGCCCTCTGGAGCCGCGGGATGGTCTCGCTGATGTCCGACCACATTGCCATCGACGGCGTAGAGCCAGCGCGGCGCCAAAGGATGACGGCAACGCCAGCGATCACGACGAAGAGACCGATCCATGGCCCTTGCATGACGCCCTCCCTGACGACGTACCTCCGTCGCCGCGAATGCGACGATCCTTGGCAGAATGCTCGACTAAGAAGTCTCGCGCGAATCGGAGCACGACCACGCGCTCCGGCATTCGATCTGAGGTTTCATTGGCCTCTGTTCGCCATGCCTCAGGCGGCGGCGCGTACGACGCGAATCACCTCGGGGGCCTGCGCATCCATGTACCGCCCGGAAGACTATGACGCGGGCGGGACAGCCTCGGAGCGGCCGCGACCCTCGGAAGTGCCGAAACCCGGTACGTACCGGGTTCCGGAGACCTGCGGAGAGGGCCGCCGGAGCGGGGGGGGCCGTCGCATCCACCTGGTGCGCCGATGGATGCGTCTGGTCGGGGCGAGAGGATTTGAACCTCCGGCCTCTTGCTCCCGAAGCAAGATCAGGGTGTTGTCCTGCAAGGACTTACGCTCACGGCCCGGCGCATATGTCGCATATGTCGCAGGCGTAGGCAGGCGCTAGGTGGATGATAGGTGGATCCTTCCGGGCTGGGCCCACCACGTTGCGACCCGGGGGTGCCCAGTCCCGGCCCCAGCCGGGCTGTTGTCCGGGAGGCTTCGGGCCGGCCGGTTGCCCGGAACTCCCGCTCCCGTGGCTACCGGGGCGTACCACCAACTCCCCGGACAGGATTTGCACCTGCTGGTTATCGACTCCTTCCACGACGCACCCGGGCGCGTACTGTGCACCGACGAAGAACTGCAGACAGGCGGTCACTTCTTAGTTGAGGCCATTGTCGTTTCACCTGCCCGCACATCCGCAGCCACCTTGTCGCCTCCGATGGTGACAATGTATCGCCCTGATAGGAGATCGCCCTTCACGAATACCCCATCGGCGACTCGGTTCATCGTGGCCTGGACAAGCAAACGTCCCATGCTCCATCCTCCATCGCCACTGTCCCATTGGACAGGCCCTCCGTCTTCCCTGCGCAGGATGGCATCCTGGGTGGCGCCGGGTGTTCCTTGAGATTTAAGTATGAGTCGCCCAGTCCCCTCGATAGCTAACCCGTTCACGTTACGATCCTCGGTGCCGCGCAGTCCGGCAACCCAAATAAACCCACGCAACCCCAACTTATCAAACGCTCCTAACCACCCGTCGCCTTCGGGGACGCGAGGACCGCTGTCGAAAGTCCCGTCCCGTTTCAACCTGACAGGAACCTGAGGTTCCTGCATCGCCGCTCCTTGCCGAGGCAACGGAACGAACACCATCTGGAGCCGACCTTCATGGCCTCCATCTGGCCACTCCACCGTCCCCGATAGGCGCGCACCTGGCATGACCGTCACGCTGCCTAAATCCGTTGTTTCACCCGAGCGAATCGTGACGTCCGAATACTGCTTAGATATGAAGTCTGCACCATGAATCAGTAGAGAATAGTTTCCGGGGGGAAGAAGGCCTTGTACGCTTCTCCCAATCTCTCCTCCGAAAGAAAACCCAAGCCACCGATTCTCCTCGATACTGACTCCTTCAACAGAGGCGTTGAGAACGGTCACCCCGACCTCGGTAGTGAAATCCGGTCGTGGCGTCCCGTCTGCCCAGTTACAGGCCAGGCGAACCGCACCGGACTTAGTGACTCTAATCTCTGAAGTCCCGTCTGCGTTGGAGATTGCTCTATTGAGGCTAGTGAGATCCCCGACCTTCCGGGCCAATACAAACGTCTCCCACTGTCCACCAAGTGCTTCGGGGTTCGCGAACTCTCCGGCGACATTCGTCTTGGCTCCCATCACAACTGCGGGCCCGCCAGACGGATCCACCGGACGGAGTGACACGGTCAAATCGGGGACCGGTTCGCCGTGGACATCTACGACAAGTCCCTGTGCGACGGTCGAAGGTGCTAGGCTCTTGGAGCCGAATGGTAGAAGAACGGGCACAGTCGGGCCAGGTGCACGTGGAACGGTCATGCTGGGACCCTGGCTAGCTTGGTCATGAAGCGCCACAAAGTGCAGGGCAACTTCGTTGGGTACCGTTACTGTGCACAATCCACGCTCGTCGGAAACACCCCTCGCGCTCCAGCCGACGATCGCTTGGATAGCAGGATCTGCTACCGTGACGATCACAGAAGCTCTGGGCAGTGGATCTGTGTTCGCTCGAGTCGTAACGACTGGCTGCCTACTGGCACCAAGCAAACGAATTTCGAGGGAAACTGGATTTCCGTCGCTGGCCGTTGGAATGCTAATGGTCTCGTCGTAACAGCCTTCGGTGTCGTCCCACGCGAACATGCGATACCGGTCCCCATCTCTGGCTCGCACCACAAAGTCCCCAAGATCGTTAGTCGCTGCAAAGGCAGGCATTCTACCTGCATTCAGCGGGAGTAATGCAACCAGGGCTCCTCTCACCGGTCGTACCCCATCGGATGTCAAAACCCTTCCGCTTAGGTGCCCCTCCTGCCCCGTGAATGTGACGTCCGCCTCCTGTGGCTGGCCTTGTTCAGCGGACACAGGTGCAACTTCCGGGACGCCTCTTGCGGACCTTTCATCTGGGCTAACAATGGGATGCTCCGCTGCCCCGCCCCAAAGAAGGAGCCCCACGAGCAATCCAGACAACGCAAGACCGATTGCAATGCTCACCATGCCTCGGCGCTTTGTCATTCACAATCTCCAAGGTGTACTCTTGAACGAGGAGAGAGGTAGGAAATGTCCCTTGAAACGCAGATGCCTGCCCCGAGGAGAATGAGGTTTCGAACGAGGATGAGCCTGGTGTCCTGGGGGCCCACTAAAAGGTCTCCGAAGCACCCGCATCTAGCTGTAACATGGCCCGCGAAGTATAGGGCCAGTACCAAGCCCACGAAGCACGACATGAGGGTAATTGCAATTCTGATGTTAAGTTCCATCCATTGAAGAAACAGAAGGCCGGTGCCGACAAGTAGTTCGAGCCATGTGATACCGGACAGCAGGTGTGCGCTGACCAACCCGGAGAACCCGAATGACTCGCCTAGAGTCTGGCACGAATTGCTCGCTGGTCCGACAGCCTTTGATAGAGCATAGAACACAAGAACCCCGCCGAGAAGAAGCCGTGCAGAATGGCCGCGGAAGTAGGGCAGTAGGCTGTTGGTCGGTCTGGTCATTCTGTTGCCTTGCGCGCTCCAAGCACAATTTCAACTTGTGTCGCACGCTCATCGACCACCGTAATCTCATCAGGGCTGATTAAGTCGAAACCTGTGTCACTAGTTGCAAGGCGGTAGACCCCAGGCGCTACATTCTGACACGAGAAGTGCGAACTCCTCACTGTCTTCAGCATGAGTCGAAACCCACTGTTCGACTCGCCTGAGATCATGATCGAGGGCAGTTCGGCATCCTCGTTCTGGTCTCGGACTGTGAGCACTCCTTCGATAGACCCTCCCCGCCGCAATCGGATCGCGGCCTGGGATTTTGGGTTTACTGGCCAGACAAGGACGGGGGCGAAACCGGGCGCGGACACTCTTACGGCGTAGTGAGAGCTGGGCGCGCTGAGCGCTGCGACCCGGACGGATACGGGGGTGTGTGTTGGGCCCAATCTCAACGGCATTGTGGTCGGACTGATTGCGACTGGGCCCGAGGCCAGAACTGGTGTTCCCGTCGACATTTGGGTTGCCTCGACCATGGACCTAGCTTCGTAGACTAGAACATCAATAACAGAAGGAAACGGTGATGTCAAGGGACAGTACAGTTCTAGGTGAATGGTCTCCGTACCGTCCGTTGGAGCCTTACCGCGCGGGACCGATGGAAGTTCTAGGCTTGACTGTAACAATCTCGCGCCCTGGTCCCGTTTGGCGATGTATGACAACGAGAGGGCACAGACAGCGGCTCCAGCCCAGACAGTCGCCCCAGTGCTCCAGTGGGAGAGATACTGAAACGGCGACGTTTTCCTGGACTGGCTGATTTCCTTGCTACCTATCGCCATGGTCCCTCTTGATCAAGGCAGAGAGGGGGCGCATGACTACCTCCTGTAGTCACGCGCCCCTTGGGTCGGGTATAGTCAGGTGTGATCGGTGGGCGGCTATTCGCCGCAGGGTGGGTTGGTGAGGGTCTTCTGCCGGCTCGCCGAGCCCGTCCCCGCGCAGTTGCTCGCCGACATGGAGCAGGTGATGGTCTGACCGGGCTCAGTTCCGGCGAGGGAGACGTCGAAGTACCCGGTCACGTTGTTTCCGTTCTCATCGATCTGGTTCCACACCCCGGTCGAGAACCCCCCCCTGAGGGCTGTTCTGCGGATTCGTTCCCATGGCGCCACTGTACTCGTAGGTTCCCCCCAAGGAGAGGCACTGAGGCCCCTCCGAGGTAGAGGCGGTGAAGGTGAAGTTCACTGAGCACCCGCTCTGGGTAGCCCCAGTGCTGACGACTGACGGGGTGCTGCTACAGGTGCATGAAGCGAAGACGGGCGGAGCGAAGAATCCCATCGTGTACAGCAACATTGCGCCAGCACCGAGTAGCCAACGACGCATTGGTGCCTCCTTGGAAGCCATGGCTTCCTCTGCGGAACCCCTCGGGTGTGTACCGCTTCACAGCGCCGCGAGGTTCCTGCCCTTTTACTCTCCCCGGCACTCGTAGGCCGTCGAGGGTAACTCCCACAACCCCCGGGGCCCCACGGCCCCTGACGGGCACGACCTCGTCGTTGTGTGCATGAGCAAGGACCGTGCCTCCATAGTAAGCGATCTCAACAAGTCGCTTAGATCGTTGTATGTAGTTTCCTTCGTACGACTTGCACTTGTGCCCTCGAGTCGAGCGTCCGATCTGGCTGGCAGACGGAATGGCCATTCATTGGCATTCAATCGCCAAGAATGGCCATTGTCTCGGACTCGGGATTGGCGCTGATCCAAGAGCCGCGCCCCCTGCCACCCTTCAGAACGATGCCCGCAGCCACGAGCGGTGGCAGGGCGAGCCGGACGATCTCCGCGTTGCGGCCGATGGACCGCGCGAGAACGGCTATGGAGCAACGTCCCCGTTGACGGAGGGCCACCAACACCTCCGTCTCGATGTCCGTCGGCTCCCGCCTCAGGGCGGTCCGCTGGGCCGGGGACACTGCCCGGGTCGCGTTAGCCACCCCTCCTGCGAGGAGGCACGCAATACCGCTGAGGTCCTGTTTCCCATGTTCGTAGACCGCCGACGTCACGACGTTGCGCAACTCCCGCACATTCCCAGGCCAGGGGTGTGCCAACAGGGCCGAACGGGCCTGGGGGCCGAGGAACTCTCCATCAGCCTCCCCCCGCCTCCGCATGGAGTCAAGGACGGCCTCGGCGAGGGGGAAGATGTCCTCCCGCCTCTCCCGTAACGGGGGAACATGGAGGACATGGCTTGCAAGACGGTGAAAGAGAGCGGGCCTGAAGGCACGGGCATCGACGAGGGACTTCAGGTCGCACTCCGTCGCCGCGATCACCCTGGCGTCGAGGTGGTAGGCCAGGGTGCCTCCCACAGGGTGGACTTCCTGACCGTCGAGGGCCCGCAGGAGGGCCACCTGGGCGGCGGGGGGAAGGTCGCCGACCTCGTCCAAGAGCAGCGTGCCCCCGGCGGCGGCGCGGAGGTGCCCCAGGTGGTCCGAGTCCGCCCCCGTGAAGGCGCCTCGGACGTGGCCGAACATCTCCGTGAGGAGGAGCGCCTCGGAGATCCCCCCGCAGTTGACGGCGACGAAGGGCCGGTCGCGACGGGGCCCCTGGCCGTGGATGACGCGGGCGACGCGCTCCTTGCCGACGCCGGTCTCTCCGAGGAGGAGTACGGGATGCGGGGACGCGGCGATTGCCCTCGCCTGTTCGAGAATCGCGCGGAATGCGACGGACTCAGCTACCAGCGGCTCCGTCTCTCGGTTCACCTGCGCACCTCGCCTTTCCAGTCACCCATTCCCCTCGCGTGCATCCCCGTGCATCCCTCCTTCCCGGGGTTCATCAGGCCCCGGTCCTCCCGCCAAGGTGCCTGGCCGGCTGGCCCCCTACGGGAATCGTCCCTCTCTCTCGCTCTCTCTCTCTCTCTCCGCACCGCGCATGCCGTACCTCCGATGCAAACGAAACGGGCCGCGATGGCAGAGTCCCCCCCGCATCGGGGGGACCGAGGTGTCCTGCCACCACGGCCCGGCCCGTAGAGGATCGGCGCTGGCACCCCACCAGCGCAAGAGCAAAGTTCAGTTCCTGTCCCGATGGCCCGCACGGGCTGGCGAGGCGGGGCGGGATGGGCCGGAACGCGACCCACGCCAGCCCCGTGAGGCTCCTGAACTCCCGGATGAACGTCCGGGCTCTCAACGCGGCGGTTCTCGCCTCTGCCTCGAAGGTGGGGGCATGGCGCGGTTCGGCATCGAGGAACGCGATCTGCGCTTCGAGCCCCGGGAACCTCTCGCCCCACGCCCTCTTCGCCGCCGGGACCAGGTCGATGGCCCGGACAGGCACCCGGGCCGGCATCGCGGTACTCCCCATCGTCCCCTCCCTCGCCCCCGCCGGCGCCCGCACACCCTGACCCCCTCGGAAGCCACCTCTGCCCATTCGCCGCCTCCTTGGCGGCACGCCCGATGCGTCCCACCAGGGGGAGAACGCTCGAGATCCGCGAATCTGTCGCGGGATTCCGAGAATCTCTCGTTCGCCTCCTATCCTCCGGGCCGGCCCCGTTCACCCCCGGGGCCCCCACACCCCCCCGAGGGCCTCGAACCCGCCCCGGAATCGAGAAGGGCCGTTGACCACAGA
>CAYJMF010000075.1:0-23426 GCA_964370855.1 uncultured Planctomycetota bacterium | reverse complement strand
CCCCCCCCCCCCCCCCCCCCCCCCCCCCCCCCCCCCCCCCCCCCCGGAACCGCCCTCCCCCTACACGATCCGCGCCTGCTCCTCGAGGGAGAGCCGCCAGACCGGCACCCCGCAGTACCGGTCCCCCTCGGGGCAGACGGGCCGCGCGCCGGAGCGGGCGCGGATGCCGCAGGGCGGGAGCAGCCAGCGCCCGATGCGGGGCTCCACGGCGAGGATCTGCTCCGCCTCGTCCCGGGAGGCCTTCCAGATCTCCTCCTGGGCGTTCCAGCAGAGGCGCATCTTCATCTTGTGGTGGAGGTTGAGGAGGTCGGCGGATTCCGTGAACCGCACCGCCACGGCGTTGGGCAGGAGGTAGGCGCACCACTCCGCGGGGACGCCGAGCGCGCGGAGCCGGTTCACGCCGGCCCAGGCCCGCTCCATGGAGGCGCGGAAGAGCGCCGCCGCCGCCGGGTCCCCCGCCACCGCCCCGGGGACGACGTAGTCCGGCTCCTCCCCCATGTATGCGTAGAGGAGCGGCCGCGCCGCCGGCGTCATGCGGTGGCGCTGGTCCTGTGAATCGGCGGTGTGGGAGATGCGCTTGCGGAAGGTCCACGAGGCGTGGAACAGCGCGCGGGAGAGCTTCCCGTGGGTGTTCACGTTCATGTTCTCGCCGAGGAGCGGGTTGCGCGCCGGGTCGAGGACGAGGAGGAGGGCCTCGTCGTCGGTGAGCGAGCCGCGGGGGAGGCCGAGCACGTCGCGCACCGCCTGGGCCACGGTCTCCTCGTTTCGGGCCTTGCGGTCCACGAGCTTCGACACGCGGCCGCCGAGGTCGGCGTCGAACTCCTCGACGAAGGCGCGCTGGATCGCCGCCGACGGCGGCCCGCCGGCCTCCTCGAAGAAGCGGGCCTCCGGCGTGTCGGACAGCGGGATCGGCTCCTCGAGGATGGTGGCGTAGTTCGGGTCCCGCTCGAGAAGAGCCTCCACCATGCGGCGCACCACGAAGCGCGTCTCCGCCGGCGCGTCGTGCTGCTCGCATAGCCGGTGGTAGCGCAGCAGCGTCAGCCCCGAGACGGTGTGGTAGAGGTAGGCGTGGGTCGCCACGGGGAGCGCGTAGCGGGCCGCCTCCTGGGACTTCTTCTGGACGTCCTTCCGCTCCCGCTTCGACCCGGCGCGGCGGGGGAAGCGGCGGCGCAGCGCCGCCTCGACGGGGCGCTCCAGCGCCTCGATGAGCCGGAAGTAGTCCGCCGTCATCCCCTCGCAGGTCGCGCGGTAGACGGAGAGCGCCTCCCCCTCGAGGGGGGGAACCGTGTAGGAGCCCTCCTTCACCTCGACGTAGCGCTGCGAGACCTGCTCCGAGTTGTAGAAGGGGTGGGCGTGGAGGAAGGTCCAGAGGAACTGCCGCGACACGTTGTCCAGGGCGAACTGGAAGGTGGCGTGCTGCAGCGTCGTGTGGTGGCCGGCCTGGTAGATGGAGCGGGCGATGCGGTCGCGGTTCTCGGCGCGCTTCGCTTTGGACTCCTCCCCCTCGCCGACGCCGGCCACCTCCTCGGCGGTGACGATGCCGCGGGCGGAGTAGCAGGTGCGGGCCGTGGCGACGGAGTTGTCGAAGGGGCGCTCGAAGGCGTTGACGAGCCGGATCCCTGGAGGGGGGGAGAGGAAGAGCGGGGGCTCGACGGAGCGCGGCGGGAGCACCAAGGCGGGTCCTTTCCGTTCGACGCGGGCCGGGACGGCGGCCCGCGACAGGGGGCAGGATAGCGCCCCGCGCCGACAGGCCGTCCTTCCGCGGTGGAGGATCCCGCCGGGGGGGCGGTAGCATGGCGCCGTGAGGCCCCTGGTCCCTCCCCTGCCCGCCGTCGTCCTCGCCGCCGGGGGCTCCTCCCGGATGGGCCGCACCAAGGCGCTCATCCCCCAGGCCCACGGGGGGACGGCGCTCCGGGGGATCGTGGAGGCCTGCCGGGAGGGGGGCTGCGGGGAGGTCCTCGTCGTGGCCGGGGCCGACGCCGACGCGGTGCTGGCGGAGGCCGCGGCGGCGGGGGCGCGGGGCGTGGAGAACGGGGCCTGGGCACGGGGCCGTTCCACCTCCGTCAAGGCCGCCCTCCCCCACCTCCCCCCCGGGGCCCCCGGCCTCCTCCTCTTCCCCGTGGATCACCCCCTGGTCGGCGCGGACGTCGTGGCGCTCCTCCGGGAGGCCTTCGACGAAGCCCCCGCGAGCGACGTGGTGGTGCCCGTCCACGGGGGACGGCGCGGGCATCCCGTGGTGGTGGCGGCGCGGGTTTTCCCGGCGCTGGCGGGGCTCGGGGATGACCAGCCGCTGCGGGAGGTGCTGCATGCACCGACCCGGGCGGTGCTGGAGGTCGACGTACCCACCGACTCCGTACTGCGCAACATCGACACGCCGCCGCCATACTGAACCCGACCCAGATTGGCGGCGGGAGCGGGGGCGAGCCTCCCTCTCCCGGGCGACAATCGTCAGCCCCCGCTCCCGCCGCCAATCTGGGTCGGGTTCAGTATGGCGGCGCCGCGATGCCTTCGGACTTTGACGGGAACAAGTGTCAGCCGCGTCCCCTCCGCCGGCACGGGCAGTTCCTTCGCCCACTGGACCGGCAGTTCCCGCAGCAGCTCCGGGATCCACGCGTACCCGCGGCCCCGCTGCGGCGGCCGCGAGAGGAGCCCCTCGAGGGCCGCCCCGCCCCGCTCCTCCAGGAGGACGCAGATCCAGTAGTCCTCGCGATCCCCCTCGGCCCCGCGCACGAGCCGCTCCCTCTCGAAGAGGGCCGCCGCCATCTCCCGCACCGCGGCCTCGGCGTGGACGGCGCCGCCCCCCCCGCGCACCCCCGCGAGCTGGCGCTGGTGGAGGAGGTCGGAGTAGCGCCGGATGGGCGAGGTCGCCTGCAGGTAGGCGTCCACCCCGAGCCCCGCGTGGGGAGCCGGGACGGGGGAGAGCCGCACCGGGGCGAAAAGACGCCGCGCCTTCAGCTGGAACAGGGGATGGTCCGCCGGAGGGAGCTCCCCCCGGGGAGGCTCCTGGGTCCGCCAGAGGGCCGCGGCCCCGGCCCCGCGGAGGATCCCCGCGGCGGCCCGGTTGAAGGCCACCATCGCCTCCCCCACGAGCACGTCCCCGGCCCCCCCGATGCCGCGGTGGATGAGGACCGGCCTCCCCTCCCGGACCCGGAGGTGGGCGGAGGGGGCCTCGAGAACCCGCGCGCCCCGGGCGATGCGGCCCTCGCGGAGCGCCCGGGCCATCCCGTGGAGGGGCCGGATCTCCGCCGGCAGCCCCGCCTCCTCCTGGGTCTCGTCGTAGTCGAGGCGCCGGGCCACCCGCACCAGGCTCCGGAAGATCCGCACCGCCTCCGGCGCGCCCCCCTCCCCGAGCCGGATCTCCGCCGTCAGGGCGGGGCGGTCCTCCCCCTCCTCGAGGGAGAGCCGCGCCGCCGTCAGCTCCGGGGGGATCATGGGGATCCGACCGTCGGGGAGGTAGATGGTCGTGGAGCGGCGCAGGGCCTCGAGGTCCACGGGCCCGCCCACGGGCACCACCGCCGCCCCGTCGGAGATGTGGACGAGGAGCCGCACCTCCCCGCCGGGCCCCCGCAGGAGGGAGACGGCGTCGTCCACCTCCACGGTCTCCCGGTCGTCGATGGCGAAGGCCGGGAGGGAGCGCAGGTCCTCCCGGTCCGCCGCCGCCGGGTCCGGCGCCGCGGCCAGCTCCCGCGCGTCCTCCAGCACCGCCGCGGGGAACCCCCGGTGGATGCCCCGCTTCGACAGCGGCGCCATGGCGTCCGCGGGGAGCCAGCCCTTCCCGTCGATGCGCTCCAGGCCCTCGAAGACGTCGTTCCACCCGAGCCGCTTCGCGAGGCGCGGGGGGGACGATTCCTCCGGCCCGAGGGCCCAGCCGAGCAGCCCCTCCAGGGCCGGCGCGGCGTCCGCGGGCGGATCCTCCGGCCCCTCCCGGGAGAGGGCGGCGGCCAGCGCCTCCTCGGCGGCGAGGACCCGCTTCTCCGCCTCCCGCTTCACCTCCTCCGCCCGGACCTCCTCCGCGGAGGCCGCCACCAGCCGCCCCTTCTCCAGCCGGAAGAGGGGGGCCGCCCCGGGGGCGTGGAGGACGAGGGCCAGGGCCCGGGCGTCGGCCTCCCTCCCCTCACCGCCCCCGGCGAGGTCGTGGAGGTCGAGGGGCGCGCCGGGCTCCACCATGCCGTGGAGCTCCCGCCAGTCGGGGGCGGGACCGGCGCCGGCGCGGAGCACCTTGAGGCCGGCGGCGATCTCCCTCTTCGCGACCCCCGCCACGGCGAGGGTCCGGGCGGTCCAGAGGAGCCGCTCCGCGGGGTACTCGAAGGAGCGCCCCTCCTCCGTCGTCACCCGGGTGGCCTCCCCGCTCCCGCCGACGAGGGCGGCGAGGAGGACGGAGCCCCGGCTCTCGAGGGCGGCGACGGGGTGGGAGGACATCGGGGCGAGTCTACCCCGCTCCCCGGCTAGAATGCGGCCCTTGCCCGCCCCCCGCGGCGGAGAAAGGCTCCACCCCATGGCGAAGACGACGAAGACCGCGGAGGAACCCGCGCTCCAGCCCCTGGTGAAGGAGCTGCTCACGCGGCTGGGGGAGCACCCGGAGCGGGACGGGCTCCGCTCGACCCCGCAGCGCGTGGAGAGGAGCCTGCGGTTCCTGACCAGCGGCTACCGGGTGGACATGCGGACCCTGCTCAACGGCGCGGTCTTCGAGGACCCCTGCGACGAGATGGTGGTGGTGAAGGACATGGAGCTCTATTCCATGTGCGAGCACCACATGCTCCCCTTCTTCGGGAAGTGCCACGTGGGGTACATCCCCCGGGGGAAGATCGTGGGGCTCTCGAAGCTGCCCCGCATCGTGGACGCCTTCGCCCGCCGCCTGCAGGTGCAGGAGAGGCTCACCACCCAGATCGCCCAGGCCATCGAGTCCGCCATCAAGCCCCGCGGCGTGGCCGTCGTCATCGAGGCCCGCCACCTCTGCATGATGATGCGCGGCGTGGAGAAGCAGAACAGCAGCGCCGTCACCTCCTGCATGCTCGGCGGCTTCAAGAGCGACAACCGCACCCGGAGCGAGTTCCTGGCGTTCATCGGGCGGTAGGTGCCTGGCCGCCAGGCCGCTCGTCGCCGGCCGCCCGCCGCCATACCGAACCCGACCCAGATTGGCGGCGAAACGTGTGGCTCCCGGATGGGCAAGCCCTCCCGTTTCGCCGCCAATCTGGGTCGGGTTCGGTATGGCGGCGGGCCAGCGGGCCGGCGGCGGGCGGCCTGGCGGCCAGGCACCTATTCGAAAAACTCCCGCACGGGCGAGCCGGCCTTGTCGACGAGGGTGATGGGGCGCTCGCCGGCGTAGAAGGTCTTCCGGGGGTTGAGGCCGAAGGCGTGGGCCCAGGAGGCGAAGAGGTCGGGGACGGTGACGGGCCGGTCCACGACCTCCGCGGCGTCGGCGTCGGTGGCGCCGACGACCTGCCCGCCCAGGATGCCGCCGCCGGCCATGACCATGGACCACGCCCTCGGGTAGTGGTCCCGGCCGCCCCGCGCGTTGGGCCGCGGCGTGCGGCCGAACTCCCCCATCCAGACGACCAGCGTCTCCTCGAGGAGCCCCTTCGCCTTGAGGTCGTCCAGCAGCGTGGAGAAGCCGCGGTCCACGCGGGAGAGGAGCGCAGGGACCCTCGTCCAGTTGTCCTCGTGGGTGTCCCAGCCGTTCAGGCGCACCTCCACCACGGGCACCCCGGCCTCGACGAGCCGCGAGGCCATGAGGCACCCCTGCCCGAAGTTGTCCATGCCCCAGCGCTGCCGCGCCGCCTCCTTCTCCGTGGAGAGGTCGAAGGCGCGGGTGAGGGGCGAGGCCATGAGCCGCCGCGAACGGCCGTACATGACCTGGCGGGACTCCGGCACCTCGGCGCCGCGGGTCTCGGCGAAGCCGCGGTCGAGCCTCCCCAGGAACTTCATGCGGGCGTCGAGCCGCCCGTCGTCCACGCCCGGCGCCGGGGCGAGGTTGGCGATGGGCCGGGAGGGATCCTGCACGACGAAGGGGTTGTGGGCGACGCCGAGGTAGCCCCCGCTCTCCCCGTTGTTCCCGTTGATCTGCACGTAGTTGGGGAGGTCGAACCCCTCCCGCCCCGCCTCGTGGGAGACCTCTACTTCGTGGGAGACTACCGCCCCGAAGGCCGGGTGGATCACCGTGGGGTTGGGCGGGTAGCCTGCGTGGAGGAGGTACTTCGCCCGGGAGTGGTTCCCCTCCTTCGAGGTCATGGATCGCACGACGCAGAGGTCCCCCATGCGCCGCGCCAGCTCCGGCATGGCGGCGGCGATGCGCACCCCGGGGATGCGGGTGGCGACGGTCTCCGTGGCCCCCTGGAACTCCCGGCCCGGCTTCGGGTCCCAGGTGTCCATGTGGGAGGGGCCGCCGTCCATGAAGAGCACGATGCATCGCTTCGCGCGCCCCGGCGGGAGGCGGTCGGGGGCCGCCGACGCCCCCTCCTCCGCGGCCGGGCCCGGGGCGGCGAGGGCGGGGGCGCGGCGGGCGAGCATCCAGGCGATGCCCGAGGCGACGCCGAGCCCGAGGAAGCCGCGCCGGTCGACGTCGCCCTCGACCCTCTGGATGAGCCTCATCGCGCCTCCTAGTGGTTGGACATGAACTCGGAGCAGTTGAGGAGCGCCCAGAAGAGGTCCTCCCAGCCCTGCCCCGATTTCCCGCGGGAGGCGAAGGCCGCCGCCTCCTCCCTCTCCTCCGCCGTCGGACGGCGGCCGAGGGCGGTGACGTACATCCGCTCCACCCGCCGCCCCGCGTCCTTCTCCTCGTCGAGGATCGCCCGCAGCGTGTTCTCCCGGGCGAGGATGCCCGTGCGGTCGCCGCGTCCCGCCGGCGCCGAGGCCCGGGTTCCGACCTGGGTGAGGGGGCCGTTCATCAGGAGGAGCCCCTGGGGGATGGTGCCCGCCCAGGCCTCCGACTCCCCCGTCTCGTCGTCGCCGATCTCGGAGACGAACTGCTGGAGGAGCCCGGCCTTCACCCGCTCGAGCTCCGCCCGGTTGGCGCGCCGGAAGGCGTCGTCCATGCCCGTGACCCGGAGCACGGAGTCGAAGACCTGGTCCGCCGTGAGGGGCTTCACGGGGCCGCGGGCGTAGGCGCGGTCGAGGCGGCGGAGCGCGACCTCGTCCTCCCCGCCGGCGGCGGCCCAGCCCGCCGGGATCCGGGAGGTCCGTCCGTAGGTCCCGGACCCGGCGATGGCCCGCACGAGGAAGCGCAGGTCGTACCCCGAATCCGCGAAACCGAGGGCCAGGGTGTCCAGCAGGGCCGGGTGGGAGGGCGGGTTGTCGGAGCGGAAGTCGTCCACGGGGTTCACGATGCCGCGCCCGAAGAACCAGGACCAGACGCGGTTCGCCATGGCCTTCGCGAACCACGGGTTGTCGCGGGCGAGGATCCAGTCCGCCAGGGCCTCCCGCCGGGTCGTCCCCTCGCGGTCCTCGTAGACCGCCCCCCCGAGGAACTTCGGCGCCTCGCGGGCGGCGCCGCGGATGTCCGCCCCCTCGCCGCCACGCCCCCGCGTGCGCCGCAGCTGCTGCGGGGTGGGGTCCTCGACGACGAACCCCGCCATCCGGTTCTCGGGGTCCGCGGGGCGGGGGTTCACGAGGTTGAAGAAGGAGGCGAAGCCCGCGAACTCCCCCTGCTTCCAGCTCTCGTAGGGATGGTCGTGGCACTGCGCGCACTGGATCTGCACGCCGAGGAAGATGCGCGAAGTGGTGCCGGCGATGTCCGCGGGGATGCCGCCGTCGCGAAAGCGCATCGTGTAGGCCAGCGCCGGGACCTCCGCGGTGTTGCCCGTGGCCGTGAGGAGGCTCCGGGCGAGCCAGTCGAGCCCGCGCCCCTCCCGGAACCCCGCGGCGAGCCAGTCGTGGACCTTCTCCACCTCCGGGACGCGGTAGCGGCGGAGCCCGGAGAAGAGGAGCCGCCCCCAGAGGTCGGCGACGTGGTCCCCGTAGAGGGGATCCGCCAGCAGCTCCTCCACCTTCGCCGACCGGCGGCCCGGGTCCTTCGAGGCGAGGAAGGCCCGCACCTCGGCCTCCGTGGGCGGGACGCCGTGGAGGTCCAGGGTCACCCGGCGGAGGAACTCGGCGTCGTCGGAGGGGCCCGCGGGCTCCACCCCCGCCGCGGCCAGCGCCTTCCCCACCTCGCGGTCGATGGCGCGGGAGGCCGCCGCCGCGGCGAGCAGCGCCTCGGCGCGATCCTCGTCGGTGGGCTTCGCGACGCGGGCCGGCGCGGAGACGCCGCCCTCCGCGGCCAGGGCCGGGGGGGCGAGACCGCGACCGGGCAGGACCGCGGCCAGGGCCGCGGCTCCGCTGAGGGCGAACCCCGCGAGGAGGGGCCGCAGGGATTCCGCTCCGCGGGACTTCGTGAACGCGCGCTCCGCCATGGCAGTCCTCCCGGGACCGGGTCTCAACGGCCGGGAGTGTAACCCGGGAGCCCCGGGCCGGGTTCCGCTACCCGAGGAGGCCGGAGCTCCCGTCGGAGCCGCGGCTCAGGTGGGGGATGATCTGCCCGAGGAAGGCGTCGAAGGAGCGCGTCTGGAGCCAGAGCCTCCCCTGCCCCCGGAAGCGGCAGACGAGCCCCTCCCCGGAGAAGAGGAGCGACTTCATCCCCCCCACCTTGTCCACGGTCCACTCGAGGGAGGGCTCGAAGGCGACGAGGTGGCCGGTGTCCACGACGTAACCCGAGGCGGGGACCGCGACCTCGATGATGCCGCCGTAGGAGGAGAACAGCAGGGGGCCGCGGCCGAAGGCCCGGAGGAGGAAGAGCCCCTCCCGGGAGAAGAAGGAGCGGGCGCCCCCCCACTTCGTCTCCATCTCGATGCCCGTCCCGCTGCCGAGGTAGGAGCCGGACTGGAGGATGAGGGACTCCCCCTCCATCTCCCGCAGCATGATGTCCCCGGGCAGCGCCGGCGCCAGGGTGACCTCCCCCGGGGAGCGGGCGTGGAAGGTGTTCTGGAAGAAGGACTCGGAGGTCAGGAGCTTCCGCGCCACGGACTTGAGGAAGCCCCCCTTCATCCCCGTCTCGATGTCCACGGTCCCGGACATGGAGACCATGGCGCCGGATTCCGCCTTCAGCTCCTCGCCGGCGTCCATGGCGACGCGGGCGAGGGCGAAGGCGGGGCCCTTCTCGATGGTGATGTGCATGGGGTGGGTCTCCGTTCCTGTGTTCGTGGAGGGTGGAACCGGGAATGGAGGGGATGGTTCGGAGAGGCCGTTGCGCCGGTGAGCGATCGGGAGGACGGCACGGAGGGGAGAGGCCCCCTCCGTGCCGTCCTCCCGATCGCTCACCGGCGCGTTGGAGAGGCTCCCACCGTGGGGACCCGGGGCTCGTCGGGGGAGGGGGGGGGGAAGGAAAGGGGGAGGGGGAGACGGCGGGCACCCTCCGGAGTCCCGACGACTCCAAGACACGAACGGTGAACGCCGTCCCCCGGGATCCAATGTCCCGATCCCGGGGATCCCCCCGCGGAGCCGAATTGCGTCTGACACCAAACGGCGGACACCCACTCCCCCCCGCTTCCTTCCGCCCTTCCCCCTCCCCTCCTATCCTGACTCCATGCTGACCATCACCTCCTCCGCCGCCCGCCGCATCGTCGAGATCACCCGCAGGCCGGAGTACGCCTCCTTCGCCCGCCCCGGGCTCCGCGTGAAGGTCGTGGGCGGGGGCTGCGCGGGGTTCTCCTACGAGGTGGAGGTCGTGGACGGCCCCCGCGAGGGGGACCTCGTCGTGGCCGCCGACGGGTCCGAGGTCTTCGTGGACTCCCGGTCGGCGCCGCTCCTCGACGCGGTGACGCTGGAGTTCAAGCGGACGATGATGGCCTCCTCCTTCGAGTGGAGGAACCCCGCGGCCACGGGCACCTGCGGCTGCGGGTCGTCCTTCAGCGTCTAGGCGGAACGAGGCGGCCATTGGTCGCCCCTCCCCGCGGGATCGGGTAGAATCCCGCCGTCGGGTCGTTTCCCGCGGCCCCTCCCTTGAGTCCCCGTGCGTGCGTCGATTCCCCGGCGCCGGAAAGGAGGCGACCGTGAAGGTCCGCTACGTCAAGTCCCTGTCCGACGTCCCCCGCCTGGACCGCGTGCCCCCCGGGGAGCGGGAGGCGCTGGAAAGGGTCGCCGCCCGGTTCGCCTTCCGGGCCAACGACTACTACCTCTCCCTCGTCAACTGGGAGGACCCCGCCGATCCCATCCGGAGGCTCGTCATCCCCCACGAGAGGGAGCTCGGGGAACGGGGCCGCCTCGACGCCTCCAACGAGCGCGCCTACACCGTGGCGCGGGGCGTCCAGCACAAGTACCCCCACACGGTCCTCCTCCTCGTGAACGAGGTCTGCGGGGCCTACTGCCGCTACTGCTTCCGCAAGCGCCTCTTCATGGACGGGAACGACGAGACGAGCCTCGACGTCTCCGAGGGCCTGGAGTACATCCGCCGCACGCCGGCGGTCACCAACGTGCTCCTCACCGGGGGCGACCCCCTCCTCCTCGGCACCCGGCGGCTCCTGGAGATCCTCGGGAAGCTCCGCGAGATCCCCCACGTCGGGATCATCCGCATCGGCAGCAAGATGCCGGCCTTCAACCCGTGGCGCGTCCTCGACGACGGCGAGCTCCTCGACGGGCTCGCCCGGTACAGCACCGCCACCCGGCGCATCTACCTCATGGCCCACTTCGACCACCCCCGGGAGCTGACGGAGCCCGCCGTGGAGGGGATCGACGCCATCCTGAGGGCCGGGGTGATCGCCGTGAACCAGTGCCCCCTCGTGCGGGGCGTGAACGACGACCCCGCGATCCTGGAGTCCCTCTTCCGGAGGCTCTCCTTCGCCGGCGTTCCCCCCTACTACCTCTTCCAGGGCCGGCCCACGGAGGGCAACGAGCCCTTCGAGGTGCCCATCGTCGAGGGGTACCGGATCTTCGAGGAGGCCAAGAAGCGGGTCAGCGGGCTGGCCAAGCGGGCGCGGTTCTGCATGAGCCACGAGTCGGGGAAGATCGAGATCGTGGGCGTGGACGAGGAGCGCATCTTCCTGAGGTACCACAGGGCCCGGGACCCCGGGGACGAGGGGCGGTTCATGATCTACCGCCGGGACGACGCGGCCCTCTGGCTCGACGACCTCGTGCCCGCCGCCGGCCTCGGGGCCCCGGTCTTCGAGGCCGAGGCGGCCATGGACCTGACGACCTCCGGCCCGGAGTAGGCGGGCCGCGGGGAGGGAGGCTCGATGCAGGACGCGGAACGCATCTCCGCCAAGATGGGGAAGTTCCGGCCCTCGCTCACGCTCCACCTCAAGGCCCTCGTCGAGGAGCGCCGCGCCCGCGGCCTCCCCGTCCACGACTTCGGCCTCGGCGAGACCAAGGGCCGCCTCGACCCGGCCATCCGGGAGGCCGGCGAGCGGGCCTTCCGGGAGGAGGACACGATGTACGGGGACCCCTCGGGGCTGCCCGAGCTCCGGGAGGAGATCCTCCGCTGGCTCGGCCTCGAGGGGCGCTACGGGCCCGGCAACGTGGTCGTCACGGCGGGCGCCAAGCAGAGCCTCTTCAACATCTTCCTCGCCGCCTGCAACCCCGCCGACGTGGTGCTCCTCGACGCCGCCCCCTGGGTCTCCTACCAGCCCCTGGTCACGGCGGCCTACGGCGTGCCCGTGATGGTGCTCCCCTCCCGGGGGGAGACCGCCCGCCTCAAGGTCTCCGCCGGGGATCTTCGCCGGAACCTCCGCATGCGCCCCCACGCGCGGATGTTCCTCCTCAACAACCCCGTCAACCCCACGGGCCAGCTCTACGACCGCTCCGAGGTCGAGGAGCTGCTCGCGGTGTGCGTCGAGCACCGGGTCTACTTCGTGCTCGACCGCCTCTACTGGCGACTGGTCTTCGACGGCGCGGAGTACCCGGAGCCCCGGGTGGACGCGGAGACGCGGCCGTGGCTCGTGCAGGTGGACGGGATGAGCAAGAACTTCCGCCGGACGGGGGGGATGCGGATCGGCTGGAGCGTGGGGCCCGAGGACCTCTCCCGCGCCATGGTGAACCTCCAGAGCCACTACACCTCCGGGCCCGCCATCCCCACGCAGCGGGCGGCCCTGGCGGCGCTGCGGGGGACCTACGACACGGGGCTCCGCGACGAGACCCGGGCCCGGCGGGACCTCCTCCTCGCCGCCGCCGCCGGGATCCCCCTCGTGACGGTGTTCCCCACCCCGGCGACCTTCTACTCCTTCTGGGACGTCCGCGCCGCCCTCGGACGCAGGACCCCGGACGGGCGCCGGCTCCTCACCTCCGACGACATCGCCGCGTGGCTCGTGGAGACCGAGGGGGTGGTGACGGCCTCGGGGACGGGGTTCATGCAGGAGGGCTACCTCCGGCTCTCCTTCGCCACGCCCGAGGAGACCATCGCCGCGGGGATGGAGGGGGCGCGCCGCGCCTTCGCTTCCCTCGTCCCCTGAGGAGGTGAGCTACCGCCCCCCGGAGGCGTCCCCGCCGGCGTTGACCATGGGGGGCTTCAGGTGGATGACCCACTCCGCCACCTGGTCCAGCGCCTCGTCCGTGAGGCCGAGACCCTTGGCCGAGGGCATCGGGTTCGGGTAGCGGCGCTTCTCCTTGCGGAGGACGGGGACCTTCTGGGGCTCCTTCATGTAGGAGACGAGGCGGCGCTTCGCCTCCGCCACGTCCCCCCCGGCGGCGGCGATGTACTCCGGCATGATGGCGCCGAGGGCCGGCCCCATCTCCCCCCCGGAGCCGTCGGAGCCGTGGCAGACCACGCACTGGTTGTCGGTGAAGATCTTCCGCCCCGGGTAGCGCGACTCCTCCCGGATGGCGGCGACGCCGGGGTTCTCCCTCCGCGGCGGACGTCCTACCCCGAGGGCCAGGGCCGTGCCCGCGAGGGCGACGGCGGCGAGGAGCCCGAGGGTGATCTTCACCTTGGTGTCCACGTGATCCCTTTCCGTTCCGTCGAGGGGACGGTGCGTCTACGCCTGGAAGGACTTGCCGCACCCGCAGGAGGAGGTGGCGTTGGGGTTGGCGATCTTGAAGCCCTGCTCCTCCACCGTGTCCACGAAGTCCACGGTGAGCCCGCGGACCTTGGCCAGGCTCGGCCCGTCCACGATCACCGACATCCCGTCCACGACGGTGGAGGCGTCGCCCGCGTTGCGGCGGTCGAAGCCGAGCTCGTAGGAGAAGCCGGAGCAGCCGCCGGCGCGGACCCCGATGCGCAGGTTCCGCTCCTCCTCGGGGATGGACTGCTCCTCGATGAGGGCGCGGAGGTGGGCCGCCGCGGCGGGGGTCAACTGGACGAAGGGAGCCTCCCCCGGAGCGGGGGCGGTCCCCTTCAGCGCGGCCTCCATGGCGGTCTTGCCGTTGCTCATGTCGCCTCCTCCGTTTCCTTCGCTTCCGTCGCCGCCGTTCCCGGGGCGCCGCTTCCCGCGGTCCCCGTCCCGGCGTACAGCCGCCGCGCCACGGGCGGCGGCGGGTCCTCCCCGCGCCCGGCCCGGGCCCGGAACGCCTCCAGGTCCTCCACCAGCGCGGCCACGTCGATCCCCCCGGAGCGGGGGTCGGCGCGCCGGAGCCAGGCCGCCGCGGTGTCCCCCACGGAGCGAAGCCCCGCCGGGTTGCCCCGGCGGTGGTGCTCCAGGGCCACGGCCGCCTGGATGAAGCCCTTGAGGAAGTCCCTCTCCGGTCCGTCGGTCCCGTGCCAGAGATCCTCGACCACCTCGTGGGAGTCGAAGAACTCGCCGTCGTTGAAGAGATCCACCCCCCGGCGCCACCGGGGGTCGTCGAAGGTCATCCCGCCCATGATCCCGGAGGGCGGGGCGGCCACCCAAGAAAGGGGGCCGCGGAAGGGCTACGGGGCCGCCTCCTTCGGGTGCTCCGTCCAGGCGGGGAGGAAGGGGCCGAGCTTCTTCCGGTGGGCCCTCGCCTCGTCCCGGAGGCGGGTGAAGACGGCCTTCAGGGCGGCGTCGTCGCCGGCCTCCTTCAGGGTCCCGTCGTACTCCGCCGCCACCCGATCGAAATGCTCGCAGCAGAACCGCACCAGGTAGGGGATGGAGAGGTAGTTGAGGTCCCGGTTCCAGTACTCGAAGGCCTTGAGCGTCAGGCCCGCGGAGAAGTCCTCGCGCAGGCGCGTGGAGAGCCAGGAGGCGGTCGCCGCCTGGGCGACACGCACCTCGTCCAGGGCCTTCAGCGCGGCGTCGTCGGCGGGGCAGGTCCAGGGGGAGGAGTTGAGGACGTAGGTCGAGACGGAGTTGTACTCCCTCGAGAGCGCCTCGTTCACCAGTCGGATGGCCCTGTCGCGTTCCAAGTCTCACCTCACCGCCACCGTCACCCAGTCCGTCGCCGCCTTGAGGAAGCCGTCGGCCACCCCCCAGAACCCCCAGAGGCCCGCCAGCAGCAGGGGCACCGTGGAGATGCCCACGAGGGCCCAGTCGGGGACCTCCAGCTTGACCGGGGCCTCGCATCCCTCCGGCGGCGGGAGGAGGAACATCGCCCGGATGAGGAAGGCGTAGTAGAAGAGCGACACCGCGCTCGCGAGCAGGCCGAGCACCGCGAGCCCGTAGTACTTGCCCTGGATGACGGGCATGAAGAGCAGCACCTTCCCCCAGAAGCCCGCCGTGGGCGGGAGCCCCGTGAGGGAGATCATGAGGATGGTCAGGGCGATGGCCAGGGAGGGGTTGCGCCGGGCGAGGCCGTTGTAATGGCGGATCTCGGTGCCCCCGAGGTGGGACCGGAGGAGGCCGACGATGCCGAAGCCGCCGAGCGTCATGAGCATGTAGACCCAGAAGTAGAAGAGGATGGCCCCGAAGGCCGGCCCCGTGCCCGCGCTGAGGGCCATGAGCAGGTAGCCGGCGTGGGCGACGGAGGACCAGGCGAGCAGCCGCTTCAACTCCGTCTGCCGGAGGGCCGCCGTGTTGCCGACGATCATCGTGACGGCGGCGCCGGCGGCCAGCAGCCAGTACGGAAGCGGCCCCGTCGGGAGGAAGCCCCACGCGACCTCCGCCCCCAGCGGGTCGGGGCCGCCGCCCCAGGTGCCGAGGAAGCGGATGGCGACGGCGAAGCCCGCGGCCTTGGAGGCCGTGGCCAGGAAGCCGGCGACGACGGTGGAGGTCCCGGCGTAGGCGTCGGGGGCCCAGAAGTGGAAGGGGGCCGCGGAGATCTTGAAGGCGATGCCCGCGAAGACGAGGACCGCGGCGGCGACGGCCGCCGGCGAGGGGCCGGCGACGCGGAGCGCCTCGGCGATTCCCGCCATGGAGGTGGTCCCGGCCAGCCCGAAGAGGAGCGACAGGCCGAAGAGCATCGCGCCGGAGGCGGCGGCCCCGAAGACGACGTACTTGAGCCCCGCCTCGCCGGAGCGCCGGTCGGTCTTGTCGTAGCCGACCATGAGGTACCCGGTGTAGGAGACGGTCTCGAAGGCGAGGTAGGCGGTGAGGATGTCCGTGGCCGCGGCGAGGACCGACATCCCGGCGAGGGAGCCGAGCAGGAGGACGTGGAACTCCCCCTGGGAGAACCAGGGGGCGGACCTGCGCATCCCGAACAGAAGCGAGAAGGCCGCCGCCGCCAGGAAGAAGATCCGGAACATCCGCGCCATGTTGTCCACGACGAGGGGCCCGGCGACGACGGCCTCCGTCTCCTTCCCCATGATCCCCGAGGCGACGACGACGAGGACGAGGAGGATGGTCCCCATGGCGATGCGGGGGTAGAGCGTCCTTCTCGGCCCGAGGAAGGACTCGAGCAGGAGGATGACGAGGAGGCCCGCGGTGAGCAGGACCTCCGGGAGGGTCGCCGAGAGGAGGGCGCCCACGTCCGGGGACCGCAGTTCGCCGGCCGCCGCCGCCAACGGGAGGAGGAAGGCTCCGCTCACACGGGCACCTTCATCTTCTCGAGGAGCGCCACCACCGTCGGGTTGAACAGGTCGAGGGCCAGCTTGGGCCAGACGCCCATGATGATGGTGACCGCGGCCAGCGGGAGCAGCGTCGCCCACTCGAGCATGGTGAGGTCGGGCCAGGGGGCCTTCGGCGGAACGTAGACGTCGTGGCCGCCGCCGTGGGCGGCGCCGTGGGCGGCGTGGGCGTCGGCATCCGCCGCGGCGTGGGCATCGGCCCCGTGGCCCGCCTCCGCCGCGTGGGCGTCGGCCCCGTGGCCGTCGCCGTGCCCTTGGCCGACCTCCTTCGGGGTTCCGAGGAACACCTTCTGGAGCATGGTCAGGATGTACACGGCGCCGAAGATGATGCCCAGCGTGCCGACGATGGTGAAGGCCTTGGCGTGGGGCATGACCGTGGACTGGAAGGAGCCGAGGAAGACCATCACCTCGGAGATGAACCCGCTCATGCCCGGGAGGCCGAGGGCCGCGAAGAACCCGATCATGGCCATGACGGAGTACTTCGGGAGCATCCCGAGGAGCCCGCCGAACCGGTCGAGGTCGCGGTGGTGGACCCGCTCGTACATGACCCCGACCAGGAGGAACATCATCCCGCTGATGGTGCCGTGGTTGAACATCTGGAACACGGCGCCGCCGACGCTCGTCGCGGTGAGGGCCGTGAGGCCGAGGAGCACGTAGCCCATGTGGCTCACGGAGGAGTAGGCCACGAGCTTCTTCCAGTCCTTCTGGGCCATGGCCACCAGGGCCCCGTAGACGATGGAGATGACGGCCAGGGAGGCGAGGAGGGTGCCCTGCCCGATGACCACGTCGGGGAACATCGGCCAGGCCATGCGGATGAGCCCGTAGCCGCCCATCTTCAGGAGCACGGCGGCCAGGATCACGGAGATGGGGGTCGGCGCCTCGACGTGGGCGTCGGGGAGCCACGTGTGGAAGGGCCACACGGGGACCTTGATGGCGAAGCCGACGAAGAGCCCGAAGAAGAGCACCGTCCGGATGCCGGGGTGGTCCTTGAAGATGAGCGCCGAGTCGGCCACCAGGGCCGGGATGGAGAGGGTGCCGCGGTCGAAGTAGAGGGCGAGGAAGGCGCCGAGCATGAGAACGGAGCCGACCAGGGTGTACACGAAGAACTTGATGGCCGCGTACTCGCGCCGCGGGCCGCCCCAGACGCCGATGAGGAAGTACATGGGGAGCAGCATCAGCTCCCAGAAGACGTAGAAGAGGAAGAGGTCCATGGAGACGAAGGTGCCCATCATGGCGGCCGCGAGCAGCAGCAGCATGGCGTGGTAGCCGCGGGGAGCCCGCTCGATGTTCCAGGAGGCCAGGGCGGCGACCACGACGATGAGCCCCGTCAGGGCGATGAGGAGCATCGAGAAGCCGTCCACGTCCACGTCGTAGTTGACCTCGAGCCCGGCGACGGAGAACCACGCGGCCCTCTCGTGGAGCGCCGAGCGGAAGAGCTCGGAGCTGGCGGGGTCCATGCCGCCGAGGATCACCTGGCCGTGGCCGGCGCCCACGTAGGCGTTCAGGGCGCCCATGGAGAGGCCGAAGAGGGCCACCGCGGTGACGAGGGAGATCATGCGGGCGATCTCCTTCGTCTTCCCGAAGGCCGTCACGGCGACCATCCCCGCCAGGGGGACGAAGATAAGCAGGCTGAGCCAGGGCATGTGGACCCGTTTCCTTCCTTCTTCCCGACTACCCGTAGACGGCGGCCACGACCAGGGCCAGGACCGCCGTCGTGAACACGGCCTGGTACACGTACACGCGCACCTTGCCGCCCTGCATCGCGGAGAACATCCCGCCGGCGCCCCACGCGAGGCCCGCGGCGCCGTGCACGAACTGCGCGTCCACGACCTCCCGGTCCGCCCACCCGGCGGCGTCGCCGAGGCGAAGCCCGAGCCTTCCCGCGAGGTTGACGGCGCCGTCCACCACCTCGCGGTCGAACCAGGCCATGGCCTTCGACAGGGCGATGGAGCCGGCGACGAAGGTCGCCCAGTAGATCTCGTCGATCCAGTACTTGTTCTTCCAGACGTTGAAAACCGGCGCCAGGGGCCCGCGGAGCTTCGCCCGGACCGCCGCTCCCGCGGCGGTCATGTAGAGGAGGGAACCGAGGGCGAGGCCGCCGAGGCCCGCGGGGATGGCGATGTACATGAGAAGCGAGTGCCAGTGGTGCACGGCGTGGGAGTGGTGCTCGTAGGCTTCCATGGCCTCCCCGGGGAGGCGGCCGGCCAGCTGTTCCGCGGTCCACGCGCCGGGGAAGTAGCCGAAGCCGTAGACCTGCTCCGGCTGGAGCATCCGGCCGTGCCAGGCGAAGCCCGCGGCGCAGGCCATGACCGCCAGCACCACCAGGGGCAGGGTCATCACCGGGGACTCGTGGGCGTGGTCGTACCGCTCCCGCTCCCGGGGCTCCCCGAAGAAGGTCAGGGCCGTCACGCGCATCATGTAGGCCGCCGTCAGGAAGGCGCCGGCCACGAGGCCCCACATGCAGGCGAGGCGGAGCGCGTGGTAGGGCCCCTCCTCGGAGGCCGCCAGGGCGAGCAGGATGGAGTCCTTCGAGTAGAAGCCCGCCGTGATGAAGGGGAACCCGGCGATGGCCAGGGTCGCGAACATCCAGGTCGCGAAGGTCACGGGGATCTTCTTCCGGAGGCCGCCCATCTGGCCGACCTCCTGGGTGTGCACGGCGTGGATGACGGAGCCGGACCCGAGGAAGAGGCAGGCCTTGAAGAAGGCGTGGGTGACGAGGTGGAACATGCCGGCCTTGAAGCCGAGCGCCCCCCCGGCCCCGAGGCCCGCGAACATGAAGCCGAGCTGGCTGATGGTCGAGTAGGCCAGCACCTTCTTGATGTCCGTCCCGCACACCGCGATGGTCCCGGCGAACAGCGCCGTGAAGGTCCCGATGACGGCCACGACGGGCAGCACCGCCGGGTGGACCTCGAAGAGCGGGTACATGCGGCCGACGAGGTAGACGCCGGCGGCCACCATGGTGGCGGCGTGGATGAGGGCGCTGACCGGGGTCGGGCCCTCCATGGCGTCGGGCAGCCAGACGTGGAGGGGGAACTGGGCCGACTTGCCCATGGCCCCGAAGAGGAGCCCGAAGGAGGCCAGCAGCGCCAGGGTCTCGTGGCCCGCGAAGCCGCCGGTGGCGACGTAGGCGAAGATGTCCTCGAACCGGAAGGAGCCGATGAGGCTGTAGAGGAGGATGATGCCGAGGAACATCCCCACGTCGCCGATGCGCGTGGTCATGAAGGCCTTCTTGCAGGCCTCCTGCGCGCTCGGCTTGTGGTAGAGGAACCCGATGAGCTTGTAGGAGGAGAGGCCCATGAACTCCCAGGCGACGTAGAGCGTGAGGAGGTTGTCGCTCACGATGAGCCCGAGCATGGAGAAGGTGAAGAAGTTGAGCCAGCGGAAGAACTGCCCGAACCGCGTCTCGTCGGACATGTACCCGATGCTGAAGACGTGGATCATGGTGGAGGTGAGGGTGACCATGACCAGCAGGGCCGCGGCGAGGTGGTCGATGTGGAACCCGAGGTAGATGCCGTACTTCCCCGTCGTCAGCCAGTGGAGGAAGGAGTCCGCCTCCCCGATTTCCTTGCCGAGGGCCGCCGCGTCCATCCCCCAGACGTGGGGGAGCACGAGGCCCGCGGCGACGAGGAAGGAGAGACCCATGAGCGTGGTGCAGAGGAGGGCCGTCAGCCGGGGCCGGGTCCGCTCCGTGAAGAGGGAGATGCAGGCCCCGGCGAAGGGGAAGGCCAGGATGAGGGCGGGGGCGAGTTCGTGGACGGTGTCCATGGCCTAGCCCTTGAGCTCCGTCGCCTCGTCCAGGGAGACGCTTCCGGACCGCTCGAAGAGGTTGAGCAGGAGGGCCAGCGCGATGGCCGCCTCGGCGGCGGCCAGCATGACGACGAAGATGGCGAAGACCGGGCCCTGCAGGTCGGCCCGGGTGTAGCGCCCGAAGGCGACGAGGTTGATGTTGGCCGCGTTGAGGATCAGCTCGATCCCGATGAGGACCCCGATGGCGTTGCGGCGCGCCACCATGGCCAGGATCCCCAGGGTGAAGAGGAGCGAGGAGAGCACGAGGTAGTGGGTCAGCCCGATCTCGAGGAACGGCTTCAGGGCGGGGTTCACTTGGAGCCTCCCCGCGCGAGGCGGGCCGCGCCGACCAGGGCCACCAGGAGGAGCACGGAGGCGAACTCGAAGGGGAACAGGTAGTCCGTCAGGAGGAGCTTCCCGATGCCCGCCGTCGTGCCCGCGGCGCCCGGGGGGGCGGGCTCCCTCACCGGCCACTTCGTCCCCGCCACCGCCCAGACGAGGGCGACGAGGACGGGGAGGGCGACGGCGAGGCCCGTGACGACGGTCTCGCGGCTGATCTGGCGGAACTCCACGGGCAGGCGATCCGTCAGCAGGACGCCGAACACCACGAGCACCATGATGCCGCCCACGTAGACGATGATCTGGGTGACGGCGAGGAAATCGCTCCCCAGCATGGCGTAGATCCCGGCCACGCCCGTGAAGCAGGCCATCAGCGAGAAGGCGCTGTGGTCGATCTTCTTCGCGATCACGGCGTAGAGCGCCGTGGCGAGGACGAGCGCGGCGATCCCGTAGAACAGGATCGCGGGCCCCCAGGTCGCCAGCGCCGCCGTCGTCTTTTCCAGGATCTCCGTCAACGGCGTCTTCCTTCCTTCACGATGCCCCGGCTTCCCGTTTTCCCGTCCGACCCGCTCCGCGGCCCCGGCCTACGCCCCGGGCGCCGGATCCGCCGGCTTCGGCGCCGCGGCGGCCGGCTTCGGCGCCGGCGGCGCCGCCGCCTCGGCCCTGCGCTTCTCGATGTCCTCCTTCGCCAGCGCCGTGTGCTCCTTGATGGGGCGGACCCCGAGGTGGAAGGGGATGATCATGTCCTCGCGGGCGTAGCCCGAGATGTCGAAGTCCTTCCCCATCTTGATGCAGTCCACGGGGCACGGAGGCACGCAGAGGTTGCAGAAGAGGCACTTCTGGTAGTCGATCTCGAAGCGCGTCAGCTTCGCCGCCTTGCCCTTGCCCTCGGAGTCGATGTAGATGCAGGAGACGGGGCAGGCCTTGGCGCAGTTGTCGCAGGCGATGCAGCGCTCGACGTCGTACTCGTGGATGCCCCGCTCGGCGTCGGGCATCTCCTTGCGCTCCTCCGGGTACTGCATGGTGAAGGTGGGCTCGAACATCGCCCCGAAGGTGATCTTCATCCCCTTGAGGGTCGTCTCGACGCCGGACTTCATGTCGGACCAGTAGCCCATCAGCCGTTCCCTCCGAGCATCGGCTTCACCATGGAGACCCAGGCCGCCGCCCAGACGAGGCAGGCGAGGCTGATGGGGAGGAAGAACTTCCAGCAGAGCCGCATCACCTGGTCCACGCGGAGGCGGGGCAGGGTCCAGCGGAGCCACATCATCACGCACACCAGCAGGAAGGCCTTGCCGCCGACCATGGCCACGCCGACGAGATTCCAGCCGATGCGCCCGGCGTTGACGCCGAGGAGCATCAGGTCCGCCTCCAGCGCCCGGGAGGCGACGTCGAGGCCCGGGATGCCCGTGTTCCAGCCTCCGAGCCAGAGGCAGGCCGCGATCCCCGACAGGACGAACATGGCCGCGTACTCGGCGAGGAAGAAGATCGAGAAGGACATGCCGGAGTACTCGGTGTGGAACCCGGCGACGAGTTCCGACTCCGCCTCGGGGAGATCGAAGGGGGCGCGCTTCAGGTTGGCCAGGGCCGCCCAGAAGAAGATGATGAAGGCGACGATGTTGGCGGGGAAGGCCCAGAAGAGGCCCCAGTTCCAGAAGCCGCCGCCCTGCATGGCGGTCATCTCCTGCACGTTCAGGGTGCCCGCCGTGAGGACCGGGACCAGGGCGGAGATGCCCAGCGGGATCTCGTAGGCGACCACCTGGGCGGCGACGCGCATGGTGCCGAGCAGCGCCCACTTGTTGTTGCTGGCCCAGCCCGCCATGATGACCCCGATGGCCTCGATGGAGCCCACGCCGAGGACGAAGAGGAGCCCCACGGCGAGGTTCGTCGGCGTCCAGTCCGGCCCCCAGGGGAGGGCGGCGTACATCGCGAAGGCGGACATGAAGACGACGGCCGGCGCCGCGAGGAAGAGGGGCCTGTCGGCGTCCGTCGGGACGAGGCTCTCCTTGGCGAGCAGCTTCACGCCGTCGGCCAGGGTCTGGAGGAGGCCCTGGGGGCCCGTGCGGTTCGGCCCGATGCGGGCCTGCATCAGGCCCGAGAGGCGCCGCTCCACCCAGATGGCGATGAGCGCCATGGGCGTGATGACGAGGAGCGCCGCGACGAGGGACCAGGCGAGGCCCCGCACCGCGGTGATCCCCCAGATCGTCTCGATGACGGAGCCGAAGGAGGCGGGGAGGGGGGTCACCGGTCCACCTCGCCGAGCACGATGTCGATGGAGCCGATGATGGCCACGAGGTCGGCGAGCAGGTGCCCCTTGCTGATGGCGCCGAGCACCGCGATGTTGCAGAAGGAGGGCCCGCGGACCCGGAGGCGCCAGGGGTTGGTGGTGCCGTCGGACTGGATGTAGAAGGCGAGCTCGCCGCGGGGGTTCTCGGCGCGGAAGTAGACCTCGCCGGCGGCGGGGCGGAGCATCTTGGGGAGCTTCGCCCCGATCTCCGCCTCGGTCTGCGGCACGGGCAGGGCCTCGATGCGGTCGAGGCACTGGCGCACCAGGGAGACGGACTGCTCCATCTCGAGCATCCGGATCCAGTGGCGGTGCCAGCAGTCCCCCATCACGCCGACCTTCGCGCCCTCCGGGGTGCCGTGGCCGAAGGGGACGACGAACCGGAGCTTCGGGTAGACGGTGTAGGGCTCGTCGCGCCGCACGTCCCAGTCCACGCCGGCGGCCCGGAGGGCGGGCCCCGTGATCCCCCAGTCGAAGGCGGTCTCGCGGTCGAGCACGCCGATGCCCGCGGTCCGCTCCATGAAGATCTTGTTCCAGGTGAGGAGGGTGTTGTACTCGACGATGCGCCGGTCCATGTCCGTCATGAGGGCGCGGCAGCGGCCGATCCAGCCCTCCGTCAGGTCCCGGGCGATGCCGCCGAGGCGGACGTAGTGGTAGAGCATCCGGCCGCCGGAGACCTCCTCCATGAGGTCGAGGGAGGTCTCCCTCTCGCGGAAGGCGTAGAGGAACGGCGTGATGGCGCCCATGTCGAGGCCGTAGGTCCCGATGGACATGAGGTGGGAGGCGATGCGGTTGAGCTCCGCCATCAGGACCCGGATGTACTGGGTGCGCTCCGGGGGCTCGGCGCCGAGCAGCTTCTCCACGGCCAGGCAGTAGGCCAGCTCGTTGTTCATCGACGCCAGGTAGTCCATCCGGTCGGTGTAGGGGACGAACTGCCCGTAGAGCAGGTTCTCGCCGATGCGCTCCTTGCAGCGGTGCAGGTTGCCGACGTGGGGCTGCAGGTCGAGGACCACCTCGCCGTCGGTCTTGACGACGACGCGGAGCACCCCGTGGGTGGCCGGGTGCTGCGGGCCCATGTTGACCACGAGCTCGTCGGTGCGGACGTCGCGGAGGTCGCGGACGCGCTGGATCACGCGCCACCTCCCGCGGGAGGAGCCGGGG
>CAYJMF010000074.1:10773-23975 GCA_964370855.1 uncultured Planctomycetota bacterium | reverse complement strand
GCCCCGCCCCCGGCGGCGGGCCGGATGCGGCGCGGCGCGCGGCGGCTCCCGGCGGCTCCGACGCCGATGGTCCCGGCGTCGCCGGCGTCGGGGCCGGGGAGGGCGGCGGGCGGAGCGGTGTCCGTCAGATCCCTCGGGTCCGGCTCCGCCATCACCTCCTCGAGGAGGGGGGGCATGGGCGGCTCCGCCGGCGCCTCGGGCTCCTCCGTCGCGAGTTCCGGGTCCTCCTCGAGGACCCACTCCGTGGCGAAGACGGTGTCGAGGGGGCCGGGGGGCGGGCTCCCCGCAGGGGCCTGGAGGAGCCGCCAGGCGAAGAAGCCGAAGAGGAGGGCGTGGACCGCGGCGGAGGCGAGGAGCCCCCGGCGAAAGCCGGCGCCGAAGGGGGAGGTGGGGCGCGGGGGGCGGGTCCGGGAAGGCGCGACGGTGGAGGGGGGCGCGGGCGGGGAGCCGGACGGGGACGCGCTTCTCGATCGCTCCGCGCGCTTCTCCACCGGGTCCGCCGCTGTCGCGTCCATGATCACCGATCCCCGGCCACCGGCGCTTCCGCCGCCACCGCCGCCCCCTCCGCCCGGGCGGCGAACCAGGCCCGGATGGCCGCCGGTCCCGCCTCCCGGAGGAGGCGGCTCCTCTCCTCCTCGCGGCCCCGGAAGATCCCCCCGGAGCGGAAGCAGCGCACGAGCTGCTTCGCCTTGCCCGTCCCCGCAACGGACGTGCCCTCCCCGAGGAAGGCGTCGAGGTAGCGGACGGCGAAGGCGGCGGCCTCGGCCTCCGTGGCCGGGGGGCCGCCGCGGATCTCGCGGAACAGGAACGGGTCGGCGAAGGCGGCGCGGCCCACCATGACGCCGTCGCAGCCGGTCTCCTCGCGCATGCGGGGGGCGTCGGCGGCGGTCTCGACGCCCCCGTTGCCGATGAGGGCGACGCCGGGGCGGCGGGCGTGGAGGAAGGCGGCGGCGCGGGCGATGCGCTCCCAGCGGGCGGGGGCGGCGTAGGAGTCGGTGCGGAGGCGGGCGTGGAGCACGACGGCGGCCGCCCCTCCCTCGGCGGCGGCGTCGAGGACCTCCTCGAGGCGGCCGTCGTCCTCGACGCCGGCGCGGATCTTGGCGGAGACGGGGAGCGGGGAGCCGGAGACGGCGGCGGCGACGATGGCCCGCAGGCGATCGGGGTGGGCGAGGAGCGCGGAGCCGGCGCACTTGTTGAAGACCCGCTTCACGGGGCAGCCGAAGTTGAGGTCCACCCAGGAGGCGCCGGCGGCGGCGGCGTTGGCCGCGGTCTCCGCCACCCATTCGGGGCCCGGGGCCATGATCTGGAGGCCGACGGGGATGGAGGGGTGGGGGGCGCCGAGTTCACGGCGGAGCGTGCCCACGCCGAGCGGGCCCGTGGTGATGCGGACGAATTCCGTGACGGCGCCGTCGACGTGGCCGAGGGCGAGGACGAGGGAGCGGAACGCCGGATCGGTGATCCCGTCCATGGGGGCGAGGAAAACGGTGCCAGGCACCTTTTTCCCGCTCGCCGCATCGGTGTCAGACGCTTTTCGGCAGCGGAGCGGAAACTCCCGTCGGTGCTCGACCGATGCGCCCCGCTGCCGAAAAGCGTCTGACACCGACGGGGCGTTTTCACGCACCGGTCACCGTCACGAGGAGTTGCCTCCGGTGCGGCGCCACCCGATGCTCGCAGAGGAAGATCCCCTGCCACGTCCCCAGCGCCAGCACGCCGTCCACCACGGGAATCGTCTCCGACGTCCGCGTGACGAGGGCCCGCAGGTGGGAGGGGGAATCGTCGGCCCCCTCGTCCAGGTGGGTCCACCGCGGATCCCCCTCCGGCGCAAGGTCGGCGAGGAACCGCTCCATGTCGCGCCGCGCCGCCGGGTCGGCGTTCTCCTGGATGCAGAGGGAGCAGGAGGTGTGGCGGCAGAAGACGACGGCGATGCCGTCCCGCACCCCGGACGCGCGCACGGCGCCGCGGATCTCCTCCGTCACGTCCACGAACCCGCGGCCGCGGGTAGCGACCTCGACGGTGGCGTGGCGGACGTTCAGGGGAGGATCCTCCGGGGGATGTACCATTCTCCCGTGTCCCCGGACCCGGGCGCAATTCCCCCGCCCTCCCCGACGCGGAGGATCCGAAGGATGATCCTCACCGTGCTCGCCGTTCTCGCGGCGGCGGAGGTCGGCCTCCCGCTCCTCCTGGTGGCGGCGAAGAACCGCCTCCTCTTCTTCCCCGGGCGCAGTCCGCCGGAATCCGGAACCGGCTGGTTCGGGCCCGGGGTCGTCGGAACCGTCGTCGCCTTCCCCCGCGGGGACGGCCTCCTCCGGAAGGGCTACGACGTCCGCCCCGAGGGCGCGGGCGGCGCGGCGCCGGACCTCCCCGTGATCCTCCACCTCCACGGCAACGCCGGCTCCCTCGCCGATCGGGCCGGCGTGGCCGGCGACTTCGCACGAGGCACGGGCCTCCGGGTCCTCTTCGTCGAGTACACCGGCTTCGGCGGGACCCCCGGCTCCCCCTCCGAAGAGGAGATCCTCGCCGACGGCCTCGCCGCCTTCGACCACCTCGTGAAGGAGGGGGTCCCGCCCGCCCGCATCGTGATCTACGGGGAATCCATCGGCGGCGCCGTCGCCCTCGCCGTGGCGGCGCGGCGGAAACCCGCCGGCGTCATCGCGCAGTCTTCCTTCTCCTCGCTCTCCTCCATGGCGCTCCGCATCCACCCCTGGCTCCCCCTCGCGGCGCTGTTCGTG
Organism: uncultured Planctomycetota bacterium; assembly: GCA_964370855.1. GTDB lineage: Bacteria > Planctomycetota > JAJSAM01 > JAJSAM01 > JAKLKS01 > JAKLKS01. The sequence continues at coordinate 21,246 of CAYJMF010000074.1, read as the reverse complement.
CGCGGCGACTTCCGGAGCGTGGACCGCATCCGGGAGTACGGCGGCCCGGTCCTCGTCGTCCACGGGAGGCGGGATTCCATCGTCCCCTTCGCCGAGGGGGAGGAATTGGCAAAGGCGGGAGGTAAATTGGCAACACTCCTCCCCCTCGACAACGCCGACCACAACGACCTCCTCGACGTCGGGGGGAGGAACTACCTCGAGGAACTCGGGGCGTGGGTGAAGGCTCGCTGAGGCCGCGTCACGGCCGCACCACCATCTCCTCCTCCCGCACCGTCCCGTCGGAGAGCCGCAGCGTCACCGCGTACGTCCCGGGCGGCAGTACGAAAGTCTGGGGCACCCCCTGGAGGAACCCGTCCCGGACCGCGCGGAGCGCTCCCCCCTCCTCCCGGACCTCGACGCGCGCCCCCTTCCCCGTCGCCGCCACCGCCGCCGCCTCGTCCCGCACGCCGTCGGGCAGTTCCACCGGGGGCCCCGTCTCCACGGTCAGACGACCGGCGGGAAGGAGGGGAAGGTCCACGGTCACCACCTCGTCCGAGGGCGCGACCCGCACCTCGAAGCCGGGCGGCGAGGCCCGCCCCCTTTGCCTGCTGGGGCGGGCCCAAATCCCCCCGCGGGTGCCGCCCCCCGCCCGGCGGCGGGGGACCTCGAGGGCACCCGCCTCCCCCACCCAGCACCACCCCTCGTCCCCTCCCTCCCTCGGGACGAGGCGCACCATCCAGCCCGTCGTGAGCGGCTTCCCCCCGGGGTCCCTCGCCGTCCCCTTGAGGGCGGCCCCCTTCGCCAGTTTCACGTCGAGCCGCGCCACCGCCCCGGCACGCACACGGACCTCCACCCGCTCCTCCAGGTAGTTGCGGGCCGTCACCCGCGCCACCCAGTCCCCCTCGGGCACGAGGGGAAGGGAGAACCGTCCCCCCGTCGCCCGTCCGCCGCCCGTCCGTGGGGACCGCGGGGAGGGGCCGACCACCTCCACCGAGAACACCGGGACGACGAGCCCCGTCCGCCCGTCGAGCACCCTCCCCTCGACGCGGCCCCGCGGGAGGGGGTCGGGGGGGAGGGCGAGCAGGAGATCCTCCCTCCCGGCTTCGACCGCCCCGAGGCTCACCCGCACCTCCTCCTCCGTGTCCGGGTGGACCGTCCCGGCGACCACCGTGAAGGGCCCCCCGGGGAGATCCTCGAAGCAGAAGGAGCCGTCGGACCCCAGTGTCAGGGAACTGGAGAACGAAGGCCGCTCCTCCCCTCCCATGAAGACGGAGATCCACGTGTTCCAGGTCGGGTCGTACCTCCCCTCCACCCGGCCCGCCAGGCTCCGCCCCGGCTCGAGGGTCGCGCGGACCTCGGGAAGATCCCCCGCCGCGGGCTCCACCGGCAGCGTGCATCCCCCGAATCCCCGCCGCTCCAGGCGCAGGGTCCGCTGCGGTCCCCTCGCGGAGATTCCCAGCAGGGAGGGATCGGTGTGCCAGCGAACCTCGACCCTTCCCCCGGCGTCCGTGGCCTGGAAGCGGAGGAGGGTTCCCTGGCCCGAGACGGAGACCCCGGGGATCGGGCGGCCCTCGGCGTCCACGACGAGGAGCCTCACCCCCGGTGCCTCCTCGCCCGCGGGCAGTACGAGGTCCGGCGCCTCCACCGGAGCGCCGGGGACGGTCCGAAGGACGACCCGGCAGGGTCCCCGCCGGACCGCGGCTCCCCAGGTCCAGGGCCCCGCGATGCCCTCGTAGGACGGGCGTGCCTCGAGGGTCACCTCCAGTCCCTCCCCCGCCGCCGCCCGCACGCCGGGAAGCACGTACCGCCCGTCGGCGTCCGTCGTGGCGCAGCCGTGGGGAGGGCGGTCCCCCATGGCGGACGGGAACCAGTCCGGCGCCGCGGGGCTCGGCGTCACCGTCGCTCCCGGGATGGGACGGCCCGCCTCGTCCATGACCCGCCCGCGCACCTCCACCGCGGGATGGAGCGTGACGCGGGCCTCCGCCGGGCCGCCCCCCGCGGGCCGGATCTCCGCCGCCTCCGCGGTGAATCCCGGCTTCCACGCGCGCACGAAAATGGAGAGCGACTCGCCGATGGCCGCATGGGGGAAGACCGCCCGGCCGTCGGGTCCCGTCGTCGCCTCTCCCAGGGTTCCCGCCGGCGGCTCGAAGGAGGCGGTGTTCCGGTTCTCCGTCGCGACCGGGACCGGAACCGCGACCGTCCCCCAGGCCACCGTCGCCCCGTCCACCGGTGCCCCGCTCTCCGCCTCGCCGACGGTGACGGTCAGCGCCGCCCCCCGGTACAGGGTGATGTCGAGGGGGACCTCGGAGCCCGGCTCTGCATCCACGAAGGGGACCTCCGCCAGGGCCGGCGCGAATCCCGAGGCGGCCACCCGAAGAGTCGCGCCGCCGGCCCGCCCCGTCCGCCCGGGCACGCCTCCGAAGGCGTCGAGCAGGAACTCCCCCGAAACGCCGCTCTCCACTTCCCGGCGCGCGAGGATTCGCCCCGGGAGGGAGATCACCGCCGTCACCCGGGCCCCGGGGACGGGCTTCCCCTCGGGGTCGAGGACGCGGCCGAGGACCCGGACCGCCCTGTCGAGGACGACGACGACCGCGTCCCCGTCCCGCACCCCCTCGAAGGGGCGCGGTGCGAAGCCCGGGGCCGTGGCCACGAGGTCGTGGAGGACCGGATCCCCGCGCAGGGGGACGATGAAGCTCCCGTCGGCACCGGTGAGGGCGCGGGCCACGCCCTCTCCCTCCGACGCCGCGGGGTCGAGGAGCCGCGACTCGTCCCGCGGCCAGGAGCGGACCGCCGCGCCCGCGACGGGAGAACCGGCGGCGTCCACCACCCTTCCCGTGGCAAGGGGTCCGGTGACGGGAGGTTCCTCGACGGGAGGATCGCCCGCGGGGGCCTCCGCGGGCGCACGGGCCACCTCCCCGCCGGCGACCGCTGCGGGCCCGGGCGCATCGCGGAGATCCGCCGTTCCGACCTCCGCCCCGCCGCCGGCCGTCCTCCAAACGAGAAACCCGCCGAGCAGGAGAACCGCCGCCACCGCCATCGCCGCCGCCTTGGGCGCCATGATCCCTCCTCCCGCCAGCACCACGGCGGCCGCCCCGGCGGCCGCCCCGGCCGCCCCCCCCCCCGCCCCCCCCCGGCCCCCCACCACCCCCCCCCCCCCCCCCCCCCCCCGGCCCCCCCCCCCGGCCCCCCCCCCCCGGCGCCCCCCCGGGGGCCCGCCCCGCGGACGACCTCCTCCCGCACCGACGCGAGCCCCCGCGGAAGCCGCTCCCTCCCGCGGACGAGGAGCAGCAGCGCCGGCAGGCTCCGGAGCCGCCGCCGCAGGCGCTCGAGGGCGCGGTGGAGGGTCACGCGCACCGTGCCCGGACGCTCCCCCGTGAGGTGGGCGATCTCCGCGGGTTCGAGCCCGTACCGCCACCGCGCGAGGGCCGCCGTGCGGAAGGGCTCCGGGAGGCGCTCGATCTCGGACTGGACGAGGGTCTCCCGTTCCCGCCGCTCCGCCTCCGAGGCCGGGTCGGGGATGGCGAGGGGGACGGGAAGGCGCCGCGGGTCGGGAGCCCGGCGCTCCCTCCGGCGGGCGTCCTCGACCTTGTGGCGGAGAATGCCCACCAGCCAGGGGACCACCGGCCGCGACGGGTCCCACCGGGGCGCGAAGGCCATGGCGGCGAGGAAGGTCTCCTGCACCGCGTCCTCCGCGGAGGCGGCGTCGGGAGCGAGGGTCAGGGAGAGCCGGAAGAGCTCCCCCGCCGTGACGTCGAACAGCGCCCCCAGGGCCGCCGGGTCGCCGTCGTCCCGGAACCGCGCGAACAGCGCGTCCGGCGCCGCCATCGGGGAGGTCCTCGATCCGCTCATCACCCCATCTTCGCGCGGGAGGGGCCCGGCGTTACAGGGCGGGGGGGGACGCCTCCCCGCTACCGGAAGAACTCCGGGTACTCCTCACGCAGGTGCCCGCGCAGGCCCTTCACCCCCTCCAGCATCGGATGGTCCGGGGCCACCCGCAGCCCCGCCTCCCAGCAGCGCCACGCCTGCACCGCCTGGAAGCCCCGGTGGTACATCCCGCCGAGATCGACCCAGGCTCCGGCGATCTCCGGGTGCTTCTCCAGCACTCCCCGCATCACCGCGCGGGCCTCCTCGCCCTTCTCCGCACCGTCGAGGTTGTTGGCCCGGAAGATGTCGAGGAGGAACCGGTCCTTCGGCGCCTTCTCCTTGAACGCGAGGAGCTCCGCCGCCTGGGCCGCCGCCCCCTCGGGGGTATCGGGATTCCCGATGAGCCGGAAGAGCGGCACCAGCGCCTCCTGGGCCCCCTCCACGGAGCGGAGCGCACGGACCTCTTCCCCCATCCCGTCCCCCGTCGCGAGCCCCCGGGCGATGAGCACGAGGAAGGCCTCGACGAACGCCCCCTTCTCCCGGAAGGCCGCCGACACCGCCAGCGCCGCCTCCCGGGTGGGAGGCTTTGCCGACAGGGACGCCGTGAGCGCCGCATCGAGCGGATCGTCGCCGGGGATCCCCTCCTTCGGCACCGCGGGCACCCAACCCGCGACCTCCTCCGCCTTCACCAGGCGGAGCGTCGTCGTCACGGCGGTGCCGGGGTTGCGCCACGTCCAGGAGAGTTCCGCGGGAAGGTGCGTCTCCGCGGCGAGGGAATCGAGGACCGCGGGGTGGAGGCGCGTCTCGTGGCGGAGGAAGCGGACCCAGGATTCCCCCGTCCCCGGCGGGAGGGAGCCGTCCCCGCGGACCATGCGGACGACCACCTCCTCCCCCGCGGAGAAGGTGACGACCCCCTCCGCCTCCTTCCGCGCGATGCGGCCGCGGAGCGCCCCCGCCTCCTTCTCCATTCCGAAGAGGGACTCCAGGTTCAGGAGGTCGAAGGCGGGATCCTCCTTCTCCATGGTGCGGAGCAGGTCGGCGATGCCGCAGCGGTTGAAGAACTCCAGCCGGCGCGCGTCCACGAACGCCACCAGGGCATCCGATCGGGAGGTCTCCGCCCCCTCGGTCCACGAGCGGACCCTCCCCGCTTCCATGTCGTAGTGCTCCGTCCCGTTCTCCCGGACCACGGTGAAGGAGCGGGACGCGAGCCATACCGAGACGGCGGTCGTCTCCTTCGAGGGGGCGACGGGCTTCCCGTCCCGCCCCTTCAGCCCCTCCGCCGGTTCCTTCCGCACCTCCTCCGTGAACTCGATGCGCAGCACCGGCTCCGCCCGCGGCCCGGCGGGCGGCGGCGCCTCCTGCAGGAGGAGGGCGAGCAGAAGAACCGCGCTCGTCATGGCCGTCTCCTATTCCCCGCACCCGCACGCTGCGTGCGCCGCGTCGCCGTCGATGGCGTCGAGGCCGGGCCCCTCGGGGAGGGGGACCCGCTCCGGCGCGACCTGCTCCAGGGTGCGGGCGTCGTAGAGCCGCCCCCCGACCATGGTCCAGCGCACGTTCCGCGAGTCGGCGATCCGCTTCACCGGGTCCCCCTCCACGACGAAGAGGTCGGCGAGCCGCCCCGCCCGGAGCGCGCCCAGCTCCTTCTCGAGGCAGAGCGCCCGCGCCCCGCCGAAGGTCGCGCAGCGGAGCGCCTCGTGGTTCGTCATCCCCCCCTGGGCGAGGCTCCAGGTCTCCCAGTGGGGACCGAGCCCCTGCATCTGCCCGTGGGCGCCGATCTCCACGTTCACCCCCGCCCGCAGGAGGTCCGTCGCCGTCCGTGACAGTATCACATGATGATACTCTTCCGGGTCCGACGCGACCACCCGCCGCCGCGCCTTCGGATCCACGACGGACCGGGGGACCCACCGCAGCAGCCCCGCGTCCTCCCAGACCTTCGTCTTCGCGTACCACCAGTTCTCCCCCCAGAGCCCGCCGTAGCCGACGTTGAGGGTCGGCGTGTAGCAGGTCCCCGATTCGGCGAAGAGCCGCAGTTCAGGCTCGTAGAGCGGCGCCACGGGGATGGCGTGCTCCACGGTGGTGTGCCCGTCGAGGATGTGGGTGAGGTTGTAGGGGAGCGTCGAGCCCCCCTCGGGGAAGTCGAGGACCCCGAGGTCCCGGCAGGCCTTCTGCACCTGCTGCCGCTGATCGCGGCGCGGCTGGTTGTAGGACTTGATCGACCGCCCCCCCCACGCCACGGTCCGCCGCACCGCCTCGGCGGCGTCCTCGTAGGAGTCGACGACCGCCTTGAAGTCCCCCTCGGCCCCGTAGAGGATGGTCCCCGTGGAGAGCATGCGCGGCCCGACCCGGTGCCCCGCCTTCACCAGCTCCGCCTCGGCGTGGAACATCTGCGTGTCGTTGCTCGGGTCGTGGATGGCCGTCACCCCGAAGGCGAGCATCGCCTCGAGCGCCCAGTTCCGCCGGGGGAGGATCCGGCCCCCGCTCGAGCCGTGGTGGCTGTGGACGTCCACGAGCCCCGGGAGGACGGTCATGCCCGTGCAGTCGATGACCGTCGCCCCCGCCGGGATCGGGACCTCCTCCGCGGTGCCGACGGCGGCGATGCGATCCCCGACCACGTGGACGACGCCCGCGGGGATGACGGAGAGGTCGTCCATGGGGAGGACGGTCCCCCCGGATAGATAGACATCCGTCGATGGAAGGGGAGCATCCTGCTCCCATCCCATGGACAGCGGCGGAGCCCCGACGCCCCGCCCCTTCGCGTCCTTCGCCGGTTCCTTCGGCGGGAAGAGCTCTGCCGGCCGCGCCTCGAAGAGGTCGGGCCCGAGGCTCCAGCGCACCGTCGAGGAATCCGCCGACCACGAGAGGTACGTCCCCGCGTCCTTCGACAGCCGCACCGCCGGCGGGTCCTTCATGCCCGGGGAGAGGACGAGCGGCGCCGGCCCCGGCGGCACCGGGGCGACCCAGGCCTGCCAGAGCTCCTCGAAGGCGATCCACCTCCCGTCCGGGGAGAGGGAGAAGTCCACGGCCCGCTCCGAGGTGGCGAGCACCCGCCGGCCGGAGCCCATGCGGTCGAGACTGACGAGGGCCGATCGCTCCCCCTCCCGGCCCACGACGAGGATCCGCCGGCCGTCGGCGGAGAACTCCGGGTCCCGCCCCTCGCGGGAGAGGAGGCGCGGCTCCTCCTCCCGGTCGAGCCGCACCCGCCAGATCCCCGGGTCCTCGGTCCACTTCCGCCCGCGGTAGCCGTCGGGCCCGCCGCGGTGGTAGACGAGGTCCTTCCCGTCGGCCGAGAGGGCCGCCGAGAGGTAGTGGCCGGGCCGCTCGACGAGGGTCCGCCCGCCGCTCCCGTCGAGCGCGACGGACTTCACGCGTCCCCCGGCGACGTCGTTCCACGTGGTGTAGACGACGCTCCCGCCGTCGGGGGCGAGCCGGGGCGCGAACTCGAACTCCTCCCCCTGCGCGGTGATCCGCCGCGGCGTCCCGCCGGGGAGGTCCTTCACCCAGAGAACGCCCAGCGCCTGGAACACCGCCCGCTTCCCGTCCGGCGTCACCGAGGGCCAGCGGACGACCTTCACGGGGAAGGTCGCCCCCGCCACGGAGTGCTCGATGCGGGCCGTGGCGACGAGACGCTGCTCCACCTTCGCGCGGAAGGGAATCTCCGTCGGGGCACCGGTGGCCGCGTCCACGCGCCAGAGGCGGCCCTTCGCCCAGATCACGAGGGCCTTCCCGTCCGGCGTCCAGGAGTAGCCCGGGTAGGGGCCGAAGATCGCCCAGGTCTCCTGTTGATCGATGCTGAGACCGTCCCAGAGGGCGCGGACCTCCCCCGTCCCGAGGTCGAAGAGGGAGAGCACGGAGACGTTCCGCACGCGGCGCACGAAGGCGAGCGTCCTGCCGTCGGGGGAGGGCTGCGGGCGTATCGCACCGCCGGCGAGGGTCACGAGGTCGGCCACCTCGCCGCTCTTCATGTCGAGGCGGCGGATCCGGTAGATGGTGCCGTTGGGGTCCTTGTTGTATTCGAAGGTCTCCCCGCCGGACATGTCTTCGGACCAGTAGAGGGAGTTCCCGTCGGGGGAGAGGACCGGCTCGCCGGCGTCCTGCTGATCGTTCTTCCTCTTCGTGAGCTGCGTGCCGGCGCCCCCCTCGGGGAAGGGGAGGATCCACATCTCGCCGGCGCCGAGGCTACGGCGGGAGGTGAAGTGCTTCTTCCCGACGACCCATCGGCCCGAGGGGTGCCAGTTCCCGTTGTTGAAGAGGCGGAACGTCTCCTTCGTCAGCGGGGAGCGATTCCCGCCGTCGGCGTCCATGGTCCAGAGGTTGTCGCCGCCGCCGCGATCCGAGGTGAAGAGGATCCTCTTCCCGTCGGGGCTCCAGCGGGGCTGGTGCTCGAAGGAGAGGCCCGCGGAGACGCAGATCGCGTCGCCGCCGGCGACGGGCATCGTGTAGACGTCGCCCAGGAGGTCGAAGGCGAGGGTCCTCCCGTCGGGGGAGACGTCCACGGACATCCAGGTCCCCTCCGTCGCCTCCATGGAGAAGGTCCGGTAGGGGCCGCCCGGATCCTCGACGTCCCAGGGGGCGGGCTTCGGTGGGTCCTCCGGGAGGGCGGCGGCCGCGGGGGCGAGGGAGAGGAGGAGGGCGAGGCCGAGGAGTCGTCCGTGGAAGGGCATGGGCGGGAATCGTAGCAAAACGGTGTCAGACACCTGTTTGCTGCCGATGGCCGTATCATCCCGGCATGTGCGGACGGTACACGCTGGGCATGACGCCGACGGAGGTCCTCGAGGCGCTGCGCGCCGTGGGGCCGCCGCCGGATTCCTCCCCCCGCTGGAACGTGGCCCCCACCCAGGCGGTGATGGTGGCGGTGATCACCAACGAGGGGGGGCGGCAGCTCCGGATGATGCGGTGGGGCCTCATCCCCCGCTGGGCGAAGGACGCGGCCATCGGCAACAAGCTCATCAACGCCCGCGCCGAGACCCTGGCGGAGAAGCCCTCCTTCCGGGACGCCTACCGGAAGCGGCGCTGCCTCGTCGTGGCCGACGGCTTCTACGAGTGGCGGAAGGCCGGCGCGGGGAAGCAGCCGGTCTGGATCCACCCCGTGGACGGCGGCGTGCTCACCTTCGCGGGACTCTGGGAATCGTGGAAGGGGCCGGACGGAACCGTGGTCGAGTCCTGCACCATCGTGACGACGGCGGCCAACGAGCTCATCGGGACATTCCACCACCGGATGCCGGTGATCCTCCCCGAGGAGGCGCGGGACCGCTGGCTCGCGCCGGGGCCGAGGGATCCGGCAGAGCTCGCCGACCTGCTGGTGCCCTGCCCTTCCGACCTGCTGGCCATCCGTCCCGTGACGACGCGGGTGAACGTCCCGACGAGGGAGGGGAGGGAACTCATCGAGCCCGCCCCGCCCCCGGATCCGGAGGGAACGTGAGGCTCGCCCCCGCCCTCCCCCTCCTCGCCGCCCTCCTCCTCGCCGGCTGCGTGGGCCCCTCCTCCCACGCCGCACCTTCGGAGCGCTGGCTCCTCCCGGAATCGGGCCGGGCCTCCGCCCCCCTCCATGCCGTCGCCGAAGGCGACGGCCCGCTCCTCATCGCCGTCTACGGCGACTGCCGCGGCGGCCGCGCCGCCCACCGGGAGGTCGTGGCGGCGATCCGCGCCGAGCGGCCCGACCTCGTGATCTTCACCGGCGACGGCGTGGACTGCTACCCGACGGGGCACATGCCCGACCTCGGCCCGGCGGGCTACCTGGTGCCGCTGTGGCCCCAGTACCTCCGCGGGTACCCGGCCTTCTCCCTCATGTCGCTCGTCCCCTTCCCCCAGCTGATGCACGAGTTCCTCTTCTGCCTCCACCACACCGTCCGCGACCCCGACGGCTGGGACGGGTTCCTCGAGGACACGGCGCCGCTCCGCCTCGAGGACCGGGTCCCCTTCCTCTTCGTGCCGGGGAACCACGACCTCTATCACCGCTTCGATCGGGAGCAGGTGGCCGCCTTCTTCGGGGATCCCGAAGGGCCCGGGGGGAGGGATCCGGACGCGCTCTGGTTTTCCCGGGACGTCGCGGGCCTGCGGCTCCTCATCCTCGATTCCGGGGCCGACCTCCCCGGGGCCGGGGAGCCGCTGGAGCCGGGCGGGGAGCAGTGGCGCTGGCTCGAGGGGGAGCTCGCTCGCGCCCGCGACGCGGGCCTCGTCCCCGTCGTCGCACTCCACATCCCCCCCTTCTCCTCGGGGGCGGAGGACGTCCCGCCCCCCTTCCTCGCGGAGCGGTTCGTGCCGGAGGTGCTCGACCCCGCCGACGTCCCCCTCGTGCTGTCGGGGCACTGCCACGCCTACGAGAGGATCGAGCGGACCCGGACCGACGGCGGGAAGACGACCTTCGTGGTCACCGGGGGGGGAGGATCCCCCTTCCACCGCCGCCTCCCTCTGGCGGAGCGCCCCGCGGGCTCCGCGCGGTGGGCGGGGGACGTGTATCACTATGTGATACTGTCGGTGGAGGGGAAGAGGATCGCGGGGAGGGTCGTGGACGTCCCCTCCGGAGAGATCATCGACGCGTGGGACGATCGTGCCAGGCACTTTCCCACCACCCCCCCGGGTCGGGGGGGGGGGGGAAGGGGCGGGGGCGAGAGGACCCCCGGACTCCCCCGT
>CAYJMF010000074.1:0-10763 GCA_964370855.1 uncultured Planctomycetota bacterium | reverse complement strand
GCGCCCCCTCCCCCCCCCCCCCCCCCGGGGGGGGGGGGGTGGTTTTCTTGGCGGCCCGGCACGATCGTCCCGCGCTACTCCCCCTTCGCGCGCGCCTCCACCTTCGCCTTCCACTCCGCGAACAGCATCTTCGCGTTGGGATGGTCGATCCTCTCGAGATAGGGCCCGATCACCATCGGCCCCACCCCGCCGTCGGCCCGCACCGCCACCGCCACGAACCGCCCGTGGGCCTTCTCGTCCCCCGTGAGCCTCCACAGGACCGCGTGGCAGTACGCCCCGATGTCCGGATGGGCCGCCCCCTTCTCGAGGGCCGCCCGGGCCTCCTTCCCGTCGAACTCCCCGAGCGCCATGACGGCGCGGGCCCGCGCCCAGAGGCCCCCGTCGGGCACCTCGTCGCCGGCCCCCGCGGGGCCGCCGATGACCACGGTCCGCCCGCGGGACCTCTTCGGCGGCGGAGGCAGCGGAGGGGCGTCGGCCCCCATGGCGGCGACGAGGAAGGGCACCGCCCGCGGGTCCCCCCAGGTCCGGAGCGCGCCGGCGATGTCCATGGGGAAGTTCCCGTCCACGTCCCCCTCGAGACGCTTCGCCACGGCCTCGAAGGCCGACGCCTCCTTCATCCCGGCCAGCGCCCGGGCCGCGGCGCCGATGGTGCAGGTGGATCCCCCCTCGTCGAGCATCCGCCGCAGAAGCGGGACGGCGCTCTTCCCCCGCGCGGCGAGGGCGGCGAAGGCCGCCTCCTCGATGGGACCGTGGCAGCAGTGGTTCCAGCAGATGCAGGCGAGGAGATCCCAGGAGGGCTCGTCCTTCTTCGCGATGAGCCCGTCCACGATGGCCCGCTTCTCCGCCCACATCCTCTCCGCCTCCTCCTTCGAGCCGGAGTTCCAGAAGGGATCCACGGCGAGCGTGCGCACGCGGGAGAGGAGATCCTCGGAGTAGTCGAGCTTCGAGAAGTCCGGCAGCCAGCCGTAGAGCTGGGCCTTCCCGTACTGGACCTTCGCCTCCTCCTCCTTCCCGTTGGCCTTGATCCAGCGGAAGAGGGCGGCGTGGACCTCCCCGGACCTGGGCGCGAGCTTGAGGGCCTGGTCGAGCTTCCCCTTCGCGTCGGCCGGCTTCCCCGTGGCCTGGAGCGCGGCGGCCCACCCCACGAGGTACTTCGGGTTCTTCGGCTCCTTCTTCGCGAGGCCGGCGAGCAAGGGGAGGGCGTCGGCGCCCTTGTCCACGAAGAGGAGGTACTCGGCCAGGGCGACGGTGGCGGCGGCGTCGGCCGGCGCGGCGGCGGCGGCCTTCCGGAAGCAGTCCTCGGCGCCCGCGAGGTGCTCCTTCTTGAACGCCTCGGCGACGGCGGGGTCGCCTCCGGTCAGGGCCTCGGCCTTCATCTCCACGTTCCCGCGGCGCCGCGTGGACCAGGGGCCGTCCTTCATCCTCTGGATGTGAAGGTAGCCGGCGGCGACCAGCAGGGGGGCGTCGGCGGGCTTGCCCGCGAGCGCGCCGGTCCAGGTCGCCATCGCCTCGTCGGGGCGGCCGTCCCAGGCCTGGATCTCGCCCAGCAGAAGGCGCGCGGCGCCGTCGGCGGGGGCGGCGGCGAGGGCCTCGACGAGGACCTTCTCGGCCTCCTCCGGCTTCCCGGCGTCCCTCAGCGCGCGGGCCGTCTCCGCGGGGGTGCCGGCGGAGGCGAGGGTGACGGCGAGAAGGACTACGAGCGCGGCGGCGGCGGCGCGGAGCGGGGTTCCCATCGCGGGCTCCTCCTTGAAGGTGGACCGGCCCGGTCAATCTATCGGGAGCCGCGGGCCCCGTCGCGCCCGTCCCGCCTCCCGGTCACGGCCGGGCCGCCCATGGCTCCACGACCCCGACGACGGTGCGCGGCCGGTCCGCGGCGACGGCCTCCAGGACGCCGGCGGCGATCTCCGCGTCCGTGAGCCACCGCGCGCGCCCCCCCTCGAGGACGAAGCCGAGGATCACCTCCCGGTACGCGAGCCCGGGAAGCGCTTCGAAGGCGGCGCGCCTCCCGGGATCGGGTCGCGAGGGATCGGCGGCGGCGGATCCGAGGACATGGAAGAACCGCCCCCGCACCCGGCGGGCGGCGGCGAGGGGGGCGTCGGGGGCGTCGGAGTGGATCCAGGCGACGGCCAGATCGAAGGGGCCCCGCGCGGCGACGGCCCCGTCCAGCGCCGCCGCGAAGGCGGCGGCGATCCGGTAATCGGCGGGAACGGGGTGGACGGAAGGGAGGACGATCCTCCCCGCCCCCCGGGAGACGAGGGTGATCGCGCGGTCCCGCGCGAGGACCGGGATCGCCGCCCGCAGCATCCCCGTCCCGCCGACGACCAGGCCGTGGCCCCCCGCCGTCACCGGGGCAGGAGTTCGGCCAGGGCCCGCGCCACCTCGGGCTTCACCACGTCCTTCCGCCAGCCGAGCGTGAGATCCGTGTTGTCCATCGGCTTCGCCGGCTTCCACGCCGCCTCGCCGGCGGCGCGCATCGCCTCCTCCGTCAGGGGCTTCCCGCGCAGCAGATCCTCCGCCGCCGTCGCCCGCACCGGGTGGGAGCCGACGGCGCCGAGCACGATGCGCACGTCCTCCACCACCGGCGCCGCCCCCCCGCCGGCGAGCCGCGCCCACACCGCCGTCCCCAGCACGGGGAAGTCGAAGGAGCCGCGCCGCCGGACCTTGCGGTAGGCCGCCCGCCAGCCGTCCGCCGCGGGCAGGTCCACCGCCGTCAGCAGCTCCTCGGGGCGCTTCGTCGTGAACTTCATCCCGTCGTTGGCGTAGAGGGCGGACACGGGGAGCGACCGCTCCCCCTCCGCGGACCGCAGCGTCACCGCGGCGCCGAGCGCCACCATCACCGGCGCCAGATCGCTCGACTGCACCGCCCAGCAGCGGGGCGAACCCGGGGCGACCCAGCAGGTGTCCCCGTCCTTCTTCATGCAGAAGGAGATCGACTTCCGCCACTCGAAGGTCTGGTCGTAGTAGTTGCAGCGGGTGTCGAGGAGCAGGTTCCCGCCCAGCGTCCCCATGTTGCGGAGCAGCGGCGTCGAGATGGTGGAGGCCCCGTGGGTGACGGCCCCGTAGCCCGCCAGGAGATCCCTCTGCGACTCCACCTCGGAGAGGCGCAACCCCGCCCCGAGCCGGAGCCCCCCGCCGGGCCCCGCGGCGACACCGCGCAGTTCCGGAAGCGCCGCGATGTCGATGACGACGGAGGGCGTCTCCTGCCGCCGCTTCATGTTCGGGTAGAGGTCGGTCCCGCCGGCGACGAACTGCCCCGCGGGGCCGGCGTCGGCCCGCATGCGGAGCGCCTCCTCCACGGAGAGCGGCCGGAGGTAGGTGAACGGGGGGAGCCGCAGCATCTACTTCCCCCCCGGGATGCGGCCGCGCACGCCGCCGGCGCCCACTTCCTGCTTCTTCATGTCGCGGCCGTCGCCGCCCTCCCAGGGAGGGAGCACCCGCGTCACCTCGCCGTAGTCCGCCGCCGGGATGGAGGAGGGTCCGTACCGGGCCTCCTTCCCCGCGGCCTGCCGCTGCAGCGCCTTCAGCACCTTCGGCGGCGACAGCGGGATCTCGTCCACGCGCACCCCCACGGCGTCGAAGATCGCGTTGGCCACCGCGGGCATGACGGGAAGCAGCGGCCCCTGCCCCGCCTCCTTGCCGCCGAAGGGCCCGTTGGGGTCGGGGTCCTCGACGAGGATCGTCTCCACGTCGCACATCTCGTGGGTCGTCGGGGACTTGTACTCGAGCATCGAGGGGAACTTGTGGACCACGCCGCGGTTCGAGCGGTAGACCATCTCCTCCATGAGCGCCTCGCCGAGGCCCATGTAGACGCCCCCCTCGACCTGGCCGATGGTGGTCATGCGGTTGATGGCCTGGCCGACGTCGTGGGCCATCCAGATCTTCGGCACCTTCACCACCCCGGTCTCCGGGTCCACCTCCACCTCGGCCACGCAGGCCTGGTAGGAGTAGGCGGGCGAGGGGCCGACGCCGGCGCCGCGGAAGCGGGCCGGGGAGCGGGGGGGCACGTAGGAGCCGACGGTGCCCAGGGTCCCGAACTTCGCCTCCGCCGCGATGCAGGCCTCCCGGAAGGTCATCCCCTTCGAGGGATCCTCGAGGTCGAAGACCCGCCGCCCCTCGAGGTGGATGCGATCCGCCGGCACGCCCAGCTTCTCCGCGGCGGCGTCGGCCAGCTTCTCCCGCGCCCGCTCCGCGGCCTGGATGGCGGCGTTGCCCATCATGAGGGTCACGCGGCTCGAATAGGAGCCGAGGTCCACGGGGGTGAGGTCGGTGTCGCCGGTGACCACGCGCACGTCCAGGGGATCGATGCCGAGCACGTCGGCCACGCAGCCCGCGAGCACCGTGTCCGAACCCTGCCCGATGTCGGTGCAGCCGCAGAAGGCCGTCACGCCGCCGGAGCGGTCGAGGCGGAGCTGGACGCCGGAGTGGGGAAGCGCGTTCCAGTAGATGGGGAGGCCGGCGCCGGAGATGTACGAGGAGCAGGCGACGCCGACGCCGCGGCCGCGGGGGAGCTTCCGGTGCTTCTCCCGCCACCCGCTCCGCTCGCGGACCGCCTCGAGGCACTTCCCGAGGCCCATGGAGTTGACCTGGAGGAAGTTGGCCGTGAGGGTGTTCGCGGGATGGAGGTGCTTCAGGCGCATCTCGATGGGGTCGATGCCGAGCCGATCCGCGATGCGGTCCATGTGGACCTCCAGCGCGAAGCGGGGTTGCGGGGTGCCGTGCCCCCGCTTGGGTCCGCAGGGGGGCTTGTTGGTGAAGGCCCGGAGCCCCTCGAAGCGGTAGCGGGGCACGTTGTAGGTGACGGTCTGCAGCGCGCCGGTGTAGTAGGTCGAGGCGACGCCGTAGGAACCGTAGCCCCCGCCGTCGAGCTGGGTGCGGAAGTGGAGCGCCGTGAGGGCGCCGTCCCTCTTCACGCCGGCCTTCACGTACATCATCGTCGGGTGGCGGCCGCGGTGGCAGAAGAAGACCTCCTCGCGGGTCAGGCAGATCTTCACGGGGCGGCCCGTCACCAGGGCGAACTTCGCCACGACGATCTCGTGGTTGAAGGGGTCGCTCTTGCCGCCGAAGCCGCCGCCGTTGGGGCAGGCGACGACGCGGACGCGGGCGGCGTCCATCCCCAGCACCTTCGAGAGGGCGCGGTGGAGGTAGTGGGGCGTCTGGGTGGAGGACCAGATGCAGAGCTTCCCGTCGGGGGTCCTCACCGCGAGGGAGGCGTGCTGCTCCATGGGCAGGTGGGTGTTCCCCTCGAAGAAGTAGTTCTGCTCGAGGATCTCGTCGGCCTCGGCGAAGCCCTTCTCCGTGTCCCCGAATTCGAGGTGGATGCGCTTGTGGACGTTGCCCGCGTCGCCGTAGTCGTGGATGAGGGGCTCCTGCGTCCGGAGCGCGTCCTCGACGGAGCCGATCTCGGGGAGCCGCTCGTAGGTGACGGCGATGGCGTTGGCCGCCTCCAGGGCCTGCTCCTCGGTCTCCGCCGCCACCGCCGCCACGGGATCGCCGATGAACCGGACCCGGTCGGGGCAGAGGGCGTGCTCGTCCTCCGAGACGGGGAGGATGCCGAAGGGGGTCGGGAGGTCCCTACCGGTGAGGACCGCCTTGACGCCGGGCATGGCCGCCGCCGCGGCGGTGTCCACGGAGAGAATCCGCGCGTGGGCGTGGGGGGAGCGCAGCAGCTTGCACCAGAGCATCCGGGGGAGGACGAGGTCGTCGGCGAACAGCGTCCGCCCCGTCACCTTGTCCGGCCCGTCCACCTTGAGGTAGGAGGTGCCGACGACCTTTCCGGGCCTGCGGGGGGCCATGCTAGGCGCCCTTCCGGGGGGAGGCCGCCCCCTCCATGCGCTCCGCGGCCATCTCCACGGCCTCGTAGATCTTGAGGTACCCGGTGCAGCGGCAGAGGTTGCCGGCGAGGCCGTCCTTCAGGCACTGCCGGTCGGGGCGCGGGTGGTCCGCGAGGAGCGCCTTCGCCGTCATGAGGAAGCCCGGGGTGCAGTAGCCGCACTGCGCCGCGCCGAGTTCGACGAAGGCCTGTTGTAGCGGGTGGAGGCCGTCCCCCGACGCCAGTCCCTCGACGGTCTCGACCTTCGCGCCGACGGCGTTGACGCCGAGGACGAGGCAGGAGAGGACCGGCTTCCCGTCCACGAGCACCGTGCAGGTGCCGCACTCGCCGAGCTCGCAGCCGTGCTTGGTGCCCGTGAGCCCCATGCGCTCGCGGAGGACCTCGAGGAGGGTCTCGTGGGGCAGGAAGGCGACGTCGCGGGTCTCGCCGTTGACGGTGAGGGGGTGGAGGACGGTCTTCGACCTCTCCGCGCGGGTCGGGGGCTGGCTCATGCCCGTGACTATGCGGGCCCGCGCGACGACGGGCAAGAAAGGCCGCGGGAGGGGGCTACTTCGCGGCTTCCTTCGCCGCCTTCTCCTCCAGCTTCCGGTCCGCCTCGACGAGGAGCCGCCGCGCCTCGGCCCACTCCTCGGTGAAGCGGACGTCGCTCCCGACGATCCAGCGGAAGGAGAAGGCCGCCTCCTCCCACTTCTTCTGCGCCGCGTGGGCCTTCCCCTCCTTCAGGGACTCGGCCTGGGACTTCATCTCCTTGGCGATCCTCTCCCAGCGTTCCGGGAATTCCGCCTCGACGACCCTGCGGAGGGCCGCCGCCAGCACCTTCCCCGAGAGCTTCGGGTCCTCGCTCCGCCAGACGATGGTCCCGTCGGGGGCGCAGACGAGGAGGGCCGGGGTCGCCGCCACCTTCGCCTCGGCCACGAGCTTCTCCTCGGAGTCGCGGGTGTTCACCTCGATGCAGTGGAAGAGGGGGGCGACCTTCACGAAGGCCTCGTCGTCGAGGGGCCCGGAGCAGAACTTCACGATGCGCTTGCCCCGGTCGCCGTCCTCGTGGGGCCAGTGGAAGTAGACGAGGATCGGCTTCTCGTTGTCCCGCGGGAGCACGAGCCCGCGGAGGAGGGGGCGCTCCTCCTTCTTCTCGACCTTCTCGGCCTTTCCGGCCGGATCGACCTTCCCGGCGGGCGTCGCGGGGGTCTCCCCCTCCTTCGCGTCTCCCGCCTCGCCGGCGGACCCGGGGCCCGAGACGCCGGGGAGCGCCTCCCCCGTGGTCGTGCGCACGCGGAGGATCTCCCCCACCCAGTCCACCGTGAGCAGGGGGTCCGCGGCCGGGGCCGAGGAGACCGACCGCCTGCCGATGCCGCCGCCCGCACCGAGTCCCGCGGAGGAACCTCCCCCGCCGCCGCCGCATCAGCCGGCTTCGGCCGGACCGGGGAGCCATAGGAGTGCCGCGAATCCGATGGCGGCCGCCACGAGGCGGGCCGGGGACCGAAGTGCTGGGTCGTTCATGGGGCGCCTCCAGAGGTGGGGTCCATTGTCCATCAATCGGGGGCGGAGGCAAGGGGCAGGATCGGAATTTTCGGAAGGGGGGAGAGGGGGGGGCGCACCCCCGGTGGCAACCTCGTTTCCGGGTCCCCGGGGGAAAAGTGGAAAAGTGGTGCGCGTCCCCTTTTCCCGGCGTGACTCCGTTCCCCCTCCAGCCCCGATTCGTTGCCCGGTCGCCACGGGCCCACCTAGAATCGCCGGTTCCACGCCGGACCGGGGGCTCTCCCCCGACAGGAGGTCTCCATGCGCCGTACCCCTCTCTACGAGGTCCATCCCGCCGCCGGCGCCACCATGGTCGACTTCTCCGGCTGGGAGATGCCGGTCCAGTACGTGGGCGGCGTCGAGGAGACGAAGCACTGCCGCACCGCCGCGGGGATGTTCGACCTCTGCCACATGGGCCGCCTCGAGGTCATCGGGCCCGAGGCCGTGAAGGCCGTGGACTCCCTGGTCTCCTGCAACGTCGAGAAGCTCAAGTTCGGCGTCTGCAAGTACGGCATCCTCACCAACGAGAAGGGCGGCGCCATCGACGACGTCCTCGTCTACCGGGACGTGGACCGCGTCCACGTCATCATCAACGCCGGGAACCGGGACCGGGACTTCCGCCACTTCCTCGAGCGCTGCGGTCCCTTCGACTGCGAGGTCGTGAACTGCTCCGACACCCAGGCGATGATCGCCCTCCAGGGCCCCCGTGCGGCGGAGCTGTCGATCCCCCTCTCCAACGCCGATCTCGCCGGCCTCGGCTACTATCGCTTCACCCGGGGCAAGTTCCTCGGCATCGACTGCCTCATCTCCCGCACGGGCTACACCGGGGAGGACGGGTTCGAGCTGTTCTTCGACAAGCGGTGGGGCGTGGAGATGTGGAAGGGGCTGATGAAGGAGGGCCGCAAGGTGGACCTCAAGCCCATCGGGCTGGCCGCCCGCGACATCCTCCGCACCGAGGCCGGGATGCCGCTCTACGGCCACGAGCTCTCCGACGACATCAACCCCCTCGAGGCGGGGCTCAAGTTCGGCGTGGACCTGAAGAAGGAGTACCTCGGGGCGGCCGCCATCCGGAAGGACCTCGAGAAGGGCCTGAAGAGGAAGCTCGTCGGGCTCGTCCTCCCCCTGCGCGTCGCCCGCCCCGGCTACGCCGTCCTCGACGGGACGAAGCCCGTGGGCATCGTCACCTCGGGCACCGTCTCCCCCACCCTCGGCACCAACATCGCCATGGCCTTCGTCCCCGCGGCCTTCGACCCCCCCGGGGGGAAGTGCGCCGTGGACATCCGCGGGAAGCCGTCCCCCGCGGAGATCGTGAAGCTCCCCTTCTACAGCAGGAAGCGCTCCTAGGAGAACGGCCGCGCCCCGCGCGGGGCGGGCCCGGAAGACGCCGTCCACCGGCCGCGAGCACGAGAGGAAGGAACCCATGACCAGCCCCGCGAACCTGCGCTACACGAAGACCCACGAGTGGGTGGGCTACGACGAGGCCACGAAGATCGTGACGACGGGCATCACCGCCTTCGCCGTGAAGGCCCTCGGCGACCTCGTCTACGTCGAGCTCCCGGAGATCGGCGAGCTCATGGAGATCGGGCACCCCTACGCCGAGATCGAGTCCGTCAAGGCCGTCGCCAACATCAACGGCGGGGTCGGGGCCGACATCACCGAGGTGAACGAGGACCTCCCCAACAACCTCGAGTGGCTCGTCTCCGATCCCTACGGCAAGGGCTGGATCGCCAAGGGCAAGGTCTCCGGCCCCGACGAGTTCAACAAGCTCCTCACCGCCGCGGACTACGCGAAGCACTGCGAGTCCGAGAAGCACTAGGCGCGACCCGCACCCCGAACCGGCACCGCACAGGAGCCCCCCATGCCCTACATCCCGCACTCCGCGGAGGACGTCCGCGCCATGCTCGCGGCCATCGGCGTCCGCACCGTGGAGGATCTCTTCTCGGACATCCCGCGCGCCCTGCGGATGAAGAGGAAGCCGAGGCTCCCGAAGCCCATCACGGAGCTGGAGCTCCAGCGCGAGGCCGCGGAGGCCGCCGCGAAGACGGAGACATTCGACCGGGTCAACGCCTTCCTCGGGGCCGGCGTCTACGACCACTTCATCCCCGCCGTGGTCCAGCACCTCGCCCACCGCGTGGAGACCGTCACCTCCTACACCCCCTACCAGCCCGAGGCGAGCCAGGGGAACCTCACCTTCATCTTCGAGTACCAGACGGCCATCTGCGAGCTCACGGGGATGGACGTCTCCAACGCCTCCATGTACGAGGGGGGCTCCGCCTGCGCCGAGGCCTGCCTCATGGCCGTGCGCATCAACGGGAAGAACCGCCGGAAGGTACTCGTCTCCCGCGGCCTCCACCCCGAGTACCTGCGCATCACCGAGACCTACCTCCGCAACATCGCGGGCGTGGAGGTGGTCGAGGTGCCGCTCAAGGACGGCGTCACGGACCTCGAGGCCCTCGCCCGCATGGCCGACGAGACGACCATCGGGGTGCTGGTCCAGACCCCGAACTTCCTCGGCATCATCGAGGACGGCCCCGCCCTGGCCGCGGCGGCGAAGGGGAAGGGGGCGAAGCTCCTCGTCTGCGCCGACCCCATCGCGCTGGCCCTCCTCGAGCCCCCCGGCGCCTGGGGCGCCGACATCGTCTGCGGCGAGGGGCAGCAGCTCGCCAGCGGCCTCGCCTACGGGGGCCCCTACTTCGGGTTCTTCGCCGCGCGGCAGGAGTACATCCGGCAGATGCCGGGCCGCATCTCCGGCGAGACCGTGGACGGTGAGGGGCGGCGCGGGTTCGTGCTGACCCTCGGCACCCGCGAGCAGCACATCCGCCGCGACAGGGCCACCTCCAACATCTGCACGAACCAGGGCCTGCTGGCGCTCCGCGGCCTCGTCTACCTCGCGGCCCTCGGGCCCGTCGGCCTGCGCGAGGTGGCCGAGGGCTGCCTCGCCAACGCCCACTACGCGGCGGAGCGCATCGCCGCCCTCCCCGGGTGGAGGATGGCCTTCCCCGGGAAGCCCTTCTACCAGGAGTTCGCGGTGGACGGCCCCCTCCCCGCCGACGAGGTCATCGCGAAGCTCCGGCGCAGGCGGATCCTCCCCGGCGTGGCGCTGTCGCGGTGGTCGAAGGACCAGCCGAACCGGCTCCTCGTCGCCGCGACGGAGGTGAAGACGAAGAAGCAGATTGACGCCCTGGTCACGGCCCTGTCCCGGCTGAAGTAAGGGAGAACGAACATGCACCGCGACGACGACCCCCTCCTCTTCGAGCTCTCCCGCCCCGGCCTGCGCGCCTCCCGCATCCCGGCGCCGGAGGTCCCCCACCCCCCCCCCCCCCACCCCGCCCCCCCGGGCGGGGCCCCCGCCCCCGGCGCGGGCGCCCGACAGGGCGCGCAGCGTCCGGAGTTGGGACGGCGACAGGTCGGCTGC
>CAYJMF010000073.1:0-24219 GCA_964370855.1 uncultured Planctomycetota bacterium | reverse complement strand
GGAAGGGTCTCGCCCCCGCCCCCGCCGCCAATCTGGGTCGGGTTCAGTATGGCGGTCCCCTCACCCCGGCCCGTCCTCCGCCCTCCCGATGGGGGGCCCCTGCGGCACCCCGCTCCCCCCCGCGGCGGCGCCCGGGATGGGGCGCCAGTCCTCGCGGCCCGCGAGGCGGGCGGCGTACTCCTTGAGCCGCGCGTCCACCTTCCCCAGCACCGAGCCCGCGGGCCAGGAGCCGTCGGCCCCGCGCTTCCCGGGCTTCGCGCCGAGGAGGATCTCCAGCGCCTCCTCGACGCGGGAGACGGCCCAGACGGCGAACTTCCCCTCCCGGCAGGCCTCCACCACGGCGGGCTCGAGCATGAGGTCCCCGACGTTGGCCTTGGGGATCACGACCCCCTGGCTCCCCGTCAGCCCCCGCCGCCGGCAGACGTCGAAGAAGCCGGCGATCTTCTCGTTCACCCCGCCGATGGGCTGGACCCCCCCGTGCTGGTTGAGGGAGCCCGTCACCGCGATGCCCTGGTCCACGGGGATCCCGGAGAGCTCCGAGATGAGGGCCGCCACCTCCGCCACGCTGGCGCTGTCCCCGTCCACGCCGGAGTAGGACTGCTCGAAGCAGACCGAGGCCGTCAGCGAGAGGGGCCGGTGCTGCGCGAAGGTGCGGCGGAGGTACCCCGCGATGATGAGGACCCCCTTGTCGTAGATCCCCCCCGACATCCGCGCCTCGCGCTCCACGTTGATGATCCCCGCCTGCCCGACACCCGAGGAGGCGGTGATGACCGTGGGCTTGCCGAATGCGTGGTATCCGAGGTCGTAGACGGAGAGCCCGTTCACGCGCCCGACCCGGCCGCCCTCCGTGTCGATGAGGAGGATCTCCCGATCGATGAGGTCCCCGATGCGCCGCTCCGACAGCCGGTTGCGCTCCGCCATCCGGTCCACGGCGCGCCGCACGTGGTCCCCGGTGATGGCCGCGGTCCCCTTCACCTGCCGGGCCCAGTAGTCGGCCTCCCGGACGACATCGCCGACGTCGCTGAACCGCGTCGTGATCTTCCCCTGGCGGCCCGAGGAGCGGACCCCCTCCTCGCAGAGCGCCGCGTAGCCGGTGCGGTCGACGGGGAGCGCCTTCGCCTTGAGGGCGATGCGGCCGGCGACGCGGCAGAAGTGGCGGAGGTTGCGCAGCGAAACGTCCATGTCGGGCTCGAAGTCGGCCTTGACGCGGAAGGTCTCCTGGAACTCGGGGCTCGCGCGGTAGAGCATCTCGTAGACCCGCCAGTCCCCCACCACGATCACCTTCACGTCGAGGTCGATGGCCTCCGGGGCGATGCCGGCGCCCTGGGGGCCCTGTGGCGTCTCGAGGGCGCGGATCTCGAGGCGCCGGTGCTTGAGGACACGGTGGAGGTGCTGCGCCACGGAGGGCTCCGCCAGCACGTCCTCGGCGGCCAGGATGAGGAAGCCCCCGTCGGCCTCCAGCAGGGAGCCCCCGCGGATGGTCGTGTGGTCGGAGACGAAGACCCCCGGCGCCAGCGGGCGCCGCTCGATGTTCCCGAAGAGGCCGGGGACCGTGGGCGTCGTCTCGTGGACCATGGGGCAGCCCTTCATCCCCCGGCGATCCACGAGGACGTGGACGGTGTAGAGGTGGAAGCGGCCCTCGCCGGGCTCCTCCTCGCCCCCGGCGCCGGATTCCCGGGCGAGGGGGAGGATGTTGTCGAGGACGTCGGCCTCGATGCCGTCGAGGAAGGTGCGCACCGCGGGCTCGGGCCAGCGGGAGCGGAGGTCCTCGAAGGCGCCCGTGAGGACGGCCTTCACGGCCTCCTCGAGGGCGGCCCCCACCTCGCGGTTCATCTCCCGGCCCATCTCCCGGTCGCGGCGGAGCACCTGGGAGAGCTCCCGTCGGAACTCGAGGAGGCGCGCCTCCCTCGCCTCCAGGTCCTCCTTCGGGATCTTCCCCCCCTCGGCCATGGTCCGCCAGCGGTCCGGCGGCACCGCCTCCCCCTCCACCAGGGGGAAGATCTCGAGCCGCTTCACTCCCTCGCCGGCGATCTCGACGAGGGCGAAGCCCTCCCCGGCGAGCTGCTCCCTCAGCCCCGACAGCAGCTTCTGCTCCTCGGCGCCGTAGCGCTTCACGATGTCGTCCCGGCGCCGGTGGAACTCGCGATCCTCGAGGACGGCGGGGAGGATGCGCTTCATGTGCGCCACCAGCTCTTCGGCGTCCTTGCGGAGGGCCGAGGCCCGCCCCGCGGCCAGCGTCAGGAGGCGGGGGCGGTCCGGCGCGGCGAAGTTGTGGACGTAGGCCCTGTCCCGGGGGACGGGGCAGGTGGGGGCGAGCTCCTTCACCATGTGGAGGACGGTGGTCGTCCGGCCCGTGCCCGAGATGCCCGAGACGAAGATGTTGTAGCCCGGGGCGCGCACGTCGAGGCCGAGCCGCATGGCCTCGAGGGCGCCGTCCTGGCCCACGGTGTTCACGGGACCCGAGGGGGGATCCGCGGGGATGGCCCGGAGGGGGCAGGTCCACCGGAGCTTCGCCTCCGGCACCCGGAGCCGGGCCGCGGCCCCCCTCGCGCCCCCCCTCCCCGCACCGCCGCGACCCCGCGCGGGGGCCACGGCTACTTGAGCCCCTTGAGGTACATCTCCAGGGCCGTCCACCGGCGGTCGCCGAGGGGGAGGGGCTTCCTCGCCTTGAGGCTCCGCTCGTGCATCTGCATGAACTTCTCCTGGAGCGTGATGACCCGCGCCGCGTCGTCGTCGAAGCGGGGGAAGCGGCCCGTCACCCCCTTGAGGGAGAGGTCCGGCCGCTTGGGGCTGTCGTGGCACGTGGAGCAGGAGCGGTCGTTGGTGCCCATGGCTTCGTCGCGAAAGACCTTCTCCCCCTCCTTGACGGCGGCGGCCTCGGCCTCCCGGGCCTTCTTCTCGTCCTCGGGGGTGCGCTCCCCCTCGAGGGCGAGGGCGGCGCCGCCGGCGCAGCAGGCGAGGAGGAGGAGGGCGGCGGCGGTGCGGAGAGGGGCGCGGGGCATGGGGAACCTCACATGGATGTCCGGCGAAGGGGCCCGCGGACCGCCGGGGTCCGGGCCGCCCGGGGCTACTCGAAGGCGTTCTGGAGGTTCTCGACGGCGTTCTTCCATAGTTCCGGCTGCGACCGCAGGAGGTCCCCGAGGGCCTTCTTCTCCTCCGGCTTGAGCTTGAACAGCTCCACGCTGCCGCGGGCGGCGTTGTTGAGCTTCATGGTGTGGGCGTTCACGTCGCGCCACCCGTCCTTCTTCGCGACGTCGATGCGCATGTCGCACACCGTCGCCCCGTAGTACCCCGGGTGGCCGCCCTCGCCGCGGGTCACGGCGACCCAGACGCCGCAGTACCTCTTGCCGCCCATGGCCCTCAGGACCTCGGGGCCGAAGGTGACGCCCTCCTCCACGCGGGACTTGCTCTCGAGGATGCCGTTGGCCCACTCGGCCTTCGCCCCGTCGATGAGGGCGCCGAGGATGGTGATGTCGCGGCCGCCGGACCGGAGGGTGCGGGGGGCGAAGCCCCGCTCCGTGCCGAGCTCCAGGCGTGGGGAGCCGGCATCCTCGGCGGCCTGCTCGGCGGCGGTGGCGGTGGTCTCCAGCTCGAGCAGGGTGGGGATGGTGCTCGTCATCGTGTCCCGGAAGGACTTGGCGGAGTGCCTCCAGAGATCGGGCTTCGAGGCGATGAGCTTCCCGAGCTGGAGCCTCTCCTTCTCCTTGAGCTGCCAGACGGCGGTCCGGCCCGAGGCGGCGTCGGAGAACTTCGTCTGGAAGGCGGCGACGTCGCGGAAGCCGTCCCCCTTCACGCGGTCGATGCGCATCTCCCCCACGGTCATCCCGTACCAGCCCGGGCGCCCCTCGTCGTCGGTGGTCGCCGCGAGCCAGATGGCGATGACCCGCCTCCCGCCGAGGGCGCGCAGGACCTCGGGGCCGAAGGTGATCCCCTCCTCGACCTTGGCCTTGTTGGCGAGGATGCCGTTGTCGAAGTAGGCCTCGTCCCCGTCGATGACGGCCCCGACCACGGCGGTCTTCCTCCCCCCGATGCGGAACTTGCTGGGGGGCACGCCGCTCTCGCGGCCGAGGTCGAGTTCGGGGTAGGTGTCCTGTGCCATGGGGCCGCGTCCTCCTCGGGGGAAGGCCACATCCTACCCGGCGGGCCCCTCCGGGTCACGGGAGTCGGGGGGGGTGCCGCGCTCCCGCTTCCTCTCGGAGCGGCGCATGGCGGAGGCCACGAGCCAGGATCCGACGAGGAGCCCGATGATGACGGCCAGGGAGATGCGGGAGTCGATGTGGACCCTGTAGGGCTCCGGAAGTGGGAGAAGGCACATCTTCACGCCGACGTAGGCGAGCACCAGGGAGAGGCCGACCTGGAGCCCCGGGATGGACTGGAGGACCCCCTGGAGGAGGAAGTAGAGCGCACGGAGGCCGAGGATGGCGAACACGTTGGAGGTGTACACGATGAAGAGATCCTGGGAGATCCCGAGGACCGCCGGGACGGAGTCGAGGGCGAACATGACGTCTGTGCCCTCGATGATGAAGAGCACGAGGAGCAGGGTCGTGCCGAAGGTGCGCCCCCCCCGCTTCACGAGGAACTTCCCCCCGTCGTACTCGGGGACGAGGGGGAGGATCCGCCGCCCTGCCCGGTAGAGGAAGCTCTTCTCCGGTTCGAAGTGGGTCTCCCCGGTCCGGATCAGCTTCCAGGCCGTGAAGAGGAGGAGGGCGCCGAACACGAAGAAGAGGGGTTCGAAGGCCTCCAGCAGCTCGAGGCCGACGAAGATGAAGATCGCCCTCATGACCAGGGCGCCCACGATCCCGAGGAACAGCACCCGGTGCCTGTGGATCGGGTCCACCTTGAAGAAGGAGAAGATGGTCAGGAACACGAAGAGGTTGTCGACGCTGAGCGCCTTCTCGGCGACGTAGGCCGTGAGGAACTCGCTGGCGGCCTTCTCTCCGTACTCCCACCAGACCCAGGCGTTGAACAGGAGGGAGAGCCCAATCCAGAAGACCGACCACCAGGCCGCCTCCTTCACGGGGACCACGTGGGCCTTGCGGTGCACCACGAAGAGGTCGAAGGCGAGGAGGAGGAGCACGAGAAGGAGGAACTCCGCCCACCGGTCGAAGCCGGCGTGCGTCTGCATGGCGAGGCGGATCGAATCGTTCATGGGGGGAGGGGGGCGAAGGCGGGGACGTTCTCAAGTTATAAAGTTATTCCCCCCTCCCCGGTAGCGGCATGGAGGTGGGGTTGAGGGAATAACTTTATAACTTGAGAACGTCCCCGCCTTGCCTCTTCGCCCCGCTATGCTCCCCCTTCCATGGGCATCGAGGTCTGCGTGGCGGTCATCCAATGGGGGGGGCTCCTCCTCGTGCGGCGGCGCCCCCGGGGCTCCCACCTGGCCGGGACGTGGGAGTTCCCCGGGGGGAAGAGGCGGCGCGGCGAGCGGGGGCGGGCCTGCGCCGAGCGGGAGGCGAGGGAGGAGACGGGGCTCCGCGTCGGCGCGGGGGAGGAGATTGCCCGGGTGCGGCACGACTACGGGGACCGGGTGGTGGATCTCCGGTTCTTCGCGTGCACCGTGGAGGGCGGGCGCCTGCGCCGCTCCCCGCTCCTTCGCTGGGTCACCCCGGCGGACCTCGGCCGGATGGAGATCCCCGCGGCCAACGGTCCCGTCGTGGAGGCGCTCCGGGCTACTTCGGGAGCCGCTTCGCCTCCGGGACCCCCTCCTCCAGCAGCCAGTGGGCGCGGGCGTCGAGGTCGCGGAACTCGCTCTTCGCCCCCGACGGCCAGGTGACGGCGACCTTCGCCGCCTTCTTGGCCGACCCGAGCCCGAAGAGCATCCGCGGATCGGAATCCGAGAGGAAGGAGGCGCCCCGCGTCCAGGCGTCGGTCTGGGGGAGGAGGCCGTCCGCCTCCACGCGCACCAGGGCCCCCGCCGGATCGAGCATCCCCTTCCCCCGGAGGGAGAGCCGGATCCACCCGTTGGCGTTGCCGCCGTCGTTGCGGAGGATGTAGGCCTTCCCGTTGAGCACCGCCACGACGAAATCCATGTCCCCGTCGTCGTCGAGGTCGGCCTGCCCCCCGCCGCGGTGGACCTCCTCCACCTGGAAGGCCGGCCCCGCCGCCCCCGAGACGTCGGAGAACTGGGGCGAGGTCCCGCCGGTGTTCTGGAGCAGCAGGTTCTTCTGCCGGTAGGAGGTCCCGGACTCCGCGAAGTGGTCGATCTCCCCGTAGACGTGGCCCGCGGAGTAGAAGAGGTCCGCGTCGCCGTCGTTGTCCGCGTCCGTGAAGAGCGCCGACCAGCAGAGCCGGATGAAGGTCGCCTGGTTCACCCCGGTGCGCACCGACACGTCCTCGAAGGAGGCCAGCATCCCGCCGCTCTTCCGCGGCTTGGAGCGGTTGCGGTACACGGTGTTGTAGTCGTGGGAGAAGTTGGTGACGGTGATGTCGAGGAGCCCGTCGTGGTCGTAGTCGGCCACGTCCACGCCCATGCCCGCCTGGGGCTGGACCTGGGCCGCGTAGGCGCAGCCCGCCTCCATTCCCTCGTCCCGGAAGTTCGCCTTCCCGTCGTTCACCCAGAGGTGGTTCGGCTCCGTGTCCGTGGCGACGTAGACGTCCATGTCCCCGTCGACGTCGTAGTCCGCGGCGATGCACTGGAAGGAGGGGCGGGCCTGCATGCCGACGAGCCGCTCCGAGGCCTCGCGGAAGGTGACCGTCCCGGTCTTCTCGTCCCTCCCGTTGGAGAGGTAGAGCCGGTCCTTCTGGTAGGGAAGGCCCATGGGGCCGCAGTAGACCTTGAAGCCGCGCCAGTCGCAGGAGCGGCCTATGCGCCCCTCCTTGCGGAAGTCGTCCACCACGCGCAGCATGTCGAGGTAGTTGGAGACGTAGAGGTCGAGCCAGCCGTCCCCGTCGAAGTCCGCCCAGGTGCAGGCCGTGGACATGTCCCGCGGATCCCCCTGGACCCCGGCCTCGGCGGCGGCGTCGGTGAAGGTCCCGTTCCCGTTGTTGCGCAGGAGGTGGTTGAGCCCGAGGACCCCGACGAAGACGTCCCGGTCCCCGTCGTTGTCGTAGTCCGCGGCGGCGCCGCCGTAGCCGACCTCGGTGATGTCGATGCCCGCGGCCTTCGTCACCTCCGTGAACTTGAAGCCCCCGTCGTTGCGGTAGAGGCGGGTGCGGGCGTCGGGGTGGGGCGCGTCGGCGCAGATGTTCCCGTCCACGAAGAGGATGTCGACGTCCCCGTCGAGGTCGTAGTCGAAGAGGATGGCGGCCCCGCCCATGGCCTCGGCGATCCACTGCTTGTTCCCGGGGACCCCGGTGTGGTTCACGGGGCCGAAGCCCGTGGCCTCCTCGTGGAGGTCGACGAACCTCGCGCCGAAGGGCTTCGGGGCGGAGGGCGCCGCGGCGAGGGGCGCCGGGGCCGGGGGGGCCGGTGCGGGGGCCGGGGCCTCCTCCCCGCAGGAGGAGGCGAGGAGCGCCGCCGCGAGGAGGAAGGCGGGGAGGGGGAAGGCGCGCGCCGGGGAGGGTCGGTTCAAGGTTCCCGCTTCCTGAAGTGGTTCACCAGTTGGACGATTCTCCCCAGGCAGTACAACGCGAGCCCCGCGATGGCGACGCCGAAGAACAGGCTCCCCGCCGCGGACTCGGGATCCCGGGACCGGAACTCCACGGCCACGTACCCGCCGACCCCGACGGCGAAGACGACGGTCCCCGCCAGCATGAAGCCGTTGAGGTCGAAGACGAAGGGCAGGCCGGGCACGCGGAAACGCATCGGGGCTCCTCGGGATCGCGGGGCATGCTCCCCGTCCCCGGACCCTACCAGACGGGGGGGGGAAGGAACGAGCGCGGCCGCACCGTTGAATCCGCCTCCCCCCGAGGGGTAGGATTCCGGCAGGACCCCGGAGCCAACCCTTGCCCGACAAGAACATCCAGTGCGCGGACTGCGGCCAGGCCTTCGTCTTCACCGAGAGGGAGCAGGAGTGGTATCGCGAGAAGGGCCTCTCCCATGAGCCCCGGCGCTGCAAGGACTGTCGTGCTTCCCGGAAGACCGGTGGCGGCGGTTCCGGCGGGGGCGGGGGCGGCGGCGGCGACCACGGCGACCACGGCGGCCACGGCAACGGCGGCAACGGCGGCGGCGGCGGCGGTGGCGGCGGCGGCCACGGCGGCGGCGGCGGCGCCTCCCGGCGCTCCCGGCCCAAGGGGGAGACCTTCCAGGCGGAGTGCGCCACCTGCGGGAAGCCGACGGAGATCCCCTTCCGCCCCGATCCCTCGCGGCCGGTCTACTGCCGCGACTGCTTCGTCGCCCGCGGGAAGAAGCGGTAGGCCTCGACCAGGGCGAGGGGCAGCGGCAGGTCGGTCCACGGGGCATCCCCCGCGACGCCGTCGCTCAGTCCCCCGGCCTCCTCGAGGGCGGCGGCGAGGAGCGTCCCGTCCTGGTCGCACCCGCCGTCCCGCACCGGGGTGAAGGTGATGCATCCCAGCGGCTTCGCCGCGTGGATCCCGCACCGGTTCCCCGCCGTGAGGAAGGGGCAGGTGTAGGTGCGCGGGGCGCCCCCCTCCTCCGCGAGCCGGTAGCGGTCCGCGGCCCGCTCCGCGAGGCGGAGCCCCTCCTCCAGCTCCCCCCTCCCCTCGAGGAGCCGGAGGATCGCCTCCGCCTCGAGGGGGGTCGCCCGCATGGAGTTCCAGCCCTCGCGGCAGCACCACCCCACGCAGCCGTCGCAGGAGAACAGCCCCGCCCGCTCCCCGTTGCCCGCGGCGCGAAGGGAATCGCGGAGGCCGTCGAGTGCGAGGAGGGCGCGGTCGAGGGGTCCGGGGCGGGCCACCCGGGGATGGTAGCCGAAGCGCCTACCGCGGCTCGACGAGGTCGTGGACCCGGCCCGCGGGGAGGGGGGGCAGCTCCTGCACCCGGCCCGAGGGCCAGCGGACGACGACGCGCTCCGCCTCCGTGGCCGCCCCGAGCCCGAACCGCAGCACCGGCTCCGACGTGGAGGCGTAGGAGTCGCCGAAGCGCAGCTCGCGGGTCTGGGTGGCGCCCCCGGCGGTGAGGGTGACGCGGGCACCGGCGGGGTCCCGCGGCGAGGCCGTGCCCGTCAGGCGGAAGCCGATCCACTGGCGCCCGGCGCGCGGGGTCCCGTTGCGCAGCAGCACCGGCGGGCCCCCGAGGACCGTGGCAACGAGGTCCAGCGCCCCGTCCCCGTCGAAGTCCAGGGTCGCCAGGCCGCGGTGCACGCGGGGCGTGTCGTTTCCCCGCACGCCGCCGTCGGTGCGGTCCTCGAAGACGCCGCCCCCGACGCCGCGGAGGAACTGCATCCGCTCGGCGAAGGAGACGCCGAGCTCCGGCATGTCCGTGACGTTGGGGTAGAGGTGGCCGTCGGCCACGACGGCGTCCTCGCGACCGTCGAGGTCGAGGTCCGCGAGGACCGCCCCCCACCCGAGGTAGCGGAAGGAGGCCGGCCCCACGCCCGAGGCGTAGGAGCGATCGGAGAAGGCCGGTCGCCCGGGGAGGCTCCGGTTGGCGTAGAGGGTGAGGTGGTCGTTGCTGAAGTTGGTGACCAGCAGGTCGGGGAGGCCGTCCCCGTCCACGTCCCCCGCCGCCACGCCCATGCCCGCCTGCGCCTTTCCCCCGGCGTCCACGGCGCAGCCCGCCTCCAGCCCCACGTCCTGGAACTTCATCCCGCCCAGGTTCCGCCAGAGGAAGTTCGGCTGGGTGTCCGTGGCGACGTAGACGTCGATGAGCCCGTCGCCGTCGGCGTCCGTGGCCACGGGCTGGAAGGAGTAGCGCGCCTCGTTGCCGGCGAGCCCCGCGGACACGTCCTCGAAGCACATCCCCCCGAGGCCGCGGAAGAGGCGGTCCGTCTGCGGCTGCAGGGGCCGCGGCCCGGCGAAGACCGGGAGCCCGCGCCAGATCCCCTCGCGGCCGGCGTCCTTCCCGAACTTGAGCATCCCCTCGCGGTAGGTCGCCTGGTCGGCGTACCGCGACACGAAGAGGTCGAGGATCCCGTCCCGGTCGAAGTCCGCCGCGGCGGCGCAGGTGAACCAGGAGCCCGGCTCCGCGGGGAGGCCCGCAGCCTCCGTCGCGTCCTCGAACTCCGCGCCGCCCCGATTGCGGAGCACGCGCACGCCGCCGTAGCCCGCCAGGACGAGATCCCGGTTCCCGTCGTTGTCGAGGTCCACGGCCACGACGCCACCGACCCGGAGGGGGACGTCGATCCCCGCCCGCTCCGTCGCGTCCTCGAAGGTGCCGTCGCCCCGGTTCCGGTAGAGGCGGCAGCCCGCCCCCTCGGGCCGGTCCATCTCGAGGGACCAGGCGTCGGCGAAGAAGAGATCCGGGAGCCCGTCCCCGTCGAAGTCCGCGGCGGCCACGCCGCTGCCCGTGGACTCCGCCATCCAGCGGAGCTCCCCGAGGGGGGCGTGGTGGCGGAAGCCGATGCCCCCGGATTCCGTCGCGTCGGAGAAGTCGGCGAAGGGGGTCCCGGAGGGGGTCGTCGCCGGCGGCGTCCCCTTCTCCGGGGTCCACCACCATTTCCCGGAGAGGACGGGGCGGACCCCCGCGGCCAGGAGGAGCACGGCGGCCGCGGCGGCGGCGACGAACCAGCGGCCGCGCCGGCCCCCGGGGAGGAGGCGGGGGGAAGGCGCTGCGGCCCCGGAGCGGATCCCGTCGAGGACGCGGGGGGCGAGGTCCACGGGGAGGACCGCGGCGCGGAGCGCCGCCCCGGCGCGCTCCGCCGTCGCCGCCAGCGCCACGGACTCCGCCGCGCAGGGGGCGCAGGCGGCGCGATGGGCGTCGAAGCGGGCGCGCTCCTCCGCCGAGGCCTCCCCCGCCGCGGCCAGGAGGGCCAGGGCCTGGGCCTCCTCGCAGGGGTCCGCGGGCCGGGGGTCGAACTCCCCGTCGGGAAGGGGGGCGCCGTTCACTGGAGCTTCTCCCGGAGGGCGCGGAGCGCCCGGGTCAGCCGCATGGCGACGGCGGCGGGCGAGTCCCCGAGCACGGCGGCCACGTCCTTCACAGCCATGCCCTCCCGGAACCGGAGGGTGACGGCGAGGCGGCTGCGCTCGTCCAGGGAGCCCATCGCCTCCAGCACACGCCCGAACTCCTCCCGCAGGAGGAGTCCCCCCTCCGGTGGCGACAGGGGGGCGGGGGGCTCGAAGGCGGACTCGTCGAGGGAGGCGCCCTTCGGACGCACGGCGGCCCGGCGGCGGTGGTCGAGGGCGGCGTTGACGGCGATGCGGGCGAGCCATCCCGTGAACTTCTCCGGCTCCCGGAGTTCGGGGAGGCGCTTCCACGCCCTGAGGAAGACGTCCTGGGCCAGGTCCTCGACATCGCTCCGCCCCCGCACGCGGGCCGCCACCAGGGCCGTGACGAGGCCCTGTCGCAGCCGCACCAGCCGCGCGAAGGCCTCCTCGTCGCCCTTCTGCGCGGCGATCACGTCCCCGAGCTCGGCGGGATCCTCGGACCCCGACCTGCTCACGGGTACAGACGCACCCCCCGGGGGGGATGCAACGCGGCTCCGTCGGGGGTCGGAGGGGGGGGCCAAGGGCTTGATGGTACGCTCCCGGCGTTGGATCGGCCCCGGCGGAGCGTCCCTGCCCGTGTGAGACGGCCGTTCCGGGACCCCGCAACGGGGGAAGGGGGATTTCCGTGCCCTGCGCGGACCTGAAGACGGGCATCCGGATGCACTACGAGGTGCAGGGGGAGCGGGGGGAGCCCTTCCTCCTCCTCGGCGGCACGGGGAGCGACCACGGCCTGTGGGCCGGCCACGCGCCGGAGCTGGCCCGGGACTTCCGCGTGATCACGCCGGACCCGCGGGGCACGGGCCGCACCACCCGCCCCGAGGATCCCTCCACCTGCACCATGCGCCTCATGGCGGAGGACGCGGCGGGCCTCCTCGACCACCTCGGCATGGGGCCGGCCCACGTGGCGGGCCTCTCCCTCGGCTCGGCGGTGGCCATGGAGCTCGGGGCGGCGCGGCCGGACCTGGTCCGGAGCCTCCACCTCCACGGGGCCTGGGCCCGCTCCGACCGCTGGTTCGTGGAGATGATGGAGATCATGGAATACCCGGCGCGACAGGGGGATCTCCGGCAGTTCCTGCGGCTGGCGCTGCCCTGCATCCTCTCCCGGACCTTTCTCGCCGACGAGGCGGCGGTGGCGGCGATCTTCAAGGGGTTCTTCGACGACAACCCCGCCCCCCCGTCGAAGGAGGGGGTGCTCGGCCACGTGCACGCCGACAAGGTGCACGACGCCGTGGCGCGGCTTCCCTCGGTGAAGGCCCCGGCCCTCGTGGCCACGGGGGAGAACGACATCCAGGTGCGCCCCGAGTACGGGCGGGAGGTCGCCGCCCTCATCCCCGGCTCCGAGTTCCTCCTCTTCCGGGGCCCCCGGGCGAGCCACTGCGCGCTGCTGGAGATGCCGGAGGAGTTCCTGCGGGTCACCCGGGACTTCATCGCCCGCCGCTGCCCTTGACGGGCGTCAAGCCCCCCCTTGCCGGGGCGCACCGGTTGCGGGATCCTCTGGGGCACGGAGGTGTCCATGTCCCGGTACCACCTGAAGCACGACGTCACGATGGAGCAGTTCCAGGCGGC
This sequence comes from uncultured Planctomycetota bacterium, assembly GCA_964370855.1. GTDB lineage: Bacteria > Planctomycetota > JAJSAM01 > JAJSAM01 > JAKLKS01 > JAKLKS01. Next base: position 11,670 of record CAYJMF010000073.1, on the reverse strand, counting down.
CCTCGTCGCCGCCGCCGTCGCCGGCGGGGCGAAGGAGGAGGCGGTCCGCGAGGGGATCCACGACTGCATCGCGAAGCACATGCTGCAGGCCGACATCTGCGGGATCTTCAGCAACTGCGACGACGTGAAGTTCTTCGATCCGTTCGTGAAGATCCCCGAGTAAAGAGCGCCGCCCTCACATCCCCGTGAAGGGGATTCCCCGGACCCCCTCCCCCAGGGGGAGTTCCCCCTCCCCGGCGTGGATCACGAACCCGGGGCGCACCGTCAACCCCGTCTCCCGCCGCAGGGAGCGGATGGCGTCCCCCATGGCGGGCCGCGGCGTCGACGTGAGCTTGACCTCCACGGGAACGACCTCGCGCTCCACGTCCACGAGGAGGTCCACCTCCACCCCCGTCGCCGTGCGCCAGAAGTGCAGGCGCGGCTCCTCCCCGCGATGGAGGAGGGACTTGAAGACCTCCGCGACGACCGCGGTCTCGAGGAGGGCACCTCCCATGGGACCGCGAAGGGCGTGCTCCGCGTCCCGCAGCCCCGCCAGCCAGCAGAGGGTGCCGGTGTCCGTGAAGTAGACCTTCGGCGTCTTGACCAGGCGCTTGCCGGCGTTGCCGTGCCAGGGACGCACGACCACCACCTGCCAGGTCGCCTCGAGGACGGAGAGCCAGGCGCGGGCGGTGTGGAGGGAGAGGCCGAGGTCCCTCGCGAGGGCGGCCAGGTTCAGGAGCTGGCCGCTACGGGCCGCCAGCAGCCGCAGGAAGGACTGGAAGGCGCCGAGGTCCCCCACCTGCCGTACGAGGCGCACGTCCCGTTCGAGGTAGGTCGCCGCGTAGGAGGAGTGCCAGAGGGGCTCCTCGACGCCGGGGTGCATCCAGAGATCGGGGAATCCCCCCCGGAGGATCCGCTCCCCCACGGAGGCCCCGCCGCGGGGCGGGACGGGACCGCCGTCCCGTTCCCACGGGAGCGGCTCCCCGGGGACGCGGTCGATCTCCCGCCCCGTCAGGGGGAAGAGTTTGAGGACGGCGGCCCTTCCCGCCAGGGACTCCGTGACGGCCTCCAGGAGGAGGAGGTTCTGGGAGCCCGTGAGGAAGTACTGGCCCGGGGCCTCCCTGTGGTCGTCGATGCGCTCCTTGATGTAGGGGAGGAGGCTCGGGACGTGGGAGATCTCGTCGAAGATGACCGGCGGCGGATGGGCGGCGAGGAACCCGCGGGGATCCTCCTCCGCGGAGAGGCGCACGTCGGGGGCCTCGAGGGTACGGTAGCCGGCCCGGTGGCCGAGGAGTCGGCGGAGGAGAGTGGTTTTCCCCGACTGGCGGGGGCCCGTCAGGACGACGGCGGGGAACCGGGCGGCGGCCCGGAGGAGGGCGGGTTCGAGAGTGCGGTCGAAGGTGCAGGGGGGCGGGGAAGGCATATGTGCAATTATACTTTTTGAAAGTGTAATTGCAATCATAGACGTAACCTACTTTGGCACAGTATGTTCTGCGCTTACGTTTCCCGGCCATCCCCTCCCAGCCCCTCCGTCGCGATGGGCGAGGACCTGGGACGCACCGCCCCCCGTGGGGGAAGGGCGGCTACATCGTGACGGGCTCAGGGGTGCCCTCGGACGGGTTACCGCGGGCCGCGGGGTCCATGCATCCGGAACAGGGCCCTTCCCGCCTACCTCAACCCGGCGGAAAGGAGGCGGGGCATGACCTCAGGACTGCGGGGGGCTCAGCACACCGCCACCGTCACCTTCCTTCGCGAGTCGCCCCACTCGTACGAGTTGCATCACGAGATCGTGGTCGACGTCATCAAGGTTACGCACCGCGAACTGCCCGATCTCCACCCTTGCCCTCTCCACGTCCGAAAGTGGCCAGCGGAGCGTCACCTCGGATCGAAGAGTCCTGACGGCATCCTCCACGTCTTCGAGCGGGCCAAACTCCGGGTACTGAGCCCTGCCTTGGGCGAGCATCTGCAACGCCCTGTCAATCTCCTTCAGCATCTCGTCCTTGGTCATCGGATCCTCCTCGCGCCACTGTAGAACTCGGGTGGCAGCAAGTACTGGTCGCTTCCACCGAACCCGTCCGGCTCCGCCCGTGCCGGGCGCCTACCGTCACGGATTCCCCCGGGATTCCGGGATGGTGGGACCATTCTCCGCGCCGCGGGAGTACAACGAACGGTGGAATTCACTGAAAGGAGCACCCGTGATCCGTCTGGATCCGCACCGCAGGTTGATGAAGGAGATGATGTCCCTCGCCCTCGACGTCAAGGCGCGCATGTCCGGCATCGAGGCCGCCATGAAGGAGAAGCCGTCCCTCTTCAACCGCGACATCGTGAAGGGGATGAAGGAGTTCGGCGAGGAGGGGCTCCGCCAGCGGGGTGGCGGCGTCACCAACGCCACCATCGGAAACAGCGCCACCCAGGTGGCCGAGGACTTCGAAACCTCCTGCACCCGCGTGGACACGCTGTGCGCGAAACTCCGCCGCGGCCACTTCTCGAGGAACCCCCTGGTCATCGCCGGCCTCGCCATCCGCGAGGGCGCCGAAGAGGGCTAGGGGGGGAGCGGGGTAGACTCCTTCGGCATGGACCCCCGCCCCGATCCCTCCGAGGTCTGCCCCGTCTGCGGATTCGAGAGCGAGCCCTTCCGGTGCAAGATCATCTGCCCGCGCTGCCGCACCGTCGTGGAGTCCTGCTCCGACGGCGGGGAGGTGCCGGCGGGGAAGGGTCCCGGGGCCTGACCCCGGCCCCTACTTCCCGGCCCCCGGCCTGACCAGCCGCAGGTCGCGAAGGGTCCCGCCCCCGGCGACCTCGTCCACGAAGTCCGGCCTGCAGGCGAAGGCCGTGGCGGTCACGCGCCACGGTCCCCCGGGGGGGAGGTCGACGCGCCAGCGCCCCTCCGCGTCGGTCCAGGTGGTGGCGAGGGAGTTCCAGGCCCCCGGCTCCTTCCCCGTCGGCGAGAACTCCACCCGGGCCAGGGCCACCGGCCCCCCCGCCCCGTCCACGACACGGCCCGACAACGCCGCCAGCCCGACGTCCAGCACCACCACGAGATCCCGCACCGCGCGGCCCGCGGGCACGGTCACGGGGAGGGATCGGGCCTGCGCCCATCCCGGCGCGCGGGCCGTGACGACGAGGGTGCGGTTCCCCGGCACCGGGTGGAACCGGAAGCGCCCCTGCCCGTCGCTCAGCACGGAGTTCCGTCCGTCCCATGAGCAGAGCGCCCCCTCCACCAGCTCCCCCTCGGCCGTCCGCACCGTCCCCTCGAGGATGCAGGCGGGGACGACCTCGACCCGGAAGCCCCCCTCCTCCTCGACGGCGCGCTCCACCGTCCAGGGCGCCGCCCCCGCGGGGACGGAGAACTCGATCCCGTGGGCGCCCTGCCCCTCGGCCGCGAAGGAGCCGTCGGCCCGCGTGCGCACGAGGACCGCCTCCTCGATGCGAATGCGCGGGTCCGCCGGATCCTCGTGCCGGGAGCGGATCTCGAGAGGAAGCCCGGGAAGGGGGGGGCTCCCCGGGGCCTCGAACTCCACGGCCCGGCCCTCCACGGTCCGGAAGGCCGGAGGCCAGAGCACGATGCGCTCCGCCCCCGAGCGGGGCCAGGCGGGGACGCCGAGGCGGGCCACCCCGCGCGTCCCGGCATCGACCGTCACCACGAGGGGGCACTCCTTCGAGGGACCGAGCGAAGGGACTCCGGCGAGGAGGAAGGAGCCGTCCTCGCCGCAGTGTGCCGGCAGCGGCGCCTCCCCCCGCTTCGCCGCCGAGGAGACCACCTCGAGGCGGGCCCACGCCGCGGGAGTGCTCCCGTCGGAGAGGAGGACGACGCCCTCGAACACGGAGGTGAGCCCCATCGGCACCTCGAGGAGGAGGCGGAGGTCCGCGGGCCACTCCTCCTGCAGGCGGAGGGAGGCCCCGGCCCCGTCGGCGCCCCGCGCCTCCACGGTGCACCGGCCCGGCGGCAGCCCCTCGATGCGGAACCTCCCCTCGGCGTCGGTGGTCGCCTCCCCGAGGAGGTCCATGGCGTCGGCGGCTCCCGGCCTCCAGTTCCAGACCGCCACGCGGGCCCCGGCCTCCGGCGCCGGCGGCGGCGGCTCCTCCCCCTCCACGATCGCCTCCGGCGGGGGCGGCCGCAGGACCACGCCGGAGAGGAAGGTCGCGGGGGTGACCCGGAGCACGACGCCGGACCGGTTCCCCTCGAGGCGGAAGGGCCCGAGGGGCTCCACCCGCCCCCCCGCGACGAGGGCCGTCACCACCACCCGGTCCTGCGGGGGGCCGGCGAGGCGGAAGGTCCCCTCCTCCCCGGTGACGGCGGTGGGTTCCCGGGAGAAGGCGGCGGGTACCGGTTCCCGGAAGATGTCGAAGCGGGGCATCCGCTCCGCCGATTCCGGCGGAAGCGTCCCCCACGAGACGACGGCGCCGGCCACGGGGCGGTCGAGGAGATCGAGGACGGCGCCCTCGAGGACGCAGACCTCCTCGGGGACCTCGGGGGCGGAGGAGCGGGGGCGGGGAGGAGGAGGAGCGGGACGCGCCGGCTCCCCCTCTCCCTCCGGCGCCGCCGACGGCGCGAAGGGCGGGCCCTCCCCGGTCGCGGGCGGAAGCGGTGCCGTGGCCGCGGGGGAATCCGCGGGGGCCGGCGAGGGACGCTCCCCGCTCCCCTCCCCCATCAGCCACGCGAGGAGGAGGGCGACGGCCGACAGCGCCGCCGTCCCCGCCGCCGCTCCCTGTCTCCGGGTCATGGTCCCTCCATCCGCCATTGGACGCTCCCCGTCCCGCCGCGTCCAGCGGCGGGACGCCGTTGCATCCGGGAGGATCGTGACCGATGATGGCGCCCCATGGAACGGCGCTCGCGGAAGACCGGCCTCCTCGCGCTCCTCGCCGCCGCGGCGCTCCTCGGCGGAGCGGCGTGGCTGCTGCTGCGGGAGGACGGGGGAGGGGGCGGGGGCCATGGAGGGCCGGACGTCGCATCCCCCCTGGATGGCCCCCCGGCGGGATCCACCGCGGGGGAGGGGAACGGCCGGGAGGACGGCCTCTCCCCTTCCCTTCCCGCCGCCGGTCTTGTTTCAGGGATTCTGATCCTGCCCCGCGCCGAGGGGCGCCCCCCGGTGGAGGCGCGCCTCACCGTCCTTCGCGAGGGCGCCGCCGTGGCGGAGGCGACGGCCGGCCCCGGCGCCTTCTCCCTCGCCTACGATCGCGCCCCCGGCGACCCCGGCCCCTTCCGCCTCCGCGCCGCCGCCGCCGGCCGCACCCCCGTCCACGTGGACCTCCCCGCGCCGGCGACGGACGTCGGCGAGATCCGCCTCCACGCCGGCATCGTCTACAGCGGCCGCGCCGTGGACGAGCGGGGGATTCCCCAGCAGGGCGTCACCTTCCACCTCCTCGTGGACGGGGGCGAGGCCGCCGCGTCGGAGCCCTCCTCCCCCGACGGCGGCTTCCGCATCCCCGTGCCCCCGGGCACGCGGCTCCAGGGGTTCTTCCAGGAGGAGGACTCCGCCTGGGGCGGCCCCCCCTCCCTCGAGCCCCGCGCCCCGGGGCGGCTCTTCGTGGCCTCGCCGGCGCGGGCCGAGGGGCTCACCGGCGTCCACGACCTCGTCCTCGAGGAGCGGCCCGTGGGGATCCGGCTCCGGTTCATCGACGGGCCCACGGGGATCCCCGTCGCCGGAGCCGGGGTCTCCCTCTGGCGGTCCCCCGACGTCTTCGCCCTCGGCCCCCCCTCCCCCGAGGACCGGGGCGCCACCGATGCCGACGGGATCTACGCGCCCCGCTGGCCCCTCGCCCTGACGTGGGCCTCCATCCGCGTCGCCCTGCCCGGGGGGCGGATCCTCTGGACCCTCCTCGACCGCGCCTACGCCGAGGGAACGGAGCCGAGGGAGTTCGTCCTCCCCGCGGAGCCCCTCCGCCTGCGGGCGGTCTGCCTCCGTGGGAAGGGGGAGGAGCCGGTGGCCGGCGCCTTCGTGGTCCTCGTCACCAACGCCGCCACCTCCTTCTGGGGGACCTCGGGCGCCGAGGGGACCCTCTCCTTCGAGTTCTTCGAGAGCGACACCTTCGACCCGGGGGCGCTGGCCGTGAGCGCCTGGACCGCGGCGTGGACCGACGGCGATCGGGGACTGCGGCTCGAGGCCGGCGGCTCGGCGCGCATGGGCCAGGCGGATTTCCGGGAACTCTCCTACACCATCGACAGCCCCGTCCCCCTCCCGGTCCGGCTCGGGTCCGAGGAGGCCCTCGGGATCTGGATCGCGATACGCGGCGAGGGAGCGGGCACGGGGGCCCGGCCCGCCATGGTCACCGCCAATCCCCCGGGGTACGACCCGACGAAGGACGGTTGGCGGTTCCTGATCTCCTCCTTCAAGGGCCCCGCCCCGGGGAAGGACGGGGCCACGCTCTGGTGGGCCTACGACTACACCCGGGAGATCTTCCGGACGAAGCCCGGGCCCTTCGGCGGGTTGGGGCCGGAGACGCCGCTCACGGCGCAGATGCGCACCGTCGGGGGTCCGTTCGTGGACGCCGCGGTCACCGTCGCCTCCCTCGCCGCGGCGCGAAGTTCCCTCCACCCGCTCCTCTTCGACCTCGCACCCCAGGAGGCGATGACGCGGACCGTGCGCGTGGTGGACGGGGCCGGCAGGCCGCGGCCCGGGGCCCTCGTCGCGGTGCTCCGCGCCGACCAGCCGAAGCCCTGGCCCGCGCGGGAGACGGAGCGCCTGGCCGCCGACGGGGAGGGGAGGGCCGTCCTCCAGACCCTCGACCCGGCGGGGGGCGGCGCGGTCCTCGCGTGGGATCCCGCCGACGGCGCCTGCGGCGCCCTCGAGGGGGGGACGGAGGCCGCGCCGGAGGCCGCGTGGACGGTGAAGGTGGAGCCTCCGCGGGAGTTCCGCCTCCGCCTGCGGACGGCGGACGGGAGCGCCCTCGCGTCGGCCTTCGTCTCCCTCGCCCCCCGCTCCGGGATGCTGCCCCCGGTCCAGGTCTCCTTCCGCGACGGGCCCGAGGGGTCGGCCCCGGGCGTGGCCCTCGCGGGCTACGACGTGTACGTCTACGCCCGGGACGCGCGGGGGAGGACCCACATCTTCCGAGGGGCGGCGGCGGCGGTGTCGGGGACGGAGATCGTCCTCGGCGAGGCTACCCCGGCCAGCGGGCGGTGACCTGCGCGGTCATGCCGCCGCGGGGGGCGAACTCGCCGGAGATCTCCATCCAGCGGGGGCGGCAGGAGGCGACGAGGTCGTCGAGGATGGCGTTGACGGCGGCCTCGTAGAAGACGCCGCGGTCGCGGTAGGAGAAGAAGTAGAGCTTGAGGCTCTTCATCTCGAGGCAGAGCCTCGCCGGCGCGTAGACGACGCGGATGGTGCCGAAGTCCGGCTGTCCGGTCTTCGGGCAGACCGCCGTGTACTCGGGGATCTCGAACTCCACGACGTACTCCCGCTTCGGGTTCGGGTTCGGGAAGGTCTCCACGGGGGCGGGCTTCGCGGCGGGGCGGCGCTTCGGCATCGCGGTGTCTCCTGAGAGTGTATCTAGTTATGATACTGTTTGGGAGGAGGGGGGTGGCGGACGGCGCTCCTGCCTACAGCCTACCCAGCATCCCCGCGCCCCGGAACCACTGCACGGTCTCGAGGATCGTCTTCTCCCGGATCCTCGGCTTCCAGCCGAGCTCCTTCTTCGCAAGGGCCGGGGAGAAGCCCCCGTACCGGCGGGCCATGCGGGCCTGCTCCAGGGTGAAGGCGGCGGGGGTGCTCCGCTTGGCGGCCCACCACTCGGCGACGACGGCCATGGGCGGGAGGACCCAGGTCGGCACGGGGAGCGGGCGGCCCGGGTTCCCCGCCGCGGAGCGGACGGCGGAAACGAACTCCCGCATGGGCATGGAGAAGCCGGACAGGATGTAGCGCTTCCCCCCGGGGGACTTCTCCGCGGCGAGGATGTGGCCCTCGGCGACGTCGCGGACGTCCACGAAGGATTGGACCATGGAGGCGCAGAGCGGGATGCGGCCCGTGGCCGCGCGGATCACGTAGTCCCCTCCGGAGCTGGGGCGGGGGTCCTCGGGGCCGATCACGATGGAGGGGTTGACGCAGACCACCCGCAGGCCCCCCTTCCCGTGGGCCGCCAGCGCGACGGCCTCCCCCTCGTGCTTCGTGGTGGGGTAGCCGAGGCGATCGTCGGGGGTCCAGGGCTGGGTCTCGTCCACCTCGCACGTCCCTCCCCCGCAGCCCAGGGCGGCGACGCTGGAGGTGACCACGAGGACGGAGGCCTTCGCGGAGCGGGCGGCCTTCACGGCGTTCCTCACGCCGTCCACGTTGACGGACTCGAGGCGCTTGCGCTCCTCGGCGAGGAAGGAGACGAAGCCCGCCACGTGGAAGATGCGCAGCGCCGCGTGGGCCGCCGCCGCGTAGGCGTCGGCGTCGGTCACGTCCCCGGGCACCACCTCCACCCCGAGCCGCGCCAGCTCCCCCGCGTCCGTCCCCGGCCGCACGAGGGCCCGCACCGGCCGCCCCCGCTTCAGCAGCGCCCGCACGAGGTGCGACCCCACGAACCCCGTCGCCCCCGTCACCAGGTCCGCCTTTTCCATGCGCTGAAAATAGGGGACGTGCACCACTTTTTCACTTTTCTGTGGATAACTCCGGGAGGAATGCGGCCCGGGGACCGGAGCGCCCCCGACCCGGAGTTATCCACAGAAAAGTGAAAAAGTGGTGCACGTCCCCTATTCTCCGGCGATGACAGGAAAGCAGGTCGTGGTGGCGTTCCGGGTGGATCGGCACCTGGCGGAGGAGCTGGACCGGCTCCGGGACAAGAGCGCCTTCATCCGGGCGGCCATCGAGCGGGCGATGCACGTCTCCTGCCCCGTGTGCGAGGGCCGCGGCGCGGTCTCCCACGAGACGGCGGAGCACGTGGGGAGGATCCTCCTCCGGGAGAAGGCGGAGCGCTGCCCCTGCTGCGGCTCCGTGACGCCGGCCCCCGGGAGGAAGGGGAGTCGCCGGGCCCCCCGCGTCCCCCCCCGCCTCCCCGTGGCCGCGGAGCCCTGCCGCCACTGCGGCGTGGGCGAGCACGGGCACTAGAAGCGGTTTCACAAGCCCCCGCGGCCCCGCCGGGGGCGCCGGGGGGCCGTCTGCGGCGTCGGCCCTCCTCGCCTACCCGCTCGGGTATGTCTTCGTCGGGCCTCCTTGCATCCGGCCCCCCAGCGCCCCCGTCGCGACCACGGGGGCTTGTGAAACCGCTTCTAGGCGCATCCGCCGCCGCTAGTCCATGGGGCCCATCACGACGGTGTCGTCCTCGAGGGAGAGCTCTTCGAAGGCGGCGTCGGGGTTCGCCACCGCGATGAGGAACCTCCCCGCCGTCGGAGCCCCGCGGGCGAGACGGAGCCTCGACCGGAGGTCCCGCCGGGCGCCTGCGGCGAGGGATCGGACGTCCAGCGTCGCGAGCACGACGTCCCCGGGATCGACGACGGGGTCCGCGGAGAGCAGCAGCCGGAGCGTCGTGGCGGGGGCCGCCGCCGTGCCGAGGTTCTCCACCCGGTAGCGGGGCTTCAGGACGGCGCGGGCGGTGGCGCGGCGGGCCGGCTTCACCTTGAGCATCAGGCAGGAGGCAGCGAGGTCCGGCAGGGGTTTCGGCGGCGTGGACCCGGAGACGAGGAGGGTGACCCGGGCGAGGTTGGAATCCGTCCTCCCGTCCCAGGCCGCGAAGGTGAAGGAGTCCGTGCCCTCGAAGCCCGGATCGGGGAACCAGGTCGCGGCGGATCCGGAGAGCCCCACGGTGCCGTGGGCGGGCTGATCCACGACCCGCAGCGCGAGCGCATCCCCGTCGGCGTCCGCCGCCGCCAGGGGGATGGCCGAGGGCCGCCCCTCGGCGACTCCCACCACGCCCCCGACCGCCGTCGCCGGCCGGTTCGTCGCGGCGGATTCGCTCCCGGGCCCGTCATGGCAGGCGTAGCACCCGATGCGGAAGCCGCGCCAGAACAGGCGCGCCCCGTACCTCGTCGTGAAGGAGCGGTCGCCCTGGGCCCGCGAGAGCACGGTCCCGCGGTAGTCCGTTCCGTGGCAGGACCGGCAGGCCGCGGCGCCGCCGGACTCCACGGCGTCCCCGTGGGCCTCGACCCAGGTGGTGGAGCCGACGGGATGCAGGCCGTGGGGGCCGCCGGAGGTGGTCTCCGGGAGGGAGCCGTGGCAGGCGCGGCAGTCCGAGAGCGGACCTTCGTGGCCCTGGACGCGGAGGGCCTGCTGGTTGTCGGAGGGGTGGGAGGAAGGACCTTCGGCGTGGGTGGGGCCGTGGCAGGCCTCGCAGGCGAGCCCCCCGTGGCCGCGGGAGAACCGGTAGAGGGAGAGGCCCGCCGCCGGGGCGGCGTCCTCCGTGGCGAAGGTCCGGTCCGGGGCGGTGCGCGTTTTCCCCGCCCCGTCCAGGACCGTGTCGAACCGGATCTGCCCCGCGTTCTCGAGGGCGGTCCCCGTGTGGCACTCCTGGCAGGTGGGCTGGTCGAGCCACCCCGCGCGGGCGGGGTCGCCGACGGCGGCCATCCCGCCGTGGCAGGACTGGCACTGGATGACGCGCGATCCGTCGGCGGCCACGGCGCGGCCCATGGCGCCGCGCAGGCAGCGGGTGGCCGAGCCCGGGTGGCAGCGGTAGCAGGCGTCCCGGCTGCCGACTTCCCCCAGGGAGGCGCCCGTGGCGGGATCCAGGACCCGGGAATGGCGGCCGTGGACCGCCGCCGTCAGGGCCGGAATCCCCTCCCGGCCCGTGCCGGGGAGGGCGTTGGAGAGGTGGCAGGCGGCGCAGAGCACGGGGCGCCCCCCGGCCTTCGTGGCGGTCCGGTGGAGGCCGGCGGGGTCGAGGCCGAGGGCCGCGAGGGCGGCGCCGAAGGCGGGCTTCCCCCCGTTGAGCTCGTCGTGGAGGAGGAGGATGTTGAGACGGTAGTCCCTCGCGGGGTCGGGGTCGGCCGCCCACCCCGCCGCGGGCCTGGCGGCGGGACCGGATCCCGAGGCGTGGCAGGCGCTGCAGTCCATCTCGTCGGAGACCGGGAGCACGACGACGGTCTCCGCGAGGACGGCGCCGCCCGCGTCCCGGGCCACGAGCCGCATCATCGGGTAGGCGTTCCGGGCGCCGGCGTCGTCGCGGGGGGTGATGGGAACCCCCTCGGCGACGAACCATGCGAAGGCCGGATCGAAGTCCATGGGCTGCGGCCCGTTGGCGGCGCCGGGCATGGGGCGGCCCGCCAGGCCCCCGTCGGGAGGGACGGCCGCCCCGAAGAGCGGCTGGACGAAGTCCCAGAAGTTGGTCCGCCCGATGGAGGAGGTGGTGATGGACCCCGAGGGGTCGGCGACGGCCTCGTAGGTGACGGTGATCCCGGCGGAGCTCCGCGCGAGGGCCCCGTCGACGACGAGCTGCGCGTGGAAGGTGTTGTAGGGAGGGAGGATCGAGAAGATGGAGTAGTCCGAATCCATGCAGTGCATCCCGAGGTTGTTCCATCCGACGATGCGGGCGGGCGCCGGATCGGCGGCGGGGGCGGAGGGCATGCCGGCGGCGGCGAGCAGGAGCAGGAGGGCGGCCAGGAATCGGGGCCACGACGGGAGGGACCTTGCCATGGGATGGCTCCGGTCCGCCGGGCGCCGGCCGGGTCGGTAGGGGGATTCTACGCCGTCCGCAGGTTCGCGGCGGGTGGCCGGTGTCGACCGTCAAGGGACCGCCATACTGAACCCGACCCAGATTGGCGGGGGGGGGGGGGGGGGGGGGGGG
>CAYJMF010000072.1:8236-24283 GCA_964370855.1 uncultured Planctomycetota bacterium | reverse complement strand
TCCCGCCGTGACCCCGCTCCCTCCGCCCCTCCCCATCCCTCCCTCCCCGGGTGTACATTGGCCCCGGTCCCCGGAGGCCATCGATGCGTCCCAGGCCCGCCGCCGCAACCCTCCTCCTCCTCCTCCTCCTCCTCCTCGCCCTCTCCTCCTCCCCTCCCCCCCCCTCCGCCGCGGAGAAGGTCTCCTCGCAGTACTACGTCTGCACGGTGCGCGGGGAGTGCCCCGAGGTGCCGGAGCTCCTCAAGGTGGCAGACGCGGCCTACTCCCGGTTCGCCGCCCACTTCGGGAAGAAGCCGTCGGGCAGCGGGAAGCTCGAGATCGAGTACTTCGCCGAGGCGTCGGCCATGGGCGAGAAGATGAAGTCCGACGGCTTCCCCGACGAGGCCTTCGGCTCCGAGGGGAGGTTCTGGAACTACAACCGGAAGGTCTACGCGCGGCGCCTCGACTTCGACTGGGACACCCGGCGGGCGCTGATCATCAACCTCGTGGACCAGTTCCAGTCCCTGTCCGTGCAGGCGAAGAACAAGGCCTGCCCGACCTGGTACCGGGCGGGCCTCGCCGCCCACTTCGCCGTCCACCGCTGGGACGGGAAGACGCTCCAGGCGGGCGTCGACGACGAGCCGACCCCCTGGGGCCGGGAGCTGGCGAAGAACTACGAGTCGGCGCGGGCGAAGACCCTGGACGTGGGGGACCCGGTCCGCGGCGACGCCAAGTCCTACATCGAGGCGTGGCCCTTCGTCCACTGGTCCCTCGCCTCCGGGGACAAGGGGGCCTACGCGCGATTCCGCTCCGCTGAGAAGAGGATGTGGGACGGGGAATCGGGGAGCGAGCTCAACACCCTCCTCCTCGGGTCCGACCCGAAGAAGGTCCGCGAGGCGGCGCAGGAGTGGTTCGCGGGCCAGCGCGCCACGTGGATCGGGAAGCTCGACCTCTGGGAGCGGACCTCGGAGGACGGGTTCCGGTCGGTGCCGCGCCCCAATCCCTGGTCGCTCCTGGTCACCGACGCCGACGAGGGGGAGTCCCCGTTCATCGAGGCCCTCGTGGCCCCCGGGGAGAAGGCCGCGGCCGGGGTGGCGCTCCACGCCGGGGAGACGGGCTCCTTCGTCGCCGCCGTCTGGACGCCGGGAGGGAGCCTCTCCCTCTCGAGGTACGTCGGCCCCGACCGCCCCGAGGTGCTGGAGTCCTGCGCCGGTCCCGAGGGCGCGGAGGCGAGGATCCGCCTCGAGGCCGACGGGGCGGGGGCGCTCCGCGTGAGCGTCGCGGGGAAGCAGGTCCTCGCCCACGCGCCGGCGGATCCCGGCCTCCTCGGGAAGGGGAAGGCGGGCCTCTTCGCCTCCGACGGGCCGGCGCGGTTCGAGGACGTGAAGTGCTCCGCCGTCAAGGGGAAGAGGAAGTGACCTCCCGGGGGGAGGCGATCCTCGCCTACGCCTCCCGGGCCGTGGCCGTCGCGGTGCGGACCGGCGCCCCCGATCCCCGCCCTCCCGCGGACCCCCCTTTCGATCTCCCCGGGGCCCCCTTCGTCACCCTGCGGCGCCGATCCGACGGGGCGCTCCGCGGCTGCATCGGGCGGACCCTGGCCTTCGAGGTCCTCGGCCGGGCCCTCGCCTCCATGGCCGCCTCCGCCGCCCTGGACGATCCCCGGTTCCCCCCCGTGCAGGAGCGGGAGCTCGCGGACCTGACCGTGGAGGTCTCCCTCCTGCGGTTCACCGGCCCGGGCCTCGGCCCGTCCCCCGAGCCGCTCTCCGCCCTCCGTGTCGGGGTCCACGGGCTTCGCATCGAGCACCGGGGGCGCTCGGGGCTCCTCCTTCCCCAGGTGGCGGAGGAGCACGGCCTCGACGCCCGCGGCTTCCTCGATGCCCTCTGCCGGAAGGCCGGTCTCTCCCCCGGCGCCTGGTCGGAGCCCGGCGCCGTCGTGAGCCTCTTCTCCGCGGAGGTCCTCGGCCCCGTCCCCGTGGTGTAGCCCCTCCCGCGTCCGCGGTTCCAAAAGGGAGGTGCCATGACCATCATCGCCGCGCCGGAGCCGCAAGGGGAAGGGGAGGGAGAGGGGATCCCGGGGATCGCGCCGCTGCGGGGCGTCGCCGCGGGGGAGCGCCCGCGGGAGCGCCTCGCGCGCCTGGGGCCCGACGCCCTGTCGGCGGCGGAGCTCCTGGGCGTGCTCCTCGGGACCGGGGCCCGGGGCCGATCCTCCGTGGAGGTGGGGCAGTCGCTCCTCGAGGAGGCGGGGGGGCTGCGCCGGCTCTCGACGCGCAACCTCCCGGAGGTGGCCGCCGTGCGGGGCATCGGCCGGGCCCGGGCGGCCCGGGTCATGGCCGCCTTCGCCCTCGGGCGGCAGGCCGGCGGGCTCCGGCTCGCGCCGGGGGCGCGGTTCCGGTCCGGGGCGGACATCTTCCGCCACTACCACGGGCGGCTCCGGGATCTCCGCAAGGAGCAGTTCTGGACGGTGCTCCTCGACGGGAAGAACCGCGTGCTCCGCGAGGAGCGGGTGAGCGAGGGGAGCCTCACGGCCTCCCTGGTCCATCCCCGCGAGGTCTTCGCCCCGGCCATCCGCGAGTCCGCGGGGGCGCTGGTCTTCGTCCACAACCACCCCAGCGGGGACCCGACGCCGAGCGTCGAGGACGTGGAGATCACGCGGCGCCTCTGCGCCGTGGCGGACCTCGTGGGGATCCGGGTGCTCGACCACGTCGTGGTGGGGGACGGGGCCTACGTCTCCTTCCTGGAGAGGGGGCTCCTGGGGGGGAAGGGGTAGAATCCCCCCTTCCGCCAGGAGGACCCGCCATGCGCATCGCCGTCGCCGCCGCCCTCGCCCTCGCGCTCCTCCCCGCCCCCGCCGCCCCGGCACCCGCGGGGGCGCCCACGGTGGTGACCCTCAAGACGAAGGACGGCCTCTCCCTCGAGGCCGACTGGTACCGGGGCGAGGAGGGGATGCCGGGCATCGTCGCGCTCCACATGTACGGGGCCGATCGCTCCTCGTGGAAGCCCGTGGCCGACCTCCTGCCGGCGGGCTGGCACCTCCTCGCCGTGGACCTCCGCGGCCACGGGGGGAGCGCGAAGCAGGGGAAGGAGGACCTCGGCAAGCGCGTCGAGGCGAGGGACCCGGAGCTCTTCAAGGCCATGTGGCAGGATGCCCGCGCCGGCGTCGCCTTCCTCGGCGAGGAGGGGAAGTGCGCGAAGGACCGCATCGGCCTCCTCGGCGCCTCCGTGGGCTGCTCCGCGGCCTTCGACGCCGCGGCCCGGGAGCGGGGCGTGGCGGCCGTGGCGGCCCTCAGCCCCGGCACCGGCTACCTCGGCGTCCCCACCCTCGAGCACCTGCGCGCATGGCCCGGGATCCCGGTCCTCCTCGCGGCGCCGAAGGAGGAGGAGGCGGCGACCCTGGAGCTGGCCGCCGCCCTCGAGCGGCACCCCTGGGTGGACCGGAAGATCGTCCCCGGCACGAAGGAGCTCCATGGCACCCGGATGTTCGGGAAGGCGGAGGGCATCGAGGGGGAGCTCGTGCGGTGGCTCGAGGCGGCGCTCGCGCGCCAGCTCCTCGACGGCGTCGTGGACCCCGTCGAGGCCGCCGCCCCCGCCGAGGGCAGGGGCGGGGTGAAGGAGGTGACCGGGGCCTCCGCCGGATCCCTTCGCCTCCGCGTGGACGGGAAGTCCCTCAACATCGGCTACACCGGGGCCGCGGAGCTCATCACCACCTTCGCCGTCACCGTCACCCGGCCCGCGTCGGAGGAGGGACGGCCGGCGGAGATCCAGCGCTTCCGCGGGACCGCCTCCGCGACGGGGGCGTTGATGGGGGCCTGGATGAACTCCTGGTCGGGGAAGGCCTGGGAGGAGACGACGGTGAACCGGCGGCCCCCGGACGCGGCCCTGGTGCAGGGGAACGTCATGGAGGTGCGCCTGCCCTGGGGGATGTTCGGGGTCCGTCCCGGGGAGCAGGTGGTGGTGGACTTCTTCCCCGTGCGGAGCCGGACGGAGGGTTCGGCTCCTCCCGTGGAAGGGGCGGGGATCCCCGTCTCGATACCGGAACTGGAGGTGACGAAGTGATCCGCTACGCCCTCGTCGACACGGTGAAGGGGACGGGCCTCGTCGCGGCGGAGGGGGGGAGGGTCGTCGCCTCCTTCCTGCCGGGCCGCGGGAAGAGGGAACTCGTCGGGCTCCTCCGCCGCCGGCACCCCGACGCCGGGGAGGCGCCGGAGGCGGAGGTCGCCGGCGCGGAGGCGCTCCGTCGGTGGGCCGCCGGCGGCCCCGGGGATCCCTGCCGGGTCCCCGTCTCCCTGGAGGGCCTCCCGCCCTTCGCCTCGAAGGTCTACGCCGCGCTCCGGGAGGTGCCCGCCGGCGCCACGGTCACCTACGGGGAACTCGCGCGGCGTGCCGGCTCCCCCGGGGCGGCGCGGGCCGTGGGGCGCGCCATGGCGACCAACCCCCTGGCCCCCTTCGTCCCCTGCCACCGCGTGGTGGGGGCCTCGGGGGCCCTCACGGGGTACTCCGCCCCCGGCGGCCTCCGGCTGAAGGCGCGCCTCCTCCGGGAGGAGGGCCGCGCAAGGTCTTGACCGGCGCGGGATGGGGGGCGAACCTTCGCTGTCCGGCGCCGGTTGCAGGTATGCTCCCCGTCTCCGGGGGTCCGTCCCGGCGGGCCCGCGACACGCCCTGGAACCGAGCCGTCCATGATCGACAAGGAACTCCTCGAGATCCTCGCCTGCCCCCTCGACAAGGCCCCCGTGAGCCTCGTCGACGAGGGGGGGACCGCGAAGATCCTCTGCTCCCGGTGCGGCCGCAGGTACCCCGTGAGGGACGACATCCCCGTGATGCTGGAGGAGGAGGCCGAGATCCCCTCGTCGACGGGGGGCACAGGGGTGGGGGGTACGGGGGCCCCCGGTGCCGGGGCCGGTGACCGTTGAAGACCGCCATCATCTCCGACCTCCACGCCAACATCGAGGCGCTGACCGTCGTCCTCCAGCACATCGAGTCCCAGGGCATCAAGGACGTGGTCTGCCTCGGCGACGTCATCGGCTACGGGCCCAACCCGCGGGAGGCCCTCATGCTCTCGCGCAACGTCCGGTTCTGCCTCATGGGCAACCACGAGGAGGCGGTGCTCTTCTACGGGGAGGACTTCAACCCCAAGGCCCGCCAGGCGCTGGAGTGGACGAAGGAGCAGCTCAACTCCCCGGAGTTCGACCGCACGGAGAACTACGAGCTCTGGAACTTCCTCGGGAACCTGAAGGAGACCGTCACCGACGACCAGGTCCTCTACGTCCACGGGTCCCCCCGCGTTCCGACCAAGGAGTACATGGTCCCGACGGACGTGAAGAACCCGGAGAAGATGCTGGAGGTCTTCTCCATGATCCCCTGGGTCTGCTTCGTGGGCCACTCCCACATCCCCGGGGTCTACACGGAGGAACTGAAGTTCCTCTCCCCTGGCAGTTCCGGGGACGGCAACGGCAAGTCCTGGATCGCCGAGCCCGGGCAGAAGGCCCTCATCAACGTCGGCTCCGTGGGCCAGCCCCGCGACGGCGACCCCCGCGCCTCCTACGTCGTCTGGGACGGGAGGAAGGTGACCTTCTACCGGCTCGAGTACGACGTCAAGACGACGATGGAGAAGATCTACGCCGTGCCGGGCCTGCCGAACTACCTCGCGGACCGGCTGATCGTGGGGCGGTAGGGGAATACCGTACCCGACCCGATTCATCGGGGTTGGGCGATGGGCTCTCGCCCGGCAGGGAGTTTAGGGCCCAACCCCGATGAATCGGGTCGGGAACCGTATTCCCTTCCCCCCGAACCTCCCTCCTTCCTCCCGGTTCCACGGGGGATCAGTGCATAATCCCCCCTTCCAACCCATGACCCCCGCGCCATTCCATTCCTGCACCCTGCCCGCCCCCGGGAGATGTCCGTGAGCGCTCCGGGGCCGGGCATGAGCACGAACCAGCGCCTCCTCCTCGCCATGGGGCTCTGCGTCCTCGTCATCATCGGGACGGAGATCCTCTTCCCGCCGAAGCCGAAGCCCCCGGCCCCGCCGCCGGCGGTGACGACCGTGGTCCCGGCGGCCCCAGGAACGACCGCCGCCCCCGCCCCCGATGCCGTCCCGGCGGCGGCCCCGGCAGCCGCGCCGCCCGCGGTCCCGGGGGACGCCGCCCCTCCCGCCGATGCCCCGCCCCTCCCTCCCATCCCCTTCGTCTCGGGCCGCCTCCACGGGGTCCTCCACTCCCGGGGCGCCTCCCTCGGGCGGACCTGGCTCAAGGGGATCCGCGAGCACCCCGACTCCGACCCCTCGACGGAGAAGGGGGCCCTCGAGTTCCTGAACGAGGTCGAGGGCGCCCAGCCCGGCGCCCTGGCCGCCACCCTCACGTCCCCCCACCTCCAGCTCCGCGACCTCCAGACCCGGGACTGGGAGCTCGTCTCCGAACCCGGGGCCGTTCCCGTCACGTGGCGGGCCCGCGCCATGGCCGCCGAGAGGGGGGGGAAGGGGATCGTCGTCGAGAAGCGGATCCTCCCCTGCGACGACCCCTCGGGTTTCCACCTCCGCGTCGAGTTCACGATCTGGAACGAGGACCGCGAGAACGTGGGCAAGGAGCTCACCCTCCAGGTCCGCGGCGCCTCCCTCGTGCATCCCCCGGCGGGGGCGCGGGACCTGCTCTTCGGCCGTGTGAAGGTGCACGGCGTCTCCGGGCCGAAGAACTTCACGGGGCCCGAGGTGAGGAAGGCGGCGGAGGAGAAGGAGCCGAAGAGCGTCGCCGGCCCCGTCGACTGGGTGGCCTCCTCCACGACCTACTTCGCGGCCATCCTCGATCCCGACGACGCCCCCCCCGGGACCCCGGCCCCGAACTACCTCGTGCGGTGGGAGGGGATGGACCCGCCCCCGGGAGGGAAGGGCCTCGCCGCACAGCCGCAGCCGAGCCCGCTCCTCTCCATCCCCGTCGGCGTCGGGGAGCCCGGTGCGATGACCCGGGTGGGCTTCACTTTCTACGTCGGGCCCACCACGGACGTCATCACCGAGGGGACGGAGACCGTCCCCGTCCTCGACCGCGAGGAATACCAGCGCTACCGCCCCGTCCGGGACCCGGGGATGTTCGACCTCATCAGCCAGACCCTCTTCTGGGTGCTCAAGGGATTCCACGCCATCATCCCCAACTGGGGCGTCGCCATCATCCTGCTGACGGTGCTCGTGAGGGGGCTCATGTTCCCCCTCTCCCGCAAGCAGATGCGGTCCACCCTCGAGTACTCGAGGAAGATGGCGAAGGTCAAGCCGAAGCTCGACGCCCTCAAGGAGAAGCACGGCGGCGACCGCCAGAGGATGGCGCAGGAGCAGATGCGCCTCATGAAGGAGCACAACGTGCCCCTCATGCCCGGGGGCTGCCTCCTCACCTTCCTCCAGCTGCCCATCTGGTTCGCCCTGTACGGGATGCTGCAGTACAACTTCGACCTCCGCCACGCCGAGTTCCTCTGGATCTCCGACCTCTCCGCGGCGGAGCACATCGGCGGGAGGCCGCTGTTCCCCTTCATCGAGCACGTGCCCCTCGTCCCCAACGCCTTCATGTACCTGAACCTCCTCCCCCTCTTCATGACGACGACCTGGTTCTTCGCCTCCCAGGCCACCATGACGGCGCCCGCCGACGAGCAGCAGGCCCAGATGCAGTCGATGATGAAGTGGATGCCCTTCGTGATGCTCCTCTTCCCCGGGTTCTACGACATGCCCGCCGGGCTCTGCCTCTACATCACCGCCTCCAGCACCTGGGGCATCGTGGAGAGCCGCTACATCCGGAAGAAGTACGCCCCGGAAGCCGCCTCCCCGGCCCCGCCGGCGGGCCCGGCCAGGCCCGCGGCGAAGTAGCGGGCCGTCCCGGCGACCCGCTTCTCCACAGGCCCGGCGCCCCCGTCCCCTCCCTCCCGTAATATTCCTCCGCGGGGGGGGCCCCGGCTCGCCCGTTTCCGCTGGCCCCCACAAGCCGTGGTGCGGTAATCTGACCCGGGCCCCAACCGGCGGTGGTTCCCGGGGGGGGCGGCGGGGGGCCGTCGCCGGTCGCGGCAGGGGGAGGACACCGTGCGCTGCCCGTTCTGCAAGGAGAACAACGACAAGGTCATCGATTCCCGCGAGTCGACGGACGCCTTCGTCATCCGCCGCCGCCGCGAGTGCCTCGCCTGCGGCCGCCGCGTCACGACCTACGAGCGCATCGAGGAGACGCCGCTGCGAATCGTGAAGAAGGACGGCACCCGCATCCCCTTCGAACGGCGGAAGATCCTGATCGGCCTCATGAAGGCCTGCGAGAAGCGCCCCGTCCCCTCGGAGATGCTCGAGGAGATCACCCAGAAGATCGAGGACTACGTCACGGAGCGCTACGACCGCGAGGTCCCGAGCAAGGTCATCGGAAACCTCGTCATGCGGGAGCTGCGCAAGGTGGACCAGGTCGCCTACGTGCGGTTCGCCTCCGTCTACCGCGCCTTCGAGGACGTGGAGGACTTCGAGGACGTGGCCGAGGAGCTGCGCCGGCGCCCCCCGAAGAAGAGGGCCGACGCCGGCGGGGCGGGGGCCGCGGAATCGGAGGCTCCGGATTCCGGGGAAGCGGATCCCGAGGACAACCCGGCGTCGTGAGGCGGCCCACCCACGTCCGCAAGCGCGACGGCAGGGTCGTCCCCTTCGACGAGGGGAAGATCGCCGACGCCATCTACCGCGCCGCCCTCGCGGTGGGGGGGGAGGACCGCTTCCTGGCCGAGGAGCTGGCGGGCATGGTGACGCTGTTCCTGGTGAAGACCCTCCTCGCCGACCGCCCCCCTGCCACCGGGGGCCCGATCCTGCCGGGACTCGGGCTCTCCGCGGCGGACCCGGGCGCCGCCGGGGATGGACCCACAGGGGCCGAGTTCCCCGATGGTGCGAACTTCCCCGTCCCCTCCATCGAGCAGGTCCAGGACCTCGTGGAGAAGGTGCTGGTCGAGACCGGCCACGCACGCACCGCCAAGGCCTACATCCTCCACCGCGAGCGGAGGATGCGCCTGCGGGAGGCCGCCTCCGCCCGCCTCGCCGTGGAGGCCCCCTCCCTCTTCGACGACCGCCTCCTCCTCGTCGAGGATCCGTCGGCGGAGCGCAGCGCCCCCTTCTCCGCGGATCGCCTCGCCCGGGTCGTGGCCGCCGAGACCGGCCTCGCCGCCCCCGAGGCGAGGGCCGTCGTCGAGGGTGTGGAGGCCCGCCTCCGCCGGGCCCGGGTCCGCCGCATTCCCGCCCCGCTCCTCTCCTCCCTCGTGGACGCCGAGCTCCTCGAGAGCGGGCGCCTCGGGGAGCCGCGGCGCCGCTCCGGGGCCCTCGTCCCCCGGGAGGCCATCGAGGGGGCGCTGGCGCCCAAGGCCCGCCCCGGCGCCGCCCTCCCCCCGGAGGCCGCCGCCCGCCGCCTCGGCGGGGAGGTGCTCCGCGCCCACGCCCTCGCGGAGGTCTTCCCCGATGAGGTCTCCTCGGCCCACCTGGAGGGGGACCTCCACGTCCACGGGCTCTCCCGCCCCGCGGCCCTCTTCGCCCTGACGCTCTCCCTCGACGCCCTCAAGGTCGAGGGGGTGCCCGGCGCCGGCGGGCGGGCGCCTGCCCGGGCCTCGGCGGACCTCCGCCGGTTCCTCGCCCAGACGGGGCGGGGGGCCCGCACGCTCCGGGGCTACGCCACCCACGGCATCGGCGTCCCCGCCTGCAACCTCCTCCTCGCCCCCATGCTCCCCGGGCCGGCGTCGGGCCGCCTCGACGAGGACGCCCTCCGGGAGGAGGCCTGGCACCTCCTCTTCGAGACCTCCGCCGACCCCGACGGTGCGCCCCGGGCCATGGCGACGGATCTCGACCTCCTCGCCGAGGTCCCCCCCTGCCTCGCCTCGGTGCCCGCCCTCGGACCCGGCGGACGCAGGACCGGGGAGCACCTCGGGGACCACGGGGAGCGGTCCCTGGCCTTCGCCCGGGCCGTCGTCGCCGTGCGCGCCTCCGCCGAGGGGCTTCCCCCCCGGGCCACGCTCCCCGGGATCAACCTCGTGGTGGGGAGGGCCGGCCTCGCCGACCCGCGCTCCCGCGGCCTGCTGCGGGAATCCCTCGCCGCGGCGCTCCGGGGGACGCCGCTGCGGGTGGTGCTCGAGCGGGAGGCCGCCCCCTGGACCGGGAGCCTCCTCTTCCGGGACCGCGTCGAGGACGCCGGCCGCCTCGCCGCCGAGGGGGCGCTGCGGCCCTTCTGCGCCCAACGGGTCACCCTGAACCTCCCCCGCGCCGCCTTCCGCTGCCCCCCGGGGGACCTCTCCGGGTTCTTCCGGGAACTGGACCGGCTGGTGGAGACCGCCGTGGAGGCCCACCGCGCCCGCCGCTCCCTCCTCGCCACGGTGGCCGCGGGGGAGGGGGGGGCCCTCGCCCCGCTCTTCCTCCGCCGCCCGGGCCGCCCCCCGGCGGGGAGCCCGCCCCCCGTGGATCTCGCCGCCGCCGCCTGGTCCGTCGGGATTATCGGACTCAATGAGGCCGTCTCCCACCTCCTCGGCGAGGAGTTCCAC
Source organism: uncultured Planctomycetota bacterium (assembly GCA_964370855.1). Classification (GTDB taxonomy): domain Bacteria; phylum Planctomycetota; class JAJSAM01; order JAJSAM01; family JAKLKS01; genus JAKLKS01. The sequence goes on along the minus strand of CAYJMF010000072.1, from coordinate 13,801 downwards.
GACTCCGACGGGGCCGTCAAGGTGGGCTGCCGCATCCTCTCCTACCTCGGCCTCCGGGTCCGGGAGTCCGGCGCCACCGCGGACATGAGGGTCTTCCTCGACGCCTCCCCCGCGGGCCGCGCCTCGGAGCGGTTCGCCGACCTCGACCGGCGGGAGTACCGGCGGGAGCAGGAGGACGCCACCGCGGCCCGGGGCGTCTACGCCGAGGGGGCCTCCTTCCGCGCCGGCGCCCCGGCGGACCTCCTCCTCCGCCTCGAGGGGGAGGGGCGCCTCCACGGCCACCTCCACACGGCGGTCTTCCGCTACGACCCGGCGGGGGAGCCGGGGGTCTCCGAGGAGGGCCTCCTGACCGCCGTGGAGAAGGCCTTCCTCCACACCGAGGTCCGGCAGATCTCCTTCGAGCCCGCCTCCGTGGGGGGGGCCTGATGGAACTCGCCGGCCTCCCGCCCGTCGGCGGCCTCCTCGAATCCTCCCTCGTCCACTGGGAGGGGAGGGTCGCCGCCGTGGTCTTCCTCCAGGGTTGCAACCTCGCCTGCCCCGCCTGCCCGGTGCCCCATCTCGTCCCGAGGGCCGACCGGGAGGACGAGGCCGGGGCCGGGGGCCGCGGACTCCATCGTGGGGGCCTCATCCCCGCCGAGGGGGTCCTCGACGCGGTCTTCTCCCGGCGGGCGATGCTCGACGGGGTCGTCGTGGCCGGGGGCGAGCCGCTCCTCCACGACACGCTGCCGGACCTCCTCGAGATCCTCCGCTCCTTCGGCCTCGAGACCCGCGTCCACACCAACGGGACCCGTCCCCGGGCGCTGCGGCGCCTGCTGGAGGCGGACCTCGCGGATTCCGTCGCCCTGACGCTCCGGGCCCCCCTCAACGCGCTCTACTCCGTGGCGGCGGGGGCGGAGGTGGACCTCGGCGGCATCTGGCGCAGCGCCGAGCTCCTCCTCGGGGACCCGGGCGACCACGAGTTCCGACTCCGCGTCGACCCCCGCCTGGTCACGGGGGACGACCTCCTCCGCCTCGGGCGGACCGTGGCGGGGGCCCGGAAGCTGGTGCTGGAGGCGGCGGCGCCGGGGGTCCCCGGGGGGCGGGTGCTCGGGGGGCTGGCGCGGATGCTCGGCCCCTGCGCCCGGTCCGTCACCGTGGCGGGGCGGCCGGGGAGGGACTACGGCTCGTGGAAGCCGGGATCCGGGGCCGTCGACGGCCTCGGCCTGGGGGCGGCGTGAGGTAAGGTTCGGACTCCGCCTTCCCCGGTGGGGGGCGGGGGGCGCAAGGGGCGGAGGCGCGGAAGGGGCGTTCAGGCGGCGGCGGCGATACCCGATAGATCCCGAATACGGAGAACTCATGCATCTCAAGCGCCTCGAAGCCTTCGGTTTCAAGTCCTTCGCCGACCGGATGGAGTTCGACTTCGGCCGGGGGGTGACGGGAATCGTGGGCCCCAACGGCTGCGGGAAGTCCAACGTCGTGGACGCCCTCAAGTGGGCCCTCGGCGAGCAGCGGCCCACCTCCGTGCGGGGCACCGAGATGGCGGACGTGCTCTTCGCCGGCTCCGGGGGGCGCAAGCCGCTCGGCCTCGCCGAGGTCTCCCTCACCTTCGACAACCAGGACCGGTTCCTCCCCGTGGACCTCGACGAGGTCGTCCTCACCCGGCGCCTCTTCCGGGACGGGACCAGCGAGTACCTGCTCAACCGGGACCAGGCCCGCCTGAAGGACATCCGCGAGCTGTTCATGGACACCGGCGGCGGCCGCGGCGCGCTGGCCATCCTCGAGCAGGGCAAGATCGACGCCGTCCTCCAGGAGAACGCCGTCGAGCGCCGCCTCGTCTTCGAGGAGGCCGCCGGCATCGCCCGCTACCGCCTCCGCCAGAAGGAGACCCAGCGGCGCATCGAGCACCTCGACGAGAACCTCGTCCGCCTGCGCGACATCCTCTCCGTGAGCGAGAAGCAGCTCCGCTCCATGCGGGCCCAGGCCGGCCGCGCCGAGCGGTACCGCGCCCTGGAGCTCGAGATCCGCTCGCGGCGCATCGAGGTGGGGCTGTGGCGCTACGCCCGCCTCCTCGAGGAGCGCGAGGCGGCCGCGGCCCGGGTCGGGGAGCTGGCCGCCCGCGAGGCCGAGGTGAACTCCCGCCTCGCCGCCCTCTCCGGGGACCTCTCCGCGCACGAGGGCCGGGTGGCCGGCCTCCGGGACCGGGCCGCGGGCCTCGAGGCCGAGGCCGGCAAGGCCGAGGGGGCCGCCGAGGCGGCCGTCGAGCGGGCCTCCTCCGCGGAGAAGATGGCCGGCGAGCTGGAGGGCCGCATCTCCTGGTACGAGGGGGAGATCCAGGTCACCCTCCGCCGCCTCGAGGAGGCCTCGGAGCAGGCCCGCGCCGCCATGGCCGCCGAGGCCGAGGCCGAGGGCGCCGTCGCCGCCCGCGAGGCCGACCTCGGCGAGGCGGAGATCGGCATCGCCGGGGCCGCCGCCGAATCCGGCCGCCGCTCCGAGGAGGTCCGCCAGCTCCGCGCCCGCTCCCTCGACGTCCTCGAGCGCCGCGGCCGCGCCGCCAACGCCTGCGCCCGCCTCGCCGCCGAGGAGGAGGGGCTCAAGGCCCGCGGCTCCCGCCTCGCCTCCCGCGTGGGGACGGTGTCCGCCGACGGGGAGCGCCTGCTCGCCGCCGCCGCGGAGGCCGCCGCCGCCGCCGCCGGCGCCCTGGAGACCGCCGCCGCCGCGAGGGACCACCTCCGCGAGGAGGAGGGGCGCGCCGCCACCCTCGAGACCCGCATGGCCGACGTCCGCGAGCGGCTCGGCGCCCTCGATCGGGCGGTCCACGCCGCCCGCTCCCGCCTCGACGTGCTGACGGCGCTCCGCGACCGCCACGAGGGCGTGGGCCGCGGCCCGAAGCGCATCCTCGAGGAGGCGGCCAGGGCCGCCGCCCCCGGCGGCGGGCTCCGCGGGATCCGCGGCGTGCTGGCGGAGCTCGTGGACGCCGATCCCGCCGACGCCGAGGCCGTGGAACTCGCCCTCGGCCCCTTCGCCGAGGCCATCGTCGTGGAGACCTTCGAGGACGCGCGGGCCGCCATCACCCTCCTCAAGGAGGAGGGGATCGGCCGGGCCCTCTTCCTCCCCCTCGACGGGGTCCGGGTCTTCGAGACGCCGCCGCTGCCAGCCGCGGTCCCCCTGCGCGCCGCCGCCGCCGCCGCCCGCTGCCCCGAGGAGTACCGCCCCCTCGTGGAGGCGGTCCTCCGCGGCACCGTCCTCGTGGAGGACCTCGCCGCCGCCCGCACCGCCGCCGCCGACCCCGCGGGGGCGGACCTCCGGGTCGTCACCGGGGGGGGCGAGATCCTCGTCCCCGAGGGCGGCATCTCCGGGGGCCGCGGCGACGGGGCCGGCCACGGGATGGTCGCCCGCAACGCCGAGATCAAGTCGCTGCGCTCCCGCCTCACCAACGAGGAGCGCCGCCTCGGCCTCCTCCGCGACGAGCTCCGCGACCTCCAGGCCGGGGCAGCCGAGGCCCGGGCCCGCGCCGCCTCCGCCCGGGACGCGCTGCGGGGCCGCGAGGAGTCGGCGACGCTGGCCCGCTCCGCCGCGGAGCGCGCCTCCGCCGACGCCTCCCGCGCCGCCGAGGAGATCCGCGTGCTCCGGGGCGAGGAGGCGGAGATCGCCGAGGGCCTCGAGCGCACGGCGAAGGAGCTGGCCGCGGTGCTCTCCGAGGCCGGGGCCCTCGCCCGCGAGGAGGAGGAGATCCGCGCCCTCCTCGCCGCCGCCCAGGCGGCGGAGGCCGCCGCCGACGACGCCCGCCGGGCCGCCGAGGCGCTGCGGGCCGAGGTCCGCGTCGCCCTGGCGCGGGCCGTGGAGCGCCGCGAAGCCGCCTCGGAGCGGCGCGAGGGCGCGGAGCGCACCCGCCGGGACGGGGAGCGCAACCTCGGCCTCGCCCGCGTGGAACTGGAGAACTGCCGCGGCCGCCGCGAGGAGTCCCTGCGCACCGCCTCGACGGCCCGCTCCGAGGCGGAGCTCGCCCGGGAGCGCAGGGAGAAGGCGATCCGCGATCTCGCGCGGGCCCGGGAGCAGGCCGAGGAGGCGGGGACCGCCCTCGAGGAGGCCCGCCGCGGTGTGGCCGCGCTGGACGGGGAGTTCCGGACCTACCGCGACGCCCTCGAGGGCTTCCGCCTGAAGGAGAGCGAGTCGCGGATGCGCATCGAGAACCTCGTCGGCCGGATGCGGGACGAGGTCCGCGTCGAGATCGCCGACCTGCACTCCGAGCGCACGGCGGCCGCGGGCCCGGAGGCGGGGGAGGACGTGGTGGTGGACGACGGCTCCGTGGCGGGGGCCCCCGCGGAGGCGGCGCTCGAGACCGCCGAGGACGCGGGGCTGGCGGCGGAGGCCGCGGCCGCGCCCCCGGCGGAGGCCGCGACGGAGACCACGGAGCCCCCGCCCTTCGACCCCGACGCGGTGGAGGAGGAGATCCGGGAACTCCGCCTCAAGATGGACCGCATGGGCAACGTGAACCTCGAGGCCCTCGACCAGATCGGGGACGTCGAGAAGCAGGCCACGGATCTCCGCGCCCAGGAGCAGGATCTCACCCGGGCGCGGGAGGAGCTCCTCGAGGCGCTCCGCCTCCTCAACAAGCAGTCGCGGGAGCGGTTCCGGGAGATGTTCGAGGTCATCCGCGGCCACTTCCACGAGTCCTTCCGCCGGCTCTTCGGCGGGGGCAAGGCGGACATCTACCTCTCCGAGGGGGAGGACGTGCTCGAGTCCGGCGTCGAGATCGTCGCCCGCCCGCCGGGCAAGGAGCTCCGCTCCATCTCGCTGCTCTCCGGCGGCGAGCGGACCATGACCGCCGTGGCGCTGCTCTTCGCCGTCTACAAGGCGAAGCCGAGCCCCTTCTGCGTGCTCGACGAGGTGGACGCCGCCCTCGACGAGTCCAACGTGGGGCGGTTCACGGGGATGCTGCGTGAGTTCCTCGAGGGCAGCCAGTTCATCGTCATCACGCACAACAAGCGGACGATGACGATGTGCGACATCCTGTACGGGATCTCCATGGCCGAGCCGGGGGTGTCGTCGCGGGTGAGGCTCGAGCTGGACAGGATCGCGGAGCCCGAGGAGGCGGTGGAGGCGGCTTGAGCGCCCAGTGTATCACTTTGTGATACACTAAGGGGCTCCGCCCCGGGACCGTTCCGCGCCGCCTGCGGCGGCGCGGTTGCGCCCGTTTCGCGAGGGTCCGGTCCGGAGAGGCCCGGACCGGACCCTCGCGAAACGGGCGCGTTGGACGTCAACGGCGGGAGGAGGGGGGGGGGAGGCACGGCCAGGAGATGTCAGGGGAGGCACGGCCAGGAGATCCGTACGGTTCCCATTTTCCAGGAACGAGGGATGGGCAGGGGCCCTTGCTCCTCACCCCCTCACGGAACTCCAACCGGATGGATTGCCTCTTCTCTTCTCCTCTCTTCTCTTCTCCTCTCTTCTCCTCTCTTCTCCTCTTCCATGTTCACGAGCGTCCCCCGCCTCCTCCCCCCCTGCCCCGGGCTCCGACCCCGCCCCCCCCTCCCGACGAGCCACGGCCCCAACGGCGGGCCTCCTCCTCTCCCCAACACGCCCGGGAGT
>CAYJMF010000072.1:0-8226 GCA_964370855.1 uncultured Planctomycetota bacterium | reverse complement strand
GGCGGAGGGTGAACAGCGAAGCGGACCTTCCCCGCTCCCCCCCGATGGTGGACTCCCGGGCGAACCGGCCATGCCCGGTGCTTGCGCATCCGCGATGAACCGACGGGGGGAAGGCCAGGAGATCCGTACGGTTCCCCTGTTCCGGAGATGAAGGCGGCGCCCGCTCCTGCCTGCGAGGGATTCCGTCCGGTCCCCCCGTTCAAGGGACCCTCATCTCAAGGCAACGGCACCGGTATCACCCACAGCACCCGCATCCAGCGGCCCCATTCGGGCGTGTCGGTGAAGATCAGAACACCCCACCCCGTCTCCGCCAACGCCCACCGCAGCGGCTCCCTCTCCTCCGTCTCCCACCAGACCCGCTGCGTGCCCCAGAGCAGGCCTGCGAGCCCCCAGGTGGACCACACCCAGCGCGAGCCCTCCGACCCGTAGAGGATGCCGAGATCCGTCCCGCTCCTCGCCTCCACGTCCTCCACCAGCGGGAACGCGAACCGATGGGCTCCGTCCCGCCCGAGGACCCTCAGGACCACCTCGGCTTCCGCCGGCGCCTCCCGCAGGCGGGCGACGACGGCCGCCGGATCCCCGGGAGGGGAGCCGTCGATCTCGAGGAGCCGATCCCCGCGCCGGAGCCCGGCGAGCCAGGCGGGGGTGCCGAGGGGGACGCCGGTCACGAGGACCGCGGGGGAGGGGAGGTCGAAGACGCGCCCCGCGAGATCCGCGTCGAGGAGCCCGAAGCGGAGGCCGGTGCGGAGGGGCTCCGTTTCCGACGGCAGGGGAATGCGGGTTCCGCCTTCGGATCCGTCCCCGGTCTTCTCCCCGAAGAGGGTGCTTTCCGGCTCCAGGTACCACCGAACGATGCCCTCCGAAGTGGAAACCTCGGAGAGGAGCACGGGCCCCGGCGGGGGGCCCGGGAGGATGCAGCCGGCGGAGAGGGGGAGGAGGAGGAGGAGGAGGAGGAGGACCTGAAGCGGGGGATGCGCCGGCGAACGGTCGTGGCCCGCGAGGGTGGCTGCATGGGAATGTGGCATTCCTCCTCCTCCTCCTCCTACTACTCCCGCCCCTCCAGCACCCGCATCGCCCCCGCGAAATCCTCCACCGTCGCGTCGGCCTCCTCCGCCGCGGAGCGCGGCTCGAGCCAGCGGTGCTCGCCCCGGCGAATGCGCACCGTGAACATCCCCAGTGCCCGCCCCGCGGCGATCTCCGCGTCGGGGCGGTCGCCCACGGCGGCGCAGGCCGCCGGGTCGAGCCCCTCCTCCTCGATCAACTCCCGGAACGCCCGCCCCTTGTCGGCGGAGGGGCCGAGGGGCTCGTAGAGCACGCGATCCACGAGGGCGGCGGCCCCCGTGGCGCGGACCTTCGCCTCCTGGGTCGCCACCTCGCCGAAGGTGACGAGGAGGAGCCGGACCCCGCGGGCGCGGAGGCGAACGAGGGCCCCGGCGGCCCCCTCGACGAGGTCCATCCGCGCCGGCACCTCCCGCTTGAAGAAGGCGGCCCACCCGGCGAAGCCGACAGCCATGGCGTCAAGTCCCGCCTCCGCGGCCAGGGCCTCGAAGGGGTTCTCCCCGGGCCGCTCCCGGGCCATGCGGGCGAGGCCCGCCGCGGCCTCCGCGGCGGTGCCCGGGAGGCCCGCGGCGACCATGGCGGCGCCGGCCTCGAGACGGGCGGGGCCGAGGAGGAGGCCCGCGGTGTCGAGCAGCGTGTCGTCGAGGTCGAGGAAGATCGCGCAGAGCGGGGGGCGGCTCACGGGAGCCGCCGCACCTGGACCCCCTCGAGGTCCGGCACCACGGGGAGGATGGACGCCCCCCGCTTGGAGAGGGCCGCCTCCACGGCGCCGCGCCGCCCCTCGTCCCCGAGCAGGAAGACCATGGAGCCGCCCCCGCCGGCGCCGCAGGGCCGCCCGCCGATGGCGCCGGCCTTGCGGGCCGCCCGCGCGAGGGAGAGGGTGCGCTCCGTGTGGAACCCGGGGAAGAGGTGGCGCCGGGCGCGGGAGTCCCGCTCCATTCCCGCCGCCACCCCGTCGAGGTCGCGCCGGACGAGGGCCGAGCGCACCTCCCGCGCCGCCGCCGCCACCTCCTCGAAGCCCCGCACCACGGAGCGGTCCCCGTCGAGGAACCCCTTCACGACGCCCCAGTTGTTCCCGGCGCTCGAGTGGGCGACCCCGGTGAAGGCGAGGACGAGGCGCCGGGCCAGCTTCTCCGGCGAGGCGCGCAGCGGCTCCCACCGCACCCCCTGGAGCCCGTAGTGCCAGGCCGAGAGCCCGCCGTGGGCCGAGGCGAGGTGGTCCTGGGTCCCCGGTGGGACCCGGATCACCCGCCCCTCCATGTTGCTCGCGAGAAGCGCCAGCCCGTGGCGGAGGGTCGCCGGGCCGGCGTGGCCCGCCAGCGCCGCCAGCAGCGCCACGGAGAGGGCCGAGGAGCCCCCGAGCCCGGAGCCCGCCGGCACCCCGGATTCCGTCTCGATGACGGCCCCGGGCCGCGGGGAGGCGCGCAGCGCCTCCGAGGCGAGGCGGTGCTTCGCCCTCCGGAGGAGGTCGGGGAGGGTGCGGAAGGACTCCTCGGTGCCGTGGTCGAGGGAGCGGAGCGTGAATTGCCCCCGGGGAGCCGGCGTCACACGGGCCCGGACGTGGAGCCGGACGGCGAGGTTCACGGTCAGGGGCTCCTCGAGGAGGAGGTAGACGGGCCAGATGTCCAGGGTCCCGCCGGCGAGGTCGATGCGCGTGGGCGCGACGGCTTCGAAGGTGTGCATCCCGGAACTGTACCCGGCGCTCCCCCTTCATCCGCCGTCCCCCCGGGACGATAGGATGGTGGGTCACCCACGGAAAGGACCCCCTTGTCCACGAGACCCGTCGTCGGCATCTCCTTCGCGAGCGTGGAGCTCGGCTACGGCGAGAAGGAGGAGCGCTACCTCCGCTGCCTCGAGGCCGCCGGCGCGGAGCCGCTCCCCGTCCGCCCCGGCGCCGAGAAGGGGCTCCCCGCCCTCCTCCGGGGGGTCTCGGGCTGGGTCTTCTCGGGGGGGGACGACATCGCTCCGGAGCTCTACGGCGAGGAGCCGGTGCCCGAGGTGACGGAGGTCCACCCGGCCCGGGACCGCATGGACATGCTCATCGCCCGGGCGGTCCTCGCTGAGGGGCTGCCCGTGCTCGGCATCTGCCTCGGCGCCCAGCTCCTCAACGTCGCGTCGGGGGGCACCCTCGTGCAGGACATCCCCTCCATGGTGGAGGGGGCCGTCGCCCACCGCAAGGGCTCCTTCCACCCCGTCGCCGTCGAGGCGGGGACGCGGCTCGCGTCCATCGTCGGGGCCGGCGTCCACGAGGTGAACTCCTTCCACCACCAGGGCGTGAAGCGGGTGGGCCGGGGCTTCGTCGTCACCGCCCGCTCCCCCGACGGCGTCGTGGAGGCCATCGAGCGGCCCGGCGAGCCCTTCGTCCTCGGGGTCCAGTGGCACCCGGAGCGGGAAGGCTGCTCCCCCGGCTCCTCGGACCGGCTCTTCGCGGCCTTCATGGAAGCGGTGCGGGGCCGCGCGGCCCGATCCGGGTCGACGGGCCGGAATCCTTTACCCGTCGGCGGCGCCTCGTAGACTGTCGGCTTCCGCGGCGGGCGCCGCGGCGAAGCACGGACCACGGGCCGTTCCAGGGATGGAGGGGATTCCCCCATGCGCGTACCGACGAAGATGTTCCTCACCAAGGGCGTGGGCCGCGCCAACGCCAAGCTCGCCTCCTTCGAGGCGGCGCTCCGCGACGCGGGCATCGCCGAGTACAACCTCGTGCGGGTGACGAGCATCTATCCGCCGCGCTGCAAGATCATCTCCCGCGACCAGGGCGTGAAGCTGCTGGACCCGGGGCAGATCCTCTTCATCGTGCTGGCCGACAACGCCACCAACGAGCCGAACCGGCTCATCGCCTCCTCCGTGGGCGTGGCCATCCCGAAGGACAAGAACACCTACGGGTACCTCTCCGAGCACCACTCCTACGGCGAGACCGAGGAGAAGGCCGGCGAGTTCGCCGAGGAGCTGGCGGCGGAGATGCTGGCGACGAGCCTCGGTCTCGACGCCGGCGAGGCCCTCTCCTGGAAGGAGAAGGAGCAGGTCTACAAGATGAGCGGCAAGCTCGTCCGCACCCTCAACGTCACCCAGACCGCGGTGGGTCACAAGCGGGGGATCTGGACCACGGTGGTCGCCGCCGCGGTCCTCTGCGCCTAGCAGCCTGTCGCGGAAGGCCGCGACAGGCTGATAGCGGGAACGGGAGTCGTCACCACGGCCGGTCCCCCTGGGGGGGGGGCCGGCCGTTTCCTTTCCACGGCGGCTTGAGATCCCGGGGGCGGAGGGGCATCATGGGCTCCCAGGTGGAGAGAGGGAGGGGAGGGCGATGCGGACATCCATGGGCGGCCTCGCATCCCTGCTCCTCCTCGGGATCCTCCTGTCCCCCCCCTCCTCCTCCGGCTCCCCTCCCTCCTCCCCCGGCGCCGACGCCGGGAAGGAGCACCGGGACGCGTGGAAGCGGATGGGGCCCGCCATCGAGGTGATCGCCCGGTCCGCCGGCGCCGCAGGGGGGCCGAAGGTCGCCGAGGCGGCGGCCCTCCTCGTGGATCTCCACGCGGCCTACGCCGAGGAGGTCCTCGGTTCGCCCGTGGGGAAGGAGCGGCGCGCCCTGGCCGCCTCGGCCATCGTCGCCGCGGCGACCGCGGCGCGGGAGCCGGCCCAGGTCGCGGCCCTGCGGACGGCGGCCCGCAACCGCGCCCTCTTCGTCGAGATCCTCGGCGGGAAGGGGGACCGGGAGGAGGTGGAGTTCCTCCTCGACTGCAGGCTCCGGCGCGAGGCCCGGCGCGGCGCCGTGGAGCCGACGCCCCCCGGGGAGGATCTCGTCGTCGCCGCCCACCAGGGGGCGGTGACCCTCGACCCGGGGAGCGTGCGCGTCCTCCTCGACGCCGGCCTCGCGGGGAGCGGGAACGGGGTCGTGGACGCCGGCGAGACGGCGACCCTCCAGGTGCCCCTCGCCGTCGGGGCGGGGGGGGGTGTCTCGGTCTCCCGCGGCGTCCTCCAGTCCGTCGATCCCATGGTGCGCATCGACAACCCGGAGGTCTCCTACGTCACGCGGGACTTCACGGGGAAGCCCCCGGCCGGGGCCCCCGCGGGAACGGTGCTCCGCCCGAGGGAGGGCTTCACGTTCACGGTCCTCCCCTCCTGCCCCGACGGGCGGGAGGTCCCCTTCGAGCTGGAGTTCGTCGAGGAGGCGGGCCGGAGAAGCGTCCTCTCCTTCACCCTCCGGATCCGCTCCGTCGGCCCCGTCCTCCGGGAGGAGCGGACCGTGGAGGACGGGAAGGGGTTGCGGATCAAGGGGAACGGGAACGGGGTCTTCGAGCCGGGGGAGGCGGTGGTGCTGGCCACGCCCTTCCGGCTCCGGGGAGCGGTCCCGGTCGCCTCCGTCGAGGTGGTGCTGGAGAGCCGGGACCCGCTTCTCGAGATCGGAGCCGGCGGCACCTTCCGGCCCGCCCTCCCGGATCTCCCCCCGGAGGAGATCCTCCTCCACCGGTGCGCCGTCTCCATGCCCCCCGCTGCCGGCGCCTCCCTCTCCCGCCTGCGCTGCGAGTGGACGCTGTCGGGCACCGTCAAGGGGCGGCCCTACGCGTGGTCCTTCCCCGAGCTGGTGGGCCTCGGCATGGGGGACGCGGAGTGGGCGGAGACCCTCGGCGTGCTCAGGGGCCACGCCGAGGACGGCTACCCCGCCGCCATCGTGGATTTCCTGCGCAGGCCCCTCCTCGCCTACCGCCTGGAGGGCGAGGCGGGGGAGGAGGCCCGCCGCCTCCTCGCCGCCGCCGTCGCGGAGCTCGGACCCGAGGAGGGGGACATCGCGGTCGGAGGCGGGGCCGGCGGGGTCTTCGGCCAGCGTCGCTCCCCGGAGCGCGCGCGGAAGCTGGAGGGAGGGGAGGGGACGGAGGCCGCCGTGGCGGCCGGCCTCGAGTGGCTCGCCGCCCACCAGTCGAAGGAGGGGTTCTGGTCCGCCGAGGGCTTCGGAAGGGACTGCGGGGACCGCCCCTGCGGAGGACCGGGCTCCCCCTCCTTCGACACCGGGGTCACGGGCCTGGCGCTCATGGCGTTCCTCGCGGCCGGGGAGACCCACCGGACCCCGAAGTACGGCCCCGTCGTGAAGCGGGGATTGGACTTCCTCCTCGCGAGCCAGGGGGAGGACGGCTGCCTCGGCCCGAAGGCCTCCTCCCACTTCGTCTACAACCACGCCATCGCGACGTGGGCGCTCTGCGAGGTCTACGGCATGACCCGCTCGCGCCTCTTCCGCGACCCCGCGCGGAGGGCCGTCGCCTTCGTCCTCGCCTGCAGGAATCCCGGCGCCGGGTGGCGCTACGGTGTCCGGCCGGGGAACAACGACACCTCGGTCACGACGTGGATGACGGCGGCCCTCGCCGCGGCGGAGTGGGCGGAGATCCCCGTGGACCCGGCGGCCCGGGAGGGGACGATGAAGTGGCTCGACGGCGTGACCGAGCGGGAGTGGGGGCGCGTCGGCTACTCCGCGACGGGGAACGGCCCGGCCCGGCCCGAGGACCTGATGGACGCCTTCCCCGCCGACAAGTCGGAGGCCGACACGGCCATGGGGCTCTTCGACCGTTTCCTCTGCGGCGAGGGGAACCGGGACCCGCTGGTCCAGAAGGCCGCGGATCTCTGCCTGAAGACGCTCCCCGCCTGGAGCGTTGAGGGCGGGAGCATCGACTACATCTACTGGCACTTCGGCTCCCTCGGGATGTTCCAGACGGGCGGCCCGCACTGGAAGGCCTGGAGCGCCGCCGTGAAGAAGGCGCTGGTCCCGCACCAGGTGGCGGACCGCAAGGACCACAGGTACGGCTCCTGGGACCCGGTGGACCCATGGGGACGGGACGGAGGCCGCGTCTACGCGACGGCCATCAACGTCCTCACGCTGGAGACCTTCCACCGCTACGCCCGCCTCCGGTAGCGCCGCGTTCCCGTCCGGAAACGCCGGGGGCCCTCCGGGAGCCCGCCCTCCCTCGGGAATCCGTCCCGGCCACGGCACGGGGCTTGCCTTCCGTGGGGTGCCATGCATCTCATGAAGGCGGCTGCGGTGGTGGCGGGTGCCGTGACGGCCCTCATCGTGGGGGCCCGCCTCGCCGACGTCCGACCTCCGGTCCCTTCCGGGCCGCCTTCACTCCCGGCGCCGCCGGTCCCGCAACCGGCGGCGCCGGTGCCACGCTCCGGGGAGGATGCGCCTTCGCTCCGCGAAGGCGGTCCCCGCAGCCCGTCCCCGGCCCTACCCGCCGACGCCCCGCCCCGCACCATCTCCGGCGTGGTCCTCGACGAGGAAGGGAACCCCGTCGCCGGGGCGCTCGTCATCGGGCCCTACATGAAGCGGCGGGCTCACGGCACCTGCTATCCCGGTCTGAGCTTCGATGCCAGGACGGACGACCAGGGGAGGTTCGAGGGGGCCCTTCCACGCCTTCCGGCGGTGGAGGAGAGGGGCGGGATACTGGAGGCGGTCCTCGACGTGGGGTTCCTTCCTGAGCCGGGACCGACGCCTCCGGACGCGTGGGAGTCCCTGGAGGCGGGCCGCAGCGTCACCGGACTCCGCATCGTCCTTCGGCGGGGGGCGGAGGTCGTGGGTACGGTGCTGGACGGAGACGGAAGGGCGGTCGAGGGAGCGGTCGTGGAGTTCCTGCTTCCCTTCGGGGACGGGGAGGCGCGTGCCTTCGAGCAGGCGACCACCGACGGCGGCGGGACCTTCGGGCATTCCATGCTCGACCCCCGGGAACCGTGGGTGGTCCGGACGGAGTTCCTCGGGGTGGCGTCGTCCCCGATTCCCCTCGCCGGCATGCTGGATCCCGCCCGTCCCCTCGAGGTCGAGATCCTCCTCCCCGATCTCCACCGCGCCGCCGTGGCGGTGCGCGACGCCGGGGCGACGGAAGGGACCCTGCTCTACCTCGACGGCGTCTGCGAAGGGGAGGGGGAGAAGCGGGAGGAGGGGCGCGGCTGGGAGGTCGGGACGACGGTCGGCGTCCACGTGGTCGAACTCTGGAACGGCGGTGACCTCCGGATGCGGGAGACCGTGGAGCCTGCGCGGCCCGGCGAGCGGATCCTCGTCGAGGTGGACGCGGGCGGCGCCGTGACCAGCGGCGTGGTGGCCCTCGCGAGGCGGGGGTGCCGGTTCCCCGGGGGCGGACCGCCATACTGAACCCGACCCAGATTGGCGGCGGGGGCGGGGGCGAACCATCA
>CAYJMF010000071.1:0-25223 GCA_964370855.1 uncultured Planctomycetota bacterium | reverse complement strand
TTTCAAGGGGGGGGGTTCGGTAACCCCCCCCCCCCCCCCCCCCGGTGGGCCCGGGGCCCCCGCGGCCCCGGGCCTCCCCTCACGTCGCTTCCCTACTGCACCTTGAAGAGGCGGAACGGGGACATGCCCGTGGCCGGCGCTTCGTCGAGGACGAGCGCGATCTCGGGCTTCCCGTCGCCGTCGGCGTCGAAGACGGCCACGGCGTCGGCCGTCAGGAGGTCCCCCGTCGCCGCGGCCAGCCAGTCCTCCGTCGCGTCGGCGAAGAACCCGGAGCCGTCGTTGAGGAGGACGCGGGTCGCCGGGCGGATGGCGGCGTCGAGGATGCCGCGCGCGCCCTTCCCGCTGCCGGAGTCGATCACCGTCGTCTCCCGGCCCGTCACGACGATGTCGAGGTCCCCGTCGCCGTCGAGATCCGCGAGGGCGACGTCCCGCACGCCGAGGATGGTGGGGCCGCCGCCGGTGCGGAAGAGCGACTCCGGCAGGAAGCCCTCCGTGTCCTCGACGAGCCCGTCGGAGGGGTCGTTGCGCAGGATGCGGATGGCGGGGAGGACGCGGCTCTCCCCCTCCCCGTCGATCCAGTAGGAGAACTTGGCGCGCCCGACGACGAGGTCGAGATCCCCGTCCCCGTCGAGGTCCCCGAGGGCCGTCGTCGTGCCCTGGAGGAAATCGCCGGAGCCGGGATGGTCGTCGGCGTAGGTCCCGGCCGTCATCCCGGGCTCGAAGTAGAGGTACCCCCCGCCGGCGTTGCGGAGCACGCGGATCGCCGAGGAGGGAACGGGGGTCCCGTCCACCTCGCGGAGGGCGGAGGAGCCCTTCACCGACACCGCGTCGAGGGTCCCGTCCCCGTCGAGATCGCCGAGGGCGCAGGCGGCCCCGCGGAAGTCGTCGAGCAGCGTCTCGGCCTTGCCGAGGAGGAGCCCGGGGCCGGAGTCGCGGTCCTCGAGGGCCCCGCCGTAGTTCACGAGCGGGCGCACGGCCCCCTTCGTCCACGTGTCCTGCGTGAGGAGGGACTTCTGCTTCGTGTAGTAGTAGTAGTAGTAGGGGAAGTAGCCGTACTTGGTCTTCACGTAGATCCACTGCACGTTGGAGACCGCCCCGCCGCGCAGGTCGCCGCCGGCCACGAGCAGGAGGTCCTCGGTGCCGTCCCCGTCGAGGTCGCCCATGGCCGAGGCCGCCGCCTGCCACCGTTCACCGAGCCCTCCCGCGGGGGGGCAGTCCGTGCCGGGGAGATCCTGGTCGCCCGTGTCCGTGAAGTTCCCCGAACCGCCGCGGGCGAGGAGCCGCGTCGCCCGGAGGGTCGGCGGGTCGAACACGTCGGGGGTCTCCGTCAGGTAGTAGCCCGGCAGGCCCTGGTAGGTGATGAACAGGTCCGCGGCCCTGGCGGGGGAGGCCCTCGAGAGGAGGATCTCCGCGGCGCCGTCCCGGTCGAGGTCCCCGAGGGAGAGGGCGTTGGACTGGTTGCTCTCGGCGGAATTCGGGAAGGGGAGGGACATGGTGTTGTCGGTGAAGCCGCCGGCGCCGTCGTTCAGGAGGAGCCGGGTCGAGGGGGCGGTGTTCTTCGTGACGGAGTTCACCTTGGGAATGGAGGTGGAGAGGACGAGGTCGGAAAGACCGTCCCCGTCGCAGTCGGCGGAGGCCGCGGCGTTGGCGAGGAAGGGGGCCCCGTTGGGGGGCGCGGGGAGGGAGGCCGCCGCCTCGCGGAGGGAGAGGGTGAAGGCGAGGAGGCCCGGCGCGGTGCCGGTCCGGCCGAGGAGGTCCCGAACCTCGACGTCGGCGGGGCCGGCGGTTCCCGGAGGCGCCGTGAAGGAGAGGGAGTTCCAGGAGGCGACGGAGACCGGGGAGGCCTCGGCGCCGCCCACGAACACGCGGGAGCCGGGGGTGAAGTGGGACCCGGTCAGGGTGACCGTGCGGCCGCCGAAGGAGGGGAGCGAGTCGGGAGAGGCGGCGGCGACGGACGGCGCGTCGGCGAAGCGGAACCCCGGGTGGACGGCGCCGGGCCGGCCGAACTCGTCGCTCACCACAACGTCCACCACGGCCTCGCCGTGGGCGGGGGTGGTGCAGGTGAGCACGGTGGGGGAGAGGAGGACGACGTCCCCGGCGGGGACCCCGCCGAAGGTGACCGTGAACCCGGGGCGGAACTGGATCCCGCCGATGACGACGGGGGTGCCGCCCTCCGTGGCGGAGAGGAGGGGGGAGACGGTGTTCGACTGGGGAACGCCGAGGTAGCGGAAGGGTTGTGCTGCGCGGCCCGACTGGCCGTCGGCGTTGACCACGTCGAGGGTCGCGGCGGTGCCGGCGACGGCGGCGGGGCAGTCGGGGGAGACGACGGTGAGGCTTCCGTCCCCGTTGAGGGTCGTCCCCGTCGCCTCGTGGGCGCCGTCGAGGATCACGCGGCTCTCGGCGGTGAACCCGGTCCCGTGGATGGTGATGAGGGTCCCGTCCCTGCCGTGGGCCGGATCGAAGGTCGTGGGGCGGGGTTCGGCGCCCAGGTGGATGCGGCGCTTCTTCACCTTCGGGAGCTTGAGGGAGGCCCGGAGATCGACGGTGGTGGGGCCGCCGGGGGAGCCTTCGAGGACGATGCCGTAGAGGCCCGGCCCGCGGTCGAGCACGACCTTCGGCCCGGTCCACTTGCTCCCCTTCTGCACCCCCTCGGAGGCGGTGATGGGATTGTCGTGGGGGCAGCAGAGGCGGCCCGAGGCGAGGCCCGGCCCGTCCAGTTCCTTCGCGGACCACGCGGCCTGGACCCCGTCGAAGCCCGTGAAGGGGGAGCGGAGGGTGGAGCCGTCGGGCACCACGACCGTGGCCCGGACCTTCCGGTCCACCACGACCTCGATGACCGCCTGGTAGCCGCCGGAGGTGCCCTGGAAGCCGGTGACCGTGGTGGTCCAGATCCCGGACTGGGTGACCCCGATGTCGAGGAGGGAGGCCGCGGGGGTCCCGAGCCCCGTGAGCATCATGGCGACGTCCACCACGGTGCCGTCGGGGCGGGAGAGGGCGAGGCTCGGGAGGAGCCCGTCCTTCCCCGTCGCCTTCGCGGTGATGCGGAGCCTCGAGCCCCGGGGCGCGTCGACGAGGAAGACGTCCCCGTCGAGGGGGCCGTCGATGGCGCCGGTGACGCGATCCCCGCCGTTGACGGGGGTTCCGCCGGGCACGGCGGCTTGGGTCGCGGAGGCGCCGAGAAGGGACAGGGCGGCGGCCGCGGCGAAACACGAGGCGCGGAGCATGGGAACAACCTCCCGCCCCCGCCTTCCGCACTTTTCCCGCGCAACCGACTACACCACTGGAACCTCCGTTCCGTATGGAGAGAGTCGGGCGGGCTTGACGGGGGTCATCGGGGAAGGCGGGAAATCGCGTGACATGAGGAGGGAAGGAGCGGGCGGCGGGACCTGCGGATGAATCGAGACCCTCTCCTCCTCCTCCGCTACTTGATCTCCGGGAACACCCTCTCCCGCTCCGTCTTCACCCACTCCGGGTCCAGCTCCCCGGTGACGGTGACCTCGTCGAACCTCGCCTCGCTCAGCAGCACGAAGAGCGCCGGCCGCGCGCCGGTGATCTCGTACTTGTTGTCCCCGATGGAGGCGCCGTTGAGGGTCTTCCCCCCGAGGGAGAAGCGGGCCGTCTTCTTCTCCTTGGCCACCTCCACCTCGGTCCACTTGTTGGAGGGGACCTTCGGCTCCGCCGAGGCGGCGGTGCGGACGAAGCCCACCATCCCGGCGTCCGTGGCCGACCACATCCCCTTGCCGAAGACCACGATGAGGTTGCCCGGCTCCTTGTAGGAGCCGCCCCCCTTGCCGAGGTTGAAGAACTGGTTGCCGATGGTGAAGTAGAGGTGGTTGGCGAGATCCTTCGGCTCCGCGAGGATGGCTCCCATGTCCTGGGCGGGGACGCCGGGGCGGATGCGGAAGCTCATGGACACCGACTCCGGCTTGAAGGCGGCCCGCATCATGAAGGCGGCGGCCCCCTCCCCGGCGAGCTCCCCCCGGTCGAGCTTGAAGGTCCCCTTCTGGGGGACCGCGAACATGTGGACGGTCTCCCAGTCGGCGGCCTCGGCGGGATCCTCGAACTCGTAGGAGAGGACCACGCGCCGTTCCTGGAACTGGAGGGCGCCGTGGAAGAGGCCCGCCACGCCGCGCCCCTTCTTCGTCGCGTCGGCGAGGCGTTGCAGGACCTCCACTCCGTAGTCGTGGACCACCTTCGCGTCCCTGAACTCCGCGAGGAGCCGGTGGAAGCCGCGCTCCGCCTCCCCGGCGCGGCCGGCGTCCAGCGCCTCGCGGGAGGAGCGGAACAGCTCCGCAGCCTCCTCGTCCCGGCCCGCGGGCTTCGGCGGCTCGCGGCGGGGCGGCTCCTTCGGCACGGGGCGGGTCTCCTTCGGCGGGGTCCCGTCGGGCCCCCCGGCCGCGGGGGCGGGCCCCTCCCCCCCGGGCGTGGTCGGGGGGACGAGCCCGCGCAGCCGCTCCCTCTCCTTCGCGGCGCGTTCGCGGGAGTCGCCGAAGCCCGTGCGTTCGGCGAGGCCTGCGGCGTCGAGGGCCGACTGCCAGTCCCGCCGGTCGGCGGCCGCCCGGGCGGCCCGGAGGAGATCGTCCACGCGGTCCGCGGCCACGGTCCTCGTCGCATCGGCGGAGGCCTCGGCGCGGTCCCCGACCCAGGTCCCGCGGTGGGAGAGGGCGAAGGAGCGCAGCAGTTCGAAGGCCTCCCCGAACTTCCCCTCCGCCGCCAGCCCCTCGGCGCGGGCCTCGAGGGAGCGGAACTCGTCGAGGCCGGCGTTCCGGAGGTCCCCGCTCAGCCCCTGGAGGTCCTCGCGGGCGAGGAGGGCGGCGCCGGAGTCGGGGTAGGTGCGGATCAGCGTGTCGAGCTTCTCCCGCGCGAGGGACGGCCTTCCCGCGAGGGCCTCCTCGCGGGAGGAGTCGAGGAGGCGGAAGGCCGCCTCCTCGCGGGAGGCCCGGTCCACGACGGAGACCGCCGCGGGGGGGGCGGGCAGGGCGGAGAACCGCTTCTCGAAGTCCGCGAGGCGGGTCCTGGCTTCGGCGGATTCGCCGGAACGGTGGCCGCGGGCGGAGGCGATGCGCAGGACGCCCCAGCCGAGGACGACGGCGCAGAGGATCCCGCCCACGACGAAGGGGGCGCGGGAGGGCTTCTCGCGGAGGCGGTGGCTGCGCCCCTCCTCGGCCCCCTCCGCCCCCTCGGGGAGGAGACGGCCGGACTTCTCGAAGAGGAGGGTGCCGTCCCCGATGCCGATCTCGTCCCCGAAGCGGAGCTCCGCCTGGGCCACCTCCTGGCCGCGCAGCACCGGGCGGGGGCCGCTCCCCGTGGCCACGAGGACGTCGGCCTGCGGCCCCACCTCGATGCGTGCGAGGGCCCCGGGGAACTCCCGGTTGCGGGCCACGGTGCGGCCGTCCTCGGCGGGGCCGATCCACGTGATGGAGTCGAGGACCTCGTGGATCTGCTCGACGCCGCGGAAGGGGATCACGAGCCGCGCGTGTGCGCGGCGGGAGCGGAGCCCCGCGGGGGGCGCGGCGGCGGGGGCGGCGGCGGGGGCGGCGGGGTACGCCGCCGGGGCGAGGACGGGAGGGGCGGCGGGCAGGGACGCCGCCTGCGGCGGGGCGGGGCGGGCGACGGGGGCCGCGGGGATGAAGGGGGCGGCGGGGGGGGCGGCGTAGGCCGGCGCCGCCGGGGGGGCCGCGACGGGGAGGGCGGCGATGGGGGCGAGGGAGGAGCCCTCGAGGCTCTCCGTGGCGGTGAAGGCGGCCTGCAGGGAGCGGAGGACCCGCGCGGCATCGGCGGCGGTGGGGGGGCGGTGCCGGGGGTCCGGGGAGAGCATGGAGGAGGCCAGCTCCACGGTCCCGGGCATGACCCCCCGCAGGAAGGAGGCCGGCGGGGGGACGTCGCCCCGGGCGAGGCGGACGCGGGCCTCCGCGGGGGTGCCCTCCACGACGGGGCGGCCGTGGAGGGCCTCGGCGAGGAGGAGCCCGAGGGAGAACATGTCCGAGGCGATCCCGCCATCCTCGCCGCGGGCCTCCTCGGGGGCCATGTACCGCGCGTCCCGGGCCGCGAGGTCCACGGGGACGAGGCGGCGGAGCCCGAGGAGCACCTGCCCCGCCCCGGGAAGCGAGATGGCCCCGGGCTCGAGGCCCCCGTGGCGGAGGCCCGCGGCCTCGAGGACCGCCAGGCCCTCGGCGACGCCGGCGAAGATGCCGAGGGCCCGCTCCTCGTCGAGGTGGCCGCGGCGGAGGAGGTCCGCCATGGTGGCCCCCTCGTTCCCCTTGCAGGCGACGAACCACCAGCCCCCCTTCTCGCCGGCGTTCACGACGGCGGCGAGGCGCTCGTGGTGGAGGGCCGCGGAGGCGCGCACCTGGTCGAAGAAGACCGCCTTCGGGAGGCGCGGCTCGACGAGGTTCCCCTGGAAAAGGTGGAAGTCGAGGGGGAGCCCGAGGGAGTCCTTCCCGCGCACGACCAGCACGGCGGGCCCCTCGCGCAGCGTCCCCGCGAGGACGCTGCCGCTGATGCTCTCGGGAAGGGCGGGGCGATCGGGCATGGGGAGGGAATCCGCAGGGTACGCGGCCCGGAGGGGCGGGGGAAGGAGGAACCGGGAGGGAGGAGACCCTTGCCCGTCCATGCCCTGACGGAACTCCCATGATCTGCCGTTCCTGCCGCCGTCCGTGTTCAGGGGAACCGCCCGCTCTCCCCCCCCTTCCCCCCGATGCGAACCCGCCCCTCCTCCCCGACTCTTCCGTGTAGAATCCCCCCGCCCTTGGAATGATGGAGGGGAGGTTCCGCCCGCCTCTCCCGCGAGGATGCCATGGCCGAAGGGGACGCCGACCTGCGCGAAGAGATGGAGAAGGTCCGCGAGCGGACCCGGCTCCTCGGGATCTCCCAGGGCTTCTCCCCCGGCGAGGCGGAGGCGCGGGCGGCGGATGCCGTGGCGGAGTTCTGCGCGCGATGGGGGATTCCCCAGCCCCCCCGGCCGGCCGCCCCCCTGGCCTCCGCGGTCCCCTTCAAGATCCGCCACGGCCCCATCCACGCGCGGACCGCGCCTCCGCCGCTTCCGCCGCCTCCGGCGGCGGAGGATTCGGTCCCTGCCCCGGCCCACCTCGCGAAGTACACCGACAAGGACCTCCAGCTCATCGCCCGCGATCTCACGGGATTGCGGGGCGGCCTCCAGTCCATGCTCGCCCTCTGCGACGAACTCGAGAGCCGCCTCAACGCCCTCCTGCCGAAGGACGGCTCCGGCCCCGGCGGGGGAGGCGGCCGTTGACGGACCCCGTCGTCGGCGAGCCCGGGGGGCCTGAACCCGGCAAGGCGGAGTCCGGGCCGGGGGCTGCTCCCGCGGTCGGCCGGTGGGGGAAGGCGCTCCTCGCGCTCCTCGGGCTCTACGCGATCCTCTCCCTCGTGGCCGCCTACGCCCAGCTGACGGACAACCGCCCCCTCCTCGATCTCTTCGACCTCCGGCGCTGGTTCACCAGGTAGGGCGCCGGCAAGCAGGGCGCAGGGGGTTGACATCCCTCCCCCGGCCCCTAGGATCACGGCCGGAGGTGAGCCATGCAGAGTCCCCGTTCCCTCGCGTTCCTCGTACCCGCCGCCGTCGCCCTCGTCCTCGGAGTCGATGCGCTGGCGGGGGATCCCGCCGGCAATGGGAACAAGGAGAAGGGGAAGGCCCCGCCGGCCTCCGAGGGACCTCCCGTCCTCGAGATCCTCGTCCCCGACCTCGTCGACCCCGCGGCCTCCCTCCGCCTCGACTTCGGGAACGGGGAGTGGAAGGACCTCGAGGGCTGGGTCGCCTCCGCGGGATCCGGCCGCATCCTCACCCCCGCCGTGGACGGCACCCGCGTCTTCGTCGGCTCCGGCATCGAGATGAACTGCTACATGGCCATGGGGGGGAAGCGCGGCTGGTCCACGAAGGTGGACGACTCCGCCCCGTCGGCGCCCGCCGTCGAGGACGGCCACGTCTACTTCAACACCGGCTCCTGCACCCTCTACGACCTGAACGCCGAGACCGGCGCCCGCGTCTGGTCGCAGTGGGTCGCAGGCTCCGTCGCCACGACCCCCGCCGTGGCCGACGGCCGCGTCTTCGTGAGCGGACCCGCCGAGGGGGGCGGCTTCAAGCTCGAGGCCTACTCCGCGAAGTCGGGGAAGCTGCTGTTCCGCAACCTCGTCAAGTCCGACCTCATCTCCGCCCCCGTCGCCGACGGGGAGAGGGTCTACTACGCCCTCTGCGACGGCACCCTCGCCGCCGCCACGGATGCGGGGGAGCCCCTCTGGGAGACCTCCTCGAAGGCCGTCTCCGCCCCCGTGCCCGTGGACGGCCGCCTGCTCGTGGCCACGGCGTCGGAGGACGGCGACGCCGGCCTCCTCGACGTGGATTCCGCGACGGGGAACCCCGTCGGGCGGCGCGTGGCCACCCCCGCGCCCCTGCCTCCCTCGCCGCCGGAGAAGCAGGGGATGTTCCTCGGGGACCTCCCCAACCGCGGCGGGGCCGGCCCCGGCGCGGCGGGTCCGAAGCCCGGCCCCGCGGCGGCGCCGAAGGATCCCCTGCGCGACCGCCCCACGGGACCCGGGAAGGGCGGGAAGAAGAACCCCCCGCAGGCTCCCGGAGCGCCCACCCCGGCCACCGGGAGCGGCCCGCCGCCCGCCCCGTACCTCCCCGGCGTCGGCGGCTTCGGCTACGAGGGGCCCCGCCCCGTCGTGGCGGGCCGCACGGCGGCCCTCGCCGGCTCCGGGTCCCTCCTCCTCAGGGAACTCGACGAGGACAGGGAGCGCCGGATCCCCATCGCCGACAGGCCCGCCGGTCCCCCCGCCGCCGCCGGCGCCTTCTTCGTCCAGGCCACCTGCGGGGGGCGCCTGCTCCTCGTCGAAGCGGCCTCGGGGGAGATCCGCTTCGAGATGCGGTTCAGGACGGCGAAGGGGGACGTCGTCCCCTTCTCCTCCAGCCCCTCCGTCTCCCGGGGGCGGGCCTACATCGGGACCGCCGACGGGCGGATCCTCGGCGTGGACCTCCCGATGCCGGGCCTCGACGGCTGGCCCATGTGGGGAGGGAACGCCGGCCGCGGGAAGTAGCCGGGAGGACGGCGGTCCCGCTGTAGCCCCCCGCGCGTCCGCGGGGGCGTGAAGGAACTCCTCCCGGACCTCGTCCGCGGCGCCCTCGACCTCCTCTGGCCGAGGGTCTGCTTCGCCTGCGGGGCCACCCTCGGCGGCACGAGGGAGCCCTGGCTCTGCGCCCGCTGCCGGGCCACCATCCCGGCCCTGTCGGCGGGCCTCGCCTCCTGCCCCCTCTGCGCCGCCTTCCTCGGGCCCGAGGGGGCCGCCGGGGAGTGCACCGACTGCGCGCGGCTTCGGCCCCGCTTCGACGGGGTGCGGGCCGCGGGGGTCTACCGGGGGCCGCTGCGCCGGCTGGTCGTCGCCATGAAGTACGCGGGCCGGAGCGACGGGGCCTGGCCCCTTGGGGAGCTGATGGCGGAGGCGCTGCGGGACGGCCCGCCGCCGGACCTCGTGGTCCCCTTCCCGACCACGGCGGCGGCGCGGCGGCGCCGGGGCTTCGATCCCCCGGCCCTCCTGGCGGCGGAGGTGGCGCGGCGGCGGGGGTGCCCGCTCGCGGCGGGGCTCCTCGTCCGCAGCGGGGAGCCGCCTCCCCAGGCCTCCCTCCCGAGGGCGGCCCGCCTCGCCGCGCCCCGGGGGACCGTGGCCGCGGCGCCGGGGACTCCGCCCGCCTCCGTGGCGGGGAAGGTCGTGCTCCTCGTGGACGACGTCCTCACGACGGGGGCCTCGGCCTCGGAGGCGGCGCGGGTGCTGAAGGGGGCGGGGGCACGGAGGGTGATGGTCGTCGTGGCGGCCCGCGCCTGATGACCACCGTCAGCGCACGGCGGGCCGGGATGTGGGAGACTTCCCGTGGACCCCGGAGGCGGAGGGGCCCGGCCAGCCGCGTGCCGCGGCGGCGCGGCGCCAGAGCCGTCAACGGCGGGACGCTTGTACCGTCCCGGCCCGCCGGTCTCCCCGGCGGGAAGTGCGAGGGGACTGGCCGCAGGTACGGCCCCCCTCCGGCGAGGGCGCGCAGCGCCGGGTGTCCGCGGTGCCGTCGCGTGCCGAGGCCGACCGCCCCGGCGGAGGGGAGGCATGAGCCTCCGCCTGCAGGCCGCTTCCGGGGTCCCGTTCCCCCTCCCCCGCTTGTCCGCTCCCCCTCCGAGCCCGCGGGTCTATGCTTCCCCTCCGGAGGTGGCCATGGAACCCTGGGCGCGGGAGATGAAGGGACGGCTCGAGGAGCACGTCCTCGAGAGCGCGGTCCTCCGGGGGAACCCCCTCGGGGATCCGGACCGCCGTCCGGTGTGGGTCTACGTGCCGCCGGGGCTCGCCGCGGGGACCCGCGTGCCGTCCCTCTACGCTATTCAGGGGCTGACGGGGCAGATCGACATGTGGCGCAACCGCTCCCCCTTCCGGCGGAACCCCGTGGAACTGGTGGACGCCCTCTTCGCCGAGGGGGGCGCGCCGCCCGCCATCGTGGTCTTCGTGGACTGCTGGACGAGCCTCGGCGGGAGCCAGTTCCTCGATTCCCCGGGCACGGGCCGCTACATGACCTACCTCTGCGACGAGGTGGTGCCCTGGGTGGACGCCCGCTACTCGACCCTCCCCTCGAGGGACCACCGGGGGCTCGCGGGGAAGTCGAGCGGCGGCTACGGGGCCATGGTGGTGCCCATGCTCCGGCCCGACGTCTTCGGGGGATTCGCCACCCACGCGGGGGACGCGCTCTTCGAGGTCTCCTACGCGCCCGAGTTCCGCGAGGCAGTGCGGGTCCTCCGGGACCGCTACGACGGCTCCTTCGCGAAGTTCTGGGCTGATTTCCGGAGCCGGCCCGCCAACTCGAAGCAGGGGGACATGGTCCTGCTCAACGTCTGGTGCATGGCGGCGTGCTACTCCGCCGACGGCGACGGCACCGTGCGGCTCCCCTTCGATCCCGAGACGGGGGAGGCGATCCCGGCGGTGTGGGAGCGGTGGCTCGCGCGGGACCCGGTGCGGATGGCGCCTGCCCGCGCCGAGGCGCTGCGCTCCATGCGGGCCATCTGGATCGACGCGGGAAAGCGGGACGAGTACTACCTCGACCTCGGGGCGGAGGCCTTCCGGCGTGCGCTGGCGGGAATCGGCGTCACCGACGTCCGTTTCGAGCTCTTCGACGCGACCCACGGGGCCATCGAGTACCGGTACCCGCTGGCGCTGCGGTACCTGGCGGAGAGGCTGCGGTAGGGGCCCCCTCCGGTTAGAATCCACCCGTGAAGACCACGCGAAAGCCGGGGCGTACCGTTCGAGTCCGCCTCGTCCGCCAGGGGCCGGAGGAGGACGCCTTCGACGACGCCTTCTGGGAGTCCGTCAGCCCGACCGCGCGGGTCGAATCGCTCTGGGGGATGCTCCTTGACCACTACGCCTTGCTGGGGGTCGAAGCCGCCCACGTACCGGGGCTTCAGAGATCGGTAATCCGAATTCGGCGTTTGTAGGGCCAAGGTCCAGATCCGTCTGGCATCCCCCCCTCGCCGTTGGCTACCATCCTGAGACCGGGGCTCAAACCCGGGGGGCAGGGCAAGGGAGGTGCGGCATGAAGAGGATGCTCAAGTGCGCGCTCGTCGTGGCTCTCGTCGTTCCCCTCTCGGGGTGCTTCCCGAAGGGCATGAACTACAAGCTCGTCCGGCTCTACATGATCATGAGAATCCTGTACTCCGGTTTCCCGTGGGGCCCGGCCAAGGGCTCCACGAAGATCGACACCTCCGTGGACGTGGACATCACCGCCGACGTCGGCGGGCTCGACGGCACCTACGACGTCACCGTCTCCATCCCCGGCGAGGGGGACATCGGGACCTTCACGGGTACGGGGACGGTCAAGGGCGGCCGGTTCGTGGCCATCAAGGACGACGGCAGCCAGGAGCTCCTCGACATCGTGGACGCCCTCGCCGAGAGGGTCACCGGCGAGGACGTCACCGTCACGAAGGCGAAGGCGAAGGTGAAGGCGTGGCAGACGCCGGGCGGCGTGGAGGCGGGGTTCAAGGCCAAGATCTCCTGGCAGGGCACCATCGATTCCGGCCCCGCCGCGGGCAAGGCCATCAAGGGCGGGAAGATCACCGCCGAGGACGAGCAGAGCACCGATTAGCGACGGAATCCACGGGGGACGGGGCCCGCGGGGCCCCGTCCCCTTCTCCTCCTCCCCCTCCCGCGGCGCCCCCTCCCGGCCGCTCCGTTGTGACCTCCCCTCCGGTGCGTCTATCCTCCCGCAGCCCGTGATCGGCGGAGATACCCCGTGAACAGCTCCCTCACCCCGGGACAGAAGGCGCTCCTGCGGGGCCTCGTGGCCCTCGGGGGATTCCTCGCCGCCAACTCCCTCTACCTGCACTTCTCCCCGCCCCGCGGCATGGTACTGCCGGGCTTCTACCAGGGGATGCTGCTCGCCCACGTCTGGGGGGGGATCCTGCTCCTCGTCCCCATGACGATCTTCATCCTCTGGCACTTCACCGTGGTGCTCCGCAAGCGCCACCCCTTCGCCGTCTGGACCGGGGTCGGCATCGCCGCGGCGGCGGTGCTGCTCATGGTGACGGGTCTCTTCCTCCGCGAGAACGCCAACACCGAGGCGAACCGCGTCTGGTTCGTCACCCACTGGGTGCTCGGCCTCGGGATCCCGCTCGCCTACGTGCTGCACCGGATCTCGGCGGAGCAGAAGCCCACGGCCCGGAGCCTCCTCGGGGGGGCGGGGGTCGTCGTCGCCGGGGCGCTGGCCATGGCCGGCATCCACCACGGGACGAAGGGGGACGCGCCGCCGCCCCTGCCGGAGTTCCAGCGGACGGGTTACGCCGTCGCCGACGGGAAGGACCCCTTCCTGCCCTTCGACCCGAAGTCCCTCGTCGCCGAGGCGCAGGCCGACTCGGTCTTCTTCCCGAGCCCGACCCGCACGGCCAACGGCTCCTTCACGCCGAACACGTCGGTGACCAACGGGGAACTGCCCGACTACGCGACCCTCAAGGCGGAGATCGACGCGAAGGGGTTCTCCTCGGACCATCCCATCGGGGCCGACATGTGCGCCCGCTGCCACCCCGACGTCGTGGCGCAGTGGAAGTCCTCGGCCCACCGCTTCTCCTCCTTCAACAACCCCTTCTACCGCTCCTCGGTGATGGACATGCGCGAGGAGGAGGACGGCTTCCTCAAGTCGAAGTGGTGCGCCGGCTGCCACGACCCGGCGGTCCTCTTCCCGGGCAAGATGGCGAAGGAGTTCGACCTCGACCTCCCCGACGCGCAGGCCGGGCTCACCTGCCTCGCCTGCCACTCCATCGAGTCGGTCCATTCGGTGGGCGGGAACGGCGGGTACACCTTCGCGGACCAGACGGAGACCCCCTACCTGTTCAGCGGGGTCAAGGGGGGGCCGGGGGAGGCGATGCACGACCTCCTCGTGCGCTCCAAGCCCGAGGTGCACAAGCGCTCCATGAAGAAGCCGCTCATGGAGACGAGCGAGTTCTGCGCCGCCTGCCACAAGGTGTCGCTCCAGTTCCCGGTGAACGACTACCGCTGGTTCCGCGGCCAGAACGACTACGACTCCTGGCACAACTCCGGCATCGCGCGGAACAACCCGCAGACCTTCTACCTCCCGCCGAAGGTGCGGGAGTGCCAGGACTGCCACATGCCGAAGGAGCCGGCGGTACTCGGCGACGTCTCGGCGAAGGACGGGATGATCCGGTCCCATCGGTTCCCGGGGATCAACACGGCGCTGCCCTCGGTGCGCGGGGACGAGGAGATGGTCAAGTACACCGAGGAGTTCCTGAAGAAGGGGACGATGCGGGTGGACCTGTTCGTGCTGGGGGAGGACGGGGTGCCCGTGGGGCCGCTGGAGGTCACCGGGGCGCCGCTCGCGCCGGGGAAGGAGGTGGACCTTCTGGTCGTGGTCCGCAACCTCGGCGTCGGCCACATCTTCCCCGCGGGGACCCTGGACAGCAACGAGGGGTGGATCGCCGTGGAGGTCACCGACGCGGCGGGGAAGTCGATCCTCCGCAGCGGCTGGCTCGAGGAGGACCGCTCCCTCTCGAAGGAGGCCCACACCTACGGGGCCACGATCATCGACCGCCACAGCAAGAGGATCGACCGGCGGAACGCGAAGGACATCTACGTCCCGGCCCAGGTGAACGTCGTGCCGCCGGGGGCGGCGGACGTGGCGCGGTACCGGATCAAGGTCCCGGAGGACGCGGCGGGGTCGCTCTTCATCAGGGCGACGCTCCGGTTCCGCAAGTTCAAGGCGGATTACACGGCGTTCTCGTTCAAGGGGCGGGAGGTGCCGGTGCTGCCGGTGACGGACATCGCGTCGGCGGAGGCGAGCAGTTCGCTCTACTACTACCATGGCGATATCGGACCGACGGGTCCGGTAAAGGGGACCGGCAAAGTGAAGGGGACCGGGGTTTCGGCCTCCCCCCCTCCCGACTGGACCCGCTGGAACGACCTCGGCATCGCCGCCTGGAGGCAGAACGACACGCGGCTGGCCGCCCTCGCCTTTGCCGAGGTTGACAAGTTCCAGCCGGACCTGCCCGACGGCCCTCGCAACCTCGCCCGGGTCGCCATCGCCGAGGGGCGGTACGAGGACTCCCTCGTCCTCCTCGAGGCGGCGGAGAAGCGGGCGCCGGGGGATGCGCGGACGGCCTACTGGTTCGGGACGGCGCTGTCGAAGTTCGGGAAGTACGACCCGGCGCTGGAGGCCTTCGAGCGGGTGCTGCGAGATTTCCCCGAGGACCGGAACTCGCTCCGCGAGATCGCCGAGATCTTCTTCCGCACGGGGAACCCGGAGGAGTCGCTCAAGTGGTGGCTCAAGGTGCTCGCCATCGATCCGGAGGACTTCAACGCCCACGAGCACCGCGCCAAGTGCTACCAGCAGATGGGAATGGAGGCGGAGGCGGCGGAGGCGGCGAAGTCCTTCCTGCGCTACAAGGGGGACGAGGACGCCCCGCAGAAGACCAACGCCTACCTCCGCGCCAACCCCGACGTCAACCACGAGGTCCAGCCGGTCCATGTCCACGAACTCCACCCGGCGCGCTAGCGCGCTGGCCGCGGCGCTGCTGGCGGGCGCCTGCTCCGATCCCCCTCCCCCGCCCCCTCCTCCCCCGACGACCTACGCCTCGGTCCCGCGCACCGGGGTGACGGAGTCCGACGCCGCCGCGCCCTTCTCCTCCTTCACCGACGTCGCGAAGGAGGCGGGCATCGACTTCGTCCACGAGAACGGGGCCCGCGGCGGGAAGTACCTGCCCGAGACCATGGGGGCCGGCGTCGCGGTGCTCGACTACGACGGCGACGGGGCGATGGATCTCTACTTCGTGAACGGCGTGCCCTGGACCTGGGACCGGAAGGAGGGGGAGCCCCTCCCCACGGCCCGGCTCTTCCGCAACCGGGGCGACGGGACCTTCGAGGATCGCACGGCGGAGGCCGGACTCGCCGAGCCGCGGTGGGGGATTGGCGCCTGCTCCGCCGACTACGACGGGGACGGGGACGCCGACCTCTTCGTCTCCTGCCTCGGGCCCTCGGCCCTCTACCGCAACGACGGCGGGCGGTTCACCGACGTGGCCGCGGCGGCGGGCGTGGCGGGGGAGCCCTGGACCGACGGGGCGGGGGCGCCGCGGGATCCCTTCTCCACGGCGGCGGCCTTCCTCGACTACGACGGCGACGGCGTCCTCGACCTCTACGTCGCGCGGTACGTCAAGTGGTCGCGGGAGACCGACGTCTTCACCACCATCGACGGGAAGACCAAGGCCTACACCGTGCCCGACCGGTACGCCGGCGACTCGGGGCGGCTCTTCCGCGGGCGCGGCGACGGAACCTTCGAGGACGCGACCCGCGCGGCGGGGGCGTGGAAGGAGACGCAGAAGGCGCTCGGCGTGGCGGCCTGCGACGTGGACGGGGACGGGAGGACCGACCTCGTCGTCGCCAACGACACGCAGCCCAACGACCTCTTCCTCAACAACGGGGACGGGACCTTCCGCGAGGTGGGGCTCCAGGCGGGGGTCGCCTACGACGCCATGGGGAAGTCCCGGGCCGACATGGGCATCGCCGTGGCGCGGGCCGACGACGGGGATCACCCGGTCATCATCACGGGGACCTTCAGCCAGGAGGCGGTCTCCTACTACCGGCGGCAGACGCGGGCGAAGACCATCTCCTACGTGGACGAGGGGCCGGCGGCGGGGATCGCGGGGCCGACCTTCCCCTCCCTCACCTTCGGCGTCCTCTTCGCCGATCTCGATCTCGACGGGCGCCTCGACCTCGCCATCGCCAACGGGCACCTCGAGCCGACCATCCAACAGGTGATGGCGGGCATCCCCTACGCGCAGAAGCCCCAGGTGTTCCGCAACCGCGGCGGCGGGCGCTTCGAGGACGCCACGGGGCGGGCGGGGCCGGCCTTCGGGACCCCCTGCGTGGGGCGGGGGCTCGCCTGGATCGATCACGACGGCGATGGCGACGCCGACCTCGTGATCACGAGCAACGGCGGTCCGGCGCGGCTGCTCCGGAACGACGCGCCGGCGGGCCGGAAGTCGCTGCGCATCCGGCTCCGGGGGAAGGGTGGGAACCGGGACGCCCTCGGGGCGCTCGTCTCCGTCACCGTCGGCGACCGCACCCTCCGCCAGGAGCGCATGAGCGGCGGCTCCTACGCGAGCGAATCGCAGCCCGACCTCCTCTTCGGCCTCGGCGAGGCCGCCGCCGCGGAGAACGTGACCGTCCGCTGGCCCGACGGCCGCGAGCAGTCCTTCGGCCCCCTCCCCGCCGGAATGCATGAGTTGAAATAGGGGACGCACCCAACTTTCCAACTTTTCTGTGGATAACTCCGGAGGAGTTATCCACAGAAAAGTTGGAAAGTTGGGTGCGTCCCCTATTCGAGGCGGATTTCGAGGGGGGGGGCGCCGGGGCGGTGGTCGGAGCCGGAGGCGCGTTGGGGGCCCGACGGGGTCTCGCGGACGGCGGTCACCGTGAAGATGAAGCTCCCGAGGTACTCGATCAGGAAGGTGCCGTCCTCGGCGGTGACGGTGGAGGAGCGGCTCCCGGGGCGGTGGGGGGCGGGGTTCGCGATGCTCGCGGTGACGGTGACGCCGGCGCCGGCCGGGTTCCCGTCGCGGTCGAGGACGCGACCCGCGAGGGTCCCGCCGGACTGGAGGGGGACGCGCAGTTCCCGCGCGCCGGAAGCGACACCCGCCGCGCTCCCCGCGGTGAACCCCGTGGCGGTCTTCCCGACCACGAGGAAGCTTTCCTTCGCAGGCAACTCCCCCGTGGCGAAGGTCCCGTCGGGGGCCACGGGCACGACGGCCAGCGCCTTCGTCGGATCGGACTCGAGGTGGATCGTCGCCGTGAACCCGGCCGGCAGTGGCCGCCCCGAGGCGGCAACCATGATGCCGGCGATGGCGGTCTCGTGGAGGGGAACGTTGGCGGGGGGTGGAGGGGGGAGCGAGGGCGGAAGTGGGGGCGGAACGTCGGGACGCTTCGCAGGAAGAGGGTCCTCCTCCTCGACCGGGCGCGAGGTTCTCCCCGGTTCGGACGAAGGAGGCGGAGCCACGGCGGGTCCCTCCGAGAGGAACCACCACCCCGCCGCCGCGGCTGCGAGGACTGCGGCGAGGACGATGGTCGCGTTCACCAGCCTGGGAGCGGCCAGATGCGCCTCCCCTCCGCCCCCGGAACCATGTCCCTGCGGGCGATCCACAACTTAGTGGGTTCCCCCTCCACCTCCCCTACGATCTCCCTCCGTGCCCGCGCCCAACGACTTCGTCCTGAAGGTCGGCACCGTCAACGGCTCCGGGAGCCAGACGGCGAACATGGTGCTGCTCCGCGCCCTCTTCCGCATGGGCGTCCCCTGCTCCGGAAAGAACATCTTCCCCTCCAACATCGCCGGCCTCCCGACCTGGTTCGAGATCCGCGCCCACCCCCGCGGCTACCTCGCCCGCCGCCGCGGCGTCGACCTGCTGGTCGCCATGAACCCCGCCTCCGCGGAGCAGGACCTCGCCGAACTCCTCCCCGGCGGCCTCGTCGTCTACGACGAGCCCCTCGCGCTGGCGGGCAAGCGGATCGACGTCGCCGCCCACCCCGTCCCCTTCGGGAAGCTCGTGCTGGAGTGCTGCCCCGAGCCGCGCCTCCGCCGCCTCGTCGTGAACATGATCTACGTCGGCGTCGTCGCCCGCCTCCTCGGCGTCCGCCGGGAGGAGCTCGACGGGGCCCTCGCCCGCATGCTCCGCGGCAAGGAGAAGTCCCTCGGCCTCAACCGCGCCGCCGTGGCCCTCGGGTGGAAGTGGGCGGAGGAGCGCATCCCCGGGCCCTCGCCGGTCCGCGTCGAGACGCCGCCGGTGAACGGGAACGCCGGGAAGATCCTCGTGGACGGCAACGCCGCCGCGGCGCTGGGCGCCGTCTTCGCCGGCGTCTCCGTCTTCGCCTGGTACCCCATCACCCCCTCGACCTCGCTCGGCGACGCGCTGGCCGGCTACCTGGAGAAGCACCGCCGCGACCCCGCCACGGGGAAGGCCACCTACGCCGTCCTCCAGGCCGAGGACGAGCTCGCCGCCGTCGGCATGGCCATGGGGGCGGGCTGGGCCGGCGCCCGGGCCATGACATCGACCTCGGGCCCCGGCATCTCCCTCATGGGGGAGCTCCTCGGCTTCGCCTACTACGCCGAGGTCCCCTGCGTCGTCGTGGACGTCCAGCGCCTCGGCCCCTCGACGGGCCTCCCCACCCGCACCGCACAGGGGGACCTCCTCCAGGTCGCGACCCTCTCCCACGGCGACACCCGCCATCCCATGCTCCTCCCCTCCTCGGTGACGGAGGCCTTCGCCATGGCGGGGGACGCCTTCGACCTCGCGGAGCGGTTCCAGACGCCGGTCTTCCTCATGAGCGACCTCGACCTCGGCATGAACCTCTGGCCCTCGGAGCCCTTCCCCTGGCCGGAGAAGGCCATGGACCGCGGCAAGGTGCTGACCGAGGCCGACCTCGCCCGCCTCGGCAAGGGGGGCTTCCACCGCTACGCCGACCCCGACGGGGACGCCGTCCCGTACCGCACCCTCCCCGGCACCCCCGGCGGCCTCGGCGCCACCTTCACCCGCGGCTCCGGCCACGACGAGTTCGGCCGCTACACCGAGGACCCGGCGGGATACCTCAAGAACGTCGACCGCCTCGCGCGCAAGTGGGAGACCCTGCGGGCGGCGCTTCCCGCGCCGGAGGTGCGCCGCGCCGGGGCGGGGGAGGGGGCGGGTGCAGGGGACGCGGCCGTCGGGATCCTCCACTTCGGCACCACCCGCTGGGCCGTGGAGGAGGCGCTGGACATCCTGCGGGAGGAGCGGGGGATCGCGGCCGACGCCTGCAGGATCCTCGCCTATCCCTTCCACGACGGGGTTGGGGAGTTCCTGCGCGCCCATCGGAGCGTCTACCTGGCGGAGCAGAACAGGGACGGGCAGATGGGGGCGCTGCTCAAGGCCCGCTATCCGATGGAGTGTTCCGGGCTCAAGGGGATCCTCCAGTACGACGGTTTCCCCGCCGACGCCCGGCGCATCGCCGACGCCGTGGCCGCGGGAGAGGGGGGCGCTGCGTGAACCCTGCGGTCAACCGCATCGGCCTCCCGCGCGACGCCTACAAGGGCGGGAAGTCCACCCTCTGCCCCGGCTGCGGCCACGACGCCGTCACGGCGAGCATCGTCAAGGTCCTCTGGGAGTGCGGCGTCGAACCCCACCGCCTCGCCAAGATGTCCGGCATCGGCTGCTCCAGCAAGACCCCGGGCTACTTCTCCTCCGGCTCCTGGGCCTTCAACGCCTGCCACGGCCGCATGCCCCCCGTCGCCACCGGCGCCGTCGTCGCCAACAGGACCCTGCTCGCCCTCGGCGTCTCCGGGGACGGGGACACGGCGAGCATCGGCCTCGGACATTTCGTCCACGCCATCCGGCGCAACGTCCCCCTCTGCTACGTCGTGGAGGACAACGGCGTCTACGGCCTCACCAAGGGGCAGTTCTCCGCCACCGCCGACCGCGGCGCCGTGCTCCGCTCCGGCGAGGTGAACCCCTTCGAGCCGGTGGACGTCTGCACCCTCGCCCTCGAACTCGGCTGCGGCTTCGTCGCCCGCTCCTTCGCCGCCGACAAGGTCCAGCTCGAGGCGATCCTCAAGGCCGCCCTCTCCTTCCGGGGCACCGCCGTCGTGGACGTCATCTCCCCCTGCGTCACCTTCAACGACCACGAGGGCTCCACCCGCTCCTACGCCTTCGGGCGGGAGAACGAGAACGCGGTGGTGGAGGTCGGCTACGTCCAGCCCTGGGAGCTCCCGCCGGTGTCGGTCCCTCCGGGGGAGGTCCGCGACGTCCCCCTGCCCGACGGGAGCCGCGTCCGCATCCGCGCCGTCGAGGAGGGCTTCGACACCGCCGACGCCGCCTCCGCCTGGCGACGCCTGCGGGAGGCGCGCGGCAGGGGGGAGTTCCTCACCGGGATC
Organism: uncultured Planctomycetota bacterium; assembly: GCA_964370855.1. GTDB lineage: Bacteria > Planctomycetota > JAJSAM01 > JAJSAM01 > JAKLKS01 > JAKLKS01. The sequence continues at coordinate 4,789 of CAYJMF010000071.1, read as the reverse complement.
TTCCACCTCGTTCCGGGGCGGCCGACCTTCGACGAGACCCTGGAGCTGGTGGAGGAGCCCCTCGCCCTCCTCCCGCAGGAGCGACTGCGGCCGCCGCGCTCCGCCCTCGCCGACGCCATGGACGGGCTCACGCCGTAGGGGGGGCCTCCCGCGGCGGCGCGGCGGTCCGCGCCGCGGCGATTCCCGCGGCGGCGGCGATGGCCGCCGCCGTGATCCCCGCCAGGGCGGCGACCCCGCTCTTCTCCGCCGCCTGCCCCGCGAGGAAGGGGACGGAGAAGTTCCCCGCGCCCACGACGGCCTCGTGGATCCCGGCCCGGGCGCCGCGATCCTCCGGCGCGTGCACGGAATAGTAGATGGAGGCCATGTAGCAGAGCCCGATGGAGAGCCCCATGACCGCCGCCGCCGCCAGGGCCGCGGGGAAGGGCGCGCCGAGGGTGACGACGAGGAGGGCGCCGGCGCCGACGAGGGTCGCGAGGAGGAGGGGGCCTCCCCTCCAGTGCCAGGCGGTCCAGCGCCCGAAGATGTGGAACCCCGCGGTCTGCGCGAGGTAGACGGTCCCGACCACGGCCCCGTGGTGCCACGGCTCCCGGCCCCAGTCCCGCAGCAGGCCGGGATGGAGGTAGACCAGGGTGGCGCCCATGCCGAAGCCGGCGAAGTTGGTGATCCAGCCCGCCATGCGGAACCGGGAGCGCTCCGCCGGGGAGCGGCCGTCGTCCCCCTCCTGCGGGAGCGACCCGTGGCCGTGGCGGGGGGGCGGGAAGAGGAACACGAGGACGACGGCGAGCCCGCCGCAGGCGAGGAGGATGCGGGGATCGGGATCGCGCAGGGCCGAGGAGCCGAAGAAGCCGAGGGTCTTCCCGAGGCTCCACGAGATGGAGAAGGTGCCGAGGTTCCGCTCGAGGTCCCTCCCCCCGGAGACGTCCCCGATGCGGGCCTGGAGGCCGGGCCAGACGAAGGCCTGGGCGAAACCGTCGAGCACCGAGGCGCCGTAGAGCATCGCCATGGAGTCGGCCCGCCAGGCCAGCAGGCAGAAGAGCGCCCAGCCGGCGATGCCGAAGCGGGCGAGGGTCTCGCGGGGGACGCGGTCGGAGAGCCTCCCGACGCGGGGGGCGGCGAGGATGTAGGTGATGCCGCCGAGGACGGGGAGGAAGCCGAGCTCGTCCTTGCCCGCGTCCAGGACGAAGGCGGCGCGGGCGGGGATCACGCTCCACGCCAGGTAGTTGGCGGCGTTGAAGAGGAGGCTGACGGTCAGGAGCCTTCGGGAGAGGCGCACGGGAGAGGGGATTCCACCCGAGGGGAGGGGCCGGGGCCCCATGGATCACGGGCCGCATGGATCACGGCTTCCCCCTCCGCCCGCCTTGACCCGCCCGCCCCTCCCGCATACCTTGGAGCACGGAGGTCCCCCCATGAGAGCAGCCTTCCCCGTCCCCGCAGCGGCCCTCGTCCTCGTCCTGGCCCTCGCCGCCGCTCCGGCCCGCGCCGAGGATCCGTGGAAGGCCGTCATGAACGAATCCGAGACCGTGGAGATCACCGTCCCCCCGGGATACAAGGAGGTGGAGATCAAGAACCCCGCCCGGGTCATCCACCTCCAGTACTCCGGGGACCCCTACCTCTCGACGCAGGTGAAGGTCTACGCCCACCAGGGGCAGAACGCCCTCGAGCACTACGTCAAGTTCGTGACCAAGGACATCGGCTCCGGGAGCCCCGAGTTCCTCGACGGCTCCCCCTCCCGGTTCACGGCGGAGCGCAAGGGGAGCGACGGGACCCCCTGGATCAGCTTCTGCGACGCGAAGATCGAGGGCCTCTACGGGTACTACGTGGAGATCCTCGTCCCGAAGGACGTGTTCGAGGCGCGGCGGGCGGACATGGACAGGATGCTGGATTCCTTCGAGTGCCATCCCGCGCCCCAGGACCGCTTCACGGTCCCGACGGGGTGGAAGAAGGTCGAGAACGACCTCTTCGCCGTCCTCGGGCCCGTGGAGGCGCAGCCCGCGGGGGAGGCCCGCAAGGGCCTCGAGAACCGCCTCTTCCGCATCTCCACGTGGCTCGACGCGCAGGCGCCCCACATCCGGATGCTGCGGGAGTACGCCTCCGACCGGCGGCGCATCGTGGCCCGCATGGTGATCCACGTGCTGCCGACGCCGGAGGCCTTCCAGGCCGAGGCGGGGGACTTCTGGACGGAGGGGGCGAAGGCGGTCTACCTGCCCCACCACCCGGAGCGGCTCGTCGTGGTGGACGGCTCCCCGGAGGCGAACCTCACGGAGTTCGACCTCCTCGGGGCCGTGACGCCCCAGTACTTCGAGACGAGGATGCCGCCCATGATGGCCTGGGTGCGGTCCGGGGTGAGCCTCTACTTCGTCAACGCCGCCCGGAAGAACTGCCTGCCGGGGGTCTTCCCGCAGGACCTCCTCAAGCGGACGAAGGGGATCTTCCTGAAGCCGCCCGCCTTCGAGGATCTCATGGCCAAGGACGAGCACTCCCTGCTGGCCATGGGGCAGGACGGGGCGCTGGCCTGCTGGGGCTACATCCAGTACGGCCTCCACGGCCAGGACGCGCCCGTGAGGAACATGTTCAACCGGTTCCTGCGCGGCCTCTTCGGTTCCGGGGACTGCCGCGGCGAGTGGGAGCGGGCCGTCGCGGACTACGAGGCGGCCAACAAGAAGAAGCTCAAGCTGAAGGACCTCGAGAACGCCGCGAAGAAGTACTGGAAGGACCAGAAGGAGGAGAAGAAGTAGTCCCCTCTCCTACGGGATCGACAGCGCCTCCAGCACCACGGGCACCGGCGCCAGGTAGTTGAGGCCCGGGGAGAGCCCCGCCATGGCGCCGAGGGGGCGCTCGTCGAGGAGGAGGCCGAGGCCCACGGCGGCCTGGCCGCGGGCGGCGCCGCCGGCGTCGCCGTCGAGGAGGAGCTTCTCCAGGGCCGCCGCCGCGACGGGTCCCCGCAGCTGGCCGAGGGCCGTCGCCGCCGACGCGCGCACGTACTCGCTGGATGCGGTGGAGACGACCTTCGCGAGGACGTCCGCCGCCGCCGGGTCCCCGAGGAGGCCGAGGCCGAGGGCCGTCTCGCGGGCGAGTTCCGGCTGCGGCTTCGAATCGAGGACGGCGCGGAGATCCGCCGCCGCATCGCGGGTGCCGATCATCCCGAGGGCCAGGGCGCAGTGGGCCCGGAGTTCCGGGTCCCCGCGGTCCTTCAGCACCGCCAGCAGCGCCGGCACCGCTCGGGGATCGGAGATGAGCCCGAGGGAGATGGCCAGGGCGCCGCGGTAGCCGGCGTCGGCGCGCTGCTCGAACTCGCCGCGGAGGAGGGAGGCGATGCGCCTGCGCCCCTCGACGTCGTCGAGCCCGCGCCCGTAGAGGGCAAGGCCGAGGGCGGCGAAGTTCCGCTCCCCCCGGTCGCCGAGCCCGAAGCAGCGGGAGAGGGCCTCCAGGGCGGTGGGGCCGCCGAGGCGGCCGAGGGAGATCATGGCGAAGGAGCGCACGGGGCGGTCCCGGTCGTCCCGGGCGGCCTTCCCGAGGGCGGGGATCCAGGGGGCGGCGTCGGCGGCGGAGCACTCGCCGAGGCCCGCGGCGGCGGCGCGGCGCACCTGCTCGTCCTGGTCCGCAAGGGACCTCCCGAGGGCCGCCACGGCCTCGGGCCCCCCGATGCGGGCGAGGGCGTAGGCGGCGTAGGGGCGGAGCGCCTTCGCGTCCCCGTCGGACGCGTCGCCGAGCATCTCCACGAGGTCCGGGACCACGAGGTCCTCGCCGAGGAGGCCGAGGCCGACCAGCGCCCCGGCGGCGGGATCCCGGTGGGCCCCCCGCTCCCGGGCCGCCGACAGGAGGGCCGGCGCGGCGCCGGCGTCGCCGGAGAGTCCGAGGGCGATGCCCGCGAAGCCCCGCAGGCGGGCGGAGTCGTCGCGGTCCCGGAGGATGCCGAGGAGCGCCTCGCGGGCGCCCGGCGCCCCCCTCCCCTGGAGGCCGAGGGCGAGGACGAGGGACTCCCTCACCGTGGGATCGCGGTAGCGGGCGCGCAGGAGGTCCACGAGCCGGCGGGCGTCGACGTGGTCCCCGGCCTTGCCGAGGGCCACGGCGCAGCCCGTGAAGATCTCCGTGTCGGGATCGGGGAAGACGGAGCGGAGGGCCTCGATGGATCCCCGCCGCCAGCCCCGGAGGGCGGCCTCGCGGGCCTCGGGGTCCACGGGCACGGGGTCGTCCCTGTCGACGGCGGCGAGGCCGGTGCCGAGGGTCCTCGTCCCCTCGCGGCGGAGGAGGTAGCGGGCCCGGGAGAAGTACCACCAGGTGGACCAGTCCTCGATGTCCACGCCCGCGGTCCGGCGGCCGCCGCGGGAGCCCGGCGTGGGGGCGGAGGTCGGGGGCGTGGGGGGCTTGCGGGTCGGCGGGGCGGGAGGGAGCGTGGGCGTTCCTCCGCCGCCGCCCGGGGGCGTGGCCGTGGGCGGGGGAGGGGGGGTGGGCGGGGGCGTCGGCTCCGGGGTCCTCGGCTGTGTCGGCGGCGTCTCCCGGTCCGGCGGCGGCGGCGGGTCCGGCGGAGGCGGCGGGGGAGGCTCCTCCGTGGGGGGGACGTACTGGCCCCCGTGGGCGGCGGCGGGGGGAGGGGAGAGGAGGAGGAGCGAGGCGGCCAGCCCCGCGGTCACCAGGAGGGATCCACGGCGAAGGTCCATGGGGATCACTCTAACCGCGGGTGGCGGGGGCGCAATGGGGAGGAAGGGGGAAGGGGGGGCGTTGGGGGGCGCCGGCGGGCGGGGGCGGCGGGGGGGGGGGGGGGGGGGGGGGGGGGGGGGGGGGGGCCGGG
>CAYJMF010000070.1:0-25609 GCA_964370855.1 uncultured Planctomycetota bacterium | reverse complement strand
GGACACCCGGCGTCAACACCCTACGTCGTGTCCAAGACATCCGGGGGCGGAGCACACTCACGATCTCGCTGGTGCTGCGTGAGTACGCCAGGGTCAGGGACGAAGTGAGAGTCATCGATGCGCAGGACAACGCCGCCCGCCCGGATCGACTCCGCGGCGAACGCTCCGAGTCCTTCGATGGCTGAAGGCCGCAGCTCGATCCGCGGCATGCTTGACCTCCGTTCCGGCATCTCCGTGGTCATGTACTCGACACGATAGCACTTGACCAGCGTTCCTGGACATGCAGGCGCGTCGCGATCCCGGGCGGGTCGAACCGAGGACGGGCGTTGCCGAGTGCGACCCGTTTCCGTTGCTGACGGACGATCCCCTGCTCCAGGGGGAAGGGACGCTGGCCCTTCCCGCTTTCCACCCCGAAACGCCTCCGCCTTGCCTTCCGGATCCACGTGAATCGCACGCTCTCCCCCCCTCCCCCCTGGTGCGAACCCGCCCCCCTCCCCCGACGAGCCACGGCCCTCCCCGGTGGGGCCTCCCTCCAACACGCCCGGGAGATCGACATCGGGCGGGCGGAGGTTCCTCGCCACGCCCCTCCCCCTCTTTACCTTCCCTTTACACAATTCTCACCTCCCCCCCATGCCCCCGCCCTACGCTCTTCTCATGAAGAGACCGCGCATCCTCGTCGTGGAGGACGAGCCCGACCTCCAGGAGCTGGTCCGCCACCACCTCGCCCGGGAGAAGTACGACGTCGCCACCGCGGCGGACGGAGAGACGGCGCTGCGGGAGGCGCGGCTCCGCGTTCCGGACCTGATCCTCCTCGACCTCATGCTGCCCGGCATCGACGGGCTCGAGGTCTGCCGCCGCCTCAGGGCCGACCCCCGCACCGCGCCGGTGCCCATCATCATGCTCACGGCCAAGGGGGAGGAGACGGACGCCGTCATCGGCCTCGCCCAGGGGGCCGACGACTACGTGCGCAAGCCCTTCGGCATCAAGGAGCTCGTGGCCCGGGTGTCGGCCCGCCTCCGGGCCTCCGAGGTGCGGCGCTCCGAGGACGCGCGCAAGGTCGCCCGCTTCGGGGACCTCACCGTGGACTCCATCAAGCACGAGATCACGCTGAAGGGGAACCCCGTGGACCTCACGGTGACGGAGTTCAAGCTCCTCCGCCACCTCGTCCTCAACCCCGGCCGCGCCTTCACCCGCAACGAGCTCCTCGACGCCGTCCTCGGCCCCGACGCCTTCGTCATCGACCGCAACGTGGACGTCCACGTCGCCACCCTCCGGAGGAAGCTCGGCCCCTTCGGGAGGAACATCCAGACCATCCGCGGCCTCGGCTACAAGCTGAGGGAAGACCCCGCGTGAGGAGGACCACCCTCGGGGGGCGGATCTTCGGCGCCGTCGCCGGCGTGCTCGCGGTGCTCTTCGTCCTCTCGTGGTTCGCCGGGGGGAGCTTCATCCGGGACTTCCACCACCGCGAGGTGGAGCTGCGCCTGGAGGCCGTGGGCGCCCTCCTCGAGCCCCGCGCCCGCGAGTGGCTGAAGGGGGCGGTCCCGCCGGGGGAGATCGACCGGGAGATCCGCGCCCTCGACACGGGGATGCGGCGGCGGATCACCGTCATCGCCGTCGACGGCACCGTCCTCGCGGACAACGTGGCCACCCTCCCCCTCGACAACCACGCCGGCCGCCCCGAGGTCGCCGCGGCGGCGGCGGCGGGGAGCGGCACCTCCATCCGCCACAGCGACTCCACGGGGTTCCCCACCCTCTACTTCGCCCGCCGGATCCGGGACGCCGGTGGGACCCTCGGGTACCTCCGGGTCGCCGAGCCCCTGGAGCGGGTGGAGGAGGAGCTCGCCTCCCTCGGCAACGGCCTCCTCCTCACCGGGGGGGCGGTGCTCCTCCTCGGCCTCCTCGCCTCCTGGATCCTCGCGCGCCAGCTCGCGCGGCCCCTCGCCGAGATGGAGCGGTCCGCCGCGGCCTACGCCGAGGGGCGCCTCGAGGATCGGGTGCGGACCTCGGGCCCCGAGGAGGTCACCCGCCTGGCCGTCTCCCTCAACCGGATGGCGGACCAGATCCGCAGCCGCGTCGAGGGGGAGGCGCGGGTCCGCGGCGACCTCGAGTCGGTGCTCGCGGGCATGGTGGAGGGGGTCGTCGCCGTGGACCGGCGGGAGGCCGTCCTCTTCATGAACGGCTCGGCGGCGCGGCTCCTCGGGCTGCCGGGGCCCCTCGCCGCGGGCAGCGGACTATGGGAGGCCCTGCGGTTCCCGGCGCTGGAGGGCCGTTTCCGCGCGGTCCTCTCCGGCGGAAGTCCCGGTGCGGGGGACGCCGAATCCCCGGCCCGGGACGGCCGCCTCCTCAACATCTCCGTGGGCCCCCTCGGCGGCGGCGGGGGAGCGGTGGCCCTTCTGCGCGACGTCACGGAGGTCCGGAGGCTCGAGCGCATCCGCATGGACTTCGTCGCCAACGTCTCCCACGAACTCCGCACCCCCCTCACCGGGGTGGCCGGCTCGCTGGAGACCCTGGAGGACGAGGGTCTCGACGCCGGGGGCCGCCGCCGGTTCCTCGACATCGCCCGCCGCAACTGCGACCGCCTCCAGGCCCTGGTGAAGGACCTCCTCGACCTCTCCTCCATCGAGTCCGAGGAGGCGGCCCTGGAGACGGAGCCCCTTCCCGCCGACGGCGCCGCGCGGGCCGCCGCCGCCTCCCTCGCCGGCCTCGCGGAGCGCGGCGGGGTGGCCCTGGCCGTCGAGCCCCTCCCCGTTCCCGGGCTCCGGGTGACGGGGAACGGCCGGCGCCTGGAGCAGGCCCTCGTGAACCTCCTCGAGAACGCGCTGAAGTACACCCCCGCCGGCGGGCGCATCACGGTCCGTTGCATCGAGCGGGGGCCGGAGGTGGCCATCGAGGTCGAGGACTCGGGCATCGGCATCCCCGCCGAGTCCCTCCCCCGCATCTTCGAGCGGTTCTACCGGGTCGATCCCTCCCGCTCCCGGGGGATGGGAGGCACCGGCCTCGGCCTCGCCATCGTCAAGCACATCGCCCGCGCCCACCACGGCCGGGTCGAGGTGAGGAGCGTGGAGGGGGCGGGGACGACCTTCACGCTCCTCCTGCCCCGGGCCTGAGGAGCCCTCCCCCGCGCTTTGCGGGAGCCGAACGCGGTCTTAACGGGACCTTCACGGAAGTCGGGGACCATGGCCTCTCCATGGCCAACGGCTCGACCCTAGAGGAGGCGCCCACGGTGGAACCGGCGACGGCGGGCCGGGACCCGGCGGACCCCCTGCCCCGTCCCTCCTCCCCGGGCGGGCGGGGGGGGCGGGCGGGGGGGCCCCCCCCCGCCGGGGCCCCCCCCCCCCCCCGCCCCCCCCCCGCGGGCGCCCCCCCCAGGGGGGCGCCGGGGACCTACAAGGTCGAGGTCCGGGACCTCGACCTCTGGTACGGGGCCAAGCAGGCGCTCTTCGGCATCGACCTCGGGGTCCGGGAGCGGTCCGTCACGGCCCTCATCGGCCCCTCGGGCTGCGGCAAGTCGACCCTGCTCCGCTGCCTCAACCGGATGAACGACCTCGTGGAGGGGGTGACCCTTCGCGGGACCCTCCTCCTCGACGGCGAGGACATCCACGATCCCGCCGGCGAGGTGGAGGTCCTGCGCCGCCGCGTGGGCATGGTCTTCCAGCGGCAGAACCCCTTCCCGAAGTCGATCTTCGATAACGTCGCCTTCGGCCTGCGCATGCGCGGGGAGCGCCGCCCCACGGTGCTGGCCGAGGCGGTGGAGCGCTGCCTCCGCTCCGCCGCCCTCTGGGACGAGGTGAAGGACCGGCTCGACGAGAGCGCCCTCGGACTGTCCGGGGGCCAGCAGCAGCGGTTGTGCATCGCCCGGGCCCTGGCCACGGAGCCCGAGGTCCTGCTCATGGACGAGCCCTGCTCCGCCCTCGACCCCCTCAGCACGGGGAGGATCGAGGACCTCATCCACGAGTTGAAGACCCGCTACACCATCGTCATCGTCACCCACAACATGCAGCAGGCCGCCCGCGTGTCGGACCGGACCGCGGTCTTCCTCCTCGGCCGCATGATCGAGGAGGGGCCGACGGAGCGGATCTTCACGAACCCCTCGGAGAAGCGGACCGAGGACTACGTGACGGGGAGGTTCGGGTAGCGGGGATTCACCGTTCCTTCACATCTCCCGCGTCCCCCGTTGACGGGGGGACCCTACAACGGGGCGTCGGCCGGGGCGGCGGGCACCGCCCTTCCGGCCCGGGAACGGGAAACAAGGGAGGTCACCCATGACCAGCAACAGGCTCGTCGTCGCGATCGCCGCCGGCGCCCTCGCCCTTTACGGGGGCGCGGTCCTCGCCGAACAGGTCTCCGTGGACAGGTCCCTCCCCTCCTACAAGCCCGTGGGGGGGGTGTCGGGCAGCATCAAGAGCGTCGGCTCGGACACGATGAACAACGAGATGGCGCTCTGGGGGGAGGGGTTCCGCAAGCACTACCCCGACGTGAAGATCGAGGTCGAGGGCAAGGGCTCCACCACGGCCCCCCCGGCCCTCATCGCCGGCACCGCCCAGTTCGGCCCCATGAGCCGGGACATGAAGTCGAAGGAGATGGACGAGTTCGAGGCGAAGTTCGGCTACAAGCCGACGGGCCTCGCCACGAGCCTCGACATGCTGGCGGTCTACGTCCACAAGGACAACCCCCTCAAGGGGCTCACCCTGCAACAGGTGGACGCCGTCTTCTCCAAGTCCCGCAAGGGCGGCTTCGAGAAGGACATCGTCAAGTGGGGGGACCTCGGCCTCACCGGCGAGTGGGCCGACAAGCCCATCAGCCTCTACGGCCGCAACTCCGCCTCCGGCACCTACGGCTACTTCAAGGAGCACGCGCTGTTCAAGGGGGACTACAAGGACTCCGTGAAGGAGCAGGCCGGCTCCTCCGCCGTCGTGCAGGCCGTCGCCAGCGACAGGTACGCCATGGGCTACAGCGGCATCGGCTACAAGACCGCCGACGTCCTGGCGGTGCCCCTGGCGCCGAAGGCGGGGCAGCCCTTCATCGCCGCCACCCCCGACAACGCCTACTCCGGCGAGTACCCCATGGCCCGGTTCCTCTGGCTGTACGTGAACCACAGGCCGGGGAGCGAACTCGACCCGCTGCGCCGCGAGTTCATCAGGTACGTCATGAGCCGCGAGGGCCAGCTCGACGTGGTCAAGGACGGCTACTTCCCCCTCACCGCCGGCCTCGCGAAGGAGCAGCTCGCCAGGGTCGGCCTCCAGGCGGGCGCGGTCCCCGCCGAACAGGTCTCCGTGGACAAGTCCCTCCCCTCCTACAAGCCCGTGGGGGGGGTGTCGGGCAGCATCAAGAGCGTCGGCTCGGACACGATGAACAACGAGATGGCGCTCTGGGGGGAGGGGTTCCGCAAGCACTACCCCGACGTGAAGATCGAGGTCGAGGGCAAGGGCTCCACCACGGCCCCCCCGGCCCTCATCGCCGGCACCGCCCAGTTCGGCCCCATGAGCCGGGACATGAAGTCGAAGGAGATGGACGAGTTCGAGGCGAAGTTCGGCTACAAGCCGACGGGCCTCGCCACGAGCCTCGACATGCTGGCGGTCTACGTCCACAAGGACAACCCCCTCAAGGGGCTCACCCTGCAACAGGTGGACGCCGTCTTCTCCAAGTCCCGCAAGGGCGGCTTCGAGAAGGACATCGTCAAGTGGGGGGACCTCGGCCTCACCGGCGAGTGGGCCGACAAGCCCATCAGCCTCTACGGCCGCAACTCCGCCTCCGGCACCTACGGCTACTTCAAGGAGCACGCGCTGTTCAAGGGGGACTACAAGGACTCCGTGAAGGAGCAGGCCGGCTCCTCCGCCGTCGTGCAGGCCGTCGCCAGCGACAGGTACGCCATGGGCTACAGCGGCATCGGCTACAAGACCGCCGACGTCCTGGCGGTGCCCCTGGCGCCGAAGGCGGGGCAGCCCTTCATCGCCGCCACCCCCGACAACGCCTACTCCGGCGAGTACCCCATGGCCCGGTTCCTCTGGCTGTACGTGAACCACAGGCCGGGGAGCGAACTCGACCCGCTGCGCCGCGAGTTCATCAGGTACGTCATGAGCCGCGAGGGCCAGCTCGACGTGGTCAAGGACGGCTACTTCCCCCTCACCGCCGGCCTCGCGAAGGAGCAGCTCGCCAGGGTCGGCCTCTAGCCGCGCCCCCCGGCCCGTCGTCGGGGGTGGGAATCGATCCGGGGGCGGCCCCTCCGGGGCGCCGCGAGGCGCCGCGCGGGCCGCCCCCCTTCTCCATCCACGGGTGCCATGGCGGGAGCCGGCTTCACGGGACGGGCGCGGAGGCGCAAGACCACCTGGCGGGTGGCCGCCGCCGACCGCGCGGCGCGGCTCTTCATCACCCTCGGCGGGGTGGGGACCATCCTCGCCGTGACCCTCGTCTGCGTCTTCCTCGTCTCCGTCGTCGTTCCCCTCTTCCTCCCCGCCGAGGTCGCCCCCGACGGCTCCGTCCCCCTCGAGGACCGCCACGGAGCCGCGAAGCCCCTCCTCTGCCGCACCGACGAGTACCGGGTCCTCTCCTGGACCCTGCACGGGGACGGGGTCGTGGAACTCCGCCGGGTGGACACCGGTGCCCTCCTCGAGCGGAGGAACCCCTTCGGGGCCGCCGCGCCCTCCTCCGCCGCCTACCTTCCCGGGGAGGGCCGCCTCGCCTTCGGGTTCCCCGACGGGAGCGTGCGGTTCGGCCGCATCGGCTTCGCCACCTCCTTCCTCTCCGGGGAGGAGGAGACGCCGGACCTCCGGGCCCTGCGGACGGGGGAGAGGGCGGAGAGCGGCGGCGGCATGGTGGAGCGGACCGTCGAGGGCCAGCTCCGCCGCCAGACCCTCCTCGTCGAGCTCGAGGAGCCCTTCGACCTCGGGAACGGCTCCCCGGTCCTCCGCATCGACCTCTCCTCCCACGGGGACAGCTACCGGGTGGCCGCTCTCGCGGGGGACGGGGTGCTGCGGTTCCGGGAGGTCACGGCGAAGAAGAACCTCCTCACGGGAAAGGTGCGCTGGGTGCAGGAGGGGGGCGAGGTCCCCCTGCCGCCGGACGCGGGGCGCGCGCTCCCCGACCACCTCGTCCTCTCGGGCATCGGGACCATCGCCTGGGCGGTCTGGGATGACGGGCGGATGCTCCGCTTCGACGTCCGGGATGTCGTCGCCCCGGCGCTGGCGGAGAGGGTGGACCTCCTCGGGGGGAGGGGGGGGCGGCTGACGACCGTCGGGACCCTCATCGGCAAGACCTCCCTCGTCGTCGGCGAGGAGAGGGGCCGCATCGGGATCTGGTTCCCCGTCCGCCCCGCGGGGGCCGCGACCCTGGACGGGACCCTCATGGTCCGGGCCCACGACCTGGAGGGCGCCGGCGCGGCGGTGGCGTCGGTCTCCGCCTCGGAGCGCACGCGGCTGCTGGCGGCGGGCTACGGGGACGGCTCCGTCCGCCTCTTCCACGTGACCAGCGGCCGGCTCCTCGGGGAGGGGAAGGCCGGCGGGGACCCGGTGGAGGCCGTCGCCCTGACGCCGAAGGAGGACGGCATCGTCGCCCTCGCCGGGGGGCGGTTCCACCGGTGGACCGTGCGCGCCCCCCATCCCGAGACCACCCTCGCCTCCATCTTCGGGAAGGTCTGGTACGAGGGGGACGAGGCCCCCTCCCACGTCTGGCAGTCCACCGGCGGGACCGACGACTTCGAGCCGAAGTACGGACTCGTCCCGCTGATCTTCGGGACCCTCAAGGCGACGCTGTACTCCATGCTCATCGCCGTCCCCCTGGCGCTCCTCGGGGCCATCTTCACCTCCGAGTTCCTCCACCCGAAGGTGCGGTCCCGGGTGAAGCCGGCCGTCGAGCTCATGGCGAGCCTCCCGAGCGTCGTCCTCGGGTTCCTTGCGGCTCTCGTCTTCGCCCCCTGGATCGAGGACCTCCTCCCGGCGGTCCTCGCGGGGTTCGCGACGGTGCCCTTCGCCGTCCTCCTCGGCGCCCATGCCTGGCAGCTCCTCCCGCGTCCGACGGCGCTCCGCTTGGAGAAGTGGAGGATCGCCTGCATCGCGGCGACCCTCCCCCTCGGGGCCGGCCTCGCCCTCCTCGCCGGCCCGGCGGCGGAGGACCTCCTCTTCGCGGGGGACGTGAAGGCGTGGCTCGACGGCCGGCGGGGGGGCGCGGCGGGGGGGTGGTTCCTCCTCCTCCTCCCCCTGTGCGCCGTCGCCGTCGTCGCCGCCAGCGTGCGCTGGGTGAATCCCAGGGTCGCCGCCCTCGCGCCGGCGAGGGGGAGGGCCTGGGAGGTGCGCTTCGAGTTCCTCCGCTTCCTCGGGGGGACGGCCGCCGCCCTCCTCCTCTCCTTCGCCCTCTCCGCCCTCCTCGGCGCCGCGGGGCTCGACCCCCGCGGGGGCCTGGTGGGCACCTACGTGCAGCGCAACGCCCTCGTGGTCGGGTGCGTCATGGGCTTCGCCGTCATCCCCATCATCTACACCCTCTCCGAGGACGCCCTCGCGGCGGTCCCGGAGCACCTCCGCGCCGCCTCCCTCGCCGTCGGCGCCACCCGGTGGCAGACCGCCGTCTCCGTGATCCTCCCCACGGCCATGAGCGGGCTCTTCTCCGCCCTCATGATCGGACTCGGCCGGGCGGTGGGGGAGACCATGGTCGTGCTCATGGCCGCGGGCAACACCCCGGTGATGGAGTGGAACGTGTTCAACGGCTTCCGGACCCTCTCCGCCAACATCGCCGTGGAACTCCCCGAGGCGGTCCAGGGGTCCACCACCTACCGGATGCTCTACCTCGCCGCCCTCGTCCTCTTCGCCCTGACCTTCGCCGTGAACACCGTCGCCGAGATCGTGCGCCAGCGGTTCCGGAGGAGGGCCTTCGAGCTGTGAGCGACCCCGCCGCCCTCCCGGCCTCCCCCGGCCCCCGCACCCCGCACCGGGGGAGAGGCGTCTCCGTCCTCGCCTACGGGGAGCCCCAGATCTGGCTCATGGGAGGGGCCCTGATCCTCTGCCTGCTCATGATCGCCGGCCTCGTCGGCCTCATCCTCTTCCAGGGCTTCGCCACCTTCTGGCCCGAGCCCCTCGTCCGAATCACCCTGAAGGACGGCACCGTCCTCATGGGGGAGGTCACCCGGGTGGACTCCTACGCCCCCTCGGAGAACGACCTGGCCGGGCTCCCCCCGGCGGAAACGGAGGCGGCCCGGGCCTTCCTCGCGGAGCGGGGGGGCGTGGACCGCCGGCGGCTCCTCCGCGTCGGGAACTTCGAGCTGACGGGGGAGCACTTCGTCTGGGTCAGCGACCACCGCGTCGCGAAGGAGGACGCCCCGCCGTGGGCCGTGGAGTTCGAGCGGCTCACCTGGGGGCGGTTCTACGGGTTCCCGAAGGCCTTCCTCGAGGACGGACGGGAGATCGCCGCGGGGCCCGAGGCCTCCTGGCGGGCCTTCCTGGAGCGCCACGGGGACGCGAGGAACCGCCGGCGGGAGCGACGATCGCTGGAGACCCGCGAGATCGGCCGCATCAACCGGGAGATCGAGGAGGCCCGCCTCGCCGTCCGCCGGGCGGAGCTCACGGGCGGCGCCTCCTCCCCCGCGAAGGCCGCCGCCGAGGAGGCCTTCGCCGAGGTGAAGTCCCGGACCGACCGCGATCTCGATGGGATCCGCGGGAGGATCGCCGCGCTGACGGCCTCCAACGCGCGGCACGCCCTCCGCGTGGAGACCGCCGACGGGCGGGAGAAGGACCTCTCCCTCGACGAGGTCGTGAGGGCCTTCCCCGCCAACAGCCTCGGCGGCGCGGAGAAGTGCGGGATCTACCTCTCGCGGGGATGGGAGTTCCTCTCCGCGGAGCCTCGGGAGGCGAACAGCGAGGGGGGGGTCTGGCCGGCCCTCTTCGGCACCGTCACCATGACCCTCCTCATGTCCCTCGCCGTGGTCCCCTTCGGCGTGCTGGCGGCCCTCTACCTCCGGGAGTACGCGAAGGCCGGCCCCGTGGTGAGCGCCGTGCGCATCGCCGTCAACAACCTCGCCGGCGTCCCGAGCATCGTCTTCGGCGTGTTCGGCCTCGGCTTCTTCTGCTACATCGTCGGGGGCGGCATCGACGGCCTCCTCTTCGAGGAGCGGCTCCCCAATCCCACCTTCGGGACGGGAGGCGTCCTCTGGGCCTCCCTGACCCTGGCCCTGCTCACCCTCCCCGTGGTCATCGTGGCCACGGAGGAGGCCCTCTCGGCGGTCCCCTCCTCCATGCGGGAGGGCTCCTACGCCTGCGGGGCGAGCCGGTGGCAGACCATCCGGCGCATCGTGCTGCCCCGCGCGATGCCGGGCATCCTCACGGGGATGATCCTGGCCATGGCCCGCGGCGCCGGCGAGGTGGCCCCCCTCATGGTGACCGGCGCCGTGAAGCTCGCCCCGGAGCTCCCCGTGGACGGGATCTTCCCGTACGTGCACGCCCAGAGGAGCTTCATGCACCTCGGCTTCCACATCTACGACCTCGGCTTCCAGAGCCAGAACAGCGAGGCGGCGAAGCCCATGGTCTTCACGACGACGCTCCTCCTCCTCCTCGTCATCCTCGCCCTCAACCTCGCCGCCGTCCTCCTCCGCACGCGCCTGCGCCGCCGGTTCGAGGGGAGCCAGTTCTGATGGCGGGATCCCCCTCCGTCCGGGCCGGGGACGCCGCCGCCCCGGGGCGCGGCCGCCTGGAGCGCATCCAGGCCGGGGAGGTCGTGGGCACGGTCTCGACCGCCTCGGTCCCCCCGGGGGAGGCCGTCCTCGACATCCGGAAGTTCAACCTCTGGTACGGCGCCAAGCACGCGCTCAGGGACGTTTCCCTGGCCCTGCCCCGGGGGAAGGTGACCGCCTTCATCGGGCCCTCCGGGTGCGGGAAGTCCACCCTGCTCCGCTCCGTCAACCGGATGAACGACCTCGTGGATTCCGTCCGCACGGAGGGGGAGATCCTCATCGACGGCGAGGGGATCCTCGGGCCCACCGTGGACGTCATCGAGCTCCGCAAGCGCATGGGCATGGTCTTCCAGAGGCCGAACCCGTTCCCCATGTCGATCTACGAGAACGTGGTCTACTCGCTCCGCATCGACGGGGAGCGGGACCGGTCCGTGCTCGACGGGGTCTGCGAGCGGAGTCTCCGGGGGGCGGCGCTCTGGGACGAGGTCAGGGATCGGCTCGGGGAGAACGCGCTGCGGCTCTCCGGCGGGCAGCAGCAGCGCCTGTGCATCGCCCGCGCCATCGCCGCGGAGCCCGAGGTCCTCCTCATGGACGAGCCCTGCTCGGCCCTGGACCCCGTGGCGACGGGGAAGATCGAGGACCTCATCGGGGAGCTCAAGGGGACCTACACCATCGTCATCGTGACGCACAACATGCAGCAGGCCTCCCGGGTCAGCGGGTTCACGGCGTTCATGTACCTGGGGCAGATCGTCGAGTTCGGGGCGACGGCGGAGATCTTCACCCGTCCGGCGCTCCGGGAGACGGAGGACTACGTCACCGGCAGGTTCGGGTAGCCTGCGGAGGGAGGAAGCGGATGCCGAGGCATTTCCACGAGGAGCTCGAGGATCTCACCAAGACGGTCCTCCACATGGGGGGGCTCGTCGAGGCGGCCCTCGACCGGGCCCTCTCGGCCCTCCTCGACCGGGACCCGGAGGCGGCCCGCGCCGTCATCGAGGGGGACGACGCCGTCGACGAGCTGGAGCTGGACGTGGAGGAGAAGTGCCTCGACCTCCTCGCCCTCCACCAGCCCGTGGCGAAGGACCTCCGGTACATCACGGGGATCCTCAAGATCAACTCCGACCTCGAGCGCATGGCGGACCTCGCCGTCAACGTCGCGGAGCGGGCCGAGGTGCTGTCCCAGGTCCCGCCGCTCCCCTTCCGCCCCGACGTCTCGCGCATGGCGGCGGTGGTGAAGCAGATGGTGCGGGAGGGGCTCGACGCCCTGGTCCGCAGGGACGTGAACGCCGCGCTCCGCGTCTGGCGGCGGGACGACGAGGCGGACCGGCTCTTCCGCGAGATCATCGGCGGGTCGGTCCAGTTCATGCGGGACCACCCGGACCGCATCGGGGACACCCTCCACCTGACGGGCGCCATCCGCAACCTGGAGCGGGTCGCCGACCACGCCACCAACATCGCCGAGGACGTGATCTTCATGGCCGAGGGGAGGATCGTTCGCCACCACGTCATGGAGTTCCACCGCACGCGTCCCGCCGACGGGGAGGGCGGGGCGCCGGAGTAGGCCGCCGCGGACGGAACGGCAGAACGGTGTCAGACACCTGTTTGCTGCGGCAACGGTTACCGTGCCCGGGCGGGGTCTCCTCCCGCAGCAAACAGGTGTCTGACACCGTTCTGCCGTTCTGCCGTCACGCCCCCCTTCCGCGGATTCCTGACCGGAACCCCGCCCTCCCTTTACCATCCCTTCAACCGGGGCGGTGGGCACCGTCCCCCCGGCATCCGAGGGAGGGGCGGCGGTGGACCCGAGGCGGGCGGTGGGGCGGTCGGCCCCCGGAGACGGCACCCCATGATGACCATCGTCGTCCTGGTCATCGTGATGGCCCTCCTGTTCGACTTCCTGAACGGGATGAACGACGCGGCGAACTCCATCGCCACCGTCGTCTCGACCCGCGTCCTGACCCCGATGCAGGCCGTGGCCTGGGCGGCCCTGTTCAACTTCGTCGCCGCCTTCGGGTTCGGGACCGAGGTGGCCAACACCATCGCCAAGATCGTGCACTCCGACATCGTGTCCCTCCCCATGGTCCTGGCGGCGCTGTCCGGCGCCATCCTCTGGACCCACGTGTGCACCAAGGCCGGCCTTCCCATCAGCGTCTCCCACGCCCTCATCGGCGGGGTCGTCGGAGCCGCCCTGGCGAAGACGGGGCTCGGCGCCGGCTGGGAGGCCCTGAACCACAAGAGCCTCCTCAAGACGGGCATCTTCATCGTGATCTCGCCCGTGGCCGGGCTCGTCGGGGCGGTCCTCCTCTCCCTCACCCAGTCCTGGATCTTCCGGAATTCGACGAAGCAGAAGGTGGGGAGGATCTTCCGGTGGGGCCAGCTCGCCTCCTCCGGCGCCTTCGCCCTCAGCCACGGCGCCAGCGACGCGCAGAAGACCATGGGCATCATGGTGCTGGCCCTGATCGCCGGCGGCCAGATGGCCGCCGACTACAAGGCGGTGCCGACGTGGGTGATCCTCTCCGCCCACGGGGCCATCTCGCTGGGCACCATGGCGGGGGGGTGGAAGGTCATCCACACCATGGGGACCAAGCTCACGAAGCTGCAGCCCGCGGGGGGATTCTGCGCTGAGACCTCCGGGGCGGCGGTCTGCCTGGGGACGGCCCTCGCCGGCATCCCCGTGAGCACGACGCACACCATCACCGGCGCCATCATGGGAGTCGGGGCGGCCCACCGGCTCGGGGCGGTCCGCTGGGGCATCGCCGGCAGCATCATCTGGGCGTGGATCCTGACCATCCCGTGCTCCGCCCTGATGAGCGCCATGACCTGGTGGGCTCTCGCGGCGGCGTCCGGGATCTGAAGGCAAGGGAGAGAGCGATGAGTTTCCTGCAGGGGCTGCTGCCGAGGGAAGAGGTCTTCTTCCAGCATTTCGCGAGGCAGGCCGACCTCCTCGTGCAGGCGTCCGTGAAATTCCGCCAGATGATGGAGGACTACGGCCGCGCCTCCACGTACATCCTCGAGATCAAGGAGATCGAGCACCAGGGGGACATCGCCACCCACGAGATCTTCGACCGGCTCAACAAGTCCTTCCTGACCCCCTTCGACCCCGAGGACATCCACGCGCTGGCCTCGAGCATGGACGACGTCCTCGACGAGCTGGAGGGGGTGGCCGCCCGGTTCGCCATGTTCCACGTGACGGGGACCACGCCGGAGGCGGTGCACCTGGCCCGGATCCTGGAGGCCTGCGCGAGCTCCATCCGGGACGCCATCGCGCAGCTCCCGCGGGTCCGCAAGCACGGCCGGGACGCGATCATGCCCCACCTGATCGAGGTGAACAAGCGGGAGAACGAGGCCGACGAGATCACGCGCAAGGTGGTGAGCGACCTCTTCGACGGGAAGATGGAGGTGCTCGACGTGATCAAGTGGAAGGAGATCTACACCCGCCTCGAGCACGCCACGGACCGCGCCGAGGACGTGACGAACATCCTCGAGAACATCTGCGTGAAGAACGCGTAGAGGGGGTAGCCGCCCCGGGAGGAAGACCATGCGCCTCGCCGCCGTCGCCGCCGCCGCCGCCCTGCTCCTCCCCTCCGCCGCCCTCGCGGCCGACGGCGGGGGGGGGAAGTCGGAAACCGAGAAGCGCCTCGAGGAGGTCCTCGCCGAGATGGAGGCCCAGAGGCTCGAGATCGATTCCCTGAAGGCCCGCCTCGCTTACGTGGAGGGCGGGGCCGGGGTGGAGGCCGTGGTCGCCTCCTACCTCGAGGAGGAGGCGGCGAAGAAGGCCGCCGTGGAGACCGACCCCTCGGACATCCGCGTCCGCTGGAAGGACACCCTCCTGTTCGAGACCCGGGACGGGAACGTCTCCGTCAAGATCGGCGGCCGCGTCCACTACGACATGGTCTTCCCCGACGCCGATTCCGACGTCGAGGCCGCCCGGGGGGAGCACGTCGCGACCTCCGGCGCCCGCCGCTTCCGCATCGAGACGGGGGGGACCCTCTTCGGCAACGTCTACTTCCAGGACAACATCGAGTTCTCCGGGACCGCCCACGCGTGGAAGGACAACTACGTCGGGATCCGGAAGCTCCCCCTCGGCCTCGACTTCCGCGTCGGCTACTTCAAGGAGCCCTTCAGCCTCGAGCAGATGACGAGCTCCAACTGGACGACCTTCATGGAGCGGTCCCTGGCCGACGTCTTCGCCCCCTCCTTCAACCACGGGGCCATGCTCTCCGGCGAGGCCGTCGCGGGCCGGCTCTGGTGGTGGGCCGGGGACTTCTGGGACGGCGGCACGGGCAGCGCGCCCGTCGCCCACAACTGGACCGCCCGCATCGCCGGGATCCCCCTCCGGGATCCGGCGACCTCCACCCTGGTCCACCTCGGCGTCTCCCTCTCCGACCGGAGCCCGAAGGGGGACACCCACCAGTACCGCCAGCGCCCCGAGGCCCCCTTCCTCCCGCGCCTCGTGGACACCGGCGTGGTCCCCGTGGACTCCCGGAGGCTCGTCGCCCTCGAGGGGGCCTTCGTGCGGGGCCCCTTCTCGCTCCAGGGGGAGTGGATGGTCGCCGACAACTCCTGGAACCCCGCCGTCGGCCCGAGCCCCGACCCCCGGTACCACGGGTACTACGTGCAGGGGAGCTGGTTCCTCACCGGCGAGAGCCGCGAGGCGGGCTACAAGGAGGGCGTCTTCGGGCGGGTGCGGCCGAAGACGAACTTCGACGGGAAGGACGGGACCGGCGCCTTCGAGGCCGCCGTGCGGTACTCCGTGGTGGACCTCGACGACGACGGCGTGGACGGGGGCGTGGCCGACGACTGGACCCTGGGGGTCACCTGGTACGTCAACCCCAACGCGCGGATCATGGTGAACTACGTCCTCGCGAACCTCCACCACGTGGGGGACGTGCAGGTGCTGGAGGTCCGGTTCCAGGTGGCGTTCTAGGCCGGGAGAGGCGGGGACGTTCTCAAGTTATAAAGTTATTCGGGAGGAGAGGCGTGTGCGCCATGGGCGGACCCCCCGATCCCCCGAATAACTTTATAACTTGAGAACGTCCCCGCCTCTCCTCGCCGCGATTCTGCCTGCTCCTTGCCCGGTCTTTGCGAGGGCTTCACGGGGCTCCTTCATCCTCCTCCTCCACGCCTGGCGGCGCCGGCGACCCGCAGGGCAGGGTCCACCGTCCGGGCAACTTTCAGGAGGGAAGACATGAAGCGCATCGCAGGCGGCCTCGCCCTCGCGGCCGGCCTCCTCGTCGCGGCTCCCGGCGCCTTCGCCGGGGAGACCGGGGACGGGAAGACCGCGACCGAGAGGCGGCTCGAGGAAGTGCTCGCCGAGCTCGAGGCCCAGCGCCTCGAGATCGACGGCCTCAAGGCCAGGCTCACCGGCATCGAGCCGGGCGCCGGCATCGAGGCGATGGTGGCCACCTACCTCAAGGAGGAGGAGGCGAAGAAGGTCGAGGCGAACAAGGACGACTTCCGCGCCTTCTGGAAGGAGGGCCTCAACTTCCAGACCGCGGACAAGAACTTCCACCTCAAGGTGGGCGGTCGAATCATGTACGACATGGTCTTCCCCGACGCCGACGACGACGTCGAGGCGAAGTCCGGCGACTTCGTCGCGCTGTCCGGCTTCCGCCGCCTCCGGGTCGAGATGGAGGGGACCCTCTTCAAGAACATCTTCTACAAGAACGTCCTCGACTTCTCCGACTCCGCCTACGCCTACAAGGACAACCTCATCGGCATCTCCGGCCTCCCCGTCGTGGGCAACTTCCAGGTGGGCGTCTTCAAGGAGCCCGTGGGCCTCGAGGAGCTGACCTCCAGCAAGTACATCTCCTTCACGGAGCGCTCCATCGCCACCAACGCCTTCGCCCCCGCCCACAGCCACGGCTTCCAGTTCAACGACGCCCACTACGACGGCGACCTCACCTGGGCCGTCGGCGACTTCTGGGACGGCGGCACCGGCGCGGCCCGGATCGGCCACGCCTTCACGGGACGCGTCACCGGCGTCCCCTTCAAGGACAAGGAGTCCGCCTCCCTCCTGCACCTCGGCCTCTCGGCCCAGATGCGGGACCCCGTCTCCCACACGGACCGGTTCCGCGCCCGGCCCGAGACTCCCTTCACGCCGCGCACCCTGGACACGGGCACCATCGGCGTGGACAGCGAGTCGATCTTCGGCCTCGAGGCCGCCTTCGTCCGGGGCCCCTTCTCCATCCAGGGCGAGGTCTACCGCGCCGCCGTGGACGGGTACGCCGACACCGACGCCGACCCCGATTTCTGCGGGTACTACCTCTCCGGTTCGTACTTCCTCACCGGCGAGTCCCGCCCCTACAAGAACGGCTCCTTCGGCCGCGTCAAGCCGAAGACCGCCTTCGAGGCCGAGTCCATGGGCGGCGCCTGGGAGATCGCGCTCCGCTACGCGAAGGTGGACCTCGACGACGACGGCGTCCAGGGCGGCGTCGCCTCGGACTGGACGCTGGGCCTCAACTGGTACCTCAACACGAACACCCGCATCATGCTGAACTACGTGCTCCACGACGTGCGCTGGGACTCGGACACGGACGGGACGGTGCAGTCCTTCGTCATCCGCTTCCAGGTCGACTTCTAGGGGAGACGGGAAACAGGCGGGGTTCCGGGTTCCTCCGCCGGCCGCTCCGACGCCCATGCCCTGTGCGCGGATGCCGTCCGGTTCAAGTTCCGGGGATCCCGCCGACAAAGACGCCCCGCGGCGACTTCGCCGCGGGGCGTCCACTTTCCCCTTCCCTTCCCGCCCCCGCCGGAGGATCCTCGGGTCCGGTCGACGGGAGGGACGCCCATGGCGCGCCGCACCCTGACGGTCCGGGACATCCTCGACGCCACCTCCTTCCACGCCGCCCGCGTGCTGCTGGCCGCCGCCTCCCTCGGCGTCTTCGACGCGCTGGCCGGCCGCCGCGCCACCCCCGGCGCCGTCGCCCGCCGCATCGGTGCCGACCCGGAGGCCACGGAGCGCCTGCTCCGCGCCCTCGTGGAACTCCACCTCCTCGAGCGGGAGGGGCGGCGCATCCGCCTCGCGCCGGGGGCCCGCGAGCTCCTCTCCGAGGGGGGGGAGTTCAGCCTCGCCGACCTCCTGCGCCACCGTGCGGCCCGGTTCAAGGCCTGGGCCCAGCTCGAGGACAGCGTGCGGACGGGGAAGCCCGTGGTCGTCGCCGGGGACGGCGCCGACGACCCCCTCGCCCTGCAGGCGGCCCGCGCGCGGCGGGACACGGCGCGGCGGTGGGCGCCGGTGCTCGGCTCCTGGGTGGACCTCGGGACGGCGAAGTCGATGCTGCTCCTCGGGGACGGCCCCGCGGTGTACGCGCTCCACTTCGCGCGCTCCCGGGCGAACCTCGCCATCACCGTCGTGGACACCCCCGCCGCCGTGGCCGTGGGCAAGGAGTACCTCCGCGGGAAGCCCGAGGCCGGCCGCATCGCGCTGGTGGCGGGGGACTTCCTCCGGGACGCGCCCCCCCGCGCCCGCTTCGGCGCGGCCTTCCTCTCCGACGCCCTCCACGCCCACTCCCCGGAGAACGTGCGCCGGCTCCTCAAGAAGGTGAAGGGGGCGCTGCGCACCGGGGGGCGGCTCGTCGTCCGGGACCGCTTCCTCGACTACCGGGGCCCGGGCCCTCTGGAGAACTCCCTCTACGACCTCCAGCTCCTCCTCACGAGCCGCGAGGGCCGCTGCCACCCGCTGAAGGACGTGGAGGCCGCGGTGCGCGCCGCCGGCTTCCGCCGCGTCTCCGTGGCCGACCCCGGCCTCGCCGACCCCGCCCGCATCCTGACGGCGCGTGCCTGAGGTGCCTGGCACAGGGTGGAGGGGAATTTTCCGCGGCGACCCGATTCCGGGTTCGGGGCCGGGTTGCCGCGGAAAATTCCCCTCCACCCTGTGCCAGGCACCTCTCCTCCTTTTCGCCCTCCTCGAGGGGGCGTGGTTCGTTTCCATGGCGGTCATGTTCGCGGGGTTCCCCGTGCTCCTGGTGGCGGCCCTCGCCGCCGGGTGGCCGGCCTACGTCGCGGTGTGGGCGGCGGCCATGATGGCGATGCTCCTCCTTTCGCTCCGGGTCCGCGGGCGGGACGACGCGCCGGGGCGGGTCCTCTCCCTGGAGGAGGCCCCGGGGCTCCACGATCTCGTGGAGGAGGCCCGCCGGGTCGCGGGCATCGGGCCCGTGGGGGAGATCCGGGTGACGGCCCTTCCCAACGTCGGGGTGACCCGGGTCTTCCGGGGGGGCATCCTCTACACCCGGCCCGTGAAGGTGCTCCTCGTCGGGGCTCCCTGCCTCCGCGCCCTCACGGTGCCGGAGCTCGGCTCCATCCTCGTCCACGAGTTCGCCCACTTCCTCGGGCAGGACGTCCACCGCGGGGAGCGCCTCGCGGTCATCGAGGCCCGCCTCGGCAACCTCCGCCGCGCCTTCGTCCGCCTCGGGCCGCTGCGCTGGCTGAATCCAGTGTATCTATGGATGATACTTTACGGGGCGGCCTTCCGTGTCGCCACGGCCTCCATCCGGAGGCGCCAGGAGGTCCTCGCCGACGCCCTGGCGGCCCGGGCCTGCGGCGGCCCCGTCTACGGGCGGGCCCTCCTCAAGACCGCGGCGCTCCGCCGCCTCTTCCCGCGGATGGCGGCCCGCCGCCTGGTCGCGGCCCTCCGGGTGGGGGCGGCCCCCCGGAACCTCTTCCTCGAGATCCGGGCCGGCATCCGGGAGCTCCACCCGGCGGATCGCCGCCGGGTCCTCCGGGAGGTCCGGGAGGCCCCCGAGGCCCCCCTCTCCACCCACCCGCCGCTGGCGGAGCGGCTGAAGGGCATCGGCCGCCTCTGGGTGCCCCGGCGCCGCCGCCCCGAGGCGAAGGCCTCCCTCCTCGTGCCCGGCCTCGAGGCCGTGGAGGAGGAGCTCACGCCGGCCGTCTCGCGGCTCGTGCTCGCGGCGGTCCTCGTGAAGGCCCGCCGCACGGGCCGGGATCCGGGGGCGGCGGGGGGGGAGAGCCGGGGCCGGGCGCCGCTGCCGCGGGAGGAGCGGGCCGCCCCCCTCCCCTCGCTCCTTCCCGCCTGACCTTTCCTTCCGCCGGGGCCCCGGGCCGGGATACAGTCGGGGTTTCCCCACCGGGCTCCTGCCCGATTCCCCGGACGCCCGCAGCCAAAGGAGATTCATCGTGCCGAACGCCACCGAGCTCAAGCGAGGCAACGTCATCATCATGGACGGCGACCTCTGGAACGTCGTGGAGACCACCCACGTCACGCCGGGCAACTGGCGGGGCATGGTGCAGGTCACGATGAAGAACCTGCGCACCGGCTCGAAGAAGCAGCACCGCTTCCGCTCCACGGACTCCGTGGAGACCGCCTTCCTCGACAAGAAGCAGATGCAGTACCTCTACAAGGACCCGGCGGGGTTCTGCTTCATGGACACCACCACCTACGAGCAGGTGATCCTCACCGACGACGAGATCGGCGACGCCGTCCGCTTCCTCAAGGAGAACGACGAGCTCCAGGTGACCTTCCACGACAACGTGGCCATCGGGGTGGAACTTCCCCCGGTGGTGGTCCTCACCATCACCGAGTGCGACCCCGGCACCAAGGGGGACACCGTCTCCAACGTGTTCAAGCCCGCCACCGTCGAGACCGGCGTCGTGGTGAAGGTCCCCCTCTTCATCGAGAAGGGGGAGCGCATCAAGGTGGACACGAGGACGGGGGAGTTCCAGGGGCGGGACAACTAGCCGCTACCGCTTCTTCGGCGCGATCTCCCCGGCCTTCGCCGCGTCGCTCCATAGGCCCCGCGCCTCCTCCCGTGCCCCCCGCTCCGCGTCGCGGAAGCGCTCGGCGTACCTCACGTTGGGCGGGTACCGGTAGGCGAAGGCGTACCCCTCCTCGACGAGGGCCAGGTTGACGAAGAGCCCGTCGTCCCGGTGGAGGTAGCCGAGGGTGCGGCCGTAGCGGTCCTTCCGCTCGACGTCGAACTCGACCCGCACCTTCCGCCCCTCGAGCAGCGCCCGGGTGCGGGCCGCCGCCTCCTTCCCGAACCACTGGACCGACTTGCGGGGATCCACGCTCTCCGGCGTGTTGATGCCGATGAGGCGGATCTTCTCGTTCCCGTCGAGGACCACGGTGTCCCCGTCCACGACCCGAACCACGGGACGGAGCTCCCCCGCCGGCACGGCGGGGGTCGGTTCCGGAGCGGAGGATCGGGGGCGCAATGCCTCCGGCAGCGGGATCCCCGGCAGCCGCTCCTTCGTCGATCGCGCCTTCGCCAGGAGCAGCTCCACCGCCGCCCGGACCCGGTCCGCGGCCACGGACTTCCCCGGGGGGGAGGCCCAGGCGGCGCCGACGCCGCCCCCGGAGAGGAGGAGGACGACGAGGAAGGCGAGTCCGTGGGGGTAGCGGCGCCGGGGGGTTTCCATTCCCTTTCATCGGCGGGGGAGGGAGGAACCCCCACCGGTGGGGGGGATTGCGGCCATCACCGCCCACGGATTGCGATTGCTCCCTCCCGTCCCGGGGCGGCGGTACCATCCCGGCATGACCGCCCGAAAGAAGACCGCGGAGGCCCCTGCGCCTCCCCCCCGGGGCCGCAGGCCCGCCGCCCGCGCCACCGCCGAGGAGATGGCCGGACAGCAGCGGGAGATCTCCGTCAGCGAGTTCTTCACCAAGAACCGCCATCTCCTCGGCTTCGACAACCCCCGCAAGGCCCTCCTCACCACCGTGAAGGAGGCCGTGGACAACGCGCTGGACGCCTGCGAGGAGGCGGGGATCCTCCCCGAGGTCCGGGTCTCCATCACGAAGGTGGCCGCCCACTCCGGGAAGGCCGCCGGCAACGGGAACGGCGGAAGCGCCGCCGCCGATCCCGCCGGCGTCCCGAAGCCCGAGGACATGCCCCTCTTCGCGCAACCCGCCCCGAAGGCCGCGACCCCATCCCCCTCCCCGGCCGACGAGGACGACGACGACGACGCCGGCCCGAAGCGGCGCGGCGCCACGGCCGCCCCGGACCGCTACCTCGTCGCCGTGGAGGACAACGGCCCCGGCATCGTCCGCGAGCAGGTGGGGAAGATCTTCGGCAAGCTCCTCTACGGCTCGAAGTTCCACCGCCTCCGCCAGTCCCGCGGCCAGCAGGGCATCGGCATCTCCGCCGCCGGCATGTACGGCCAGCTCACCACGGGGAAGCCGGTGCGCATCTGGTCCCGCACCTCGAAGAAGAAGCCGGCCCACTTCATCGAGATGCACATGGACCTCCGGAAGAACACGCCGGAGATCACGAAGGACGAGGAGGTCCCCTGGGAGCGGGAGTTCGCCACCGGCACGCGGGTGGAGATCGAACTGGAGGCCAAGTACCAGAAGGGGGCCCGCAGCGTGGACGACTACCTGCGGCAGACCGCGCTGGCCAACCCCCACGTCACCATCCGCTACACCGATCCCGAGGGGACCACGACCGTCATCGAGCGGGCCGTGAAGGACCTCCCCGAGGCCCCCCGGGAGATCCAGCCCCACCCCTACGGGGTCGAGCTCGGCATGCTCATCCAGATGATGAAGGGGACGGCGCACAAGAAGCTGAAGGCCTTCCTGCAGCACGAGTTCTCCCGCGTCTCCGGCCCGACCGCCGTGGAGATCTGCACGAAGGCCGGCCTCACCCCCGAGGCCTGGGTCGCCCGCATCGCCCGGGAGGAGGCGGACAACCTCCACAGGGCCCTCTCCGACGTGAAGATCATGAACCCGCCGACGGACTGCGTCTCTCCCATCGGCCCGACGGCCGTGGAGAAGGCGCTCCTCCGGGAGCGCCCCGGCGCCTTCGTCCACACGGTGACCCGCCCCCCCTCGGTCTACCGGGGGAACCCCTTCGTCGTCGAGGCGGGCATCGCCTGGGGGGGCGAGGGGGCGCCGGGGGACGAGCTGGCCTCCGTCTTCCGCTTCGCCAACCGGGTGCCGCTCCTCTACCAGCAGTCGGCCTGCGCCGTGAGCAAGGCGGTGCTCTCCTGCCCCTGGCGGAACTACGGCGTGGACCAGAGCCGCGGCGCGCTCCCGACGGGGCCGCTCCTCGTCTTCGTCCACCTCGCCTCGGTCTGGGTCCCCTTCACGAGCGAGTCGAAGGAGGCCATCGCTCACTACCCGGAGATCCTGAAGGAGATCCGCCTGGCGGTCATGGAGTGCGGGCGGAACCTCGGCAAGCACCTCTCCCGCCAGCGCCGCCTCGCCGACGCGCAGAAGAAGAAGGACTACATCGCGGCCTACCTGCCGCACATCGTCGCCGCGCTGAAGGAGATCCTCGACCTCGACGAGAAGGCCGAGAAGACGGCGACCCGCAACCTCGTCGAGGTGCTGGAGAAGAGCCGGTCGCTCTGACCGGAAGGAAGGGACGGAGAGCATGGCGAAGCCGAAGGCGCAGCCCCGCAAGGCGATGGACGACCGGGACCGGCTGGTCCTCAAGGCCGTCGAGGAGGTGGCCCGGGACGTGCACGGGTCGATCCTCCGGAAGTCGAAGCCGGAACTCGACTTCCCCATCCGCGCGCTGGCCAACGTGCGCTACGACCAGAAGGTCGGCTACTTCGAGATCGGGAAGCGGAAGGCGGTGCGCACGCTCACGGTGAACACGGCGAAGTCCTTCGCGCAGACGCTCCGGATGATGGCGCTGAGCCGCGAGAACGTGCTCCAGGACCGGGAGGCCACGAAGAGGGAGGCCTACTACATCTCGAAGAACTGGGACGACGCCAAGTTCGACGAGCAGCCGGAATCCGACGCGGTGATGGACGACATCGAGGCGATGTTCTCGGTGCACGGGGTGAACCGGGAGATGCTCCGGTTCAAGCCCGAGGAGCACGGGGGCTCGGTGGCGGGGGCGCTGACGATCCTCGACCGGCGGCGGAACACGAACGAGGCGCTGCGCATCGACTGCCGCAATTTCGGGTCCGGGGCCTACACGGTGCCGAGCAACGTGGAGCACCTCGGGTTCGAGACGAAGGCGAAATTCATCCTGGTGATCGAGACGGGCGGCACCTTCGACCGGCTGAATTCCGGGGAATTCTGGCGGACGTCGGACTGCATCCTCGTGGAGATGGGGGGGGTGCCGTCCCGCGCCTGCCGGCGGTTCATCCGGCGGCTGTCGGACGAGCACAAGATCCCGGTGTACGCGTTCACGGACTGCGACCCGTACGGGTTCGCGAACATCTACCGCACGTTGAAGGTGGGATCGGGGAACGCAGCGCACATCAACCGGTTCTTCTGCGTGCCGAAGGCGTCGTTCCTCGGGGTGTCGCCGCAGGACATCATCGATTTCAAACTGCCGACGCATCCGCTGAAGGAGATGGACATCAAGCGGGCGGACGACGCGCTGAAGAACGACCCGTTCTACGAGGTGCACCCGAAGTGGAAGCAGGCGGTGGAGCTGCTGCTGAAGATGGGGGTGCGCGCGGAGCAGCAGGCGTTCGCGAAATTCGGGCTGGATTTCGTGATGGAGGAGTACCTGCCGGCGAAGTTGAAGGACGTGAAGAGGTTCCTGCCGTAGGAGGGGATCGGGGGGAATCGGGGACTCGGATCCACATTCCTCCGGGAGCCACCACGGCCGTGTGGCCGAGCCTCCCATGGTCGGACGAAACGGCCTGCCTGGACGCACTCACTCCGGATTACTACGATTGTTTCTTGACGTGCGTCACCATCGCGCCGTGCTGCATTTGATCGCCCGTGAATGTCGGTGTACAATGCCACTGTCGAAGTCGCCACACCGGCTCATGACGCCGATTTCCCCGATGAGGAGAGTCGGCGGGTGACGGCGCGACCGGACGTGCCGGGCGGGGTTGGGAGACCCCGAACGACGTCCGTGGGGTAGAGACAAGGGTTGTTCGGCGCGACCGGCGGGGCCACTGGGGTCCGTCGGACGGGATTTCCGGATGGAAGTCGATGGCGGCGGGTGTTTCCGTCGCCACCTTCGGAGTGGATGAGTGCGTACATGCGCTGCGCATCATGCCAGCGATGAGGAGGAGTCCATGTTCCGTTCCCTGCGCCGGGTGGTCGTGTGGTCCTGCCAGCACGGGTTCACCATTCTCGCGGTGTTCCTGGTGGTGGGGTACGGGACGACGTTCCTGAAGCCGCGGCCGGCCCAAGCGGACGAAGAAGTAGACATACTCAAGGAGGTGGCCCTGAGCGACGTCGGGCTCGGGGAGAGGCTCATGGCCCTGGAGGGGCTGAAGGACCTGGGAAGCAGCGCCGCCCTGGACGCCCTCAAGGCCATCGCGGAAAAGGGGAGTCTCCCCGTGGCGGCAGGGGCCTGCGCGCAATTGGGCCGGGTCAACTCGTCGTCCTCTAAGTCCAAACTGAAGACCCTCCTCGAGGACTCGAATCTCAACGTGAAGGTCCGGATGGCGGCCGCCTCCTGCATCGCCGAGCACTGGAAGGACTCCGGCGACCTGTCGTACCTGGAGTCGAAGTGCGCTTCCGACGACGACTTGAAGGCGCACTGCGCCGTGATCAAGGGCAAGGTCTTCAAGAACTAGGCCGCGCAAGGAAGAAGAGAGGGAAACGGCCATGAGGTCCACACAGAGGTTTGGTGTGATGGGTGTCCTCCTTGCGGGCGCTGGAGTATTGGCGGCCAGCCTTCTCGTAGAGCCGTTCATTCCCTCTGCGCTCGCCGCGGATTCGGACGGCGACGGCCTCTCGGACAGCTTCGAGAGCGCCTACGGGACCCTGTCCAACCAGTCGGACAGCGATGGGGACGGGTGGAACGACTGGGATGAGATCTTCGTCTACGGGACCGACCCGATGAGTGTCGATACGGACAACGACGCGCTAACCGACTTCGGGGATTCGGATCCTCTGGACGACGGGAATGACGCGGACGGGAACTCCGTAGCGTCATGGACGTGGGCGCAGAACCTCGCCGCGCCCGCCTGGACGGGGACGTCGGCCGTGGACGGGAAGGGATTCTATCCCCACAGCGGAGACTTCCAGCACTTGTGATCTGTAACGAAACTCTTGCCGTTTCGTAGGTGACCTCGGGACGGGGTTTG
>CAYJMF010000069.1:9799-26122 GCA_964370855.1 uncultured Planctomycetota bacterium | reverse complement strand
CGCCGGTCGGCGCCCAGCGCCCCCGACCCCCCCGGCCCCCCGGGGGGGGGCCGGCCCCGCCCCCCCCCCCCCCCCGCCGGGCGGGGGGGGGGGGGGCGGCGCTGCGGTTCCAGGTCCTTCCGCGCGGCCTACGGCCTGCGGAGGACGGAGTTGTTCCAGGTCGCGTTGAAGGTGGCGGAATTGCGGAAGGGGCTGTCGTGGAACCCCTTGATGGAGTTCCAGTCCACCTCGAACTGCACGTTGTAGGGGGCCGAGGCGATGGGAGCGGTGAAGGTGAACCCCGTCGCGTAGATCCAGATCTCCTCGATGGTCTCGTGGAACTTCACGGTCCACTTGATCCCGTTGCAGACCCCGACCCAGGTGTGGGTGGTGTTCCCGTTCTTCACCGTCGTCTTCCACGTTCCCGTGGCCGTCGTCGTGTCGAAGACGAGGGTCGCGGCGCCCCCGGGGGGCGTGACCTTGAGGAGGAGGGGGCTGGCGGTGGTGAAGGTGTTGGCGCCGGCGCGGTTGGAGTAGCCGTACCAGCACCTGACGTTCACGAGGTCCTTGAGGGCGGTCTGGCTGTCCGTGA
This sequence comes from uncultured Planctomycetota bacterium, assembly GCA_964370855.1. Lineage (GTDB taxonomy): Bacteria > Planctomycetota > JAJSAM01 > JAJSAM01 > JAKLKS01 > JAKLKS01. The sequence continues at coordinate 25,551 of CAYJMF010000069.1, read as the reverse complement.
GCGAGCCCCAGTACGGGGAGAGATTCACTTCCTCGAAGGAGACCCGGGTGAGGTGGCCGTCGGAGAGGCCCGCCGAGGCGTTGGAGGCGGGGAAGTTCGCGGAGGAGGTGCCGCCGGCGGCGATCACCGTGCCCGTGGAGGTCAGGGCGACGCCCGTGGCGGAGTCGGCGAGGGTCCCGCCGAGGTAGGTCGCGTGGAGGACCGCGGACTGGCCCGGGGTCGGGTCGATGCGGGCGGCGAAGCCGTCCGACGTGCCGCCGCCGAAGGACGCCTGGTGGGCGTTGACGACGGGGAGGTTCGTGGACGTGGTGTAGCCGGCGATGGCGACGACGCCGTCCCCGTCGAGGGCGATGGCGAAGGGGATATCGTCGAGGCTGCCCCCGAAGTAGGTGGAGTAGGTGAGCGTGGTGGCCGGCCCGGCGGGCGCGTAGTGGAGGCGGGTCACGAAGGCGTCGCGACCCCCCTTCCGCTTGGCCTGGGCGGGATTGAGGACGGGGAAGTCGTTGGAGTAGGTGGAACCCGTGATCCAGGGGTCCCCGCTCCCGTCCACGACGATGGAGGTGGCCGCGTCGATGCCGCCGGCCCCGCCGAGGTAGGTGGAGAAGAGGACGGCCTGGCTGGAGTCGTAGGCGCGGACGAAGCCGTCGCCGGTGCTCCCCAGGGTCGCGTCATAGGCCACGGAGGTCGGGAAGTTGTTGGAGGCCGTGGTCCCGCACATGAAGACGTTGTCCGAGGCGTCCAGGGCCACGGCGTAGCCCGAGTCCGCGGCGGAGCCGCCGACGTACTGCATGTAGAGGGTCGCCGCGTTGGTGCTCATGACCGCGTAGAACGCGTCCGAGGTCCCGCTGAGGGAGTTGGTCGCGTTGGTGAAGTCGGTGGAGGTGGCGATGCCGACGACGTGGATGATGCCCGTGGAGTCCACGGCGACTCCCTGGGCGAACTCGCCGTAGGAGACCGTGGTCCCACCCAGGTAGGAGGAGTAGTTGGCGGCGGTCCCGGTGGAGTTGAGGCCCGTGACGAAGCCGTCGCTGCCGCCCGCCAGGCCGGTCTGGAAGGGAGTCGCGGATTCAAGATAGTTGGTGGAGTCGGTGTATCCCGCGACCCATGGGTCGCCGTTTCCGTCCAGGGCGAGGGCGTATGCCTCGTCGTAGCCGCCCGAGTCGCCCCCGATGATGGTGGCCCAGGTCAGGGTCCCGGTGGAGGAGAACTTGGCGACGATGACGTCGGAGGTGCTGCTCCCCCCGATGGCGGAGCCGAGGGCCGTGCCGTAGGGGTAGTCCTGGGCCGCGCCGGTGTCGTAGGAGTAGCCCGCGAGGAAGAGGTTCCCGCTCCCGTCCACGCGCGCGGCGTAGTAGGTGTCGCCGCCCTGGCCGCCGTGGTAGAGCTTGTAGTCCACCGTGGGGTCGATGAAGACGGCGCGGGAGGGGTCGTGGGAGCCGACGGAGAAGCCCACGGAGCCGTCCCCGCGGGGGAGGAAGGCGACGGCCACGGGGTCCCGGCCGCCGTCCTTCTCCTGCCAGGCGACGGGCGCCGAGTGGCGCAGGTCGCCGCCGAGGGTCTCCACCACGAGGGAACCGTCCTCCCCGATGGCGGCGCCCGAGGTCCCCGGGAAGGCGACGGCGACGGCGCCGAGGTCGGCGCCGGGGGAGACCTCGAAGGAGTACTCGAAGAAGGAGCCCCGCGCCTCGTAGCGCAGGTCGATGCCCGGCCAGGCCTCGCGGCCGACGACGGCGGGGAAGGTCGGGACGCCGGCGAGGTGCTTCGCCGGGTCGCTGCCGCGGAGGTAGTTCACCGTGGCGGGGAGGGGGGACCCGGCGGCCTCGAGCCGCAGGTCCTCCCGGACGCCGAGGAAGCGCATGCCCGCCGTGACCGAGGTGCCCCTCGGCCCGCCGGACTCCGCTTCCACGGGCTCCATCTCGGATCCCGTCCGGGGGGCGCGAAGGGCGAAGACGACGTCCCCGCCGGCGAAGCAGGCGGTGAAGTCCCGGCTGCGGGCGACGAAGTCGACCCGCGCGTCGGCCTGGCCCCGGTTCTCCTCGAAGGCGAGGGGCATCCCCGCCTTCCGGATGGCGAGGGGGTCCGCGGTGACCGCGCGGCGGCCGGCGGGACCCGTCACGGTCCCCGTCATGGCTGTGGACCCGTTCACGGCCGGATCGCTGCCCGCCAGGACGGTCCCGGCGACGGCCGCAGAGCCGATGAGGAGTCCCTTGATGATCGTACGCATGATTCCTCCTTGATGCTGCCCTGGGCGATTCCGGTCCCCACCCGGACCGGCGGCGAGTCAGGCGCGGAAAATCCCTCGTCCCCGGGCCCGATCGCAGGGGACGACCCTAGCCCCCCCCCTCCCGGGAGTCAACCAGAAACTGCCTCCCCGGATGCCCGGGATTCCCGGGGGGGCCTGCCGTAGGATGGGGTGGAGGGAACCTGAGGGACGCGGCCATGGAACGGGATCCGGGGGACCCGCGGGACCTCCCCGGCGGGAATTGGCGGCTCCTTCCCGCCCTCGGCCTGGCCGCCGGAGGCTGGCTCGGCGTCCTCGAGGCGGCCCGGTGCGCGTGGGCCGCCCCGCGCCCCTTCGGCCTGCGGGAGGCGGGGGCGGTCCTCGGCGCCTACCTCGTCGGGGGCTGCCTCGGCGGGGTCCTCCTTTCCGCATGGCGGGGGGCCCGCCCCCGCCACCTGCTCGTCGGACTCGCGCTCCTCCAGGTCCTCTTCCTCGTCACCGTGGAAATCCTCCCCCGCTCCGCGGGGACGTCGAGCCTCCCCCTCAACGCGCTCCTCTCCCTCCTCGTGCTCGCCGCGGCGGGGTACGCCGCCTGGAGGGGGACCGCCTTCCTGGACGCCCCGGGGGGGCGCCGCCTCCCCCTGCCCCTCCTGCTCGCCGCCGCCGCCCTTCCCGCCCTGGCCGCCGCCGCCACCACCCTCTCCCCCCGCACCACCGGAACCGCGGGGCCCCGCCCCGCCGTCGTCCGCGAGGGAGGGGCCGTCCCCCCGAACCTGCTCGTGGTCCTCGCCGATTCCGTCCGCGCCGACCGGGTGGGAGGGGGGCTCACGCCCCGCCTCGACGCCTTCGCCCGGGAGGGGGTCGCCCTGGAGCGGCTCCGGACCTCGAGCGCATGGACGAAGCCCTCCGTCGGTTCCCTCCTGACGGGGAGGAGCCCGGAGCGCCACCGCCTCGTCCTCTCCCCCCGCGCCCTGCCCCCGGACGTGCCCACGCTGCTGTCCTTCGCGGATTCCGCCGGGTACCGGACCGCCCTCCTCTCCGACAGCCACTGGCCCGTCCCGGAGTTCGGCTTCGACAGGGACGTCAACGACCTCCTCCTCTCGCCGCTGTCCGGGGGCCTCCGGGGGAGCCTCCCCTGGAGGGCCTGGGCCGCCGTCAGGGACAGGGTCACGGGCGCCCACGGGACGGGCACGCCCGCCGAGATCCGGGGCGCGCGGGACCTGACCCGGCGCTTCCTCGCCTGGGCCGGGGAGGACCCCTCCCGACCCTTCGCGGCCTACCTCCACTGGATGGAGCCCCACCACCCCTACGCCCCCTCCGAGCCCTCCCTTCCCGGGAGGAGGCGCCTCCCGGTCCCCGTCTTCCTCGGCATGGTGCCGCCGGACCGCGCCCCGGCCATGGACCCCGCGGATCTCGCCGACCTCGTCGCCAACTACGACGACGAGGTCCGGTTCGTGGACCGGGCCTTCGGGGAGCTCGTGGACGGCCTGCGCGAAGGGGGCCTCCTCGACGGGACCATCGTGGTCTTCGTCTCCGACCACGGGGAGGAGTTCCACGAGCACGGCGGGTGGACCCACGAGCACAGCCTCCACGAGGAGATCGTCCGCATCCCCTGCGTCCTCCGCGGCCCCGGCCTCCCCGCGGGCCGCCGGGATCCCCTCGACGCCCGCATCGAGGACCTCCTCCCCACCCTCCTCGACGCCGCTGGGCTCCGCGTCCTCGACGCCTTCGACGGGCGAAGCCTCCTCCCCCGCTGGCGGGGGGAGCCCCTCCCGGCCTCTCCCGTCCTGGGGAGGGCGGAGCGCCCCTCCTCCCCGGTCCTCCTCCGGTCGGCCCTCCTCGGGAACCTCAAGGTCATCGAGGAGGAGAGGGCCGGCGCCCGGCGGGAGACCTGGTTCGACCTCGCGGCGGACCCGGGGGAGCGGACCCCCCTGGACCCGCCTCCCCGGGGGACCGCGGAAGGGATCCGCTCCCTCCTGGACGGAGCCCGGGAATTGGAGACCCGTTCTCCCCTGCCCCCGGAGTCCGACCTGGAGGGGGACCTCAAGAGGATGCTCCGCGGCCTCGGTTACTTCGGGGGAAGCGGGGGCCGGTAGGACGACGCTCGGGCTCCCCGTGCAACCTTCGCAGGGGGGCAGGAAAGGGGACTTTCCACCCCTGACAAGGGTCGTTCCCGGGGACCCACGGCGATGTCCCCTGAAGTGGACACTCTCAAGGCTACCTGCCGTCGGATTTGACTTCCATCAAAACAACGTAAAACAAGCTCATGAAACGAGTTGTGCGTAGGCCAGATCCTCCAAACCGGATTAGGGGTATAATTGGCTTACCTCTTGCGTCCAAGGGGGTGAAGAACGCGGGGCCGCGAAGGACTCCCGCGACGCTCTCTGAAGAACAGAACCGGCGCCCGGACCGACCGCCGACCCCCTCCCGGGGGTAGGTCCGGAAGGGTGGGCGCCGCAAGGACAAAGGTCGCACCTGGCGCTTGACCCACGTCTTCCTTCCTTCAATGCCCTTTTTATGTCGAGCGCAGGGTGGACCCCGCCGGGGGGCGGGCAACCGCCCCCCGGAACCCCCTCCCCTTGGCGGTCGCCCAACCGCCCCGGAGGGCCAAGACAGGGCCCGGTGCCGCCCAAGCACCGGGCCCTTCGTCATTTCGGGGGCCCTACGGGAGGCTCCCGCCACGCCTTCCCTAGGAGGAACGGCGGGGTGCGGGGGCGGCGGCCCCGCGGGGCTCGAGGACGGCCCTGTACGCATCCAGAAGCCCCCGCGATTCGATCTCCCAGCAGTACCGGGAGCGGGCGGCGGCGCGGAGGCGATCCCTCCGGAGGACACGCTCGCCCTCCGGGACCGCGGCCAGCCGGGAGACGGCCCCCGCGACGGACTCCGGGGTCACCTCCTCCAGCACGATGCCCGCGTCCAGGGAGCGGACGAAGGCGGCCTGGTCGGGGATGTCCGAGGCGATGACGGGGATCCCCGCGTGCAGGTACTCGAAGAGCTTGTTGGCCATGGAGTACGCCTGCCCGAGGTTCACGGGGCGGATGGGGGCGAGGCCGGCGTCGGCGGCGGCCGTGAATCCCGGGAGTTCCGACGGCGGCACGGGATCCAGGAACCGCACCCGGTCGAGGAGCCCCGCGGCCCGCGCCTGCTCCTCCAGCCGCGATCGCATCCAGGTGACACCGAGGAACACGAGGTGCCAGCCTGCGGGGAACGTCCTCGCGGCCTCGATGCACTGCTGTCCCCCGCCGCCGGGGGTGACGGTCCCCTGGTACAGGACGATCCGCGACCCGGGGGGGAGGCCCGCACGCTCCCGGAGCCTCGGGTCCGGCGGCCGGTCCGACGTCCAGGGGACGTTCAGGAGGGGGACGACGGGCCGGCCGTAGCGCTCCTCCAGGGTGCTCGCGTACAGGGGGGACCCGGCGAGGACGGCGGCGGCCCTCGGCAGGAACCGGGCCTCGAGGGCCGCCCCGCGCCGGCGCAGGCGGGCGACGAGTGCGTCGTCCACCGCCTTCCTCCAGCCCGAGCCCAGGGTCTCCGTCCCCTGGCCGATCTTCTCGAGCCCCAGTTCGTGGTCGTCGTGGACAAGGGGTACCCCGAGCCGCTCCGCGAGGAGGCCCGCGGGAAGGAGCATCTCGAGGTCGTGGCCGTGGACGACCTCCGGGCGCCACGGCTCCGCGGCGGCGGCGAGGAACCGGTACCGGGAGAACCAGCGCAGGAGGGGGACGATGCGGCGGGGACCGGTCCAGGAGATCCACGCCGGCGGCTCGACCCGGCGGAAGGCGTAGCCGTCCCGGCTCCCCTCCGCGGGAAGGCCCTCCCCGGAGAGGCAGAACACGCGCACCTCGTGCCCGGCGGCGGCGAGGGAGCGCGACTCCCGCTCGACGCGGGAGTCGTGGGTGAAGCGGTTGCCGAGCAGCATGGCGATCCTCGCCAAGGGCCGCCCTCAGATCCTCTTCACGACGACGGCGGGGTTGCCGGCGACGACGGCGCGGGGCTCGACGTCGGAGACGACCACCGCCCCGGCGGCGACGACGGCCCCGGCGCCGACGGAAACGCCCTTGAGGATGATGGCGTGCATGCCGATCCACGCGTCGTCCCCGATGCGGACCGGTGCCGTCGCCGGCGACCCGCGGGGGCCCCCGGCGGCGAGGCCGTGATCCCGCATGAGGTCGGCGCGGCGGAGCGCGGGGTCGAGGTCGTGGGAGTTGGTGTCGAAGACCGTGACGTCGTGCGCGATCTGGACCCAGGCGCCGATCTCGACGAGGTCGTGGGCCTCGATGCGGCAGCGGGGGTTCAGGACCGAGCCCTCGCCGATCCGGATCCTCCCCTTCCCGCGGGCGAGGAGGGCGCAGCCCCGGAGGGTCGCGTGGTCCCCGACCTCGTACCGGACGTCGCCGGGCGCGTGGGGCTCCCAGGAGAAGTCGCGGGAGAGGAGGACGTCCTCCCCCACGCGGGCGCAGAGGGCGAAGTTGCGGCGCTTCCTCGCCAGCACGATCCCGTCGGGGAGGAACTCCGCGATCAGGCGCCGCAGGCGGCCCGCGCTCCTCGGATCCCGGAGGAGGTCCCGGGGGCGGGATCCCCCGTTCACAGCCACTCGAATCCCCCGAGGATCCGCTCGAGGTACGGCCGCGCCTCGTCCCACGTGTCCGCGGGGGCGGAGGCGGCGAGGGTCCAGGTGCGGCCGGCGCGGGTGAAGGTCCACGCGAGGGTGCGGACCCGGTCGCCCTTGAGGACGGCGTCGCAGAGGAGGCGGTAGGCGGGGCGTCCGGCGAGGGTGCCGTAGCCGTCCTCCAGTTTCTCGATGCCGCCGGAGGAGGCGCGCAGCCTCCTCTCCAGGGCGGCGCCGAGGGCGGCGGGCGGCGCGTCGTCGCCCCCCGCGGGGCCGGGCTCCGCGGTGACGGTGAGGAACACGAGCCCCGTGACGTCCTTCACGACGAGCCGGGGCGAACCCGAGGCGGAGGAGGGGCCGATGAAGGTCCACGCGGAGCCGGGCTTGAAGATCCGGAATCCGTCCTCGGGGGAGACGTAGGCCGTGCGGGCGCGCTTCTCCTCCTCGGATTCGGGGAGGGCGCCGCCGGTGCGGATGGCCTCGACGCGCTCCCGCGTGGTGGCGACGGCGACGAGGCCGGGGCCGTTGAGGTCCGCCGTGAGCGCGCGGCCGTCTCCGGTGACCCGCTCCTCCTCCACGACGCCGGCGCGTTCGCGGCGCAGCACGCAGACCTCCTCGGTCCGCCCCTCCCACGGGATCCTCTCGGTGCCCGTGCACCGGAGCGAGAGGTTCAGGAACTCGCCGCCGCGGGGATCGTAGGAGACGCCCTTCCATCCGCCGGGGAGCCGGTCGAACTCCCCGAGGACGAAGGCCCGCACCGCGAGGGGGAGCCGGAAGCCCGCGGGGAGGGGATGGTCGGCGACGGAGGACTCGCCGTTGAGGAAGGTCTCCACGCGCAGGCGGCCGCCGGCGACGCGGCCGCTGCGGGTGAGTTCGCGGCCGTCCACGGACTCGCGGAAGAGGAAGGAGACGGGGACGAGGCCGGGACCCGCCTCCTCGAGGAGCCTGGTGGCGGCCTCGACCTTCCCGTCGGGACCGATGAAGACCGCCTCCTCCTCGAAGGTGGAGCCCTCGGGACGGTTCCGCACCTGCACGTGGCGCCACCCGACGCGCCGCTCCGGGGACCAGAGGAGGCTCCAGTACTCGCCCCCCTGGAGGACGGCGGCCAGCGGCGGGGGCGTCGCGGGGGCCGCGCCCGCCGCCTCCACGGGAGGGAGGCCCGCCGCCGCGGGGGAGGGGCCGGCGCCGCCCCGCCGGATGGCCTTCACGAGCCGCTTCTCCAGGGTCACCTGGCCGCCGTCCACGCGCACCGTCACGTCGGTCTCCGTCTCCGACAGGACCTCGCCCTCGAGGCTGCTCCCGTTGGTGAACTCCACGACGTCCGGCTCCCCCGGGGGGGCGGGGAGAAGGGGGACCAGGGCGAGGACGGCGGCGGCGAGGAGGAGGCTGTTCACCATGGCTGTCCGAGCCTCCTGAGGGTGCGCTCCTTGTCGGCCTGGTCCTTCATCGACGCGCGGAACCTCTTCCAGCGATCCGCCCCCACGAGCCCGAGGATCGACTGCTCCGTCGCCCGATCGAGTTCGCGGCGATCCCGTTCCGACTGGTCGAGGGCGGCGCGGTCCGCGGGGGTGAGGCCGAACTTCGAGTCCCTGAGGAGCTCCTTCGCCCGGGCCCCCGACTCCTCCACCTTCGCCACGTGGGCGCGGAGGATCTCCTCCATCCGGTCCTTCTCCGCGGGCTGGAGGTCCATGGACACGGCCATCATGTCGAGGCGGACGACGAGGTCCCGCTCGCGGCGGATCTCGCCGGCCTTCCCGCGGGCGTCGGCGAGGGCGCGCAGCGCCTCCTCCCGGACCGCGAGCGCGGAGGCCTCGGCGCCGTCTCCGTCTCCGTCTCCGTCGCCGCCGCCTCCCTCCGCGTCCTCCCCCGGTTCCCCGGGGAGGGCGGAGCCGCGGGGAGCCTCGTACCGTCGTCCCGGTCCCCCGCCGCCGAAGTCCTTGCCACCGGACCCGTCCCAGCCCCCGGGCCCCGCCATGAGGAACTGCCCCTGGATCTCCTCGATGCGGAGTTCGAGGGCGCGGAGCCTCCTCTCCATCTCCATGTCCCGCTCGGCTGCGGCAGCCGCCGCCGCCGGGGACACGGGGGCGCCCGCGCCCGCCGCGCCCGGCGCCGCGCCGGGGCCGGATTCCCCACCCGGCCCGCGGGGAGCGGAGACGAGCAGGATCCCGGAGACCGCCGCGACGGCGGTGGCGAGCCCGGCGACGACGAGGAGCCCCTTCATGGACCTCCCTTTGTACCCGGGGGGCCGCGGCGGCGGCAACGGGGATGGAGCCGGCTACTCCCTTTCGACGCGCAGGAGGAGGTCGTCGAGGGGGCGATCCACGGGGAGGGGGATCCGCAGGGTCTTCCGCCCGGCGCCCCGCGCCTCCAGGTCGGGGAAGGGCTCCCTCGCGGGAAGCCCCTCGACGAGGAACCGGCCCCGGGCGTCGGTGCGCGCGGCGCGATCCCCGACCCGGATCTCCATGTCCTCCAGGGCGCGCCCCTCCTCGGCGGAGATGGCGAGGCCGCCCACGGCGAAGGTCGGGGGCAGAGGAATGTCCACGGCCATCCCGTCCGCCGCGGTCCCCGGCACCTCCCCCATGTCGGCGACGGCGGAGAGGGGCCCCTTGACGGCCCGGAGGAGGACCCCCTTCCAGTCCGCCGGGGCGTCGGCCAACGACCACTCCCCGTCGGCGCCCGTGGGCCCTCCCCCGGTCACCACGGGCTCCTTCCCGGAACCCATCTCGAACAGGGCCTCGATGCGGGCCCCCTCCACGGGGGTCCCCGCCGCGGAGAGGACCCGGCCCCGGAGGGCCGGCCCCTTCGCGGGGGCCGGCGGCGGCGCGGGCCGGGGATCGGGGGCGGGGCCCGCCGCCGGCGGGGGCGGCGCCGGGGAGGGGCCCTCGGGATTCACGGCCGGAGAGCCCCCGGGCCCGGCGAGGCGCATGGCCAGGAGCGCGGCGGCCACGACGACGACGATGGCCGCGAGCCGCCCACCCTTCCGCTTCGGTATCGCCATGGACTACCTCCCGCGCCGCCAATCGCGGACAATGGGATTATGCACGGCCTCTCCTGCGACCGGTGCGGGAAGAGCCTCCTCATCGACGAGGAGGTCCGCTACGTGCTTCGCCTGGAGATCGACGCCGCCTGGGATCCCCCGGAGCTGATGAAGGCGGACCTGGCCCGGGACTTCGACGCGGAGCTGCGCCGCATCGTCCGCTCCATGGAGGGCCGGGACGCCACGGAGCTGGAGGAGGAGGTCGCCGCCCGGCGCCGCTTCGATCTCTGTCCGCCGTGCCGCGGCGCGATCCTCGCCGATCCCCTCGGGAACGGCCCGCCCCCGCCTACGTCCGCCGCGGGGTGACGATGCGCAGGATCTCCTCGCCGTAGAGCCCGGCCCGGTGGAACCCCACGCCGGGCGTGGCGGCCAGGGCCGCGAGGTCCTTCGGCGGCGCCTTGGCGACGTCGAACATGGCGACGTTGGGGAGGATGGCGAGGGTCGTCCGCCCGGTCTTCTTCGCGAGCGCGGAGCGCCACTCCTTCAGCCGGCCGTGGCGCTTCTGCGCGGCGAAGGACATGCGCCTGTCCCCGGGTTCCCCGCCCTCCCTCGGGGGCGCGCGGTCGGGCACCGTCTCCGGATCCTCGAGACCCTTCTTCACCGCGGCCATCACGTCGTCCCCCCAGCGGCGCATGACGTAGGGGGTCACCCCCTTGAGGGAGCGGAGCTTCCCCGCCGACTCCGGGGACGACTCGGCGATGCGGAGCAGGGTGTCGTTGGCGATGATCTTGAAGGCGGGCCGGTCCATCTCCTGCGCCTGGGTCTCCCGCATGGCGACGAGGGCCCGCAGGATCGCCCGCCCCCGCTCGGGGAGCTGTCGCGACCCGCGGATGCGCAGGAAGCCCCAGGGATCGAACTCCCGCGGCGCCGGCAGCCTCTCCTCGAGGCGCTCGCACTCGATGCGCGCCTCCTCGACGAGGTCCGCCTCGCGCAGCCTCCGGTCCATCTCCTCGGCCAGGGGGATCAGGTACTGCACGTCCTCCACGAGGTAGGCGAGCTGGCCCTCGGAGAGGGGGCGCGCCGCCCAGTCGGAGCGGGTGAAGGCCTTGGCGAGACGGACGCCGAACTGCATCTCCACGAGATCCGCGAGGCCGATCTTCTCCAGGCCGAGGAGGAGGCCCGCGGTCATCGTGCAGAAGGTCCCGCGCATGTTGATCCCGAAGTCCCGCTTCATGCACACGATGTCGTAGTCCGCACCGTGGAGGATCTTCCGGACCGAGGGATCCTCGAGGCGCCGCTTCAGCGGGGAGAGCTCCTTCACCCGCAGGGGATCGAGGAGGAAGATCCTGTCCCCGGGCAGGGCGACCTGCAGGAGGCAGACCTTCTCGAAGTAGGAGTGCATCGAGTCGGACTCGGTGTCGATGCCGATCCGGTCCGCACCTTCCATCTCCCGGGCGAGGGCGGCGACGCCCTCGGGGGTTTCGACGTAGGTGTAGGTCGGGGGGGGGGTGCTCAAGAGCGTTGCTTCCCTATGGAAGGGGGCATCCTACGGCTCCCCCGCCCGCGCCCCGAACGAATGGCGGGGGCGCCTACCGGCCACCGCCGTCCAGCCCCTCACGGGCCTCCCGCAGCGCCTCCTCCGTGGCCGCCGGATCGGCGAGGACCCGCCGGCGCAGGGAGGCCGCCTCTTCGGGGCGCCGGAGGGACGCCGCGCACCGGGCCTTCCCGAGGAGGGCCCCCGCGTCCCCGGGGAACTCCTCGAGGGTCGCCCCGTGGTGGGCGTCGGCGGCCTTCCAGCCCTCCTCCGTGTCGTCCGCCTCCATGGTGGCCAGGGCCCAGAGGGTGCGGAGGGAGGGTCCCTCCATGCCGACCCCGAAGGTCGCCCGGTAGGCCATGCGGGCCGCCTCCATGTCCGCCGACCCCATCCCCACGTAGGCCACCCGCGCGGCGGCGAGGGCGGCGTTGCCGGGGTCGGCCCGGGCCGCGGCCTCCAGGGCGGACCGCCTGGCCCCGATCTGCGCCTCGAGGTCCGGCGCCTGCTCGACGGCGGGGTTCCTCCCCGGCTCGGGCCAGGCCCTGGCCGCGGCGCGGAGGGCCCGCAGGGCGGCCCCGTCGTACCCCCGCGAGAGGCGCCACCTCGCCACGGGCACGAGGACAGCCGCGGCGTCCAGGGGGGGCACGAGGCCCTCGTCCTCGGCGCCGGGGAGGAAGGGGCCCGCCGGGGGGGCCGCGGCCAGGGCGGCCTCCATGCGCCAGCCCGCCTCCTGGAGCCGGCCGAGGCGCTCGAGGGCGATGGCCTCCAGGGCGAGGCTCCTGGAATCCCCGGGGTCGAGGACCGAGGAGGCCTCGGCCTCCCGGAGGGCCCCCTCCGCGTCCCCGGAGCGGAAGAGCACCCGGGAAAGGTTCCGGCGGATGCGCGCCTCGAAGCGGGCGTCCACCTCGAGGCCCGTGCGCTCCCTCCACTCGTCGCGGAGGACCTTCACCTCGGACAGCAGGACCTCCAGCTCTCCCCTGGATTCGGCGAGGAGCCGCCGCGCCCGCTCCCCTTCCCCCGCGTCCAGCGCCTCGACGCCGCGGTCGAAGGTCCGGGCCGCGTGGCGGGTCCGCCGGGCGATGAACCAGCCCCTGGCCCGGGGGCTGTACCCCTCCGCCGGCGCGAGGGACCACATGGTGGCCTCGTCCCTCCAGGCGCCGGTCCGGTCCGCGGCGAGGAGACCGAGGCCGAGGACCGCCGCCCCGCCGAGGAGCATCGCCCCCCGGGGGTGGAAGGAGAAGGCGCGCTGGAACCCCGCCGCCGCCACGGCTGCGGCCCCGGCGAGGGAGAGGTAGAGGAACCGGTCCGCCCGGGGGATGCCCACGGGGAAGAGGAGGTGGCTCGTCAGGAGCCCTCCGAGGAGCGCCCAGAGGATCCCCGACCCCGCCAGGGCCGCGGGGGGCCCTCCCCGGAGCGCCCCCCGCAGGCCGAGGGCGAGGAGCGCCGCGAGGAGCAGCGCCGACGCGAGGGCGCCGGGCTCCAGGAGGGAGCGGGAGAGATCCATGTACCAGTCCAGGGAGGGCACGAAGGGGAAGGCGGCGAAGAGCGCCTGGTAGGCGCCGGCACGGACCGCGGTCCCGAGGTTCGCGCCGTAGGAGCCGCCCCACCACCCGGGGATGTGGCCGAGGATCCCGCTCCGGCCCGACTCGAGGAGGACCTTCACCCAGAGCGCGAAGCCGAGGGCGAGGAGGGTCGGGAGGAGGAACAGTCGCCAGCGCGACAGCGCCTCCCGCCGCCCGCCGCCGGGCCGGGCGAGGTCGGCGAGGACGAAGAACCCGGGGAACACGACGGCCGCCTCCTTGGAGAAGCAGGCCGCCAGCCCCGCCCCCAGGGCGAGGGCGTACCACCGGTCGGGCCCCCGCGTGCGCACCCACCCGATCACCGCGAGCAGGGTGAAGAACGCGGCCATGAGGTCCGCGCGGGAGGAGATCCAGGCCACGGCCTCGACGTTGGCCGGGTGGGCCGCGAAGACCCCCGCGCCGAAGGCCGCCGCCGCCGCACCGGCGCCGAGCTCGAGGAGGAGCAGGTAGAGGAGCCCGGCATTGGCCGCGTGCAGCACCAGGGACACCGCGTGGAACCCCGCGGGCCGGTCCCCGAAGATCGACCTCTCCACGGCGAAGGAGAGGGTGCGGAGGGGGCGGTAGATGTCGCTCGCCTGCCGCGGGTCCGCGGTGGTCGGGTCGGTGAAGAAGCGCAGAGGGTTGCCCACGGTCCCGATGGCGGCGTTCCGATCCACGAAGCGGTGGTCGTCGAAGGTGAACTCCCCCGCCAGCCCCCGCACGTGGAAGAGCACGGCGGCGAGGACGACGACGAGGAGCCCGGCCCTGCGCGCCCCCGCCGGGGTCACCGGCCGTCGCCCGGGTCCGCGAGGAAGCGCTCCGCGTCGACGGCGTCGGGGTGGGAGCGCCCGATTTCGAGGAACCGCCGCGCCGCCTCCCGCGCCTCCTCCGTCCGTCCGAGGGCGCGGTAGGCCTGCCAGAGGCGGTTGCGCGCCTCCACGTAGCCGGGATCCCGGACGAGGGCGTCGCGGTAGGCGAGGATCGCCTTCTCGTATCCCTCCACCGTCCCCCGCCCCTCCCAGAACTCCTTGCCCATCTGGAAGTGGACCGCGGCGGTCCCGCCGCGCTCCTCGAGGAGGAGGCCGAAGAGGGGCTTCGCCTTGTCGAAATCCCCCCACCGGCAGAGCCAGGAGGCGAAGAGGAGGAGGTTGTCCGGCAGGACGGTCCCGTCGGGGCCCGGGGCGACGAGGGCCTCGTGGGCGGCGCGCTCCGCCTCGTACCGCTCGTCGAGGCCCCGCTTCATCTCCTGGCAGGCGGCGCTGGAGGGATCCACCAGGAGCCCCGCGGCGAGGAGCCGCCGGGCGCGGCCCGACCGCCCCGCGGAGACCTCCCCCCCGGCGAGGCGCCGGTGGGCCTCGGAGTAGGCGCGGGCGTGGACGGGGTCGAAGGGAGGGGAACCGAGGCTCTCCTTGAGGACCGTGAGGGCGTCGCTGCCCCTGCCCGAGGCGAGGAGCGCCTCGGCGTAGGTGCGGGCGAAGGCGGGATTCCCCGGTTCGAGGCCCGAGGCCCTCTGCGCCGCGCCGAGGGCCTCGTCCACGCGGGCCGCGGGGATGAGGGCCCGCGCGAGGGCGTCCCAGACCATCGCGTCCCCGGGGTCCGCGAAGGTGGCCTCCCCGAGCACCTTCACGGCCTCGGGGAAGTTCCCCGCCTCCAGGAAGGCCTCGCCGGCGCCGCGCAGGACGACGGCGCTGCGGGGGGACAGCAGGCGGGCCGCTTCGATGGCCGCGGCGGCGGCCTCCCTCCCCGCGCCCCCCGATCCGAGGAGGGGGACCGCCGCCCGCACGGCCCCCTCGGCGCCGCGGAGGAGGGCCTCCCGGGACCGGCCCGCCGCGGCCCCCGACTGGACCTGCTCCGCGAACCGGCGGAGCGCCGCCTCCGCCCCGGGGAGGTCCCCCGCCGCCGCCCGCGCCTCGGCGAGGGCGCCCGTGGCCGCCGGGGACTGCGGGTCCGCGGCGGAGGCGCGCTCCCAGAACGCGAGGGGGGTCGCCCAGGACCGGGACCGCAGGTAGCCCCCGCCGGCCCCCGCCGCGAGGACCAGGGCGAGGGCCAGGACGAAGCCCCTCCTCCGGCCCTCCGGCGCTCCCGCGGCATGGACGATGGAGCGGCAGGCCTCCCCGGCGAGCACCGCGCCCGCCGGCGCGAGGAGGAGGGCGGCGGGCAGGAGGGCCGGGGCCGCGGCCCGGGGGGACATCCAGAGGGCGGCGGCGGCGGCCGCGGCGCAGGAGAGGAGCGCCGCTCCCAGCATCCTCCCGACGCTCCCCCCCCGGTCCTCCGGCGCCGCGAGGAAGAGGACGAGGAGCGAGAGGGCGAGGGTCGCGCCGAGGAGGGGCAGGGCGGCGCCCGAGGCCATGGCGTCGGGAAGGGCGGGGAAGCAGGCGAGGACGGCGGCCGCGGCCAGGCCGGGACCGTCGGCCCCGGTCCGGCGACGGTAGGCGATGAAGAGGACGAGGGCCGCTCCCGAGGCGAGGAGGACCGCCGCCGCGCCCCCCGCCTCCGCCCCCGGTGCCGAGGGGGACGCTCCCGCGGCCAGGGCGAGTCCGCCCCAGAGCCCCGCGGGGAGCGCCGCCGAAACGAGGCAGGAGAGGAGGGTTCGCGGACTCATGGATGGTCCCTGAAGCCTACCGGCTGACCCCGCCCAAGCAATCTCTGATCCCTGCCCCCGGCCCCGCTCCGTCACCCCGGGGCGGACGGGGGGAGGAAGCCCCGCGGAGGAGCCACGGGGTCGTCCCGCACGAATTGCCGTGCGGAATCGCACGGCTTCCACCGCGGGGGGGGGGGGGGGGGGGGCCCCCCCCCCCCCCCCCCCCCCCCCCCCCGCGGGGGGGGGGGGGGGGGGGGGGGGGGTGGGTGGGGGG
>CAYJMF010000069.1:6399-9789 GCA_964370855.1 uncultured Planctomycetota bacterium | reverse complement strand
GGGGTGGACGCCCCGCGGCGGCGCCCGGGGGGCGCCCCGCACTATTGGCCGGGCGCAACCGCCGGGGCGCCGCCGGGGGGGGGGGGGGGCCCGCCCCACTCCAGCCCATTCCGCCCCCCCGGGGGGTGACGGCGGGTCAAGGGCCCTTTGGAATGGCAGTTGCGCATGGTCCGAGAGCGCACTCCCGGGATCGGTTCCCGGGGGCGGGTCGTTCCCGGGATTTCCTCCGTTTTCCGCTTGCCCCGGGGCCGGTCCGGTCCGCTACAATGCGCACGGGTGCCTCCCAGCCGTGGGAGGACGATGTTGGTTGCCCCGCCCTGCGGGAGGGCGGGTAGCTGCGGACGGAAGCCGTCCGCAAGGAGTGGCAGCATGCGTCCTATCGGACTTTCCGCCCTGCTGAGGTTTTCCAGGGCGGGCTCTGTTCTCCTCGGTTCCCTCGCCGTCGCCTCCGCCTTCGTCTCGTTCGCAGGCTGCGGCGGCGGAGGTGGCGGTGGTTCCGACCCAGAGGTCGGGGCCCAGGCCCTGTACGTGGTGGACATCGATCTCGACGGTCGTGACGGCGTGTCGCTGAACGTCCCCATGACCATCGAGTTCAGCGAGTTCGTCCTCCCTTCGACGATCCGCCACGACACCATCCAGGTCCGGCTCGGACCCAGGTACGGGATCCAGTCCTTCGGGGACTTCAAGGTGGCGGGCAACATCGTCACCTTCTTCCCGCAGCTGCCCACCGAGGCCGACCTCTCCGACTCGGGCTTCCAGCCCCAGTCCACGTACCGGGTCACGGTGGTCGGCAGCCCGAAGGTGAACCAGGTCAAGTCCTACACGGGACGGCCCCTCGTGAGGAGCTACGTCGGCTCCTTCGCCACGGCCGCCGCCACGAGCCCCGACCTCTTCACCACGGACACCTACCGGGATGACCCGCCCCCGGCGGTCTCCTTCTCCAACCCCGTGGAGCAGATCCCCTGGTCGGCCCCCTACGTGGCCGGAGGGGCCAAGGACGTGCCGACGGACGCCCAGATCGTGCTGGTCCTGAACAAGGTCCCCCTCCTCCCCAGCACCATCACCACCAACAACGTGAGCCTCCGGATGATCAACCGCCTGGGCGTTCCCCAGAACCGGCCCATCCAGGGCACCCCCACCCTCGAGCAGAGCTTCGACGGCGTCCGCCTGACCTTCATCCCCACCTTCCCGCTGGCGGACCAGGCGACCTACGTGCTGCGCATCGAGAACCGCGTGACGGACCTGACGGGCAACTACGACCTCCGGGACAACGACGGCAACGGCACCGGCAAGCCGAACCGCGTGGACCTGCGCTCCCGCGCCGAGTCCGGCCTCGAGCCCGACCTCATGGCCTTCGCCCTGGCCAACCCCGACGAGATCGACCCCCGCACCTTCCTCATCTTCACCACCCGTGACGAGCCCCAGAAGGACCTCACCACCTACCTCAACTTCGACGGGACCGACCTCGACGAGAACGGCGAGGAGGGCTTCGACACGAACCTCTCCACGGCCTCCTTCAACGACGCCGTCCCCGGCGCCGTGGCCGGCGTCTTCACCGCCGCCGGCGGCACCGGCACCCTCGGGGACTTCATCCCGACCAGCAACACCACCCTCAACACGAACTCCCCGACGGCGGTGAGCGGCATCTTCAACTTCCGCCAGATCACCATCAACGGCAACATCACGGTCACCATCACGGGCACCCTGCCCGCGACCCTGCTGTCCCTCAAGAACGTGGTCATCGCCGGCACCCTCGGCTCCACGGGCGGCAAGGGCGACAACGCCGAGGCCAACTACCAGACCTCCTCCATCCCGCTCGCCAAGGGCGGCGCGGGGACCGGCGGCGGCGGCAAGGGCGGCGACTGCTACACCGGCACCTCCTGGAGCGGCATCGCCGGTGGCGCCGGCGCCAGCGGCGTCAACGGCGGCGGCGGCGGCGGGCTCGGCGGCGTCGAGCCGGGCTCCACGGTCTACGGCTTCGGCGGCGGCGGCGGCGGCGGCGGCCACCAGTACAACGGCTCCACGGGCTCCCCCGGCAACTACCCCTCCTACGCATCCTGGAACGGCGCGGGCGGCGTCGGCGGCCCCGCGGCGGGCATCCAGCCGAGCTCCGCGGCCACCAATGACGGCAAGAACTGGTACATCTCCGGCGTGGGCGGCGGCGGCGGCGGCTCCGGCGGAAACTCGCACTACTACCCCACCTCCACCAACTGGAGGAACGGCGCGGCGGGCGGCGGCGGCGGCGGCGGCGGCATCCTCGTGAAGTGCGCCAACAACATCACCGTCACCGGCAACATCGTCGCCAAGGGTGGTGACGGCGGCAGCGTCAACCCCGGCTACTACTACTACGGCGCTGCGGGCGGCGGCGGCGCAGGCGGGGCCATCGCCCTCTACGCGAACAACGCGCTCACCGTCACCGGCGGGTATCTCGACACCTCCGGCGGCGCGGGCGGCACCCCCTACACCTACGGCTGGGGCGGCGCCGGCGGCAAGGGCGGCGGCGGGTACGTCCAGCTCGAGGACAAGGACGGCACCATCCCCGGCGCCTATCCCACCCAGACGGCGACGATCCTCCCCGACTTCAACCACGACACCTTCGACCCGACGGGGACGGCGGCGGACGCCCCCTCCCTGTACACCAGCACCTGGTTCAACTTCGGGGTCTTCGACCCGATCCTCCAGCCCGCGAACAACGGCGACTTCACGGACCAGAACTTCCCCGGCTGCACCCTCAAGTACGAGGTGCAGATGTCCCGCGAGGACCCCACCAACTTCGGCCACGCCGACACCTCCAGCATCAACGTCGGCACGGGCTTCTCCAGCGACACCACCAAGGCGAGCCAGTGGGTCGTCCTCAAGGACCCCACCCTCGGCGTCCAGGACGTGACGGGCACGCTGAACGGCAACGGTTACCAGTTCTTCCGCGTCCGCATCACCTTCACCCTGAAGGACGGCCAGAAGCGGGACGACCCGGTCCCCTACGTCGACCGTCTGCGGTTCCGCACGAAGTACTAGACTTCGAGAAGCGACGAAGGCCCCCGGGCGAAAGCCCGGGGGCCGTCGTGGTTAGGGGGGGGGGGCGGGGGGGGGGGGCCGGGCGTTGGGGGGGGGGGGGGGGGCCCCCGCTGGGGGGGCCCCCCCCCCGCGCGCCCCCCCCCCGTCGCGGGGCACCGCAGGTGAGGATGGGGAATTCGAAACGCCCTCCGGCGCCGCGGGGAGGTCTCCGGGATCGGGGAGTTGGATCCTGGGGGACGGCGGGCACCCCAGCGGAGTTCCGGTGACTTCAAGGCCTCATCACGAACGATGAACGCCGTCCCCCATGATCCATGGCCCCGATCCCGGGGATTCCCCCGCGGAGCCAGGGTGCGGGTCGAATCCGCCGCCTCTCAA